>CAVUCB010000100.1:0-44422 GCA_963739755.1 uncultured Alphaproteobacteria bacterium | reverse complement strand
TGGTGTCCTTGGGGAGGCCCTTACCCGGGTGGCTCCTGGGCTGGGGCGGTCGCTGCCAGGCCGGCCGGTGTGGGATGGTGACCGGTGACGCGGCAGGGCCGGACTCCCGGACGGGCAGGAACCGGCAGGATCGCCAGACCTGAACCGGCAGTTAACCTGAGCTGGATGCGGCGTCATCGCGGTGGGGCATGCCGGGGGTCCCGGCTGCTAGCGTGATGGCCTGCTGCTCGGGCATTGACCGGCCCTGGTCCCAGGCGGCCTGGTAGTGCTCGTCGCCGAGTGTCTGCCGCAGGCTCGCGGTGAGCTGGTCGTGCCGGGCCAGGTCGGGGCCGGGTACCGGCTCGCCCAGGCGCTCGCGCAGCGCCTGGGCGGCGCCGAGGAGGCGGGCGGCGAGGGCGGGGCTGGCGTCGGCCGCTTCGACGTGCGCGAGTTCTTCCAGGTTCGTCGGCGATGATGCGCGGCTCGCCGAGGGCCTGGGCGAGCTGGAGGCCGCGCTGGTGAAAGGTGCGGGCGGCCGGGTAGTCGCCGTCCGCCTGGCAGACCAGGCCGCGGTTGGTCAGCGCGTACATCTCCAGCCTGCGGTCGCCGATCTCCTGGGCCAGGCACAGCGCCTCGTCTTGCCGTGCCCGGGCGGCGGCGAGGTCGCCGGCTTCGGTGGCGGCCAGGCCGAGGTTGGTCAGCGCCCAGCCGGTGAGCTTGCGGTCACCGAGTTCCCGTGCGCTGGCCAGCTGCTCTTCCATCCTGGCCCGGGCCAGGCCGGCCTGGCCCTGGTTGCGGGCGGCCACGGCGAGGTTGCCGAGGATCACCGTGGCGCGGCGCAGGTCGCCGGTCTGGCGGATGCAGGCCAGGCTCTCCTCGAGGTAGGCGGCCGCCTGCGGCGGGTCGTCCTGGAGGGCGAGGCGGCCCAGGCCATTGAGCGCCATGGCGATCTGCCGCTGGTCTCGCGGCGAGCCGGGCCGATTCCAGGGCCTGGTCCAGCAGCGACCGGGCGGTGCCGGGCTCGCCGCGGATGTGGGCCACCATGGCCAGGTCGGACAGGCACTGGGCCACGTGGGCGGCCTGGCCGAGCTCCCGCCAGATGCCCAGGCTCTCCCTGCAGGAAATCCCGCTGGGCCCCGAAGTCGGCGTGAGCGAAGGCCAGCTGGGCGGCCCCGTCCAGGGCGGTGGCACGTGCTCGCGGGTCGTCCTGCGCCGTGGCCGCGCTGAGCGCGGCGCCGAGCCAGCGGCGGCCCTCACTGACATGGCCTCGCACCGCCCAGAACGCGGCCAGGGCGCCGGTCAGCGCCAGCGCCGGGCCGGCCTGCCGGGCGGCCAGCGCCCACTCCAGGCCGGCCCGGAAGTTGTCGTGATCGGCTTCCAGCAGGTCCAGCCAGGCGCTCTGGTCGGCGCCGTCCAGGTCGGCCCGGCCCGCCAGGTCCAGCAGCCAGGCCAGGTGCCGGCGGCTCAGCTGGTCGTCCTCCCCGGCCGCGATGAGCTGCTCGCGCGCGTACTGGCGGACCGATTCGAGCATGCCGTACCGCATGGCGCCGCAGCGCTCCTCGGTGGTGAGCAGCGACCGGTCCACCAGGGAGGTGACCGTCTCAAGCACCGCTTCCGCCGGCAGGCTGGCGTCAGCGCAGACGGCTTCGGCGGCGTCGATCGTGCATCCTGCGGCGAAGACCGCCATCCGCCGGAAGCACACCTGTTCCTGCTGGTCGAGCAGGTCATGGCTCCAGCTGATCGCCGCGCGCAGGGTCCGGTGGCGGGCCGGCTCGGTCCGGCTTCCGCCGGTCAGCACCCGGAACCGGTCGCCGAGCCGGGCTGCCAGCTGCGCGGGGGTCAGCGTGCTGAGCCATAATGCGTGGTGCCGACAAGGAAGACAAGGCCGCCGCGTAAGCAGCGCCCGGAGGAGCAACACTTTCAATGCTGCCGTGGTGCGGTTCTTTTCCCAGGCTGGCGGGACAAAATCCTCCGACGGCCCGTCGCCCAGTTCAGGGCGACCCCCGACCTACCGGACGGCTCTCTGGATTGCAACCATGCCGGATACCAAGCAGGTGTTCGTGGCGGATGCCGAGGCGGTGTTCGTGGCGGATACCAAGCCGGTGTTCATGGCGGATGCCGCCTCGGACGTCAGGCGGCGTCCTCAGCGGCCGATCGCAGCGCTCAATTCCAGCCATTTTGATACCGCTGGGGTCCGGGGTTGGCTTGTCGCGGGTCTCCGTCGTCACGCTGATCCCGCGGCTTGCTTTGCAGCCTTCGCCGCAAGCGGCCGAAACACATTTGCCATCGCTGCCTGCTTCTTCGCCTTTTCCGGGTCGGGATTCTTTCTCGCGCGCTCGTCCAGGCGCTTCAACATTTCATGTACTGATCGTGGGTGAATCGCATCATCCTCGGAAGCAATTGAGTTGCTAACCCGCTATTGATCCGCGGGTTACCCGGTGGGTTACCGCTGATGCGTTAGTCGTCGCGTAGTCTGAGTTGCGCGACTATGGCGGCTATGTCTCCCTCGAACTTAGCAAGGCGGTCGCCCTGCGCGTTGAGGCGGTCGGATAGCTTCTGCATCTCGTCGCGCTCCAGGGACTGGGCGAGACGATGGATGATCTCGTCGTTCAGTGAGCGCAGATTTGCCATCGCCGCTTCGGCAAGCTTGTCACGCATTCCGTCTGGCAGACGGAGCTGAAATTGACCCGAAGTGCCGCCGGGTCCAGTTTCCTTCTTTGTCCGGCGTACCGCGCGCGCGACTGATTTCGGTGGGTTGGCTTTTTTCTCGGCCACGCTCGTCTCCGACGAAGCCGATCACGCAGATCGCTATCTGCCGGCTGGGATTGATGCGTCACACGCGCCGCCCCCATGGTGCTGACGGGCCGCTCGGGGCAGGCTCGTGCTCAAAAAGGCCCAAAAGAAGGCCGCAACCTTGTGCGGGCCTACATTTGGGACTGCTGATCGGGACGTTTTAGTTTTCGTCAGTAGCAAGCAAAATAGGGGGAGTAGCCACGCCCAGCAAGAAATAGGGCTCGTTTGATAGCAAAAATGGCCCTGATCAGTGGAAAGACCTTCGCTAGCATCGCGGTGAGTTTGAAGCTAGGATCTTGTAATTGCTCTTGAAGCAGTTTATCGGCCTCGGCTGCGGCCAACAGCCATTGTCCTAAGAATTTGGCATCGCCGGGAGCAGGACCTTCAACCAACACCCACTTTTGTGTAACAGGAGCTTTGTCAACCACCGTTCTTTGCTCCTTCTCCTTGAATGTTGCCAATCACAGCTTGGGCGTTGCTTTCGATATGGATGTGCTCAACACGCATGTACTGGGAGCCGCCGGCACGCAGCCGGCGTAATGTCTCGACCTGAATTGCAAACGCCCGATAGTTTGCTCGCGGCCGCCGCCATCATGGCGACATGACGGTCGCCTCCATGCGCGCCGCCGATCCTGGAAAGGACCGCCATTGCTGCCGCATGCGTGCAGGCCATCTGGATGACCAGAGCGGCCTCCATTTCGTTATCCGCCTTGGCTGCCTCGATGATACTCAGGGCGGAGTTCACTCCGATCTCCGATATGCCCCCGTTTGGTAGTCTCGCCGCAGTCTGGAGCTGAAAGAGCGTTTGGCTCACGAAGTCGCTCGAAACCGTTCCCATCGCGGCCTTGAGCCGGCTCCACCACTCCTTGGTGTCGCCTATCGGCGGATACGGCTTCTCGACATTGGCGTTGAGACGCCGCAATCGAACCCGGACCGGCTTCGGCCGCGGAACTAGCGGACCCGGAACGTCTATCGACCTGTTATTAGCCATCGGGCTTGTCCTTGCCGAAGGCGGCGACCAGGGATCTTGACCAGCGCCTTTCTTCGACTGCTGCAGCGGTAAAGTAGCCGTCGATGTAGTTGCCGTTTTGGGGGCCGCCCGGCGCGCCTGGGCTGAGCCCACCATGGAGGCGGCACCGGGCTCGTGCTCGTATAGCCGGACACTGGCAAGGCGTGCCGGCACGAGTTCGCGCGCCACATCGGCGGGCGGCACGCATATTCGCAAGCCGTCTCTCAACCTCTTGGTTCATGGGGTTGTCCTCTTGTCTGCCGTACCCCCCGGGGCATCTTTATTTTTGTCAGACACCAACGACGGTCGATTACGTCCAATATGAGCCGGGAGAGACCGGACGAACTGATCGAGAACCTCAGAGCTGGTCTCGGCCATGGCCGGGTCGAGCACGCAGCTGCCGACGGCCTGAAGCTCGGCCAGTTCACGGGGCTGCCCGCTGTCGAATTCCAGCACACCTGCCCGCTCGTCAAACAGGGCGAGCCAATCTTCAGCGCTGGGTCCCCGATCCGCTGGTCTCAGGATGGCAACTATTTCCGACTTGTGTCGCTTCAGATCGTCGAGAATGACTGCCGGTGGCGCGGCGGAGGCCGTCAACACCAAATCGTCGCCATCTGCCTGGACGACTATCCCTATAGAGAGAGCAGCCTTAAGGGCGTTGATTGCACTCATACCCGTAGTCTCCACGAAAGGTTCGGGCTCCGCCCGCTCTCAATCTTTGGTGCATTCGAAGCCGGCTCCTGGGTTGGTCTGGCGCGTGGGCACCATCGGCATAGGGGGCATAGGGGGCATCGGGGTGCATCGGACTCGTGCATTACTCTGCAGTCTGGGTCAGATGCCCCCTATGCCCCCTATGCCTCAGGTTCCTCAGCCACGCTCCTCAATGCATAGGTCGCCGCGCCCCACTTGCCGGCCGGGGCCTGTCGGGTCAGGACGAAGCCGCGCACCCTTGTGCCCGTATGCTTGTCAAGCAGTGAAGCCACATATTGACGACCGCGATTTTGTGGATCGATAGCTTGTCTAACTCATCGTGAATATCCCGCACGTGAACCGGAGCCTGGCCGTGTCTGCTCGCGCCAGATCGTGAACCAGCTCTCGATGGACTGCCGGCGGCTGTCGCGCTGCTTCGCCTCGGCTACCCGATTGGCTGGATCTTGACATCCAAGGGCTAGGAGCGGATCGCGAACCCAGCGTCCCCACTTGTTCGAAGCTGCCCAAGGGCTGGCCGGCGGCAAGATCTGGCATCTGACGACCCCAGCGCCAAATCGTTAAGCAATCAGCGAGTAGTTCTCTCCGGTGCGCTCGACCTCCGCCAGCATGTCATTCGGAAACCGCCTGGCCTCGGGATCCTCGTGCGGGGATCGAGTTCGACGGTGATAAAGCGGCGAGCGAGATCCTCCGAAACCGACAAACCATTTCCCGTCAGCGCAATGAAGGCAGACGCATTGAGGGGCACCATTTGCGACCTCCCCAACAGCCTGACCCGTGCAGGCCGCTCGGTGATCGCGCTCGCCAATAGGTCGGACTTGAAGGCAGTGTTGTTGAGGTTGTCGAGAAACAGCGCCGGGCCGCCCTCCATCAACTCCGCCGCAATACGTTTCTCCAACTCTTCCGAATTTGCCCCGGATGTGACGGCATGCGGCTCACGCCCGAAAGCTATGGCGCAAATAGCGCGGACCAGAAGTCCTTTACCTGCGCCTGCACCGGACATCGGAGCGGCGCGCACAAGCAATCCAGGGGCGAGGTGTAGGCTGGGACGGCAAACCGCAGTCAACAGTCCTACCAGGAATGCAGACTCGTCCTTGCCAGGGGCAGCGAGGTGTCTACGACATCGATGCCCAGAGTCGCATTGTGGACAGTATAGCGTCGCCAAAGCAGAACGTCTTGAAGTGTTCACGAAGGCGGCGAAACGCGGCAGCAGCCTGGTCTTTGGTCGGACGACGCGGAACCACGCTGAGGTCCGGGACGCTCTCGCACCACATGCCTGAGTTTGCGTCGTAGCCCTGATCGAACTGATCGTTCCATTGTCCGACGAGGAGCGGAGAAGACGCGATGCCGTTGAGAGGACGAAGCCGCCAACCGCGCCAACCGAGATACATCCGCGCAATGGACAAGGGCATGCCTGCGTCGACTTCTATAATCGGCACCATCCCGCAGCCTCATCCTTTTGTACGGACGGCAAACCATGTGCGTCTGGAGGATGACCATGTCCGGATGTCATCGCCACCACGATCATGCCGCTTTTCAACTGATCGAAGGTAGACGAACCGGAACGCCTCGTTCGAACATCATGTTCGTCGCGGCCAAGATGTCGCGAAGGGCTGCCACGGTCCGTTCGGGGCTATCGACTTCGATCAACAGGCGCGGCTTGACTCCAATTCGTTTCCAGGATCGGAAATGTCGACTTCTTCCGAACGGCCACAGCTTCAGCAATCCGTGTTCGCCGGAGACCGTCATGTCGCGCTCTCCGGAGATTGGCCGCTTTCAAGCAAGACGTCGTTGAAATCTTTGCCTTTGGGTGGCCTGGCGATGCGGACTCTGCGCCTTCACGGACCCACCGCATGGCGGCGTCTTTGGCAGCGGCCTCGCCCGGCTCATCAGCATCGGCGAGAATACGACTTCTTTCACATGCGGCGGCAGTAGTAAGCGCCGCATGCCCGAAGTCGACAAAGCGGCCCACGCGGGAGGCCGCTCGCCTGCATTGCAGCCAACAGGTTTCGATGCCCTCGCCAACCAACAAATTTCCGTAGGCTCGCCGAACGAACCGCGCCGCGTGCTTCGGCCGAGCGACATCCTCGGCGGATCGACGTCGGCCTTCCCTGCCGTCGGCAGCAAGAATGTCCGATGGACGGCCAATGGCGGTTGTCCGGCCACACCGCAATTGCTGCGATCATTGCGGGAAAGCTAAGCCACTGGGACTGTGCTTGCTCCTGGCAGAAAACGAAGCGTCCGGAATCGCCAACGAATGCCGCGGGCGCGCAAGTAGATTTCAACGGGGATCCCGGTACCGAGACTGCCTAGATCCAGAATTCGCGCGCCCAGTCCGCCTTGGCGACATCTGCGAAGAGATCGTTCCCGCTTCCTCCAGTTTCGGAATGCCGCTCGCCGCATACCGCGCCGCCGCATCGAGCATGAATACGGCGTCGTGTCCTGACATGCATGGCAATACACCAGGGGCGGCCGTCGTTTTCGTGGACATGGAGTGCGTCTTGTAGCCGCAGGCGGGACATGTGCCAACGTACCGGTTTCCGCTTCGGCGTAAGCCGCACTGCCCTGCGATCGTCTCGACGAAATCGACTGTAGCGGAGGCCCCATTATCCGCCGCCCGCTATCAGCTCGCGAATATCCTCGACCCGCCAGGCGGTGATCCGCGGGCCGAATTTGACCGGCTTGGGGTAGCGGCCGGACTTGACGCCGGCCCACCATGTCGATTTGCTGACAGGATAGGACCGTAGGGCGGCAAGATGCGGGGAAGACGAACAAATCCGGATTTTAGGAAGTGCGGCTTCGTCGGACAACGGGCTCCTCCAAACATTGGCGTTTGGAGAAGTCCTAGGCGGCCTAAGAGTCCGACTCATAATGTTTTAGGGCGCTGATCATACTCTGGCAAGTCTTCGCGAGAGCAACTTGACGCTGGCGATCATAAGCCACGCTTCGGCGCCAATCGTTGCCTCGAAGTCTTTTGCAAGACGACGATTGCGGTTGAGCCATGCGATGGTTCGTTCGACGACCCAGCGGCGTGGCAACAATCTGAAGCCTTTGGCGGCATCGGATCGCTTGACGATCTCGATGGTCCAGCGGCCGATTGAGGCAATCGCCTTTTTGAATTTCGGACCAGCATAGCCACCGTCGGCGAAGACATGACGTAACCAGGGGAACGCATTTCGGATCAACTGGAGAAGCGCAGGGGCACCGTCGCGGTCTTGTATGCCGGCTTCATGCACGATGCCTGCGATCAGAAACCCGGCGGTGTCAGTAAGAAGGTGCCGTTTGCGCCCTTTGATCTTCTTGCCGGCATCGAACCCGCGCGGACCACCAGCCTCGGTGGTTTTAACCGACTGGCTGTCGATCACTCCTGCGCTGGGACTTGCCTCCCGGCCGTCGGCCTCGCGCGCCATCATGACAAGGTGGTGGTTGATCTTCTGCCAAGTGCCATCGTCGCGCCACCGGTAGAAATACCGCTGCACCGTCGTGTAGGGCGGAAACTCCTTTGGCAGCAACCGCCACTGGCAACCGCTCTGAGCGATGAAAAAAATTGAATTTACCAATGCCCGCATCTCCGTCACACGCGGCCGCCCGCGCCGGTTCTTGTCGGGCATGTAGGCAGCTATCATCGCCCACTCTTCGTCTGTCGTATCGCTTGCATATCTCAGCCCATCTCGACAATATTTCGCCCGAGTGATTTCAGTCCAAACCAATTTGCGCCTCCGTCGTAGCTCGCAACCACGACTGAATCACAAATGACTGAAATCACTCAGCTTAATTTCAGGTCAGCCTCTAAGGGAAGGTGTAACCGAATTGGGTCAACCCAAACCGATTTGCAGTATTATTTTTCACTTCGGCTTTGATCAAAGAATCCTTGGGCTTCCTTGAGGTATTTGCGAACGGTATCCTCGTCTAGCTTGAGTTCATAATCGGACAAATCGTCTGTGATCGCTTTTGTTGCGGGGCTTTTGTTGCTTTCGGGATTGTATCCGTACTTCTTCATCGCCATGCCCAAGATCAGCTTGAGCATTGAAGCCCGAGCTTTCGTCGACATGGCGTCCGTCGTGGACATCGCAGCGGATTGCGCATCAAGTTCTGCGGGCACGTCCAGACCCGCCTCGAGCGCCCATTTTATGAATGCTTCCGGACGATCTCGATCTTTGAATTTGCCATCCGCCTGCGCCCGCAGCATTTGCTGTCGCAGTCGCTCGTATTGCGTCGCGAATGGAGAGTTTTTGATCTGGTGTACAAGGGGCCATGAAACCACCTCGGGCGCCTTTTGGAGCAAGAGGGCCGTGGCCTCGTCGACAGTCCAGGAATTTAGCCCGCACCACACTCGGAAATTGGCCGCAGCGCCGGGATTGTTAAAGAAGGCCATCTGATCGGCGCGCTGACCGGCCTCCGCGATTTCGATTGCTTCCTTGCGAACCTCCTCAATCACCCGCGCGTCCAATTCTGGCGCGGCTAAGGACTTTAGCTCAGCCGTATACGCCTTTACCGATGGGAGTTCCGGACCTAAAACGCCGCGCTCCACGCCCTTCTGAAATTCGGGAAATTTGCGCCGCACAAGCAAATTGATCTTTTCGTAGTGCTGCATCGAAAAAAACCTCTCGAGCAAACAAAGCCAAGGATTATGCGGGTTGCCGAAGGGAAACAACGTTGTCGTGAGCGGGCGAGATAAACAGTGACCAAACTGCCATGAGTTCTCGCCGCTTCTCGAACAGATCACCGCGGCGGTAGGCAGCCTCGGTCTTGTCCTTGACGATATGGGCGAGCGCCGCCTCGCAGATCTCGCGCGCAAAATTGGTACGCTCCGATGCCCAATCCCGGAACGCCGACCGGAAGCCGCGCACGGTATAGGCCGACTTCAGCCGGCGCATGGTCATCAGCAGGACCATGTTCGACATCGGCTTCCTGCCGGACCGCCCGGGGAAGACGAAGTCGCTGCCGGCGCCAAGGACCTTGGCCTTTTGAAGCAGCTCAATGCAGCGCGGTGCCAGCGGGACGCGGTTCTCGTTGCCCGCCTTCATCCGGCCGGCCGAGATTGTGATGCCGCCTGCTCCAGGTCGATTTCGCTCCATTTGGCCTCCAGGACCTCGCCAGTCGGCGCCCTCAGGATCGTCGGCCACAGCATCATGAACTTGATCGTGGCTACATCGTAACGGGTCGGATTGCGAGGCAATCTGCGCCCAGGATCAACGCGGTCATGCGTTGCTCCGCATCGGCACTACTTTCGAGCTGGTGGCGGGGACAGACGCACAATACTGCGCCCAATCCGCCATCAGCCGACGGCGCTTCTCGAACAAGTCGGTTCGGCGGTACGCATTCTCGACTTTGTCGCCGACGGTGTGAGCCAGCGCCATTTCGGAGACCTCATTGGCGTAGGCCGTTTGCTCCGATGCCCAATCCTTGAAGGTTGATCGGAAACCGTGAACGGTCAGCCCAGAGCGAAGAGCCTTTAGCACCTTCAGCATTTTCTCGTGAGGTAGCTTCTTCTTCGGGTTCTGACCCGCGAACACAAATGTCGTGCCGCGGTCCAGCGTCTCGAGAATTTCAATCATCCGATCGGTGAGTGGGACGCGGTGATCTGAATCTGGCCTTCATGCGCTCCGCAGGAATGGCCCAAACCTTCTTCTCGAATCAATCTCGGACCATGTGGCGGCAAAGGTGTTGTCTGACCTAACGGCAGTCAGGATAGTCCATTCCAGCGCGGCCGCCGGCGTACCTGTTTCGGCGCGCAACTTACCCATGAAGCCCGGAAGCTCGTCATAGGGCATGGCGGCAAGGTGTTTGACCTTCGCGACCTTGGACGGGTCCGGAAGTGCATTCTTGATGTGGCCTTTCCAGCGGGCGGGGTTCTCGCCGTCTCGATACCCGTGGGTCTTTGCCCAATTCAGGATCAACTCGATCCGAAGGCGGACGTCCACCGCGGTCTTGGTCTTCGTCTCCCAAATCGGTTTGAGCACCTTCAGCACCAGCGCCGTGTCGATAGCGGCGACGGGCAGGTTCCCAATAATAGATTCGGCGTATCCTCCCAAGCGAGCCCCTCCAGAGTTTGATGTGTTTGTCGCCTTTCCACCCCGCCTTGTGACTTTCGATGTACTCGGCAGCGCACTGGGAAAACGTTACGGAACGGGCCTCATTGAGCTTCCTAGCGGTCCTCAGAGCCTGTCTAGACTCAATGGGGTCAATTCCCGCCTTCAGATCCTCTCGCGCCCTGTAGGCCCGATCTCTGGCCTCCTTAGTGGTGATGAAACCGTCGCGCTTGTTGGTGCTGAGCGGCCCTAAACCCATCTCCCGCGATGTCGGATTTCCGGTCCGGCTGAGATGCCCGCGCATATACCGGAATAGCCAGCTCTTGGTGACGCCACCATTCCTGCTCGCGGCGACCTGCAAGTACAGCCCGCCGCCGTCGGCGTACCGGCCCGGCTTCTCAATCGTTTCGACGAACTTTGGACTGAGTAAATTGAGTCGCCGCGCCATTTGAGCCCACAGCCGTACCCACAAATCGATGCTGGATTGTGCTGGAAGCCATCGGACGTGTCCAGACATTACTTTCAAGAAAGACCTGTAAAACAAGGCTTATCTTGAACGTCGTCTGGAAGTCTCTGGACACTGTATCAGCGGCGGCAACAGCCGCGCCTTCAGCTCGACAAAGCTGCCGACATCGGGAGCGGTGCCCTTCTTGACCGACAACCGCACGCGCTCGAGCTTTCCTGAAAACCGCGGCGCGTCCATATCGGTCAGGCGCAGCACGAAGCGGTCGGTGCGCTCGCGGATATCGCGGGCCTCGACAAAGCCCGACAGCGATACGGAATACAGTGGCCGGGCCAGCACGGTGTGGGCAAGGTGCGCAGCCCTCCAGGTCGCGGTGGCAAAACCCGCTGCGATGGCCGCGATCATCACGGAGGCGGCAAAGAACCGGCTTCGCCTGAGCAGCAAGGCTGCGGCGCAAAGCGCGATCGCGGCACCGATGCTGACGGAGAGAACCGGTTCGTGTGAAGCGGTGAAATAGAGCGCGATCCCGCTGCCGAAGGCTACGGGCACCCAGGGCAGGAGCCGCCCGGCGCCGGCTTCCGCACGCGCCCAGACGCGCAGCCGTTCGAGCAGAACGGACCAGGCTGGCACGCCGGATGGCGCGAAAGCCCCGCTCTGCGCTGCGCCGCGCGGCGGCCAGGTCCCTGCAATGCCCCCTGCAATCCCCTGCGTGCGGCGGGGCGGAGTGTCCCGCTCTGCCATGTGGCCCACACCCTGCTACTTCCAGGCCGTCAGGCTACCGAAAGTTGCGGGGGGCCGGATAGTGAACGGATGCAGAATGGCGGCGCGACGTTATGCCCGGAACGTGTCGGGTGGGATCGGCAGCCGCGTCACCGGCGGGGGTGACGGAACCGAAACAGGATCAGCCGAGCGGGCCTTTTGCGCAGGCTGAGCGGCATGCTTGCGATGAAGCGAGCCGGCCGCATCCGCGGCAAAGACCGGCAGCAGCAGGAATGCGATCGCGATGGTGAGCTGCCTCATGTGAGCCCCCTGCTTTTCAAGGAAAGTGCGGAATTGATCTGGCTATCTCAAAGCGCCTGTGACCGATATCACGGAAGCGCGATCGGGAGGATCTAGCCCTTCCCGACTTCCTTCGCAAAGGTGTCGCGCAAACCGATGGTTCGGTTCAAAACCAGCCGCTCCGGCGTCGAATTTTTGTCGCGGACGAAATAGCCCTGCCGCTCGAACTGCATCGGTTCGGCCGAATTGGTCTCCGCAATGGCCGGCTCGATCCGGGCGTCCTTGAGGACCTCCAGCGACTGCGGATTGAGGTCGGCGGCGAAATTGGCGGCATCCGGGCTCGGCTTGGCGAAGAGCTGGTTGTAGATGCGGATTTCGGCCGGCTTCGACTGGGCCGCGGAGAGCCAGTGCATGGTCGCCTTGACCTTGCGGCCGTCCGGCGCGTTGCCGCCCCTGGTCGCGGGGTCGTAGGTGCAGCGCAGTTCCACCACCTCGCCCGCGGCGTTCTTCACGACGCCGGTGCATTTCACGAAATAGGCATAGCGCAGCCGTACCTCATTGCCCGGAGACAGCCGGAAGAACTTCTTCGGCGGGTTCTCCATGAAATCGTCCTGCTCGATATAGAGCTCGCGGCCGAAGGCGATCTTGCGCGTGCCGGCGGTGGGATCATCAGGATGGTTGATCGCCTCGATCTCCTCGACCTGGCCTTCCGGATAATTCTCGATCACGACTTTCAGCGGCCGCAGCACCGCCATGCGCCGCAGTGCCGTACGGTTGAGCTCGTCGCGGATATAGAACTCCAGCATGCCGACATCGACCACGCTGTTGGCTTTCGCCACCCCAATGCGCTTGACGAATTCGCGGAGCGCGGCCGGCGGCACGCCGCGGCGTTTCAGCCCGGCAATGGTCGGCATGCGCGGATCGTCCCAGCCCGCCACATGGCCGTCGCGCACGAGCTGGGTCAGCACGCGCTTGGACAGGATCGTGTAGGTCAGGTTGAGCCGCGCAAACTCGTACTGATGCGGCTTTGACGGCACCGGCAATTTTTCGATGAACCAGTCATACAGCGGCCGGTGGTCCTCGAACTCCAGCGTGCAGATCGAGTGCGTGATGCCCTCGATCGCATCCGACTGCCCGTGGGCATAGTCGTAGCTCGGGTAGATCGACCATTTGTCGCCGGTGCGCGGATGATGCGCATGCAGGATGCGGTACAGCACGGGATCGCGCAGATTGATGTTGCCGGCGGCCATGTCGATCTTGGCGCGCAAGACGCGCGCGCCGTTCGGAAACTCACCCGCTCTCATGCGGCGAAACAGGTCGAGATTCTCCTCCACCGATCGGTCGCGGAACGGCGAGTTCTTGCCCGGCTCGGTCAGCGTGCCCCGGTTGAGGCGGATATCGTGCTGGTTCTGGTCATCGACATAGGCGAGGCCGCCTCTGATCAGCCCCTCCGCCCATTCATACAGCCGCTCGAAATAGTCGGAGGCATAGAACAGGTTCTTGCCCCAGTCGAAGCCCAGCCAGTGCACATCGGCCTGGATGGAATTGATATATTCCTGCTCTTCCCTGGTCGGATTGGTATCGTCGAAACGCAGGTGGCAGCGGCCGCCATATTCCTGCGCGATGCCGAAATTGAGCGCGATCGACTTGGCGTGGCCGATATGCAGATAGCCGTTCGGCTCCGGCGGGAACCGGGTCACGATCTCCTTGTACCTTTTCGTGTCGAGATCGGCCTGGATGATGTCGCGAATGAAATCGCGCCCCGCCTCTGCCGCCACCGGTTCTGTCGTCGTCATCATAAAGTCCTAGCCGAATTCAGCGGCCCTTCTGCCAAATTCGCTTTCCCACGCCAAGCCCGCTTTGTCCGGGTGAAGGCTTTAGTTATGCACCGTACCTGTTATACACCACCGCCATTTCCGCTAGCCTTGCCCCGCTCAATGACCGATTCCATCGTCACTCGCTTCGCCCCCTCGCCGACCGGCTTCCTCCACATCGGAGGCGCCCGCACCGCGCTGTTCAACTGGCTCTATGCCCGCGGCCGCGGCGGCAAGATGCTGCTGCGGATCGAGGACACCGACCGCGAGCGTTCCACCGGGGAGGCGATTGACGCCATCCTCGACGGGCTGAAATGGCTCGAGCTCGATTGGGACGGCGACGTCATCTACCAGTTCAGCCGCGCCGCGCGCCATCGCGAGGTCGCCGAGCAGCTGCTCGCCGAAGGCAAGGCCTATCACTGCTACGCCACACCGGAACAACTGACGGCGATGCGCGAGAAGGCGCGTGCCGAGGGCCGCACCCGGCTTTACGACGGCATGTGGCGTGACCGCGATCCCTCCGAGGCCCCCGCCGGCATGAAGCCGACCATCCGCCTCAAGGCGCCGCTCACCGGCGAGACCGTGATCGAGGACCAGGTGCAGGGCCGCGTGGTCTGGCAGAACGAGAACCTCGACGATCTCGTGCTTTTGCGCGGCGACGGTACGCCGACCTACATGCTTGCAGTCGTGGTCGACGACCACGACATGGCCGTCACCCACGTCATCCGCGGCGACGACCACCTCATCAACGCCGCCCGACAGAAGCAGATTTACGACGCGCTCGGCTGGGATGTTCCGAACATGTCGCATATCCCGCTGATCCACGGCCCCGACGGCTCAAAGCTGTCGAAGCGGCATGGCGCGCTCGGCGTCGACGCCTATCGCGCCATGGGATACCTGCCTGCCGCCGTGCGGAATTACCTGGTCCGGCTCGGCTGGAGCCATGGCGACCAGGAGATCTTTTCCACGGAGGAGATGGTCAAGGCGTTCGACCTGCCTGCGATCGGCCGCTCCGCGGCGCGCTTCGATTTTGCCAAGCTCGAAAACCTCAACGGCCACTACATCCGCACGAGCTCGCGATCAATCCCTCGTGACACAGTTCGAGAGCGTGCTGGACTACGTTCCTAACGGCGCCGCGGTGAAAGCCAAGCTCAACCAGGCCACCCGCGCACAGCTGTTGGCCGCGATGCCGAGCCTGAAGGAGCGCGCCAAGACGCTGATCGAGCTGATCGACGGCTCCTACTTCATTTTCGCCGACCGGCCGCTGCAGATCGACGCCAAGGCACAGGCGCTGCTGACCCCGGAAACCCGCGAATTGATCGGCCGGCTGCGCGCGGCGCTGGAAGGGGTTTCGCCGTGGAACGTCGAGACCACGGAAGCCGCGATGCGGGCGTTCGCCGAAGAGAATAACCTCAAGCTGGGCGCGGTCGCCCAGCCCCTGCGCGTGGCGCTGACCGGCAAAACCACCTCGCCCGGCATTTTCGAAGTGCTTTCGGTCCTGGGCCGTGACGAATGTTTGGCGCGCCTTGGTGACCAGGCTGGAAACCAGGCTGGGGATCAGGCTACCGCATAGTCGAGGCCCGCCTGCGGCGGCCATCTTGCAGCGCACATGGCAATACGATACCCATTTGTTCAGCCAGTTTTCTGGATAAATCCGGCCTGCCTCGCCATCTGAAAATGGCATTCAGTCAGCCCGCTAACGATCTCATCGGGGACGAACGATGGACGCAAAATCCGCAAGCAAGACCGCGACCCTTACGGTCGGCAACAAGACCTACGACTTCCCGATTCTGAGCGGCACCGTCGGGCCCGATGTCATCGACATCGCCAAGCTCTACGCCCAGTCCGGCATGTTCACCTACGACCCGGGCTTCACCTCGACAGGTAGCTGCCAATCGAAGATCACCTATATCGACGGCGACGCCGGCATCCTCGAATACCGCGGCTACCCGATCGAGCAGCTGGCTGAAAAGGGCGATTTCCTCGAAACCTGCTACCTGCTGCTCTACGGGGAATTGCCGACCAAGGCGCAGAAGGAAGACTTCGACCATCGCGTGATCCACCACACCATGGTGCACGAGCAGATGGCACGCTTCTTCCAGGGTTTTCGCCGCGACGCTCACCCGATGGCGATCATGGTCGCCGCGGTCGGCGCGCTCGCCGCGTTCTATCACGACTCCACCGACATCAATGATCCGCAGCAGCGCATGATCGCTTCGATGCGGATGATCGCGAAGGTCCCAACCCTGGCGGCGATGGCCTACAAATACACCATCGGCCAGCCCTTCGTGTATCCGAAGAACTCGCTCGGGTTCGCTGAAAACTTCCTGCACATGTGCTTCGCGGTGCCGTGCGAGGAATACAAGGTCAACCCGGTGCTGGCGGATGCGCTGGAGAAGATATTCATCCTGCACGCCGACCACGAGCAGAACGCCTCGACCTCGACGGTGCGCATCGCCGGCTCCTCCGGCGCCAACCCGTTCGCCTGCATCGCCGCCGGCATCGCCTGCCTCTGGGGCCCGGCGCATGGCGGCGCCAACGAGGCGGCGCTGAACATGCTCTATGGCATCGGCAGCATCGACCACATCCCGGACTTCATCAAGAGGGTAAAGGACAAGAACAGCGAAGTCCGCCTGATGGGCTTTGGCCATCGCGTCTACAAGAACTACGATCCGCGCGCCAAGATCATGCAGAAGATGTGTCACGCCGTGCTCAAGGAGACCGGCCATGGCGACGATCCGATGCTGAAGGTGGCGCTGGAGCTGGAAAAGATCGCGCTGAGCGATGAGTATTTCGTCAGTCGCAAGCTCTATCCGAACGTCGACTTCTATTCGGGCATCACGCTTAAGGCGATGGGCTTCCCGATGTCGATGTTCACCGTGCTGTTCGCGGTCGCCCGCACCGTCGGCTGGATCAGCCAGTGGAGCGAGATGATCGAGGATCCGCAGCAGAAGATCGGCCGTCCGCGCCAGCTCTATACCGGCGTCGGCCACCGCGACTATGTCGAGATCGACCAGCGCAAGTAAGCGGCCGCTTCACACACCACTTTCGAAATCCCGCCCGAGATGGAATATCCCGGGCGGGATTTTTGTTTGACCGGAGGCTTTCAATGCTTGCTGGAAGCTGCCTGTGCGGAAGCGTGGCCTACGAGGTCGACGGCGCGCCCGGACCGATCGTGCATTGCCATTGCAGGACCCGCCGCAAGGCGCATGGATCGGTGTTCTCGACCGTCACGAATGTTGCGCGAGGCGATCCGATGGGGAGTCGTGGTTCGATCCGAAGGATCAATTGCCGGAGTGGCAAGAAGGCAAGCCGCCCAAATCCTGAAACGATCGGCTGCGCGCCATCATTTTGGCTGGCGCCGTTTTCGTTTACCGCGGGCGACTTCGGTCGCGAGTGCGTCGAGCTTCGGCAGCCAGAACGAGCGGAATTTTCCGAGCCAGTCGTCGACCTCGCGCAGCCCTGTGGTCTGCACCGCATAGATACGGCGGGTTCCGTCGGCGCGCACCGATGCAAAGCCGGCGTCGCGCAGCACGCGGAGCTGCTGCGACACCGCCGATTGCGTGATGCCAAATTCGCGCTCGATCACGGCAACGATGTCGCCGGAACTGTGCTCGCCGGTGGCGAGCAGTTCCAGGATGCGCCGCCGGACCGGATCACCGAGGACGTCGAGCGCATGCATGGCTTGCTAGCCTCCTCCCTGCGGTTCGCCGGTGTAGAACGCAGTCGTCCGCGCTGCCGCGGCACGCGCCGCGGACTCCTCCGTGCCGGCCGCGATCGAAGCCTCGCCCCATGCCTCGCTGGTCCGCCGCATGAAATCCTTGCCCTCGGCCGAGGTCGACCAGGCCATCGCCGCGGCCCGGTCGACGGCTGCACCGGAGGCGAGATGACGCGCAAGCCCCATCAGCGCCAGGTCCCAGCCGACGCCCACCGCACCCGGTCCAAACCGGTCCCAAAGGTCACCCTCGACATGCGCGATGTGCTCGAGCTCCAGCCGCGTGCCGCCCGAGGCATCATCAGCAAGTGTCACGGTGAGCCAGCTGACCCCGCCGCCATATTCCCAGGTCACCGAGAGCAGCCGCGGCGGCTCGCACCGCGCGATCTCGCCGCCGGCATTGCCCTCGAATTGACAGCGGCCGCCGAGCTTGAGATCGCCCGAGATCGGCAGGAACCAGCGCGGAATCCGCTCGGCGCAGGTCAAGGCATCCCAGAGGTCATCGATCGTGGTGTCGTAATTGCGCGTCGCAATCACCACCCGCGCCGGCTTGCCCTGATGCTCCCGCTCGGCGACTTCGCGAATGACGGCGCCGAGGGTGGCGGCAGGATCGATGTTCATGGCGGGCTCCCGATGTCAGTTAAATTAGTTGGCACTAATATTAGTTCATGCTAATATTTAGAGCAAGCCTGTTTGCTGCGGCCGGATGCCGCTGCTGCAGAATTCCGAAAGAGAAGTTGGAGCATGATCCGGAAAAGTGTGTAGCGGTTTTCCGAAAAGATCATGCTCAATCAAAAAACCAAAGCGCGATGACGATTCAACTCGATCTCATCGCGCTTCAGGACGCGCGCCGCCTTCCCTTGCGCATCGTCGAAAGGACGATGTCGGCGGCGCGCACGCTCGGCGCCGTGTTGCCGGTCGACATGATGGCGTCGATCTTCGCGAAGCCGTCGATCTGCTTCTTGCGCTCCGGCGTATCCGACAACAGCGGGCGAAGCGCACGCGCGAGGTTTTCCGGTGTGCAGTCCTTTTGCAGGAATTCCGGCACGATATTCTCGCCCATGACGAGATTGGCCAGTATCACCGACTGCACCTTGATCGCGCGCGAGAGAATGGCGGCCTCGGCGCCGCCGACGCGATAGGCCGTGACCATCGGCACGCCCGACAGCGCAAGCTCCAGTGTGACGGTGCCGGACTTGGCGAGCGCCGCGCGCGCCATGCGGAACGCCGAGCGCTTCTCCTGCTCGCCGACGACAATCTTCGGCTCGACCGGCCACTTCTTCACGGCCTCTCGGACCGCGTCGACGAGATGCGGCATGGTCGGAAGCATCAGGTCAAACGCGGCACCGTCTGCCCTTAATTTGCCGAGCGCCGCGCCGAACAACGCGACGTGGCGTCTGATTTCGCCGCGACGGCTGCCGGGCAGAACGAGCAATACCGGCGGCTCCGCCTCGCGCCGCGCCCGCTCATCCGCGTTGGGCCGCAGCGAGGCGAGCTGCTCGATCAGGGGATGGCCGACATAGCTGCAGGGCGGCCCGCGCAGGCGGTGATAAGCCTCGGGCTCGAACGGCAGCAGTGCCAGCACGTGATCGATGTAGCGGAGCATGGCGCGCGCTCGCCCCGGCCGCCACGCCCATACCGTCGGCGAGACATAGTCGATGATGGGGATCGAAATCATCCTTCGCGCGCACGCGCCGCGCCACGCGATGGGTGAAGTCGGGACTGTCGATGATGACGAGGATGTCCGGCGAAGCCGATATCACGGCAGCAGCCGTTCGCCGGATCAGCCGCAGGATCTTTGGCAATTGCGCGACGACCGCGGCAAGCCCGATGATCGAGAGCTCCTCGATCGGAAACAGCGAGTTCAATCCCTCGCGCGCCATGGCGCGGCCGCCGACGCCTTCGAACTCGACGGCGCCGCCGAGCCGCTGGCGCAGCACTTTCATGAGGCCCGCCCCGAGCCGGTCGCCGGATTCTTCGGTGGCGACCAGGAAAATCCTCCGCCCGACGCTTGTTACCGCCCGCGCCGAGCTCACGCGGCGACCCCCACAATGAACAAGCCGGCCTTGTCCGCGGCTTCGATCATGGCCTGCGCCTCCGCCGCGATCGTATTGCCGGCGACGACGGCGATCCCGGCAAGCCCAGCATTCGCGGCACCCTCGACGGTGCGCGGGCCAATGGTCGGCAGGTCATAGCGCAGGTCCTGGCCGGCCTTCGGCGCCTTCACCAGCACGCCGCGGCCCAGCGGGCTGCGGATGCGGCCCTGCTCGCGCAGCCGCGCGATGCGTGCCAGCAGGCCGTCGGTGCCTTCGATATCCTCGATCCCGACCACATGGCCGTCGATCACGACCGCGGCCTGCCCGATGTCGAAGGAACTCAGCGCGGCCAGCACCTCGCGGCCTTTCGCAATGTCGATCTCCGCCCGTTCATCCGGTTTCGCTCCGCTCAGGCTTCCCTCGGGCAGCAGCAGGTCGGGCGCCACATCCTTGATCCCGACCATGCGAAACCCCTGCCCCTCCAGGATCCGCCCGATGCCCGACAACAGATGGTCGTCGCCGCCGCGGAAGGAAGCCCAGATTTTCCCGATCGCGCGCAGCGTGCCGAAATCCAGCCGCACCTCGGATAGTGCCGGGCGCACGAGAGTGCCGATGAACAGGAGATCGCGGCAGCCTTCGTCGCGAAACAGCTTTGTGGCGCGGCCGAGCTGCCCGACAGCGATCCAGTGATGCCGGAAACGCTCCGCCTGTTTCGGATCGCAGGTACCCTTGATCGCGAACAGCACCGGCGTGATGCCGCGGCGCTCAAGTGAATCCGCAACCGCAAAGGGCATGGCGCCGCCGGCAGCGATCAGGCCGACGGGCGAGGAATTGTCTTGCGCCGGCGTAACCATGGTCAGTGCCGGCTGCCGTTCTCGGCCGGCAGGCACAACGGCCGATGCTTGCCGTCTCCAATGAAGGCGAGGATTTGCGCGATCGCGGGGTCTTCGGTCGCAAGCCTCTGCACGCTTTCGAGCCGTTCGGCAAAGATGCCGGGGCCGTGAAACAGTTTCTGATAGAAGGCGCGCACGGTGGCGAGCCGTTCCCGCGTGAACTTGCGGCGCTTCATGCCGATGATGTTGAGGCCTTCCAGCACCGCATACTGGCCGTTGACGAGGCCGAACGGAATCACGTCGCCGCGCACGCCGCAAACGCCCCCGACCATCACCTGGGGGCCGATCCGGGTGAACTGATGCACCGCGGAGAGCCCGCCGATATAGACGAAATCGCCGATCTCGCAGTGGCCGCCCAGCGTCGCCGAGGTCGCGAAGATCGCGTCATTGCCGACAAGGCAGTCGTGGCCGACATGGCTGTTGTTCATGAAGAAGCCGCGGTCGCCGACTTTCGTCAGACCGCCGCCCTTCATTGTGCCGATGTTCATGGTCACGCCCTCGCGCAGCGTACAGTTTGAGCCGATCTCGAGCCGCGTCGGCTCGCCGCGATAGCTGAGATCCTGCGGCGCGCCGCCCAGCGCCACGAACGGCGAAATGACGCAATCGGCGCCGATTTTCGTGTGTCCCATCACCTGCACATGCGAGATCAGCTGGCAGTTCTCGCCGATCACGGCATTGGTCCCGATGATGCAGTAGGGACCGACCACCGTGCCGTCGCCGATCACGGCGCCATCCTCTACCCGCGCAGTGGGATCAATCTTGGCCATGTCCTCGTCCTGTCAGTCGGTGAGCATCGCGCCGACGTCGGCCTGCGCCATGACAACGCCCCTCACCTTGGCTTCGCCGTGAAACCACCACATGGTGTTGCGGCGGCCGAGCGAGCGCATGTGATATTCGATGGTGTCGCCGGGCATCACGGGCTTGCGGAACTTGCACTTGTCGATGGTGAGGAAATAGACCGCGCGCGGCTTTTCGGTGCCTTCGACCGACTTGATGCCGATCACGCCGGCGGTCTGCGCCATCGCCTCGATCATCATCACGCCTGGATAGATCGGCCGGTCGGGAAAATGCCCGAGAAAGGGCGGCTCGTTGAAGGTGACGTTCTTGATGCCGATGCCGCTGTAGTCGGCGCGAATGTCGATCACCTGGTCGATCAACAGCATCGGATAGCGGTGCGGCAGCGTCTTCAGAATCTCGTTGATGTCTACGACCGCAAACCTGACTGGCGATGCCTCCTCCATCACTCCTGCCCTTCACCCTTCGGATCGGCCGCTTGATCACGCACCAGACGCTCCACCGCGATAATCTCTCTGAACCACTGCTTGGTCGGCTTGGCGAAATACCCGCCCCAGCGGCCGCCCGGAGGAATGTCGTCCTTCACCCCGCTCATGGCCGTGACCTGCGCGCCGTCGCCGATCTTGAGGTGGTTGTTGATGCCGACCTTCGCTCCCAAAGCCACATTGTCGCCAATCGTCAGGCTGCCCGCGAGCCCGATCTGGGCCGCCAGCAGGCAATGCCTGCCGATGGTCACATTGTGACCGATCTGAACCTGATTGTCGATTTTGGTGCCCTCGCCGATCACGGTATCGCGCAGGCTGCCGCGGTCGATGGTGGTGCCGGCCCCGATCTCCACGTCGTTCTGAATCACGACCCGGCCGGTCTGCGGGACCTTCAGATGGCCCTCCGGTCCGAAGAACATAAAGCCATAGCCGTCCTGCCCGATGCTGCAGCCGGGATGGATCAGCACGTTGTTGCCGATCAGCGCGCACTGGATCGCCGTCCGCGCGCCGACATTGCAATCCCGGCCGATCTTGACGTCCGGCGCCGATCACGGCTGCCCGCGCCGATCACGGTGCCGGCGCCGATCTCGACATCAGCGCCGATCAGGCAAGCGGATCGACGATCACGCCGTCTTCCAGGTGCGCTGATGGGTCGATGATCGCCGACGGCGCGATCCCCTCACAGCCGAACCAGGATGCCGGCCGCAGCGCATCTGCGTGCCATTCGCGAGCGAGCTGCACGAAAGCGCGGAAAGGCTGGGCGGCGCGCAGCACGGCGACATGGGCGGGAACGCGGGCCTCGAACCGCTCGCTGACCAGACAGGCGCCGGCCCTGGTCGCCGCGAGCTGGTCGACATATTTCAGATTGTCGAAAAAGGTCAGATGCATCGGGCCTGCTTCGTCGAGCGATGCCAGCCCCCTGACCTCCTGGCCGGCCCGCGAGGGATCGACCAAATGCGCCTTTGTCCGCGCGGCGATCTCGGCCAGCGTCGACGAAGGCGGTGTTGCAAAGAATGTCGGTTGCGCCATTCCCCCGTCGCGGTCCACCTGCGATTCGAACCAGAGAGGCGGCTCCGGCGAGGCGGAGCCGCGTTTCCATCCCTATTTGCCGCGTTCCGGCGGCGCTGGCCAGTCAATTAGAACGACGTACCGCCGCCGAACTTGAACTGCTGGACGCGGTCGAACTGTCCCTTGGTCAGCGGGACCGCGTAGTCGAAGCGCAGCGGTCCGAACGGCGAGGCCCAGATCAGGCCGACACCCACCGAGGAGCGGACGGCATTGCCATTGTCATAGACCAGGCCCGTGCAGGTCCCGGATGTCGCAGGCGTCACCGTCGGCCCGATACAGTTCGATTGGCTGGCGTGGTCAATTCCCCGGTCGCAGCCCACGTCGTCGGTCCCTGATAGTCCCACAGCCCGCCGGCGTCGGCATAGACCGCGCCCTTCAGGCCCACTTCCTTGGGCAGGAACCAGAACGGCATCTGCAGTTCGAACGACGCACCCCAGTATTTGGTGCCGCCCAGCGCGTCCATGGTGCCGAACGGATTGATGTCGCGCGGACCGATGCCGTTCGGAGCGAAGCCGCGAACGAGGTTCGGACCCATCTGGAATTGATCGAGCATGCGCAGCTCGTTGTTGCCGACCTTGTTCAGCATGCCGCCCTGCACGTGGACCAAGCCGACGATGTCGGAGACCAGCGGGGTGTAGTACTTGCCGTCGACCTGGCTCTTCAGATAGGTGACGTCGCCGCCGACGCCGGCGAAATCCTGGCGGAAGTCGATCAACAGACCGTCAGTCGGGTTCTTGTTGTTGTCGAGCGTGTTGTAGTTCAGCGAGTAGCCGACCGCCGAGGTCAGCGTATGCCCGCTCGCGAGCTCCTTGCGGACCGGCAGCGAAGCTTCGCCGTCGCTGTAGCACCACAAGCCGAGGCCCGAGGCGTCGGTGGCGGTTTGCCCCCCTGCCGTTACCGAGCCCCCGCCGGAGTACCTGGGGCATTCGCCGCCACCCACGCCGGCGACGGGTTGAAGGCGAGCAGGCCGTTGCCGGGATTGTTGTTACAATTGGCCAGATAGGCCGGCAGCGAGATGTCCTGCTGGTAGATCGAATAGCGCAGCTGCAGCGTGAGATCTTCGCGCAGCTGGAAGCCGAGCCGCGGGCTGAAACCGATGGTCTTGGTGCCGTAGGAGATGAAGCTGTTGGGCAGCTGCTGGCGGTAATAGGCGTCAAGGCCGAGCGCGACGCGGTAATCCAGGACATAGGGATCGATGAAGGACAGCGAGAGGCCGCGCGCATACTGGCCGTAGGTCACCGCCGCCTTCGCAAACAGGCCGCGGCCGAGGAAGTTGCGCTCGGAAATGCTGACTTCGGCGAGCGCGCCGTCGGTGGTCGAATAGCCGCCCGACACCGAGAAGTCGCCGGTGGATTTCTCTTCGAGATCGACGATGAGAACCACGCGGTCGCTCGAAGAGCCCGGCTCGGTCGAGATCTTCACGCTCTTGAAGAAGTCGAGATTCTTCAGCCGCCGCTCGGCACGGTCGACCAGCGCGCGGTTGTAGGCGTCGCCTTCGGAAAGATCGAACTCGCGGCGAATCACGTAGTCGCGGGTGCGGGTATTGCCGCGGATGTTGATGCGCTCGATATAGGTGCGCGGCCCTTCCTCGATGGCGAACACCACCGAGACGGTATGGGCTTCGAAATTGCGGTCGCCGCGCGGGCGCACCACGGCGAAGGCATAGCCGCGACGCGACGCCTCGATCTGCATTTCCTCGACGGACTTCTCGAGCGCCTCGACGTTGTAGAGCGAGCCGACGCCGACGCGCGAGAAGATGCGCAGCGAGTTGACGTCGAGATTGGCGATGCTCGACTGGAAGTCGACCGAACCAACGCGATATTGCTGGCCTTCCTCGATCTTGAAGGTGACCATGAAGCCCTTGCGCTCCGGATCATATTCCGTCAGCGCGGCCACCACCTGCACGTCGGCAAAGCCGTGCTTCAGATAGAAGCGGCGAATCAGGTCGCGGTCGGCCTCGACGCGGTCGGGATCGTAGACGTCGTTGCCGCCGAGGAAACTCAGAAAGTTCAACTCGTGGGTCTTGATGATGTCCTTGAGGCGATAGGACGAATAATAGCTGTTGCCGACGAAATCGATGGATTTGACCGATGTCTTCGCCCCCTCCGTGATCGTGAAGACGAGGTCGACGCGGTTGTTGGGCTGCTCGATGATTTCGGGCGTGACGGTCACGTCATAGCGGCCGGAATGGCGGTAGATTTCCACGATACGCTGGGCGTCCGACTGCACCATGGGACGCGATAGGGTTCCGCGCGGCTTGGACTGGATTTCAGCGGAAAGCTGTTCGTCCTTGACCTTCTTGTTGCCCTCGAAGGCGATGCGGTTGATGACGGGATTCTCGATGACGGTGACCACGATCCTGCCGCCGGGACGGCTGATCCTCACGTCCTGGAACAGGCCGGTCTCGATCAGCGCCTTCAGACCGTCGTCGATCGAGGCGTTATCCAGCCTGCCGCCGGGTCCAGCCTTGAAATAGGAGCGGATCGTTTCGATCTCGACGCGCCGGTTCCCCACGACCTCGATGGAATTCAGCGTCTGCGCGGCCGCCTGCGAAGAGACAAGCGTCACCGCCAGCGGGCCAACCACCGGCACGGCGAACATGATCAGGGCGGCGACCAAGCCCCCCCGGACTCGCAATCCAAATTTCATGCGCGACGCGCCCTCGTCATTACCGTACCGGATCGCACCCCAACGAGCCGGCAAATTCCCATTGTTGCTTCGGTTGTAGCCAAATTCGCCGAGGCAGCAACTTACGATCGCCGTCCAATTCCAATTTCATTCCAAGACGTTGCCAATAGGCAACGTCACAAAAAAGCCGCGCTTCACGAGGCCGCCAGACGCGAACTCAGATGCAGGATGTCGTGATAGGTCGCAAACACCATCAGCATCAGCACAAGCCCCAATCCGATGCGGAATCCCATCTCCTGCGCCCGCTCCGAGAGGGGGCGTCCGCGCACGGCTTCCACCGCATAGAACAGAAGGTGCCCCCCATCGAGCAGCGGAACCGGGAACAGGTTCAAGCAGCCCGATCGAGATGGAGAGCACCGCGGAAAGGTGAATCAGTGCCGCAAGTCCGATAGTGGCGACCTGGCCCGAGATCTGGGCAATTCGCAGCGGTCCGCCGATCTGGTCGGCGGCTTCACGGCCGGTGAAGACCCCGCCGATATAGGCGAGCGTGCGGTCGACCACGAACCAGGTTTCCTTGATTCCCAGCCAAAACGCGGTGGCCGGATCGACGCGCTCGGTGACGGTATCGCCCGGGTGCGGTCTGGCGGGTGATGCCGAGCACCCCCAACCGCTGGGTATTGCCAAAGGCGTCCTTGACCTCACGCATTTGCGGGCGTGCCGGTCAATGTGACGGTGGCGTCGCCGCGCTTGACTGTGAAGGTCAGGGTGTCACCGGCACGGGTGCCGACGATGCGCTGCATGTCGGTGAAGCTGTCGATCCTGCTGCCGTCGATCGAAGTGACGATATCGCCGACCTGGAACCCGGCGGCGGCGGCCGCGCTGTTGGCTTCGACCTTGTCGACGCGCGCGGTCGTGCTCGGCTTGCCAAAGAAGGTGAAGAGGCAGGTGAAGATCACGATCGCCAGAATGAAATTGGCGACCGGGCCGGCGGCGACGATGGCCGCGCGCGGCCCCACCTTCTTGTGGTGGAAGCTGCCGGCGAGCTCTTCCTCGCGTCATCTTGGCGAGCGCCTCGGCCGACGGCGTGGAAGCCTCGGTGTCGTCGCCGAAAAACTTGACATAGCCGCCCAGCGGAATCGCCGAGACCTTCCAGCGGGTGCCATGGCGGTCGTTGAAGCCGACAAGCTCCGGCCCGAAGCCGAGCGAGAACGTCAACACTTTCACGCCCGCCCAGCGGGCGACCAGGAAGTGACCAAGCTCGTGAAAGAAAACAACGATGGTCAGGACGAACAGGAAGGGGATCGACGTAGCCGACGAGCACATGGCTCAAGTTATTGAAACTATGCAGGAAAAACTCAGCCATTCGAATCCCCTCAATCGGAACCGAAAGGCCCCGCCCCAACCCTCTAAGATGCCTTTAAGGCAATTTGAGGCAATAGGGTGGCGGCCTTATTTCGTGCGCTATGGTCAACGGCGATGGCGTCGTCAGCCGACTCCAGCGGCGCCAGATTGCCGGAGCGAATCCAGGCCTCCAGGGTCGCTTCGACCAGTCGCGCGATGGCGCCGAATTTGATCTTGCCGGCGATGAAGGCCGCGACCGCCACCTCGTTCGCAGCGTTGAATACCGTAGTTGCGCCGCGGCCGGTCCTTAATGATTCGTAAGCGAGTCGCAGCGCCGGGAACCGCTCGAAATTGGGTTCCTCGAAGGTAAGCTGGCCGATCTTGGCGAGATCGAGCCTCGCGGCCGGCCCCTTGCCGATCCGGTCCGGCCATCCCAGACAATGCGCGATCGGGATGCGCATGTCGGGCGCGCCGAGTTGCCCGACCACCGAATGATCGGAAAACTCGACCATGCCGTGCACGATCGACTGCGGATGCACGAGCACGTCGATCTCGTCAGGCGTCAGCGAAAACAGATAGGCGGCTTCGATGACCTCGAGACCCTTATTCATCATCGATGCGGAATCGATGGTGATCTTCTGGCCCATGCTCCAGTTTGGATGCTTCAACGCCTGCGCCAGCGTCGCCTGCTCGATATCGGCCGGCGCCCAGGTACGGAACGGTCCGCCCGAAGCCGTGATGATGACGCGGACGAGTTCCTCGCGATTGCCCGCGCTCATTGCCTGGAACAGCGCATTGTGCTCGGAATCGGCAGGGAGAATGCACGCACCGGCCTTGAGCGCGCGCTGCATGAAGAAATCGCCGGCGCAGACCAGGCATTCCTTGTTGGCGAGCGCAACGGTGGCGCCGCGATCGACCGCTGCGAGTGCAGGCTTCAGGCCTGCCGCGCCGCTTACCGCTGCCATCACCCAATCCGCAGGCCGCGCGGCCGCTTCGATGATCGCGCTTTCACCGGCGCCGCATTCGGTGCGTGTGCCGGCCAACGCTTCCTTCAACTCGGTCAATCGGCTCGCGTCCGCAACGGCGACAAAGCGCGCGTCGAATTCCTTTGCGAGCTTGGCCAATCCCTGCACATTGCTGTTGCCGGTCAGCGCCTCGACCCGGTAGCGGTCGGGCGCGCAGCGCAACAAATCCATTGTGCTGTCGCCGATCGAGCCGGTGGCCCCGAGTACGGTGACGCTGCGTACAGCGGAGGCCGCGGTCTTGTTGTTACGCAAGGGAACTGCGCTCATTTGCTCACCAAACCATAAGAGCGCGGCCGACGCCATCCACGCCGCCCCGCAAAAATCCGAAAATTGCCGCCAGTGCGATCGCGGCAACAAAGCCGTCGAGGCGATCCAATAGCCCGCCATGGCCCGGAATTATGTGACTTGAGTCCTTTACGCCGAACCGGCGCTTGACGGCGGATTCGAACAGATCGCCGAATTGCGAGGCGATCGACAGCACCGCGGCGAGCAGCAGCATCGGCCAGATCCTGCCGAAACCGAATGTGGCGAAGCCGGCCGCGACGACAAGGCTCGCCGCGAAACCGCCGAGCGCGCCGGCCCAGGTCTTTTTCGGACTGATCCGCGGCCAGAGTTTTGGTCCGCCGAGGGCGCGGCCGGCGAAATATCCGCCGATATCGGTCGCCCACACCACCAGCAACACCAGGATCAGCGCGGCCAGGCCTTGCGTCTGGTCGAGTCGGACCACGATCGAAGCCAGCTGCGCGACGGCCGCATAAAGAAAACCGGCGACGGTCCAGCGGCGCGACTGGCGCGACAGCACGGCGACGCTCGCAAGCCCAATCGCAAGCACCAGCAGCGAAGCGTCGATCTTGTCGAGCGCGAGGCCCAGCCCGGAAAGCGCCAACGCGCCACTGCCCGCGATCACGACGGCCTTTCCGCGCGCCGCGCCCACCACCGTTAGCCATTCGATGTAGAGGCCGATGGTCGCGAGCGTCACCAGCGTGATCCACCACCAGCCGCCGGCATAGGCGGCTCCGATCGCAACCGGCGCCATTACCAACGCGGCGGCGACGCGCATCAAGAGATTGCGCGAATCCTGTCCGGCGACCGCGGCCGGCGCGGCTTCGTGCTCGCTCACGATCCGGTTTTCGCAACGAGCCCGCCGAACCGGCGCTCGCGTTTGCCATATTCGGCGATCGCGCTCTGCAGCGCCGCCTTGTCGAAATCCGGCCAGTGGATCGGCACGAAGACGAGCTCGCTGTAGGCCGCCTGCCACATCAGGAAATTCGACAGCCGCTGCTCGCCGCTGGTGCGGATGATCAGATCGGGATCGGGGATGTCGGGGGCGTCGAGATATTGCCCAAGCGCGTCGGCATCGATCGATGCGGGATCGCGCTTGCCTTCGGCGACCTCGCGGGCGAGGCGCTGCGCAGCGTTCGCGATCTCCTGCCGCGAACCGTAGTTGAAGGCGACGACGAGGGTGAGTTTGCTATTTTGCTTCGTCAGCTCTTCCGCTTCGTTCAGCAGCGCGCAGATATCGGGCTCGAGGCCGGCGCGCTCGCCGATCACGCGCACCCTCACCCCGTCGCGATGCAGGGTCGCTAGATCGTTGCGGATGAAGCGCCGCAGCAGGCCGAAGAGATCGCCGATCTCGCTCGCCGGCCGCGACCAGTTTTCCGAAGAGAAGGAAAAGATGGTGAGATAGAGGATGCCAAGATCATGCGCCGCGCGAACCACGCGGCGCAGCGCTTCCACGCCGCGGCGATGGCCTTCGGCGCGTGGCAGGCCGCGCGACGCCGCCCAGCGGCCGTTGCCGTCCATGATGATCGCAACATGCAGCGGACCGTCGGATCGGTCTTGTCCTTCCGTTGCGGGGACGGCGGCGTTCGACATTGGTCGATCCTTAGACGGTGAGGATTTCTTTTTCCTTGGCCGCAAGCAACTGGTCGATCTCCGCGATCATGCCGTCGGTAGCCTTTTGCACATCGGCGGCGAAGCGCTCCTGATCGTCCTCGGAGATCTCGTGATTCTTCTCGAGCTTCTTCACGGTGTCGAGCCCGTCGCGGCGGACATGGCGGACGGCGACCTTGGCCGCTTCGGCGTATTTGTGCGCGACCTTCACGAGCTCCTTGCGGCGCTCTTCGTTGAGCTCCGGGATGCGCAGGCGAAGCACCTGCCCTTCGGTCGCGGGCGAGAGACCGAGGTTGGAATCGACGATTGCCTTCTCGACCGCTTTCACCATCGACTTGTCCCAGACCTGCACCGAAATCAGCCGAGGCTCCGGCACGCTGACGGTGGCGAGCTGGTTCAATGGCATGTGCGAGCCGTAGGCCTCGACCTGCACCGGCTCGAGCATCGAGGCCGAGGCGCGGCCGGTGCGAAGGCCGCCGAGTTCATGCTTGAGCGACTGGGTCGCGCCCTGCATGCGGCGCTTCAACTCGTTGATGTCGAAATTACCCGTGGGCATAACGCTCTCCCCTTCCACAAAAGCTCTTGTCGAGGCGCCCGGCCGGAATAACTCAGCCGGCAACGATGGTCCCGTGGCCTGTTCCGCGCAGAATTGCGCCGATCGAGCCGGGCTCGGCGATCGAGAAGACGATGATAGGCAGCGACGTCTCGCGGGCAAGGGCGAATGCAGTCGCATCCATGACCTTGTAGCCCGCTTCGATCGCCTGCGAATGGGTCAGCCGGTCAAAACGCTTGGCGGAAGGGTCTTTTTTCGGATCGGCGCTGTAGACCCCGTCGACATTGGTCGCCTTCAGCACGGCCTTGGCGTCGATTTCGGCCGCGCGCAGTACGGCGGTCGTGTCCGTAGTAAAGAAGGGATTGCCGGTTCCCCCGCCGAGCAGCACGATCCGGCCCTCGGCCAGGCATTTGTGCGCTGCACTGCGGGTAAACAGGTCGCAAATCTCGGGCATCACAAAGGCCGACAGCGTCCGCGCCGGCGTACCCTTGCGCTCGATCGCGGATTCCAGCGCCAGGCAATTCATGACGGTCGCGAGCATGCCCATGGTGTCGCCGGTCGGCCGCGACACGCCACGCGAGGAGACCTCAACGCCGCGGACCATGTTGCCGCCGCCCACGACCACGGCGATCTCGGCGCCGAGTTTTTGGGCGGCGATCAGGTCGGAAGCGATTCGGTCGACGGTGGCCTGGTCGATTCCGGCACCGTTGCTTCCGGCGAGGTATTCGCCGGAAATCTTGATCACCACGCGACGATAGACCGGCTCCGCCATCGATGATTGCTTCCCTGTCCCGCGCGGCCACTTCCCTGGCGCGAGGCGCGCCGGAAGGATGAGCCGGCCCTTACTTCTTGCCGCTGGCGGCTGCGACTTCAGCCGCGAAGTCCGATTCCTGCTTCTCGATTCCCTCGCCGAGAGCATAGCGCACAAATCCGGTGATCTTCACCGGTGCGCCGACCTTGCCCTCAGCTTCCTTCAGCGCCTGGGCGACCGACTTGCCGCTGTCGTGGATGAAGGCCTGCTCGAGCAGGCAGACTTCCTTGTAGAAGGTCTTGAGGCCGAACTCGACGATCTTCTCGATCACGTTCTCGGCCTTGCCCTGCTGGCGGTACTTGTCGGCCAACACGTCCTTCTCGCGCTTGACCAGGTCAGCGGGAAGGCCGGCCGGGTCGATCGCCTGCGGATTGGCGGCAGCGACATGCATCGCGAGCTGGCGGCCGAGGGTGGCGAGCTCATCGGTCTTGCCGGCCGACTCCAGCGCGACGATGACGCCCATCTTGCCGGCGCCTTCGATCACGGCGTTATGGATGTAGCTCGACACCACGCCCGAGCCTACTTCGAGCGAAGCGGCGCGGCGCAGCGTCATGTTCTCGCCGATGGTGGCGATCGCATCCGCAATCGCGGCTTCCACCGTGATGTCGCCGACCTTGGCCGCCTTGATTTTCTCGACGTCGGCGCCGGCGTGGAGCGCGACCTGGCCGATCATCTTGACCAGTCCCTGGAAGTGCTCGTTGCGCGCGACGAAGTCGGTCTCGGAATTGACCTCGACCACGACGCCCTTGGTGGCCTTGGTGACGGCCGCGATCAGACCCTCTGCGGCGACGCGGCCTGCCTTCTTTGCCGCCTTCGACAGACCCTTCTTGCGCAGCCAGTCCTGGGCGGCCGTCATGTCACCGCCGGTCTCGGTCAACGCGGCCTTGCAATCCATCATGCCTGCGCCGGTCGACTCGCGCAGATCCTTGACCATCGCTGCGGTGATTGTAGCCATTGCTAAGCGTCCTTCTGCCTGTCCGTGCTGACGGTGACGCGGCGTTTCTCGGCCCGGCCTGCGCCTGCCATCAGGTAATGCCTGGATCAATTGAAAGCGATGGCCAGCGGGGTACCGGCCATCGTGATTGTTATTCCGCTTCCGCCGTGAGCGCCTTGGCCTTGGCGACCCAGGCATCCGCGCGGCTCGGAAGACCGACTTCTTCGCCGATCTTGTGTGCGGTGTCGTGATCGAGCTCGGCGAGCTGCCAGTAGTGGAAGATGCCGAGGTCGTTGAACTTCTTCTCGATCGCGCCGGAGACGCCCGGCAGCTTCTTGAGGTCGTCGGCGGTGCCGCGCGGACCGGCGAGGCCCTGGAAGCCGCTCGTGGTCGGCGCAGTCGGGATCTCTTCGGCGACCGGCTGGGCCGAAGCGCCGATATCGATCCCCAAGTCGCCCTGCCCGCGTGAGATGCCGTCGATCGCGGCGCGCGCGACGAGATCGCAATACAGCGAAATGGCGCGGCCGGCGTCGTCATTGCCCGGCACCACAAAGGTGATGCCCTTGGGGTTGGAATTGGTGTCGACGATAGCGGCAACGGGAATGTTGAGGCGCTGCGCCTCGGCGATCGCGATGTCTTCCTTGTTGGTGTCGATCACAAAGATCAGGTCGGGCAGGCCGCCCATGTCCTTGATGCCGCCGAGCGAACGGTCGAGCTTGTCGCGCTCGCGCTGCAGGGTCAGCCGCTCCTTCTTGGTGTATTGCGAGCCCTCGCCGGAGCCCAGCATCTCGTCGAGCTGGCGCAGCCGCTTGATCGAAGCGGACACCGTCTTCCAGTTGGTCAGCGTGCCGCCGAGCCAGCGCGAATTGACGAAATACTGCGCCGAGCGCTTGGCCGCTTCGGCGACGCCGTCCTGTGCCTGCCGCTTGGTGCCGACGAACAGGATACGACCGCCCTTGGCGACGGTGTCGCTGACCGCCTGCAACGCGCGATGCAGCATCGGCACGGTCTGCGCGAGGTCGATGATGTGGATGTTGTTGCGGGCACCGAAAATGTACTCCGCCATTTTCGGATTCCAGCGGTGCGATTGGTGGCCAAAGTGCACGCCAGCTTCAAGCAGCTGGCGCATAGAGAATTCAGGTAGCGCCATGGATCTAGTTCTCCGGTTGGTTCCTCCGGAAACGTGTGAGCAAACGAGCCTGTTGGCCCGGTTGCCACCGGACGGCCTTGTCAGCCATGTTTCCGTGTGAGATGGCGCGGTATATAGCCGGTTTTCGGGGATACGCAAGGAAATAAGGCCGGTTTTCGGGCCTATTTGCCCCTCGAACCAGGTTTTTCGGCCCTCAAACGACCATATCGACGTTGCCGTCGTTCAGCCGGTAGATGCCGCCGACCACCTTGAGTTTGTTCTGATCGACCGCGGCGTTAAGGATCGGCGCAGCCGATTTGAGCTTGATGACATTGTCGATCACGTTCTGGCGGATGGCATTGTCGAGCTGATTGCCGGGCTCCTGCGCGACGGCCTTGACCGCAGGCGATAGGCCCGTGACCAGCAGGGGCAAATGTCCCGGCAGCGGCTTGTCGTCCTTGAGCGATTTGATGGTGGCGTCCACCGCGCCGCAGGCGTCATGGCCCAGGACGAGGATGATGGGCACGTTGAGCACCGCCACGGCATATTCCAGGCTTGCCACCGTCTCGTCGGTGGCAAAATTGCCGGCGACCCGGCAAACAAAGAGATCGCCGCGCCCACTGTCGAACGCATATTCCGGCGCGATGCGCGAGTCGGCGCAGCTCAGGATGGCGGCATAGGGATTCTGGCCACCCACCAGTGCCTCGCGTTCATGCCGGAAATCATGCCGCTGCGCCACGCCATCCACATAGCGCTCATTGCCGGCCATCAGCCGTTTCAGCGATGCATCAGGCGACAGCACGTTTTGCGGCTTTGGCGGAGCCTTGGTTTCCTTGGCGGCTGCCGCCCTTGCGAGCAGCAGTCCCGTGACCGAGGCAGCCAGGAGAAAGCCTCGCCGCGTGATGGCTGACCGGCGCAACGCGTCTTGCCGACAGATCTCGCACATGGAAGCCCCTCGCAGATCAGCACTCCGGTTCAAATAGCATGAACCGGAGCGCAAGGCGCGGGTGTGGTCACCATTTTTGGCCCACCGCTCCGGCAGCAACTGACGGCCGCCATCCGGCAAGAGCCGGTCAGACCTGATAGAGGCGGCCTGACCGGCGAACCGTCAGCATTTGGCGACGTTCGGTAGGCATCTCTTGGCGGCCGGCGCGACGGGGCGTGGCGGCGGCGCCGCAGGTCGAGGGGGCGGCGGCGGCGCCGGCCGGGCGATCTGCGGGGCCGGACGTGGCGGTGGCTGAGGTGCGGCCATCCGCGGCGGCGGGGGCGGCGGACTGATCCGGGTCACTTGGGGTTGGGGGCGAGCTGCCGGCGGCGGAGGCGGCGGTGGAGCGGCTCGCCTCACCTCAGGCCTGATCTGCTGCTGCGAGGCTGGCCGCATCGCCGGTACCGCCGGCTTGGATTGCGTCACCGGAGGCGTCAGCTTCTCATGCACGGCCGGCTTTTCGGCCGGCGGCACGTTGGCATGCGACTGCGAGGGCGGGGTAAGTTTGGTCTCGCCGGGCTTTGCCGGCGCCGTGTTGGCCGTATTCGCAGGATTGACCGTCGTGGCGTGCTCCTGGACATTGGGATGCCCGGTGGTCGGTGTCGTGGTCTGGGGCATGAGCTTGGTGTTGGCTGGCTGCGAGACGCCAGACTTGGCGTTGACGCCGGGCGTCGTCGACGTCTCCGCTGGCTTGTTGGGGCTCGCCGTATTCGAACGGGTCCCCTGAGCGCCCGGCTGCGACGTGTCCGGCTTCGTGTTATTCGGCGTCAACCCACCGGGGCCGGTCGTACCCGGGATCCCCCCCTTGCTCGCCTCGTTGCCCTTGCCGGCTTGAGCGGGAAGTGCCGTTCCGCTCGGGCTACCGGGCAGAGCATTGCCCGGCTTGAGGTTCGCCGTTCCCTGTTGGCTCCGCGTTCCCGACTGGGTGCCTGTTCCTTGCTGGGTCCCGGTCCCCAGCTTCGTCACCGTTCCCTGTGGCGGCGGCGTCGTTGTGGCGGAAGTGGACGTCGCGTTCGCCGGAAAGACCGCCTTGGTTGAGGTCTTTGCGTTCGTATCGATGAGCGCATGCTGGGGTACCGGCGCCTGGCCCGAGCTGATCGCCGCAGCTTTCATCTGTAGCGACTTTGATATCGGCGGCGCCACGCCGGTCTGATTGTTGGCGGCAGCGGCCACGATATTGTTCTGCGTTGTCGGCGCGACGTTAATGGTGTTGTTGATGATCGTCGTGTTGTGGATATTGTTGAAGATGATGTTGTTCGGCGGCGGCGCGACATAGAGCGGCGGCCTACAGAAGACCAGAATCGGCACGAACACCGGCTGTGGGAGAATGAACAACCCGACCGGGGCGTATGGCGGCGTCAGCACCACGAAATCCGGCGGCGGCGGCGGCAGCCAGAACACCGGCGGCGGGGGCGGCGGCGCGAAGTCGAAATCCGGATCGCCGAAATAGAGCACTGGACGGTCGACATAGACGACCTCATCCGGCGGCGGCGGCGGCAGGTCGTAATCGATCATCGCAAATGTCGGCGGTGGCTCCAGCGCCGCGGACAGAATCGTCAGGCGCCGGCGCGCGTCCCATGCGTGTGGTCCACGCGGATAGCGCCGCGAATAGGACCAATAGGCGTCCGGCGTATCGGCGAGATAGCTGCGGCGCCAGGTGATCGCCTCACGCCGCGCGGCTAGGATCGCCCTCACTCGCCGAGCCAGGGGATCGCCGGGATAGGCGACGAGAAAATCCTCATACCCCTGCATGGTATCGCGCGCCAGCGCTGCGGTGAACGCCTCCTGCGCGCCGAGATCACGAATCGGGCGGTCGCGGATCGCGGCGACCTGATCGGGCGTGCCTTGCTCCGCCGGCGCGTCCGGCGCGCGATCGAAGAAAGTGAACTGCGCCTGGATCTTCTGCGCGTCCCAGGGGATTTGCGCGCCCTTGGTGTTTTCGCTGACGCGCAGGCGCACCCGATCGAATACGTCGGGCAGCGACAGCCCGCCTGTGCGGATCATTTCAGCGAGCGCTTGCGCATACGCGCCGTAGGGGCCGGGCTCGCTGGGCGCAACCGTACCGGGCGCGGCGTTGAACGCAATCAGCGAGTTCGGCGCGGGATCAACCAGCGCAAGGCCGCTTGCGATCGGGTTTCCGCCTTCGACGAAGGGCTGCTGCCGTGCGGCATCGAGCACGAAGACACTGGCTTTCAACGGCGCCGAGGCGAATTCGCGCGTGTAGTCGCCGACCCGCAGTCCCTCGATCGGAATATCGGTGTCGCGGTTGATCGTTGAATCGACCGGAATAAAGTAGTTCTCGCCGGCGAGCTGCACGCCATAACCGGAGAGATACACCATGGCGACAGTGTTGGCGGGATCGCCCTCCACTTTCTGCATGAACTCGCGGAACGTCTTGCGTAGCGAGTCGGCGTCGAGGTCGCGCGCGCCTATGACGTCGAAGCCAGCGGCCTGCAAGGTCTGGGCGATCAGGCCGGCATCGTTGGCCGTGGTTGCAAGCGGTGCGTTTGCATAGGCCGCGTTCCCAACCACGAGTGCTATGCGCTTTTCCTGCGGCTGTTGGGCTGCGGCTGTGCAGTTCCATGCCGCAAGCGCGAACAGCAGGAGTAAGTTCCGAGCAAGGAAAGAAATCTGTTTGGCCGGTCGCATGGCTTTCCATCCCGTGAAAGCAAAGGTTCTCGCATTCAGCCCGGCCCAGGCTGAACATTAATTGAATGAATTGCGCTGCAAACAAGGCGCTGCGCATGTCAGATGCGCCTGATCTCACGTGAAGCTAGAGCGTCTCCACCATCTCGACGCCCGTGACCGCCTTGATCGCGCCGGCGATCTGCGGCGACACCTGGAAGCGGCCTTCGAGCTTGAATTCCACCTCGGTCTGCATGTCGAGCCGCAGTACGATCGCGATATCGCCGCTGCCGGATTGTCCCGCCGGCGGCGAAAGCCGCTTGGCGATGGAATCCAGCGGCTTGGTGTCGCGAAGGAATATCCGCAGCCCCTTTTGCGTTTTCGCTGCGGCATCATCGAGCGGTTCGGCATGCAGCACGCGGGCGCGCACGTCCTCGCCCTGCAATTCGGCGCCAAGCTGCAGCAACACGGCAGCGCCCGGCTCGAGCACGTCGCGATATTGCGCCAGCCCTTCGGAGAACAGCACCGCCTCGAAATGGCCGGTCGGGTCCGACAGGCCCATGATGCCCATCTTGTTGCCGGTCTTGGTGCGGCGCTCCATGCGCGAGACCACGGTGGCGGCGACCTTGCCCGCGGTCGCGCCGGTCTTCACCGCACGGGAAAATTCCGCCCAGGACTGCACGCGCAGGCGCTTGAGCACCGTCACGTAGTCATCGAGCGGATGACCCGACAGGAAGAAGCCGATCGCGTCATATTCGCGGCGCAGCCGCTCGGCCGGCAGCCACGGCTCGATCTGCGGCAGCATGATGGTCGGCGCATCGGCGGCATTGCCGAACATGTCGTTCTGGCCGATCGTCGCCGCCTCATGGCTGCGCTGGCAGGCGGCGAGGATCGCATCCGCGCCGCCGAAGACGCGGGCGCGATTGGGCTCGAGCGTATCGAAGGCGCCGGCAGCGGCGAGACTCTCGATGACGCGCTTGTTGATCGCGCGCGGATTGACCCGCGCAGCGAAATCCGCCAGCGACGTGAACATGCCCTTCTTGCGCTCCTCGACGATCATCTCGATCGCCTGGGGACCTACGCCCTTGAGCGCAGCGAGCGCGTAATAGATCGTGTTCTCGCCGACCTCGAAGGTCGCGCCGGAGCGGTTGATGTTCGGCGCCTCGACCTTGATGCCGAGCCGTTGCGCCTCCGAACGGAATTCCGAGAGCTTGTCGGTGTTGTTCAGTTCGAGCGTCATCGACGCCGCCAGGAACTCCACCGGATAGTGCGCCTTCATATAGGCGGTGTGATAGGACACCAGCGCATAGGCCGCGGCGTGGCTCTTGTTGAAGCCGTAGTCGGCGAATTTCGCGAGCAGTTCGAAGATGGTCTCGGCCTGACCCTTCGGCACGCTGTTCTTGACCGCGCCTTCGACAAACACCGCGCGCTGCTTCTCCATCTCGGCGCGGATCTTCTTGCCCATGGCGCGGCGCAGCAGGTCGGCTTGTCCGAGCGTGTAGCCCGCCATCTGCTGGGCGATCTGCATCACCTGCTCCTGGTAGATGATGACGCCGAACGTCTCTTTGAGGATCGGCTCCAGGATCGGGTGCAGATATTCCGGCTCCTCGTCGCCATGCTTGCGCGCGCAATAGGTCGGAATGTTCGCCATCGGGCCCGGCCGGTACAGCGCGACCAGCGCAATGATGTCCTCGAAGCGGTCGGGGCGCATGTCGACCAGCGCGCGCCGCATGCCCTGGCTTTCCACCTGGAACACGCCGACCACGTCGCCGCGCGCCAGCATCTGGTAGCTGGCAGGGTCCTCGATTGATAGCGTCGCCAGATCGACGTCGATCTTGCGCTGCTTCAGCAGCTTCACCGCGACGTCGAGCACGGTCAGCGTCTTCAGGCCGAGGAAGTCGAACTTGACGAGGCCGGCCGGCTCGACCCATTTCATGTTGAACTGGGTCACGGGCATGTCGGACTTGGGATCGCGATAGAGCGGCACCAATTCGCTTAAAGGTCGATCGCCGATCACGATGCCGGCGGCGTGGGTCGACGCATGCCGGGTCAGGCCTTCGAGGCGCTGGGCGATGTCGAAGGCGCGCGCCACCACGGGGTCCTCGTCGCGGAAGGCCTGCAGTTTGGGTTCGCCTGCGATCGCGGCCGCCAACGTCACCGGCGCGGCGGGATTCTGCGGCACAAGCTTGGTCAGCTTGTCGACCTGTCCATAGGGCATTTGCAGCACGCGCCCGACGTCGCGCAGCACGCCGCGCGCCTGCAGGGTGCCGAAGGTGATGATCTGCGCGACCTGGTCGCGGCCGTAGCGCTGCTGCACGTAGGAAATCACCTCGCCGCGGCGGTCCTGGCAGAAGTCGATGTCGAAGTCCGGCATCGACACGCGCTCCGGATTGAGGAAGCGCTCGAACAGCAGCCCAAAGCGGATCGGATCGAGATCGGTGATGGTGAGCGCCCAGGCGACCAGCGAGCCCGCGCCCGAGCCGCGGCCGGGCCCAACCGGGATGTCATGGGTCTTGGCCCATTTGATGAAGTCGGAGACGATCAGGAAGTAGCCCGCATAATTCATGCGGTTGATGACGTCGATCTCGAAGGCGAGCCGCTTGTGGTAGTCCTCTTCCACCGTACCCGGCGAGAGGCCGTGCACTTTCATCCGGTTGGCAAGCCCCTCCTCCGCCTGACGCTTCAGCTCGTCCGCCTCTTCGGCCGCCGCATCCGAGCCTGACCCCGCGCCGACCGTAAAGCGCGGCAGGATCGGCTTGCGCGTCATCGGCCGGAATGAGCAGCGCTCGGCGATCTCCACCGTCGAAGCCAGCGCTTCGGGAATGTCGGCAAACAACACCGCCATTTCGGCGCGGGTCTTGAAGCGGTGATCCGCGGTCAACTGCTCGCGGTCGGTCTCGGCGATCAGCCTGCCGCCGGCGATGCAGAGCAGCGCGTCATGGGCTTCGTAGTCGTCGTTGGAGGCAAAATAGGGCTCGTTGGTCGCGACCAGCGGCAAGCCCTTGCCATAGGCGAGATCGATCAGGCCGCCCTCGATGCGGCGCTCCTTGTCGATGCCGTGGCGCTGCAATTCGACATAGAGGCGGTCGCCGAAAAGACTAGCCAGCCGCTCGCAGCGCGTTGCCGCCAGCTCCGCATGACCCGCGGCGAGCGCCAGCGAGATCGGGCCATCGGGTCCGCCGGTCAGCGCGATGATGTCCTCCGCCTCGCCGTCGAGCCAGTCGAACTTGATATGCGGGAGCTGATGGACCGGCGTCTCCAGGAACGCCCGCGAGTTCAGCCGCATCAGGCTGCGATAGCCGCGCTCACGTGCGGCGAGGAGCACGATCCGGGACGGCGGCGCCACGTTGCGCGCGTTCGGGTCCTGGTCGCCGAAATCGACCGCGAGCTCGCAGCCGACGATCGGCTGGATGCCGTAGCCCGCCATCTTGTCGGAGAACTCGAGTGCTCCGAACATGTTGTCGGTATCGGTCAGCGCCAGCGCCGGCTGGCGGTCGGCCTTGGCGAGTTCGCCAAGCTTCGCAATCTTGATCGAGCCCTTCAGCAGCGAATAGGCCGAGTGGACGTGAAGATGGATGAATCCGGCGTTGGACATGCTTCTTGTGGCGAGGGGCTTCAGGGAGATCGGAGCGACCTCAAGGCCGACTCGCCCCAATATGGTGATGCCTCACGCCGGTGGAGTCCACGCGGAAGCCGCCGATCGGCGGCGCCGTCCGTCTTTTCCCCAAGCCATGATCGAAGCCGCGATCAAATTCACGGTCAAATCCTAGAACTGGCTGATGAGTTGCGCCCAGACCGCCACCATTCCGACGAACAGCGTGATCGACGCCAGAGCCGCTGCTTCTTCCACGAAAATCCGTAACATCACCGCCTCCTTGAGTCTAGAACATAGAGGGAACATTGTTCCTTTTTTGTTCTAAAGGCAAGAGGCGGTGACGGGTCAGTTTGGACAACTGCGCTTGAAAGAGAGCCGGTGGTTAACGGAGTTGGCCTTTGGCAGGAGGCGTCAGGAGTGCCCACGGGCGCTTGGGGCCCGGTCTAGTACCTCTTTTTGCCGAAAACGGGCGCCTTCGACCTGATGCCCTCCCAGTTGAAGAATTCGTGATAGCCGGACCAGGCGTGGACCTCGGTATCGCAAACCCGGCAGCTGAAACTGCCGGAACGCCGGTCCTGATGTTCCTCTCTCGTCGCAGTGTAATTCATCCCGCAACTGGGGCAGGTGAACTCCTCGGTAGTCCAGATGCTGTTGGCCATCTCGCAAATCCGCTGACGGCGGTCCGTTTCCAGCTTGAAGCCGCCTCATTCAACTCGATCTAACCCAAAGGACCTTTCAAAGACTCTAACCCGACCCTCGACGATTGGTTAACGACCCCGTTTTGGGGCCCTGCTCCGGGCCGAAATCCAAATAAAAAAGCCCCGGCCGAAGCCGGGGCTTTTCGATCCGCCGTAAAGCTTAAACAAACCTCAGTAGCGCGCGACCAGCGGGCCACCGAACTTGTAGTTCACGCGCGCGGTGAAGAGGTCGACATCCTGCTTGATGTTGTCGGAGCCTGCAAACACACCCGCTGGGGTGACGAAGTTGGCAGTCTGCGAAGCCATGAACAGGTGATCGTATTCGACGCCGACCGACCAGTTCGGGGCGAAGCCGTATTCGAAGCCAACGCCGACCGTGCCGCCCCAACGCGTGTCGGTATTGGCCGACGCGACCAGCGCGCCGCCCGCGGCGCCGAGGATCGTGTATTTGTCGTCGACAACAGCCGCACCGCCCTTGACGTAGAGCAACGCGTTGTTCCAGGCGTAACCGACCTGGCCGGTGAACAGGCCGAATGCATCGATCTTGGTGCGGTTGCGGTCCCCGGGAATCACTTGGCTCACATTGTCGCCGGTGAAGTCGGCCCAGTTGCCCTGCGCTTCGACGCCGAACACAATCGGACCCTGCTGCCAGCGATAGCCGACCTGGCCACCGACAGTGCCGCCGGTCGCGTCATGGCTGCCTTCCGACAGGCCGCCGACGAGATTCCAGCGATTGCGGCTGGTGGCGCCGCCACCGTTGATACCGATGTAGAAACCACTCCAGTCATACGCAGCCTGAACCATCGGCGGGGCCTTGGTGTAAGGACGCGCCGCGAGATCAGCCGCAACCGCAGGCGCCGCCGCGCCGAGCGCGACGAGACTTGCAGTAACGAGCATCAACTTCTTCATTCTCTTGATTCCAGTTCCAGTTTTTTTACGGTGGCCCCCAAAGCCGCCCGTCTGCCTCTTAACAGCGTGAGCGCGAATTGCTGTAACTCGACCGCAACACCTGACGAGAAAGCAGGCCTGCGACTTAACTCAAATTAATGTTGTGCCGCAGGCACTTGTGGAACTTTCGGTTCCAAATTACAGACGGACGAGGCGACGCGCATTTCAATTGAGTTAAAAGCGTGACACGCGGCGCGAGCAAGGAATCGTCGAAGGGGTTTTCATGCGTAAAATCGTTGTCGCGATGGTTATGGCTGGTGCGCTGCTCTTGGCCAACCCTCCGAGGGCGCGCGCCGTGGGAACGGCCCATGCGTTTTGCCTGCAGGGCTACGAGTATCCCGCACTGAGCTACTGCCCCTTCGATACTTACGAACAGTGTCTCGCGACAGCGTCGGGTCGCAATCTTCAGTGTGTCGCCAACCCCTACTACAATGGTCCGTCGGACGACCCTTACGCCTACCAGAATCGCCGACGCCCGTTTCCGCCGAGCTATATCCCCGTGCCGCCCAACGCCTATCCGCGCTCGCGCTATTGATCCATCTCCGCTTCGCCTGACGAACACGCGCGAACGTGAGTTGACCGCGTTCGGCGACGCTGTTGGTATGCCACGAACCAACGGCTGGAGGGTACGATCATGAAGATCCTTGTTGCCCTGTTCGCGATCACGACGGCTAGCCTGCTCAATACTGTCCCGGCGGCGGCGCAGAATTCCGCTTTCTGTTTGCGAGGCTGCGATTTCGGCCGCAACGATTGCAACTTTGCGACCTATCAGCAGTGCCAGGCGAGCGCGGCCGGCCTTACCGCATGGTGCGAAGCCAATCCCAATTTCCATCAGGTGAGCGATGCGCAGCAACCTGCTCACGCCCGCTACTCCAGGAGGAGGCTTTGATGCGCCATCTCGCTTTGGCGGCGCTTGCCCTCGGAACGTCATTTGCGGCACTGCCTGCGTCCGCCCAGACCTATGGCTCCGGGTATCCCGTATGCTGCATGTTTATGGGCCGGCGACCTATTACGAATGCAGTTATACCTCGATCGCTCAGTGCAACGCGAGCGCCTCGGGACGCGCCGCGCAATGTGTGGTCAATCCCTATGCCGCAAACGCCGCGATGGATGGGCCGCCGGTTCACTATCGTCATTACCGCCGGGCCTATTGAGCGAGCGGCAGGAGGGCTCCGGTGCGTCACGTGACTCTCGCGCTGGCGCTGGGTGCGTTGCTGGCGACAACTCCTGCGTCGGCGCAGACCTATGATCCCGGCTATCCGGTCTGCCTGCACGTCTACGGTGAGGTCACCTATTACGAGTGCGGCTATACGTCGTTGCCCCAGTGCAAAGCGAGCGCCTCCGGCCGTGCGGCGCTATGCGTGATCAACCCCTATTACGCGGCCGCGCGCGTTGCAGATCCGCCGGTCCGTCGCCGACACCATCGTGACGCCTACTGAGCCCCTCTGGCGGTTCGACCGGCGTGTAGATGATCAGCTTCAGCGCGGGATCATCATTGGCCTGAAAGCTCGCATATTCGAAATGCAGCCGGCCCCTGGTGGCATGATTGATGGCCTTTCGGCCTGAGGCGGTGCTGCGCACCTCATGGGCTCCCCACCAGGTGGCAAACTCCGGGCTGCCCTGCCGCAGCCGCTCCAATAGCGACGTGAAAGCGGGATCGCCGGCCCAGATGTCATGGGTGGCGCGGAACTGCGCCACCATGCGCCTTGCCTCATCGGCCCAGCCGGCTCCGAACAGCCTTCGCGTCCTCGGATGGGTCATCATCAGAGCAGGATGTTGCGATCGTCTTCGGCGAGCCGGCCGAAACCGAAAACATCCTCGGCGACCGCATTCCACGCCAGCAAATCCCAGCGACGCCCGGTGACATAGGCCGGCTGTTAGACTGTCGAGCAGGCGCCGAATGGAAGGCGGCACGTCTCGATCGCAAAGACACGGCGATCGGGATCGCGCGCCAGCGCGCGCAGATGCGCATGCTCGGCCCTGGAAAGCCGCAGCGCGCGGGCCAGCGCGTCGATGGTGGTAACGGATGGGCTGACGGTCCGCCCCTGTTCGAGCCGAATGTACCAGTCGACACCGATGCCGGCGAGTTCGGCAACCTCCTCGCGGCGCAGGCCGGCAGTGCGGCGCCTTCGGCCGCTCGGCAAGGCCCATGGTCTTCGGGCTCAGCTTCTCGCGCCGGGAGCGGAGGAAATCGCCGAATTCGACGCGGCGGGGATCGGCCATGGTTTTGCTCCGGGACGGGCGATCAGGGGATACAGCAATCCAGGATAATACCAGGCCTTCCACGCCGGCGATAGAGCCGAGCAAATGGGCCAGCCATCCAGCGGAATTAAGCCCCATGAAAGCAGCCATCCTCAAATCATTCGGAACGCCGCTTGCGATCGAGACAGCGCCCGATCCGGTGCTTGGCACCGGTGAGGTCATCGTCGATATCGTCGCCACCCGTGTACTGTCCTATACCAACGAGG
>CAVUCB010000099.1:0-78194 GCA_963739755.1 uncultured Alphaproteobacteria bacterium | reverse complement strand
CCGGTGGCCAGCGCCAGCGCATCGCGGTCGCCGCGCGCTGATCAAGAACGCAGCCATAATCCTGCTCGACGAAGCGACCGCCGCGCTCGATTCCGAATCCGAGAAGCAGGTGCAGGAGGCGATCGAGCATCTCTGCCAGAACCGCACCACCATCGTGATTGCCCACCGCCTGCACACCATCACCCACGCCGATACCATCCTGGTGGTGGAGGCCGGCGAGATCGTCGAGCGCGGCCGGCACGATGATTTGCTGCGGCGCGGCGGCCGCTATGCCTCGTTCTTCCGCCTGCAGCAGCGCGATACGGCAACCCTAGCGCCGGTCAGCGCAACCGCGTAAAAGCACCCGAGTTTTCCTGTCTGTAACCCGCCGAGACCTTTCATGAACGCCACAGCTTTTGTCATTCCCGCCCCGCCGCAAGCCGCGATCCCGGTTGCCGGGGATTTAAAGTCCTTTGCGGTGCGCCGCATCTGGTGCGTCGGCCGCAACTATCTCGAGCACATCCGCGAGATGGGCAATGACGAGCGCGATCCGCCGTTCTTCTTCGCCAAGCATGCCGACATGCTGGAGAAGGATGGCGCGACCATTCCCTATCCGCCGCTCACCAAGGACATGCATCATGAGGTCGAGCTGATCGTGGCGATGAAGAGCGGTGGGCTGAATATTCCCACCGAAAAGGCGCTGGATCATGTCTACGGCTACGCGGTGGGCATCGACCTCACCCGGCGCGACCTGCAGCAGGCCGCGCGCAAGAAGGAGCGGCCCTGGGAGATCGGCAAGTCTTTCGACCATTCCGCGCCCTGCTCGCCGCTGCAGCCGGCTTCCAAGATCGGCCACCCGTCGAAGGGCAAGATCTGGCTGTCGGTCAACGGCACCGAACGGCAGAAGGGCGATCTCTCCGAGCTGATCTGGAACGTGCCGGAGATCATCTGGAAGCTGTCGCAGCAGGTCGAGATCGGCGCCGGCGACATCATCATGACCGGCACGCCGGCCGGCGTCGCCGCGCTGTCGCCGGGCGACAAGGTGGAATGCGGCGTCGACGGCATCGGCACGCTGAAGGTTTCGATCGGCAAGCCGGCTTGAGCCGAATATTCACGGCAAGAAGCGAAGGCCCCGGACGTCGTTCGGGGCCTTTTCAATTCAGCACGTGGTTGGCCGCGGCGCTCAGCTGCGTGCGACCGCCTGCAGCCCCTTGAAGGTGAGGCGCTTCGGATCCTTGACGCCGGCGAGGTAAAGCCGGCGGATGAAGGCCGTGACCGCGTCACGGTCGCAATCGGTCAGCGCGACAATAGCATCGACCGCGATCTTCTGGGCTTCCATGGGCTTCCCCTTGGCTTGTCAGCAGGCGCCCGGCCACTCAAGGCTAGGACTCGCCGGTTAATCCGGCGTTAACCGTTTGCTCAAGATCACCGATTTGGCCGCGCGGCCGAATACGCAAAACCGCGCATGAGGCAAAATGGCCCGCCGATCGTCCTCGGGCGGGCCTGTGCGGCTTCACGCGGCAGCGGCCGTGCGATATCGCGCCGCAGGCGTTGCGCGCGACAAGTTCGGCATCATCTTCTGCCGCGCGGCCTCGTAGGCCTGCCAATCGGCGGCATCCGGCAGCGACGGGATGGTCACGAGTTCGCCCAGGTCGAGACCGGCGAGCGCTGCATCGACCATGTCGTCGGCACGCATCACGATCTGGCTCGGCAAATTCGCTACCGGCTGGCCGGCCAACTCCCAGAAGTCGGTCGCCGTGGCACCGGGCAGGACAGCCTGGACGCGTACATTCTTGTCCGCGAGTTCCTTGTGCAGGGACTGGCTGAAGGCCAGCACGAAAGCTTTGCTGCCGCCATAGACGCCATTGAGCGCCTCCGGCGCGATGGCGACCATCGAAGCGATATTGATGACCGTGCCGCCGCCGCGCGCAACCAGGCCCGGCACCATGGCATAGGTCAGCCGGGTCAACGCGGTAACGTTGAGCGCGATCAGGTCGTCCATCTTCTCGACGTCCGAGGCGAGCAGCGGCCCGACGGCGCCGACACCTGCATTGTTGACCAGCGCGCTGATGCGCGCGTCCGTGCGCAACACATTTTCGACGCGGCCGAGATCAGCCCTGTTGTTGAGATCGGCCGCGACCGTCTCGACCTTGCGGCCGGTCTCCGCAGCAAGGCGCTTGGCCAAAGCTTCGAGACGCTCCTGGCTGCGCGCCACCAAAATCAAATCATAGCCGCGCCGTGCGAGCCGGTCGGCGTAGATCGCGCCGATGCCTGATGAGGCGCCGGTTACAAGTGCGACACCCTTGGTGGAAGTGCTCATTGTCGTTCTCCTGTTGTTTGCCTGACAGACCGCCGGCTTTCGGTGGCGAGAGAACTAGGCCCGATCAGGTTGGCGCTGAATGCCCGTCGGGCGAGCGACACTCTTGCGTTTTGCGATCGAATGCAGAGGGATCCTCATCCCGCAAAACAGGAAAGGCGCGGATCATGTTGATAATCCGCGCCTTTCTCCGAAATCATCGCCATGCGTCAGCGGCCGGCGTGATGGGAATGGTGATGCTGCAGATGGCGGGGGCTCACGATCGCCGCATAGGCCTGACTGGGCGCCGAGACCTCCGCGGCCGACCGTCCGGCCCACGTAGGTGCGCCGCCGTTCAGAACGTCGCGATCAGGATGGTAGAACGCGAATGCCCCTGGCTCGCCGATGGCGGCCTGAGCGAACACCGGGGTTGCTGCGAGCGCCGACAGCAGTGCAGCGGCTGCGATGGTTTTGAGCGTTGTCATGATCATCTCTCTATTCCTGTTGGTGGCTGCGCCGAAACGTGCGCAGCGCTTGCCCGACAGGTAGGGCGAGCCGGAAAGGGAGCGAATAGGCGTCTGCCGACGGACACTCTTCCGCCTGGCGATCGAATGATGCTTCAGCTATCGCCCAGGCCCTTGGCAAGCCTTGTAAAATGCGTCCGCAGCCGGGGCATGGCAAAATCCATGAAGGAACGGACCTTGGGCACGGAGAGCCGTCCGTGCGGGGCAATCATTTGCACGGGCAAGGGCGGATGCTCATGGTCAGCGAGCACGATCTCGAGCTCACCCTGCCGCACATGCTCGGCAACCTGATAGGAGAAAAAGCGCGCGACACCGCGGCCACCGACCGCCGAGGCCACCGCCCCGCGAATGCTGTTGATCACGAGCCGCGGCGCGAACTGGATGGTCCGCGGGACGGCAGAGCCCGGCAGCGGCGGAAAGTTCCAGGAATGGGGAATATGAGCCATCGCGATGATCTGGTGCTTGACCAGATCGGACGGCTCCCGGATGCGCGGATTCTGCTTCAGGTAACGCGGCGCGGCGACCAGCACCCGGCGCACCTCGCTGATCCGTTGCGCGACCATGGAGGAGTCCGCGAGGTGACCGATGCGGAGCGCCACGTCGATGCCTTCCTCGATCAGGTTGACCGGCCGGTCCAGCAGGAAAAGGCGGGCGGACACCGTTGGCGTGGCATCCAGGAAGGCATCCAGGATGGGCCGCAACACCAATTCACCCGACAGCACGGGAGCCGTGAGCGTCAGCGTGCCACGTGGCGCCGATTGGCCTCCTCCGACGCTGACATCGATCTCTTCAAGCTCGGTGAGGACACGCCGGCATGCGGCCGCATAGCGCTCGCCCTCCTCGCTCAATTTGATCGACCGCGTGGTCCGGTGCAGCAGCTCGGCGCCAACCCTCGCTTCCAGGAAAGCGATCGCACGGCTGACCGCGGCCGGCGAGCGACCAAGCTTGCGGCCAGCACCGGCGAGGGTGCCCTCGTCGAGCGCCACCACAAAGACCTTCATGGCATCGAGGCGATCCATCATTCTTCCGCCGCGGGGAATGCCCGGACGGAAAAGCTAGCCATTCAATCACGCTGCGACAACAGCAGAGCCTCATGCCGGTCCACCGCGCGGGGCCAGATCCGCCATTCCATCGCCCTGCGGAAGAGTGTCTGCCGGACAGCATGTCTTCGCCCGACGGTCGAGGCGACGTAGCTCTTGAGCAGCAAACCGGTGCCCCACGGCACCATCGAAGTCACAGGAGCCAATCATGGGTATCGAGCAGAAAGTCGCAGTCATCACCGGCGCGTCGCAAGGCATCGGCGCCGCCCTGGTCAAGGCCTATCGTGATCGCAACTATCGCGTCGTCGCAACCGCGCGTTCGATCAAGCCGTCCAACGATGAGGAAATCCTCACCGTGCCCGGCGACATCGCCGACTGGAAAACTGCAGAGCGCGTTATTTCCGAAGGTGTGGCCAAATTCGGCCGCATCGACACGCTGGTCAACAATGCCGGCATCTTCATTGCGAAGCCCTTCACCCAGTACTCGGAAGCCGACTATCAGGCGGTGCTCGGCGTCAATCTCGCGGGCTTCTTCCGCATCACGCAGCTCGCCATCGCGGAGATGGAGAAGCAGGGCAGCGGCCATGTCGTGCAGGTCTCGACCAGCCTTGTCGACCACGCGAGCTCAAGCGTGCCCTCGGTGCTCGCCTCGCTGACCAAAGGCGGCCTCAACGCCGCGACCAAATCGCTCGCGATCGAATACGCCAAGCGCGGCATCCGCGTGAACGCGGTCGCGCTCGGCATCATCAAGTCGCCGATGCATCCCGTTGCGACCCACGCGCAGCTCGGTACGCTGCATCCGGTCGGCCATATGGGCGAGATGTCCGACGTCGTCGACGCCGTGCTCTATCTGGAAGGGGCCGGCTTCGTGACGGGTGAGATCCTGCACGTCGACGGCGGCCAGAGCGCCGGCCATTAGGCAAGGTCGAGGAAAACCAATGCGAACGGTGTGATGCAATTGCCGAGGCGAACCCTCAGGAATACTGCATCACGCCGTCATCGACCTTGCCGAAGCGCAGCGTGACGATGTCGAGCGCGTAGTTCTGATAAAGCCGCCACGGCCGCTTCGAGCCCTGCTTCGGCATTTTCGCGACCGCGCGCTGCACATAGCCCGAGGAGAAATCGAGCGACGGCAGCGCCTCGATCGCGGGGTCCTGGTTATGCGGCATGCATTGCCGGTAGTTGTGGCGATCCATGTAGTTGATCAGCCGGCAGACATATTCGCACGTGAGGTCGCATTTCAGCGTCCAGGACGCGTTGGTGTAGCCGAAGGAAGAGGCGAGATTCGGCACATCGGCATACATCATGCCCTTGTAGGTCAGCTTGTTCGAGAAATCGACCTCGCGGCCGTCGACGCTCACCTGCACCCCGCCCAACACCTGCAGCACGAGGCCGGTGGCGGTGACGATGATGTCGGCCGGAAGCTCGCTGCCGTCCTTCAGGCGGATGCCGTCTTTGGTGAAAGTATCGATCTCTTGGGTGACGACCGAGGCGCGTTGTTCCTTGATCGTGTTGAACAGGTCGCCGTCGGGCACCAGGCACAGCCGCTGGTCCCAGGGATTGTAGCGCGGCGTGAAATGCGTCGCGATGTCGTAGTCCGGGCCCAGCGCCATGCGGACGCCGCCGAGGATCAGCCGCTTCACTTCGGCGGGTTTGCGCCGCGACAGCTGGAAGAAATACATCCCCCACAGCACGTTGCGCCAGCGGATCAGATGATAGGCGAGCTTGGCCGGCAGGTTGCGGCGGAGCTTGTTGGCGAGCGGGTCCTGTGCCGGGCGCGACACCACATAGGTCGGCGAGCGCTGCAGCATGGTGACATGGCCCGCGGTCTTGGCCATCTCCGGCACCAGCGTGACTGCGGTTGCGCCCGAGCCGATCACGACCACGCGCTTTCCGGCATAGTCGAGATCCTCGGGCCATTTCTGCGGATGGATGATGCGGCCGGCGAAGTCGGCGGTGCCCTGGAATTCCGGCGTGTAGCCTTCCTCGTATTTGTAGTAGCCGGCGCAGGAGAACAGGAAATTGCAGGTGAAGGTGACGGTCTCGGTCGCGCCCTCGCCCGTGATGCGCTCGGCTTCCACCGTCCAGCGCGCGTCCGGCGTCGACCATGACGCGCGCTTCACGCGATGACGATAGCGGATTTTCCCGTCGATGCCATTCTCGGCCGCGGTCTCGCGAACGTAGTTCAGGATACGCGGGCCGTCGGCGATCGCCTTCGGTTCGGTCCACGGCTTGAACGAATAACCGAGCGTGAACATGTCGCTGTCGGAGCGGACGCCGGGATAGCGAAACAGGTCCCAGGTGCCGCCGATCGCGTCGCGACCCTCGAGGATGACGAAACTCTTGGTCGGACATTTCGTCTGCAGATGATAGCCCGCGCCGATGCCGGACAGGCCGGCGCCGATGATCAGCACGTCGAAATGCTCTGTTGCCATCGCGTTCTCCTCGGGCGACATCGCTGCCGCCTCCCCCACTGACCAGTTAGTCGGCAGGGAACCGAAAAGCAACAAAGGAAAGGCCCCGGATTGCTCCGGGGCCCTTCAAAGACGATCGCGGGACGCGACGATCAATACCGGTAATGATCCGACTTGTACGGGCCTTCCTGCTTGACGCCGATATAGTCGGCCTGGTCCTTGCGCAGCTCCGTCAGCTTCACGCCGATCTTGGCGAGGTGCAGACGGGCCACCTTCTCGTCCAGCGACTTCGGCAGCACATAGACCTTCTTCTCGTATTTGCCGTCCTTGTTGTTGGCGAACAGTTCGATCTGCGCCAGCGTCTGGTTGGTGAAGGACGCCGACATCACGAAGGACGGATGGCCCATGGCGTTGCCGAGGTTCACCAGGCGGCCTTCCGACAACAGGATGATGCGGTGCTTGTCGGGGAATTCGATCTCGTCGACCTGCGGCTTGATGTTGGTCCATTTCAGATTACGCAGCGAGGCGATCTGAATTTCGTTGTCGAAGTGACCGATGTTGCAGACGATGGCGCGATCCTTCATCGCGCGCATGTGCTCGATGGTGATGATGTCCTTGTTGCCGGTGGCGGTGACGAAGATGTCGGCGCGCGGCGCCGCATCTTCCATGGTCACGACCTCATAGCCTTCCATCGCCGCCTGCAGCGCGCAGATCGGATCGACCTCGGAGACCATGACACGGCAGCCGGCCTGGCGCAGCGAGGCGGCCGAGCCCTTGCCGACATCGCCGAAGCCCGCGACCATCGCGATCTTGCCCGACATCATCACGTCGGTGCCGCGGCGGATGCCGTCGACCAGCGACTCGCGGCAGCCATAGAGGTTGTCGAATTTCGACTTGGTGACGCTGTCGTTGACGTTGATCGCGGGGAACAACAGCTTGCCCGTCTTTTCCATCTCGTAGAGGCGATGCACCCCGGTGGTGGTTTCCTCCGAGACGCCCTTGATGTTCTTCGCGATCTCGGCGAACCAGCCCTTCGGTTTCTCCGTCAGCAGCTTCTTGATCAGCGCGAAGAAGACTTCCTCCTCCTCCGAGCCCGGCTTGTCGAGGAAGGCGGTGTCGCCCTGCTCGGCGCGCAGGCCATGATGCACCAGCATGGTGGCGTCGCCGCCGTCATCGAGGATCATGTTGGGCGTGCCGCCGCCATGCCAGTCGAACAGCTTTGCGGTGTAGTCCCAATATTCGCTCAGCGTCTCGCCTTTCACGGCAAACACCGGAATGCCGGCCGCCGCGATCGCGGCCGCCGCGTGGTCCTGTGTCGAATAGATGTTGCAGGAGACCCAGCGGATGTCGGCGCCGAGCGCGGCCAGCGTCTCGATCAGGACCGCGGTCTGGATCGTCATGTGCAGCGAGCCCGCGATGCGCGCGCCCTTCAAGGGTTGCTTCGGGCCATATTCCTCGCGCGTTGCCATCAGGCCGGGCATTTCGGTCTCGGCCAGCGAGATTTCCTTGCGGCCGAATTCGGCGAGCGACATGTCCTTGACGATGTAATCGGTGAAGGCGGGTTTCTTGGCGGCGGCGGTCATGCGAGATTTCCTGTCCTGAGCGTGTCATGCCGGGGCGCGAGTGAAACGAGCGAACCCCGAATTCAGAAGTTCGTGATTCCGTTTCGCCGCTGTCGCGGCGTCCCGGAATGACGGTGTTGGCTAGACCGCGCGCTTGAACGGCTCGACGAGATCGGTCTTCTCCCAGGAGAAGCCGCCCTCATTGTCCGGCGTACGGCCGAAATGGCCATAAGCGGAGGTGCGGGCATAAATGGGCCGGTTGAGGTCGAGTTGGCTGCGGATGCCGCGCGGGGTCAGATCCATCACCTCGGCCGCAGCCTTCTCGAGCTTGTCCTCCGGCACCTTGCCGGTGCCATGGGTATCGATATAGATCGACAGCGGCCGTGCCACGCCGATGGCGTAAGCAAGCTGCAGCGTGCAGCGATCGGCGAGACCGGCAGCGACGATGTTCTTGGCGACATAGCGCGCCGCATAGGCGGCCGAACGGTCGACCTTGGTCGGGTCCTTGCCGGAGAACGCGCCGCCGCCATGCGGGGCCGCACCGCCGTAGGTGTCGACGATGATCTTGCGGCCGGTCAGGCCGGTGTCGCCATCGGGACCGCCGATATAGAACTTGCCGGTCGGATTGATGTGCCAGATGGTCTTGCCGTTGATCCAGTCCTTCGGGAGCGCCTCGCGCACATAGGGCTCGACGATGTCGCGAACCTGATTGGACGTGAGGTCCTCGACCAGATGCTGGTGCGAGACCACGATCTCGCGCACGCCGACCGGCTGGCCGTTCTCGTACTGCACGGTGACCTGGCTCTTGGAATCCGGGCCCAGCACCTTCTCGCGGCCGGAGTGCCGGGCTTCCGAGATCAGGCGCAAGATCTTGTGGGCGTAGAAGATCGGCGCCGGCATCAGGTCCGGCGTCTCGTTGGTGGCGTAACCGAACATGATGCCCTGGTCGCCCGCGCCCTCTTCCTTCTTCTCGCCCGGCTGCAGCGCGTCGACGCCCTGTGCGATGTCGGCCGACTGCGGATGCAAGAGGATTTCGATGTCGCAGGTCTGCCAGTGGAAGCCTTCCTGCTCGTAGCCGATGTCCTTGATAGCGCCACGCACGACGCTCTCGATCTGCTCATTGGTGACGGATGCGGGACCGCGGGTCTCGCCGGCAATCACCACCTTGTTGGTGGTCGCAAGCGTCTCGCAGGCGGCGCGGATCGCCCAGGGGTCGATGCCGGCTTTGGGTCCTTCGCGGTAGAACAGGTCGACGATCTCATCGGAGATCCGGTCGCAGACCTTGTCCGGATGGCCCTCGGAGACTGACTCGCTGGTGAACAGATAAGACTTGCGCATCAACAACCCCTTATTCCCGCTCCTTGGCGGCGTTTGTTCCAAATGTGTTCCAATTTTTTCCGGGATGTCAGTCCCGCCGGCGCGAGATGACGTAGGATTCGTCGTAAAACCAAAGCCCGTTATGCCTTCGCAAAACCTCTCTGGCGGCATCGAGAGTCCGGCCGCTTTGAGCCATTTCTTCCGTCAACCGCTCGTCTTCGATCTGGGCGACATACACCGCCGCATTCCACGCTGCAAAGGCCGTCGAGGTTCCGATCGTGCCGGTGACCTCATTGGGCAGCGCTTCCATATCATACCGGAAGATCGAACGGTTATCGGCATAAGCGTTAAAATTGAGGTCCCGTCCCGCCGATCCCAACTCATACTTCACCGCGCGCAATAGCTCATGACGGCTGACGGAGAAAGGGTTTTCTCCGGGCCAGACGGCCTGAATAATCTCCATGCCCGGGTCCTGTCCATGGGAGTGAATCCCAATCAGCCGCCCACCGGGCCGAAGGCCGCGCGCCAGTGGGGCGATGATCCGTTTGGCGCGGAAATTCACAGAAGATTTGGCCCGGTAAGGCTGGGAGGCGATCACCAGGTCAAAATTGGCCTCGGTCCGGCCGGCCCGGGGAATGATCGAATCGAGCAGGAATCGGTGGTCTTCCCGATAGAGCACCAGCGCCACCGGCCGCTCGTAGATCGGCATCCCTGTACGCGGCGAGACGCTGGCGCGCCAGTTCTGCTCCAGGAGCGGCCGCAAATCCGCGATCTGGGCCTCGAATTCGCCGGAAGAAGCCCCGCGCAGGGGCACTTCGTGCCAGATCATGCCGGCCGCGGCAGCCGGTGATTTCGGCGCCAGCCAGGGCGCCTCGGCATAGTACATGTTGGTCAGCACGAAGACGGTAGCCGGATGCTCGAACAGCCGGTCCGGAACCTTTTCGAGGGTCAGCCGGACGTCCTCGAGGCTCAGCTCCTTGCCCGCGATGTAGAAGGGCATATGCGGAAAGCGGCCGTGCATCAGCCGCATCACCCGCGCCAGCACCGTGCCGTCGCCGACGCCGGCATCGAACACGCGCAGCGCCGGCGGCCGCGGATGGATGCTGGAAAGCTCGAGCCCGATCCGCTCCGCGACGACGCGCTTCTCGCTGCAGGTGTGCACGAACAACAGGTACTTCTGCCGGTTCTCGAAGAAGCGGAAATTGCCCCTGGGATCGCGCTTCTCAGGCGGCACCTGCAGGCCCCGCGGCGCCGGCAGGCCGCCAGGCGTGGACGCCGCGATGTAGGCCTGGATACGGTCGAGCGTATCGATGGTGATGCGCTTGCCCTCGCGAAGGCGATGCACCAGCTTGCCGTCGTTCACAACACGGCGGCCGAAGGTCGATTCCGCCATGTCGGCCTGACGGCAGAATTGCGAAATCTGGCTCAGAATTTCGTTGTTTTTCATGCTTTGGGAGGGCGGTGGGCAGCGTTCAATCGGGCCGCTGTCCTACCATCATCTGCCCAACGGGGGAATGGACTTGAACCCTGGCCGAGCGCCCGGCGACGAACAGCCAGTCTGGACCTTAGGGTGGGTTGATGGTGACGCTCACGCTGTTGCTCGCCGCGCTGTGGGGTGGCCCCTGCCTGGCGCAGTCGCGTTCGCAGCTCGGGCCGCTCTGCACCAGCGAGAATCCGCCGGCCGATGCGCAGATCGATGCCTGCAATAAGATCATCGCGCTGAAGGTGTTCAACGGCGGGCAGCTCGCCACCGTCTATTTCTGGCGCGCGGTCGGCTGGAACAAGAAGGGCGACTCCACGTCATCGCCGACGTCACGGAGGCCTTGCGGCTAAAGCCCAACCAGGCGCTCTACAACATGCGCGGCTCGGCCTATTTCGACAAGGGCGAGTACGACATCGCGATCTCCGATTTCAACGACGCGCTCAAGAGCGGACCGCCGAGCGGTATCATCCTGCACAACCGCGCCAATGCGTATCGGCACAAGGGCGAATACGCCAGGGCGATCGCCGACTATGACGAGGCGATCAAGCTCAGCCCGAAGGAAGCCTATTCCTACCAGAACCGCGGCGCCGCCAAGGCGGCGCTCGGCGATCTCGACGGCGCGCTCGCCGACATCAACGACGCGATCCGCTATGCGCCGGCGCTGGCCTCGCCGCTGACCAACCGCTCCGTGATCTGGCGCGCCAAGGGCGAATTCGATCGCGCGATCGCCGACGGCACCGAGGCGATCCGGCTCGCACAAAACCCGCCGCCCAATGTCATGACGCCGCCTGGCAGCGTGCAGATCCTTGTCCTCACCGATCGGGGATTGGCCTATGAGGCCAAGGGCGATGCCGAACATGCCCGCGCCGATTTTGCCGCCGCGCTGAAAATCGTGGCCTCCGATGCCGGCAGCAAGGCCAACCAGGACACGGCGCGGGTGCGCCTGTCACTGCTGTCTGATCCCGTTCCACCGCCGGCGCCGCGCAACGCGTCCAAATCCGATCAACCGAATGCAAAACTGGGCGCACCGTCCGCCACGCCCGGCGGCAACGCGCGGCGCGTGGCGCTCGTCATCGGCAACGGCGCCTATGCCAGCGTGAAGGCGCTGCCCAATCCGCCCAATGACGCACGCGCCGTGGGCAAGAGCCTGCGCGACATCGGCTTCACCGTCTCGGAGGGCATCGATCTCGACCGCGCGACGATGCAAAAGCTAACCCGCGACTTCCTGCGCGATGCGTCAGGCGCGCAGATCGCGCTGGTCTATTATGCCGGCCATGGCGTGCAGATCGACGGCCGCAACTATCTGATCCCGGTCGACGTGAAGATGCAGGCAGGCCATAGCCTCACCGAGGGCATGGTCGACATGGACACCATCCTCGCAGGGCTCAACGACCAGGTACGCACCAACATCCTGATCTTCGATGCCTGCCGCAACAACCCGCTGGAGGCGCAGATCGCCTCCAACGCGCCGAACCGCGCCATCGCGGCGGGCTCGGGTCTTGCTGCGCCCGCCTCGCTCGGCGCCGGCGTGACGCACGGCGCCGGCACGCTGATCGCGTTTGCGACCGCGCCCGGACAGGTCGCGCTCGACGGCGAAGGCGCCAACAGCCCGTTCTCGGCCGCACTCTCGCGCCACATCGGCACGCCGGGGCTGGAAGTGCAGCAGATGCTGACACGGGTGCGCGCCGAAGTCGTGGCCACGACGAAGAACAGGCAGGTGCCGTGGTCGAACTCGTCGCTGCTGGGCGAGGTCTATCTGGCGGAGAAGTGACGAGCGATTGAGAGCCTATCCCGTCATTGCGAGCGAAGCGAAGCAATCCAGAAGTGTAACCGCAGAAATAGTCTGGATTGCTTCGTCGCTGTCGCTCCTCGCAATGACGCTGCGCGATCTATTTCCCCCAAACCTCGTTCGCGATTTCGACCGCGAGCCTCAGCTTCGCCCACTGCTCCTCCTCGGAGAGGATGTTGCCCTCTTCCGTCGAAGCAAAACCGCATTGCGGCGAGAGCGCGAGCTGATCGAGGGCTACGAATTTCGACGCCTCTTCCAGCCGCCGCTTGATGTCGTCCTTTTTCTCGAGCTCGCCGAATTTCGAGGTGATGACGCCGACCACGACGACCTTGTTGCCCTTGGGCAGGAAGCGCAGCGGCTCGAAGCCGCCGGCGCGGTCGGAATCATATTCCAGGAAATAGCCGTCGTAATTGGTGCCGGCGAGCATGGTTTCGGCGACCGGCTCGTAGCCGCCCGAGGAAATCCAGGTCGAGCGGAAATTGCCGCGGCAGACATGGGTGGTGACCACCATGTCGGCCGGCTTCTCGGCCAGCGCATAATTGATGATGCGCGCATAGATCTGCTGCAGGCCGTCCGGATTGTCGCCGCGCTCGCGCGCCTTCTGCAATTCCTCCTGCGAGCAGAGATAGGCCCACACGGTGTCGTCGAACTGCAAATAGCGGCAGCCGGCGTCGTAGAACGCCTTCACCGCCTTGCGGTAGGTCCTGCCGAGATCCTCGTAGAAGGCGTCGAGATCGGGATAGACCTCCTTCGAGATCAGCTTGCGGCCGCCGCGGAAGTGCAGCACGGTCGGCGACGGGATCGTCATCTTCGCCGTGACATGGGCCTGGTCGGCCCATTTCTTCAGGAAGCGGAAGTGATCGAGCATCGGATGGTCGGAGGGGAAGTCGACCTTGCCGACCACGCGCACGGCGTCATGCCGGGTCTGCACGCCCGCGAACTGGATGCCCATGTCGGGATGGAACATCTCGCAGCCGGTGAGCTTTGCGAGAAAATCGAAGTGCCACCAGGAGCGGCGGAACTCGCCGTCGGTCGCGAGCTTCAGCCCGGTCGAGGCCTGCCGGTGCACGACCTTCTCGATCTCCATGTCCTCGGCCTTGCGCAGCTCGTCTGCGGAGATCTCGCCCTTCTCGAGCCTGGCGCGCGCCTCCTTGATCTTCGGCGGCCGCAACAGGCTGCCGACCTCGTCGGCGCGGAATGGCGGTTTGGTTCGTTGCATGGTCTAAACTCCCAGCTTTTCTTATTTGTGTGCCGCCGCGCCCGCGACGCCAAGGTAGCGTTCGAGCACCGCGGGATCGGCCTTCAGCGCGCGGCTTTCCGCGTCGTGGGCGATCGCGCCGCGCTCCAATATCACAACGCGGTCGGCCAAGCCCCAAAATCTTTTGCGCATTCTGCTCGACGATGATGGAGCAGATGCCGCTCGAGCGTGTAATGGTGCCCAACGCCCTGAGCAATTCCTCGACAATGATGGGCGCCAGCCCCTCGGTCGGCTCGTCCAGCAGCAGGACTTTGGGATTGAGCGTCAGCGCCCGCCCGATCGCCAGCATCTGCTGCTCGCCGCCGGAAAGCTGGTTGCCGAAATTGCCGCGCCGCTCCTTCAGCCGCGGAAACATCTCGTAGACCTTTTCGACGGTCCAGGGTCCGGGCTGGGCCACGGCGGTCATGTTCTCTTCCACCGTCAGCGAGCGGAAGATGTTGCGCTCCTGCGGCACCCAGCCGATCCCGGCGCGCGCCCGCTGGTCCGGGCGCATCGCGGTGATATCGGCCCCGCCGAGCGCGACCGAGCCGCCGAAGCGGCGGGTGATGCCGACGATGGAATTGATCAGCGTGGTCTTGCCGGTGCCGTTGCGGCCCAACAGCGCCAGCACCTGCCCCTCCGGCAGCGTGAGCGACAGGTTGGGCAGCACCACCGCCTCGCCATAGCCGGCGCGCAGGCCGTCCAGCTTCAAGAGATCAGGCATCGGCGGCCTCGCCGAGATAGACCGCCTTCACCTGCGGATCGCGCGCCACTTCATCCGGCGGGCCCTCGACCAGCAGCGCGCCGTTGACCAGCACCGAGATGCGGTCGGCAAAGGAGAACACCAGGTCCATGTCGTGCTCGATCAGGAGCACGGTGACGTCGCGCGGCAGGGCCGCCACCGCGGCGAGGATATCGTGGCGCTCGCTCTCGGGCACGCCGGCGGCCGGCTCGTCCAGCAGCAGCACGCGCGGCTTGGCGGCGATCGCGACCGCGATCTCGAGCAGGCGCTGCTTGCCATAGGGCAAGGTCGAGGTCAGCTCGTTCATGACATCGAGCAGATGGAAGTTTGACAACGTTTCGGCGATCTCGGCATTGACGTCGTCGCGCGTTCCCATGCGGCGCCACCAGTCGCCGCCGCGGCCCATGCGCTCGGAGACCGCGAGCCCGATGGTCTCCAGCGGCGTCAGGTCGGCGTAGAGCTGGTTGATCTGGAAGGTGCGTGACAGCCCGCGCAGCACGCGCGTATGCACCGGCAGATCGGTGATGTCGTTGCCCTCGAGCAGGATGCGGCCGCCATTGGGCTTGAGCACGCCGGTCAGGAGATTGATCACCGTGGTCTTGCCGGCGCCGTTCGGGCCGATCAGCGCATGGCGCGCGCCCTGGGTCACTTGCAGCGACAGATCGCGGGTGACGCGCAGGCCGCCGAACGATTTCTCCAGACCCTTGGTTTCCAGCGCGATCGTCATGACGCATCGCCCTCGGGAACGGCCACCGCGGCCTTGCGGCCTGCGAAGTGCGTGATGACGAGATTGGGCAGCCACAGCACCCAGCGGTGCAGCCGCGCGCGGCCGACCAGCACGATCGCGACCAGGACCGCGCCGATCCAGAACTGCCAATACTGCGGCGTGATGATGGAGAACACGTCCTGCAGCATGCGGAACACCACCGCGCCGATCAGCCCGCCATAGAGATAGCCGGTGCCGCCGATGACCAGCACCAGCATCAGATCGGCGGAGCGGTTGAAGTCAAACACATCAAGCGAGGCCAGCGCCGTGGTCTGGGTGAACAGCGCGCCGGCAATGCCGGCGTAGAAGGCGGCGACCGTGTAGATCGCGATCAGGCGGCGGTTGACGGGAATGCCGATCGCGGCCGCGCGCAACGGATTGTTGCGGATCGCGCGCAGCGACAGCCCGAACGGCGAATGCACGATGCGGCGCGCCAGCAGGAACAAGAGGAACGTGACGGCCAGCGAATAGAAGAAGCCGGTCTTGCCGAACATGTCGAAGGCAAAGGTGCCGAGGATCGGCTGCATCTCGATGCCCTGCAGGCCATCGGTGCCGCCGGTGATGTTGGAATAGCGCTCGGCCAGCGCTTCCAGCAGCAGCGCGATGCCGAGCGTCACCATCAGCCGGGTGAGATCGGCGCCGCGGATGACGAGGAAGCTCGTGAGGAAACCGAGCACCATTGCGGCGAGCCCGGCCACGACAAGCGCGATCACGGGCTCATTGATGATGCCGTGCAGCGCCAGCAACCCGGCGCAGTAAGCGCCGACGCCGAAGAACGCGGCATGCCCGAGCGAGACGATGCCGGCATAGCCCAGGATCAGGTCGAGCGAGAACGCGAACAGGCCGAGCCGCACGATGTCGGTCATGATCAGATAGCGCGACGGGAAGACGAAGGCGCAAGCCAGCGCCGCGATCCAGAAGATGATCTCGGCGGAGTGCCAGCGCGCGTGCTGCCTGGCGTGAAATCCGACGTCGGCTGGCGCGGTCATGGGCTCACCGCGCGGCGGTGCGGCCGAACAGGCCGTTCGGGCGCCAGATCAGGATCACGATCATGACGGTGTAGATCACGAACGGCCCCATCTTCGGCACGTAATATTTGCCGGCGACGTCGGCGATGCCGAGCAGGAGCGAGGCGAGGAACGGACCGGTGATCGAGGACGAGCCGCCGACGGTGACCACGATCAAAAAGTAGATCATGAATTTCAGCGGAAAATACGGGTCGAGCCCCAGCACTTCCGCGCTCAGCGCGCCGCCGAGACCGGCAAGCCCGCAGCCGAAGGCAAAGGTGAAGGCGAACACCTGCGGCACGTTGATGCCGAGCCCGCTCGCGGCGCGGGGATCGTCGACCGCGGCGCGGAGCCGGCTGCCGAAGCGCGTGCGCGCCAGGATAAGCTGCAGCAGCGCGGTGAGCAGGCCGCAGATCACGATGATCATCAGCCGGTAGCGGCCGATGCCGACGCCGAACACATCGAACTGCCCCTCCAGCACCGAAGGCAGATTGATGAAGATCCGCGACGAGCCCATGATGTAGTCGACGGCGGCAACCGACATGAAGACGAGGCCAACCGAGAACAGCACCTGGTCGAGATGGCTGCGCGTGTAGAGGTGGCGATAGAGCAGCCGCTCCAGCACCACGCCGATGATAGCGGCCGAAATAAACGCGAGCGGCAGGCCGGCGAAGAACGGCCAGCCGTGCTGGTTGACCAGCACCGCGCAGACATAGCCGCCCGCCATGGCGAACGCGCCATGGGCGAGATTGACGAAATTCATCAGCCCGAGCGTGACCGCGAGCCCGCAGGCCAGCACGAACAGCAGCATGCCGTAGGCGACGCCATCGAAGAGGTTGGTGAGGACTGCGGTCATCAGTGCCGGTAAGCTTCAACACACGTCATTCCGGGGCGCGCGTCAGCGCGAACCCGGAATCTTTTTCAACAATTTCGAGATCCCGGGTTCGACGCTTCGCCGTCGCCCCGGGATGACGCCTTCGGCGTCACTTCTTGGTCTTGCCGGCATCCTTGACGTCCTGGAAGGTCTGGAACTCGACATTGTAGAGCTCGCCGTCAACCTTCTCGACCTTGCGGATATAGATGTTCTGGACGATGTCGCGCGTCTCCGGATCGATCGAGATCGGGCCGCGCGGGCTCTCCCACTTCATCCCCTTCATGGCCTCGAGCAGCTTGTCGCCGTCGGTGTTACCATTGGTCTTCTTCAGCGCCTCGTAGATCAGGTTAATGCCGTCATAGCCGCTCACCGCCATGAAGCCCGGGCGGTTGCCGAAAGTCCTTCTTGTAGGCGGCGACGAAGTCCTTGTTCATCGCGGACGGATGCGCGGCCGAATAGAGATGAGCGGTCACGGTGCCGAGCGCCGCATCGCCCATGCCGTTGAGCAGATCGTCGTCCATGACGTCGCCGGGCCCGATCACCTTGATGCCGGCCTTGTCGAGGCCGCGCTCGGCATATTGCTTCATGAAGTTGCCGCCCTGCCCCGCCGGCACGAACACGAACATCGCGTCGGGCTTGGCGTCCTTCATGCGCTGCAGGAACGGCGCGAAGTCGGGATTGGCCAAGGGCACCTTGACCTCCTCGACGATCTCGCCGCCGCCGGCGGTGAAATGCTCCTTGAAGAAGTTCAGCGCGTCATTGCCGGGCGCATAGTCGGAAGTCAGCGTCGCGACCTTCTTGATGCCGTTCTTGACCGCCCAGTCGCCGATGATGGTCGAGGACTGCGCCAGCGTGAACGAGGTGCGCACGATATAGGGCGACTTCTCGGTGATGATCGAGGTGCCCGCAGCCATCACGATTTCCGGGATCTTCGCCTGCGTGGCCAGCGGCGCCGCGGCGAGCGCGGCTGGCGTCACGCCGAAGCCCGCGATGAAATTGACCTTGTCGTTGACGATCAGTTCCTGCGCCGCGGTCTTGGTCTTGTCCGGAACGGCGCCGTCGTCTTTCAGGATGATCTCGATCTTCTTGCCGGCGACGGTGTCGCCGTGCTGCTTCATGTAGAGCTTGATCGCATTGTCGATCTGCTTGCCGGTCGAGGCCTGCCCGCCGGTCATCGGCAGGATCAGCCCGATCTTCACGCTGTCTTCGGCGCGCGCCGGGCTCAACGCCACGGTGCCGACGATAACGGCTGTGCCCAGCAGCGACAGCAATTTAGTACGAACGAACATGAACGCTTCTCCCCTCATCGGCTTGTGTCCTGAACCGAGTTCCCCGGCCCTTGTCTCACCATAGCTCACATCAGCCATGGCCTCTCGCAGCGACATGGCGTCTTTCGCCGCCCAGTTGTCAATCGGACGATGGGCGACCTTTCGGCGCAAAGCCGGCCTTGCAATTAGCCAGCCCGCCGTATCCGACTACCATCAACGCAGCGCCGGGAGAACCGCCAATCGGCCGCCCCGGCATGGCATCCGGCCTGTTTTTCACTCGCGCAGCGCCGCAAACCTTCATTTGTACGAATGTACAAATGAAATGGTCCTGTCAACAAAAAAGCCCGTTGCCGACCGGTAGAATAAGCGACACGAATAAAATCAAAAGATCAGGGAGAGAACGCCATGTGGGGACGTCGACTGCTTGTGCTGGGAAGCGCGTTGGCTGGCCTTTATCCGGCACTGTGCGCCGTCGCGCCCACGAGTGAGGCCTGCGCCAAACTCAAGGAAGCGGTCCCGGCCAACAGCATCGGCTTGCCGAACGGAGGCATTGCGATCGAGCAGGCCGAGCTCATGCCACCGGCGCCGCTCGCGGAGGCCGAGCTGCCGTTCGGGCCGCTGCCGCCCTTTGTCGCCGTGACACCCGCAACGCCCGAATATTGCAAGGTGGTCGGCGCCATTGCTCCCGTCGATCCCAAGGCGCCGCCGATCCGCTTCCAGGTCAATCTGCCCACGCAGTGGAACGGATCATCCGTGCAATATGGCGGCGGCGGGTTCAATGGCATGCTGATCACCGGTCTCCTGCTGCCGCCGCTGGCGCGGGCCGACCAGGCCTCGCCGCTGGCGCTGGGCTTTGTCACCTACGGCACCGATTCTGGTCACCAGAATGCGCCGGGCGTGCCGCTGCAGGCCTTCGCGCTCAATGACGAGGCGCTGACGAATTTCTCCTACGCCGCCTACAAGAAAGTTCGCGACGTCGCGGTCGCGCTGATGCAGCGCCGCTACGGGCGCGCGCCGGAAAAGCTTTACTATGTCGGCTTTTCCGAAGGCGGCCGCGAGGGCCTCACCATGGCGCAACGCTACCCCAACGACTTCGACGGCATCCTCAGCGGTGTGCCCGTCATCAACTGGGTCGGCCTGCAGGCCGCGGGCACTCGCGCCGGCGCGGCACAGTTCGGCGGCGGCTGGCTCGATCCCGACCAGGTCAAGCTCGTGGGCGATGCCGTGACCGCCGCCTGCGATCAGCTCGACGGCCTCGCCGACGGTATCGTCAGCAACTACGAGGGCTGCAAGGCGGTTTTTGACGAGGCGAAGCTCGCCTGCAAGCCCAGAGCAGAGTCCGCGTGCCTGTCGGAGGCGCAGCTTGCGGCCGTCAAGCTAATTCATAGCCCAATGGACCTCGGCTTTGCGGTCGCCAATGGCGTGCATTCCTATCCCGGTTGGGGTTTTGGCGGCGAAGCAGCGCCCGGCACCGGTCCGGTCGGAGGCTGGGTGAGCTGGCAGACCGGCACCGCCGCGCCGACCTTGCCGTCGGGCCCGACGAACAGCCGCGCCTGGCTCTACGGCAGCGGCGCCGTGCAGTATTTCTTCGCGCGCGACCCGAACTTCGATGCCTCGAAATTCGATCCCACGAAATTGGCCGACCGGATGAAAGATATCTCGGCGCTGATGGATTCCACCAATCCGGATCTCAGGGCGTTCTCCGGGCATGGCGGCAAGCTCATCATGTATGAGAACATGGCCGACTATGCGCAAAGCCCTTACGCCGGAATCGACTACTACAAATCCGTGGTCGCGAAGATGGGCGCGGGCAGCGTCGATAATTTCATGCGCCTCTATGTCAATCCGGGCGCCGACCACATGGGCGTCGGCGCGCCGGCGAGCGTCGATTTGTTGGCCGTACTGACCGCCTGGGTCGAAAAGGGCAGCGCGCCGGGCGAGCTGGTCGAAGTGGCGCAGGAGACCAAGCCGCCCTATGCGGTCACCGCCGCCCGCCCGATGTGCCGCTATCCAGCCTATCCGCACTACAAGAGCGGCGACGCCACGAAGGCGGAAAGCTTTCAATGCACAGCACCATAAAGGTGTTTAAATACCAACTCGAGCCAGAACTCGAGCCAGAATAAGCCAATTTTACCGATTAGGAATAGCCTTCCCCGTCGGGCCCGGCGGGCGCCTGCCGGTTGATTTGAAAGGTTTGATGCCCAGTGACGAGTGTTCGACCGCGCGAGCTTGCGATCCTGTTTGCGTGCGCGCTGCTGGCGTGCGCACTGTCGGGCTGCGGCACCATCAACGAAAAGCTCGTGGCCGGCATGGGCGACTACGTCCCGCAATGGGCCGGCGGGCTGCCGGCGGACGCCCCGCCGCGCCCGGGCACTGCGAAATACGATGAGTTCATGAAAGAGCGGGAACGGCAGCGCCTGATGCCGGCGGACCAGCGCGAGAAAAAGCCGAACCAGCCCGACCAGCCGGGGCTCGATCCCGCGCACTGAAGATCAGTCGACGAACACCACGGTCTTGCGGCCGTTCGGGATCACGCGGTCCTCGAGATGATAGCGGATCGCGCGCGCCAGCACGCGGCGCTCGATGTCGCGGCCCTTGCGCACGAGATCGTCGGGCGTATCGCGGTGGCTGATGCGCTCGACATCCTGGTCGATGATCGGCCCCTCGTCGAGGTCGCTCGTGACATAATGCGCGGTGGCACCGATCAGCTTGACGCCACGCTCATGCGCCTGGTGATAGGGCTTTGCGCCCTTGAAGCCCGGCAGGAACGAGTGGTGGATGTTGATGCTGCGTCCCGACAGTTTCGCCGACAAATCGTCCGAGAAAATCTGCATGTAGCGCGCGAGCACTGCGAGATCGGTTTTGGTCTCTCCAAACAGGCTCCAGATCCTGCCCTCCTGCTCGCGCTTGGTGTCTTTCGTGACCGGCAAATGGTGAAACGGAATCTCGCCGAAATCGAGTCCGGCATAGGTATCGCGCGGATGGTTGGAGACGATCGCGGTCGGGATCATGGCAAGCTCGCCGGTACGCCAGCGATAGAGAATGTCGACCAGGCAATGATCGAATTTGGAGACCAGCAGCATCACGCGCTTTTTGGTGGCGCGGTCGCGCATCTGCCAGTCCATGTGGAAGCGCTCGGCGATCGCGGCAAACCCGGTCTGCAGCGCCAACAGCTCGACCGCGAGATCGGCGGCGGTGAACACCACGCGCATGAAGAACTTGTCGTCCTCAACGTCGGAGAATTGCTGGGCGTCCAGGATGTTCTGCCCGTTATGGGCAAGGAACGTCGAGACCGCCGACACGATGCCGGGGCGGTCGGGACAGGACAGCGTCAATACATATTGATGATCGGGCATGAGCGGCCTGATTAAGCCTTGAGCAAGGGAAGCGATTTTTCGGCCCTGCTCTATCATCTGGGATGACCTTGCGCCAACTGTCAGATCAGAGTTCAGGATGAACAAGCACGCTCGAACATCGTTAAGATCAATCTCATGGCTGACAGGCTCAACGGTTACCGCATCCTGATCCTGGAAACGCGCGAGGAGGCGCAGTTCTCGCGCCTGCTTGCCGAGCAAGGCGCCGATGTCTTGCAATGCCCGATGTTTGCGATCAACGACGCACCCGACCCTGTTCCGATCGAAGCCTGGATCGGCCGCTCGATCGAAAAACCCCTTGACGATCTCGTGCTGATGACCGGCGAAGGCCTGCGCCGGCTGATGAAGGTGGTGCGACGGATCGATGTGGAAAAGGATTTCATCGCTGCGCTTGGCAAGGCAAGGAAGTTTGCGCGTGGTCCAAAACCGGGGCGCGCGCTGCGCGAGATCGGGCTCGAACCGCAGCAGACCACGGAGAAACCGACCTCGGAGGGCATCGCTGAGATGCTGTCGCACATCGACCTGAAAGGCCGCCGCCTTGGACTGCAGCTCTATCCCGACAAGGACCACGGCGCGCTGATCGGCGCGATATCCGCGCAAGGCGCCAGCGTCGATACGGTGCTGCCGTATGTCTATGACGCGAAGGCCGCCGACAGCAACATCGTCACCGCGATCGAGGAGATGGCAAGGGGCCGCATCGATACGATCGCACTGACGAGTTCAGGCCAGGTCAGACGTCTGTTCGACGTCGCACAGGCGCATGGCTGCGAGCCGCGCCTGCGCGAGGCACTCTCGAAGACGCCGATCGCCTCCGTCGGGCCTGTTGTGTCGGATGAACTGAAGACCCACGGCCTGCAGCGCGAACATCTTACCCGCCGAAGGCGCGTATTTCATGAAGCCGCTGATTTCGGCGATGGCAGCGGAGTTGGCGAAAAGCTCGCCGAGGGTGGTGAGCTAGCGCCCAGCCGTCATTGCGAGCGAAGCGGAGCAACGGTCTGGATTGCTTCGTCGCGATCGCGTGCAATTACGGAGCGCGAGGGCGTAAACGGGATCCGCAACGTCTGCTTCATCCGCATGGCCCGGGGAGGGAAAAAATTCGAATTGGCACTCACCGCTGCGCAATGATTCGAGATAGGGGATAGATGCTATGGCACTAATTAACAGTGGGCCGGGCGACGGGTGACGAGGAGAGGGCCGGCGACAATTCTAATTGCGTAACGGTTGTCTTTAATAAGGTCCGAAATCGAGAGCATCGCGAGTGGCATCAAATAGTAAGGCGTGAAAATCGGATGGCTCAGAAAGAACGCCAGATTTGCAGTGAGGTTCACGGCGACAATAGAGGCCACTACCTTCTGCGCGCTAGAGAGTACGGCGAATGCGGTCCATGCTGCCGTCAGGATGATTAAGCTACCCTGCATGTCCCTTGTGTAGTCGCCCGCAACACTAAAGCTGAAGTGGGCGGCACGGTATCGGCGCCGCCATAGGTGGTCGCGAATACGCTGCCATTTGCTTCGGATACTCCGGAACGAAAAGCGAGCATGAGTAAAACGACGAAATAGCCGGCCGACAAAAATAGATTCGGCAGCCTAAAGCTAACAGCTAACCCCAAAAGAAGCCCGGCCGTTGCCGCAGCAATAATCCGATGCGGTCGGTTAGGCGCGCATGGCAGTGCGCCGGTCACGCTGAGGGCGATACTGCGCACCGAGCGAAGTTCGGCTCTTGCGGTGGAAACTTTGCTGGAAGAACTCCTTGTCAGTAAAATCCCTGGACGGCCGTTCTGCGCCGACAGCTAGACTTAGACTAAGACTAGCGAGCGAGCACGAAGGGTAACCCCGAGCCCTGCCCGGCGCGGTCGCAAGTTCCGTCCGGAGGATCCTGGGATCAGCATCACCTGACGACACTCGCATCAATTAGGACGGCGTGTTTGCATCCGCAGGCGATTCCTTTCAAATTCCCGTTCGAAGCCGCCTCAAGCTTTTTTCAGTTCGGACGCTACGCTGGCGCGGCATGGTGTATAGTTGAGCGTCACAGCTGGCGAGCCCCAATGTCGAACAACATCCGGCTGGCGATTTGCGCCGCGCTCCTCTGCTTCGGCGTTTTTACCATCGCAGGCCGGGCAGTCGTCTGCCGCTGGTGGAGCGAGCGAAGCAGCGGCCGCCTTCATTTTGGCACTGGATTACCGAAACGAATGGTCCGCAATCCAGAGAGAGATCGTTCCATGTGCGCCTATCTGACTTGCCCCGTTGGCTGTGATTTCGCCTCATCCACCGTTATCTCAGCGTGAAACAACGTCATCCCGTCGGGAGGACCACTTTTCGGGAATTATCCCCCGAGTTACTCGTCATAGCTGCGCAGACGGTCGAGGTCGAGGATGGTCACCCCGCCATATTCGAGCCGCAGCAGCCCCTCTTTCTCCAGCCGCTTCAAGCACTGGTTGGCATTCTGCCGGGAGATGCCTGACAGCGCTCCGATTTCTTCCTGGGTGATCTCGAGGTGGCGGCTCAGATCGGGATAGAGGATCGGGTTGAACAGCGAGGCGATCGAGCGCGCTAGCCGCGCGGTCGCGTCCAGCGTGCGGCCATATTCGACGAGGCCGATGAACTGACCGAGCCGCTCGTTCAGCTGCACCACCAGGAAGCGGTTGAAGGCGACGCTGTTCTCGTAGAGCCAAAAGAAGGTGGCCTGGTCCATCAGCGCGAGGCGGGAGTCGCGCAGCGCGGTCATGTCATAGCGCCGCGGCTCTTTCTTCAGCACGGTGCCCTCGCCGAACCACGCACCCGCCGACAGGCCGGTGAAAGTCATGGCCTTGCCACCGCGCGAGACGATGCTCATCCGCATCAGGCCCGTGACCACCCCGGTCCAGTAGTCGAACCGGTCGCCGCGCAGGAACACGAATTCGCCCGCGTGGTACGACCGCTCGGTGATCCCCGCACATGCCGCTTCGATCTCGCGTTCGGGTAGTTCGCGCGACCAGATCGCAATACGGCGGAGGTAGTCCGGGGTGATCATGATCCCATCGAAAGGCCGTCACGGCCTCATGTTGCAATGCAGCAATCGGACTCAAAGTCGTCCTGCGAAAATTGCCTGCGAATTGTCAGACGCAAGACATTTCAAATGACGGCTTTACCTTATGGAAGCCGTCGCGCCCAACCGGGGACGTTGGGCATGGCGCGAACGTTGATGGCATCCGGTGTACCAAGCGGCAAGCCGCCCTTCGCCGCATGGTCTACCTGAGCTCGCCGATATAGGATCGCGCCGAAGTCATGAATGCCAGATAAAGAGCGCGACAAGCGCCTAATCCGGGAGGGATGATTGGACCACACGTTGGAAGTGCGCGGGGTTTCGTTACGCTTCGGCGGCGTGCGCGCGCTCACCGATGTCAGCTTCGCGGTCAAGGATGGCGAGCTGTTTTCCATCATCGGTCCGAACGGGGCCGGCAAGACCTCGATCGTCAATTGCATCTCGGGCCGCTACCGGCCGACCGAAGGCAACCTGTTCTATCGCGGGCGCGACATCACGGGGCTCACCCCAAATGCGCGGGCCTCGCTCGGTATCGGCCGCACCTTCCAGAATCTGGCGCTGTTCCACCATATGAGCGTGCTCGACAACATCATGGTCGGGCGCCATCACCTGCTGAAGAACAATTTCATCACGGGATCGCTGTACTGGCTGACCGGCGCGCGGCGCGAGGAGCTCGAGCATCGCCGCAAGGTGGAAGAGATCATCGATTTCCTCGACCTGCAGTCGGTGCGCAAGGTCACCGCCGGCACCCTGCCCTATGGCTTGCGCAAGCGCGTCGAGCTCGCCCGCGCCATGGCGCTAGAGCCAAATCTGATCCTGCTCGATGAACCGATGGCCGGCATGAACTTCGAAGAAAAGGAGGACATGGCGCGCTACATCGTCGACCTCAACGAGGAGTTCGGCATGACGGTCGTGATGATCGAGCACGACATGGGTGTGGTGATGGACATCTCCCACCGCGTCACCGTGCTCGATTTCGGCCGCAAGATCGCCGAGGGCGATCCGGCCGCGGTGCTGGCAGATCCTCACGTCAAGCGCGCCTATCTCGGCGAAGAGGACGAGGTGTTGGTCGACCCCGACGACAAGCCGCTCACGGAGAGCGCGGCATGATGGATTACGCCGCACGCGTCGCGCAGGCGGATACTTATCCGAAGCTGCTGCGCCGCAATGCCAAAGAGCACGGCAACGAGATCGCGCTGCGCGAAAAGGATTTTGGGCTGTGGCGGCTGTTCACCTGGAACGACTACCAGACGCGGGTGCATGACTTTGCGCTCGGCATGGTCGAATTGGGCCTGCGCCGCGGCGACGTGATCGGCATCATCGGCGACAACCGGCCGGACTGGGTCGCGGCCGAGATCGCAACGCATGCGATCGGGGGCTTGAGCCTCGGGCTCTATCGCGACGTGCTGGATGAGGAAGCCGCCTATCTCCTCAATTACGGCGAAGCCAGGCTGGTGTTCGCCGAGGACGAGGAGCAGGTCGACAAGCTGTTGACGCTGGCCGACCGCGTGCCGCATCTCAAACACATCGTCTATTCCGATCCGCGCGGCATGCGGAAATATGACGATCCGCGGCTGATGGAAGCCGACAAGCTCGCCGCGATGGGCCGCGACCGCGCCAAGCGCGAGCCTGGCCTCTATGACAGGCTCGCCGATGCGACCAAGGGGGACGACTGCGCGATCCTCTGCACCACCTCGGGCACCACCGCAAACCCGAAGCTCGCGATGCTCGCCGCTGGGCGCGTTCTCAGCCATTGCGCGACCTATCTCTCCTTCGATCCCAAGGGCCCGGACGACGAATATGTCTCGGTGCTGCCGCTGCCCTGGATCATGGAGCAGGTCTATGTGCTCGGCAAAGGCCTCTTGTGCCGAATGAAGATCAACTTCGTCGAGCAGGCCGACACCATGATGAGCGATTTCCGTGAGATCGCGCCGACCTTCGTGCTGTTCGCGCCACGGGTTTGGGAAGCGATCGCGGCTGACGTCCGCGCGCGAGTGATGGATGCCTCGCCGCTGAAACAGCGGCTCTATGCAGTCGGCATGAGGACGGGACTCGCAGCGTTGGAAAAGGGTCAGCGATCCACGCTAGCCAACCTGCTCCTGTTCCGCGCGCTGCGCGACCGTCTTGGCTTCACGCGGCTGCGCTCGGCAGCGACCGGCGGCGCGGCGCTCGGACCTGACACATTCAAATTCTTCCAGGCCATGGGCGTGCCGCTGCGCACGCTCTACGGCCAGACGGAGTTGCTCGGCGCCTACACGCTGCATCCCGAGGGCAAGGTCGATCCCGATACGACCGGTGTGGTGATGGCAAACTCGATCGAGATCAAGATCGAAAGCCCAGACAGCCAGGGCGTTGGCGAGATCGTGGTCCGCCACCCCAACATGTTCCTTGGCTATTACAAGAACCCCGAAGCCTCCGCCGCCGACATGAAGGAAGGATGGATGTATTCGGGTGATGCCGGCTATTTCAACGACATGAAGCAGCTCATCGTTATCGACCGCATCAAGGATCTCGCGGAAACCTCGCGCGGCGAACGCTTCTCGCCGCAATATATCGAGAACAAGCTGAAGTTCTCGCCCTATATCGCGGAAGCCGTGGTGCTCGGTGCCGGCCGCGAGGCCCTGGCCGCGATGATCTGCATCCGCTACTCCATCATCTCGAAATGGGCGGAGAAGAACCGCATCGCGTTCACGACCTACACCGACCTCGCCTCGCGGCCTGAAGTTTATGCGTTGCTGCGCAAGGAAGTGGAAACCGTCAACGCCACGCTGCCGCCGGCACAGCGCATCTCGCGGTTCCTGCTGCTCTACAAGGAGCTCGACGCAGATGACGGCGAACTGACCCGCACGCGAAAAGTCCGCCGCGGCGTGATCAACGAGAAATACGGCGATATCATCGACTCAATCTATCGCGGCGCCGCCAACATCCCGGTCGACACCGTGATCCGCTTCCAGGACGGCACGACCCAGCGCGTCCGCACCTCGCTGCACGTGGTCGACCTAGGTGGTCACGCGACACTTGCGGAGGCCGCGGAGTGAAGCGCGCATCGACAAATTCGATCGTCATGCGCGGGCTTGACCCGCGCATCCATCATACTTCGGAAACATGCCTTTTTAGGCGTTGGATCGCCGGGTCAAGCCCGGCGATGATGAGTTGCAGGCTGGGTTGCTTCGCATGAACACCGCCTTCCTGATCCAGCTCCTCGTCAACGGCCTCGTGGTCGGCACGCTCTATGGCGTGGTGGCGATGTCGTTCGTGCTGATCTACAAGGCGACCCAGGTCGTCAACTTCGCGCAAGGCGAGCTGCTCCTGATCGGCGCCTGGGTGTGCTGGTTGATGCTGAACAAATTCCACGTGCCGTTCTGGCTCGGCATGCCGCTGACGCTGGTCTTCATGTTCGTGTTCGGCATCGCGATCCAGATCGTGATCCTGCGCCCGATGATCGGCGAGCCCATCATCTCCGTCATCATGGTCACGATCGGGCTCTCGACCGTGTTCCAGGCCGCGCTGAAATGGATCTTTGGCGTCAACCCGCAACCGTTCCCGCGCGTGTTCCAGAACCAGAGCGTCGACCTGTTCGGCCTGCAGATCCAGACCGTCTATGTCATGAGCCTGATCGTCTCGGTGCTGATGATGATCGGCATGGCCTGGTTCTTCCGCGCCTCGAAATACGGCCTTGCCATGCGCGCGACCGCCTTCAACCAGCAGGTGGCGCAATCGCTCGGCATCTCCGTGAAGAACGTGTTCGCGATGGCCTGGGCAATCTCGGCTATGGTGTCAGCCGTGGCCGGCGTCGTGGTCGCGGTCGTCAACGGCGTGTCATCCGGCCTCTCGACCTACGGCATCAAGGTGTTTCCTGCGGCGATCCTGGGCGGGCTCAACTCGATTGGCGGCGCCGTGCTCGGCGGCATCATCATCGGGCTGCTCGAAAACATCGCGCAATATGTCGACAGCCAGTACCTGCACTGGGGCAATCTCTATGAGATCGCACCGTTCTACGTCCTGATCATCATTCTCATGATCAAACCCTACGGCCTGTTCGGCACCAAGGATATCGAGCGCATCTGATGGCTGGCCCTTCGCTCATCCCGGCCGGTGGCTTCCGCACTTCGTACGCGGCCGACACCACGATCTTTCCGACCAAAACCAGCCGCAACTTTGCGATCGCCGGCATCCTCCTGCTCTGCTTCGCGCCAAAAATCTTCAGCGAGTACTGGCTCTCGATCTCGATCCAGATCGGCATCTTCTCGATTGCCGCGCTCGGCCTCAACATTCTGGTCGGCTTCACCGGACAGATATCGATCGGCCAGGCAGCCTTCTTCCTGCTCGGCGCGTTCTCGTCCGCCTACATCAACAACAATTTCCCGATCCCCGTCTTCTTCTCCATTCCGATCGCGGGTGCGGTCACCGCACTCGTCGGATTGATCTTCGGCCTGCCGGCGGCACGGCTGAAGGGGCTTTACCTCGTGATTGCCACGCTTGCCGCGCAATATATCCTGCTCGACTTCTTCTCCCGCGCGGAATGGTTTTCGGGCGGCTCGGTGCCAGCGAGCGCCAATCCGTTCTCGATCTTCGGCTATGCGCTGCGCGGCGACCGACAGTATTTCTATGTCGTGCTGGCCTATGTGCTGGTCTGCTACCTTCTCGTCACCAATCTGATGCGCACGCGCGACGGCCGCGCGCTTGTGGCGATCCGCGACCATTATCTCTCCGCCGAGATCATGGGCATCAATCTCACCAAATACCGCACGCTGTCGTTCGGCCTTGCGGCGTTCTTCGCCGGCATCGCCGGCGCGCTCTATGCGCACTACCAGCTCGTGATCTCGCAGGAGGGTTTTGGCATCGAGCGCTCGATCCTGTTCCTCGCCATGGTCATCATCGGCGGCACCGGCTCGATCATGGGCACGCTGATGGGCACCGCCTTCGTGGTGCTGGTGCCGGAATTGATGGAATGGCTCAGCAACAGCCTCAAGGGCACCGCCTTCGATCACGCGCTCTCGCTCAACAACAACATCACCTTCCTGCGCGAGATCGCGATCGGCGTGATCATCATCGGCTTTCTGATGTTCGAGCCCGACGGGCTCGCGCATCGCTGGCGCCAGATCAAGGCCTACTGGAAACTCTACCCGTTTTCACATTGAGGTTGGGAACGGACAGACTACAATTGGACCAACGAATAACAGGAGGAAGACCAATGACCCTAAAATCCCTTTTGAGCACGGTTTCGCTGGCGGTGGTGCTTGGCGTCGCGTCAGCGAGCGCGCAGGCCCAGATCGCCATCGGCCATCTCGAAGATCTTTCAGGCGGCACGGCCGACGTCGGCACGCCCTACGGCCAGGGCGTCGCGGACACCTTCGCCTGGGTCAACAAGAATGGCGGCGTCGGCGGCAAGCAGCTCAATGTCGACAGCAACGACTATGGCTACAAGGTGCCGCAGGCGATCGCGCTCTACAAGAAATGGTCGGCGGCCGACAACAAGGTCGCGGCGATCATGGGCTGGGGTACGGCGGATACCGAAGCGCTGACCGGCTTCCTCGCCCAGGACAAGATCCCCGACGTCTCCGGTTCCTACGCCGCGGCGCTCACCGATCCCGAAGGGTCGAGCGGCAAGGCGAAACCCGCGCCGTACAATTTCTTCTATGGCCCGAGCTATTCGGACGCCATGCGCGCGATGCTGATGTGGGCGGCCGATGACTGGAAGGCCAAGGGCAAATCCGGCAAGCCGAAATTCGTCCATATGGGTGCCAACCATCCCTACCCGAACGCACCGAAGGCCGCGGGCGAAGCGCTTGCCACCGAACTCGGCTTCGAAGTGCTGCCGCCGCTGGTGTTCGCGCTGGCACCGGGCGATTACTCGGCGCAGTGCCTGAGCCTGAAGAGCTCCGGCGCCAACTACGCCTATTTGGGCAATACCGCGGCCTCCAACATCTCCGTGATGAAGGCCTGCAAGGCAGCCGGCGTCGACGTCCAGTTCCTCGGCAATGTCTGGGGCATGGATGAAAACGCTGCCAAGACCGCGGGCGATGCCGCCGACGGCGTCATCTTCCCGCTGCGCACGGCCGTGGCCTGGAACGGCAACGCGCCGGGCATGAAGACACTGGCGGAAATCTCCAAGATGTCGGATCCGACGGGCAAGGTCTATCGCCCCGTGCATTACGTCGCAGCCGTGTGCAGCGCGCTGTACCTCAAGGAAGCGCTCGACTGGGCCGCCAAGAATGGCGGTGCGACCGGCGAGAACGTTGCCAAGGGCTTCTACCAGAAGAAGGATTGGGTGCCCGCCGGCATGGAAGGCGTCTGCAACCCCTCGACCTGGACCGAGAAGGACCATCGCGGCAGCATGAAGGTCGACCTCTATCGCTCGAAGGTTTCGGGCGCGACCGACGGCGACATCAACGACCTGATGACCAAAGGCACGATCAAGCTCGAGAAGGTGAAGACCGTCGAGCTGCCGCGCAAGCCGGAATGGTTCGGGTGGTGAGCTAAGTCTCACCCCACTCACGCACCGTCATGCGCGGGCGTGACCCGCGGATCCATCCAGGACCCGTCCTTGGGCGATGGATCGTCGGGTCAAGCCCGGCGATGACGAGTTATCAACACGGTGTCAGACATGATCGAGACCGCCGAAGCCACACGCCCAACCACGTCTGCCGCCGTGGCCCCGCTCCTCAGTGTGCGCAACATCGAGGTCGTCTATGACGACGTCATCCTCGTGCTGCGCGGCTTGAGCCTCGAAGTCCCGAAGGGCGCCATCGTGGCGCTGCTTGGCGCCAACGGCGCGGGCAAGTCGACCACGCTGAAGGCGATCTCGGGCCTGCTCAAGACCGAGGATGGCGAAGTCACGCGCGGCGAGATCATGTTCGACGGCGAACGCATCGACGGCATCGATCCTGACAAGATCGTCCGCCGCGGCATCTTCCAGGTGATGGAGGGCCGGCGCATCGTCGCCGACATGACGTCGATCGAGAACCTGAAGCTCGGCGCCTTCACCCGCCGCGACGGCGAAGTGTCCGCCGACATCGACATGGTCTTCAAATATTTTCCGCGGCTGAAGGAGCGCACGGGCCTGGCCGGCTATCTCTCCGGCGGCGAGCAGCAGATGCTTGCGATCGGCCGGGCGCTGATGGCGCGCCCGAAAATGATCCTGATGGACGAGCCGTCGATGGGTCTGTCGCCGCTGCTGGTCAAAGAGGTATTTTCCATCATCAGGGAGATCAACCGCGATCTCGGCGTAACCATTCTCCTCGTCGAGCAGAACGCTCGTGCGGCGCTGTCGGTGGCGAGCTATGGCTACATCATGGAACAGGGCAAGGTCGTGCTTGACGGCTCGGCAGACGAACTGCGCGACAATGAGGACGTCAAAGAGTTTTATCTCGGCGGCGCCGGCGACCAGCGCAAGAGTTTCAAGAACCTGAAAAGCTTCAAGCGACGGAAGCGATGGCTGTGAGCAGGCTGGAGCACTACGACGCCCGGGAAACCCGCGATCCCACCGCAAGAGAGGCCGACCTGTTTTCGCGGCTGCCGGACGTGCTGCGCAACGCCATGGCGGCGCCCGCCTACGCCGAGCGGCTGAAGGGCATCGACCCAGCTTCAGTCACCAGTCGGGCCGCGCTGGCGCGGCTGCCGGTGCAACGCAAATCCGAGCTCTCTGCCCTGCACAAGGCCGCCCCGCCCTTCGGCGGCTTCGTCGCGGACCAACCTGGCTGCTTCGCGCGGCTATTCACCTCGCCCGGCCCGATCTTCGAGCCGGAAGGCGCGCAGGCCGATCCCTGGCGCGGCGCGCGGGCGCTTTTTGCCGTGGGCTTCCGCCCCGGCGATGTCGTGCTCAACACCTTCAGCTATCATCTGACGCCGGGTGGCTTCATCTTCGACACTTCAGCGCGTGCGCTGGGCTGCGCCGTGATCCCGGCCGGCCCCGGCAACACCGAGGCGCAGTTTGAGCTGATCGAAGCCTATCGCCCGATCGGCTATAGCGGCACACCGGACTTTCTGAAGATCCTGCTCGATGCGGCAGCGGCCGCTGGTCGCGACGTCTCTTCGATCCAGCGCGCAATGGTGTCGGGCGCCGCGTTCCCGCCCTCCCTGCAGGCCGAGATCAAGTCGCGCGGCGTCGACGCCTATCAGGCTTTTGGCACCGCCGATCTCGGTCTCGTCGCCTACGAGACGTCGGCCCGCGAGGGCATGGTCGTCAACGAGGACCTGATCCTGGAAATCGTCAAGCCCGGCACCGGCGATCCCGCGGCGGAAGGCGATGTCGGCGAGATCGTCGTCACCACGCTCGATCCGCATCATCCTTGGATCCGGCTCGCGCTCGGCGACCTTACCGCGGCGCTGCCGGGAAAAAGTCCCTGCGGGCGCACCAACATGCGCATTAAGGGCTGGATGGGGCGCGCCGACCAGACCACCAAGGTCAAGGGCATGTTCGTGCGGCCCGAGCAGGTCGCCGAGATCGGCAGGCGCCATCCCGAACTGGGACGGCTGCGGCTCGTGGTCACGCGTGCGGACGAAAACGACATCATGTCGCTTAAAGCCGAGTGCGAGGCAGCGAGCGACGCACTTTGCGAACAGGTCATCGCCACGCTGCGCGCGGTGGCGAAGCTTGGCGGCCATGTCGAGCTGGTGGCACCAGGCTCGCTTCCCAATGACGGCAAGGTCATTGCCGACGAGCGCTAGCTGCCGTTATTTAGCGATCTGCGATTCTTCCCGGAATGTGGTAGGAGTGACAGATCGCAAGCCGGCACTTTCATGCTGTCATTTGCGACCGGTTTTGGAAAGCATGATGCGCGTCGTATCGGCCATCGTTTTGGCACTCTGCTCGCTATGGCTCTGCTGCCAACCCGCATTCGCCGAAAAGCGGATTGCGCTCGTGATCGGCAACTCCAGCTATGAGCGGGTGCCGCAGCTTTCCAATCCCGTCAACGACGCCACGGCGATGTCGGAGATGTTCAAGCGCGCAGGCTTCGACGCCGTGCGGCTCAAGCTTGACCTCAAGGCCAACGAGATGCGGCGCGCCTTGCGCGATTTTGCCGACGAGGCGCGCGACGCCGACATCGCCATCATCTATTTTGCGGGCCACGGGCTCGAGATCCAGGGCACCAATTATCTCATTCCGGTCGATGCCGTGCTGGAGCGCGACTCGGACGCCTATGACGAAGCGGTTCCGCTCGACCGGCTGTTGAACGCCGTCGAGTCGGCACGGCAGCTGCGGGTCGTCATTCTGGACGCCTGCCGCGACAATCCCTTCAAGGGCATCAAGCGCACGACCATCGCGCGCACGCTCGATCGCGGACTGGCCAGGGTCGAGCCGAGCGGACTGGCCAGCATCGAGCCGGCCGGCACGAACACGCTGATCGCCTTTGCCGCCAAGGCAGGCTCGATCGCAGCCGACGGCAACACCGCGAACAGTCCGTTCACCGCGGCACTGGTCAAATATCTGCCGACGCCGGGCCTCGACCTGCGCAAGGCGTTCGGTTTCGTCCGCGACGAGGTCCTGAAGGTCACGAACAACCGGCAGGAGCCATTCATCTACGGCTCGCTGGGCGGCAACGACGTTGCGCTCGTGCCGGCCCCGCCCGCGCCGACTGCCGATCCCAACGCGGGGGCGAAGGATGACTACGCGCTCGCGTCGGAAATCAACGCGGTGGGGGCCTGGGATTCCTTCATCAGGAAATATCCTTCCGGGTTCTACAGCGACCTCGCCAGGGCGCAGCGGGAAAAGCTGATGGCCGCCAGGGCGGCTGCAGCCGAACAGGCGCGGCTCGCCAGCGAGAGGAAGGCGTTGGACGACGCCAATGCGGCGGCAGCCGAGCGTGCCAGGATCGCGGCCGAGGCCAAGGCGGCGGAGGACGCGCGAGTGGCAGCGGAGAAGGCCCGCGCCGAGGCAGCCGCAAAGGCGGCGGCGCGCGAAGCTTATGAGAAGCAAAAGGCGCTTGCGGAAGCCAAGGCCGCCGAAGCCAAGGCAGCCGAAGCCAAGGCAGCCGAAGTCAAGGCCGCCGAGGAGGCGCGGCTTGCGGCCGAGAGAAGGGCCGCTGAACAGGCCAAGGCCACTGAGGACGAACGGCAGAGAATCGCTGAGGCCAAGGCTGCACAGGATGCGCGGATAGAAGCCGAGAACGCACAGGCCATCGAAGCTGCCAAGGCCGCTCAGGCCGCGCGCCTCAAAGCCGCGCAGGCAAAGCCGGACGGCCGTATGCAGTTGGCCGCGATACTTCCGCAAGACCCGAGGCTCGGCCAGGAAGCAAGGACCGCCGAGCAGCAGTCCGGCTGCGCGGCTATTTCGCCGCAGCTCGCTTCGCTCTCCCCTGACACGGCAACGGCGCTGTCAATGTCCGAAGAATGCGGGCTGAAGCCGAAGCAGAGCTTCAGGGAATGCGAGAACTGTCCTGAGATGGTGGTCGTCCCGGCCGGCCAGTTCCTGATGGGCTCCAGCAGGGACGAGATCGATAGCGGCCTTGCCGCCACCAATGAAGCCCCGCAGCACAAGGTCGTGCTCAGACAGCCGATCGCCGTCGGCCGTTTCGAGGTGACCCGCGATCAATACGCCGCCTTTGTCGACGCCACCGGATACAGGGGCAGCGGCCGTTGCTTCACGCTGGAGCAGAACATCCCGAAAGAGCGCGAGAACCGATCCTTCCTCATGCCCGGCTATGCGCAAGCCGGCAACCATCCGGCGGTCTGTGTCAGCTGGACGGATGCGCAGGCCTATGTCGACTGGCTGTCGCGCACCACCGGCAAGCCCTACCGGCTTCCGTCGGAAGCGGAATATGAATATGCCGCCCGCGCCGGCGGCACCGCACGCTTTGGCCTCAGCGATGACCCGGCCGAGCTTTGCCGGTTAGCCAATGGCGCCGATCAGTCGGCCAGGACCGCGGGACTGCCAGACGATGCTTCGTACATGACGTGCACCGACGGCTATCCATACACCGCGCCGGTCGGCTCGTTCACGGCAAATGGCTTTGGCCTCTACGACCTGATTGGCAATGTCTGGGAGTGGACCGCCGACTGTTTTGCAGACGACTACCGCGCGGCAGGCTCCGACGGCGCAGCGCGCTCCCAGGCAGGCTGCCCGGCGCGGACCGTGCGGGGCGGCGACTGGTTCTCACCTGCATCCTTGCTGCGGCCGGCCGTTCGCGCCAGGGCCAATCCGGACGCGCATCATGACGACATCGGCTTTCGGGTCGTTCGAACGCTGGCGCAGTGAGGCGAGAAAGCCAGGAATTGCCCTCGCAGCCTCGCGGGTGCGGCGTCGTTCACACAACGGAAATACGAAACAAAAATCCCGACCCTGAGACAATCAGGGTCGGGATTTTCTTGTACGTTCGAGCGCTAATTGACGGTCAGCTAGCGCGCTGCCGGTCTCGGTGTCACGTCGACGTGCCGCCGCTACATTGGATGACCTTGAATTCAACCCGGCGGTCAAGCGCGTCGCTGGCATCGTCGCGGCCCGTTCCGACGATCATCTCGCGGGATCCCTTGCCGGTCGAGACCAGCCGCCCGCGCAGGGACTTTCGCTCATCCTCGAGCCGGTCCTTGATGTAGTCGGCACGCAGGGCGGACAGCCGATCGTTGACCGCCGGCAGGCCGGTGGCGCTGGTGTGGCCGACCACTTCCAGACAGCTCTGCTTGGCGGAGGCCCGTTCCGCGATCCTATCGAGCCAGGCCTCGTAAGGGGCGCGGACGCTGCGATCGCTGATGAACTGGGTCGAACCCGGCTTGAACAGGAACTTCACCGACAGCTTATCGCCTTTCAGCCCGTACTCGACAACCTTGCCGAACGCGTCCATCGCGGCCTGGTTGTGGCGCAGCCTGTAATTGGCGAGATAGATGCCATTGAACACGCGCAACTGATCGCCGCCCGGCGTTTTCAACGCACTTTGATAGACGTTGAGCGCATCCCGATAGCGGCCCTCGTCATAGGCCTCGATGCCGTCACTAACCAGCGACGCCACCACGATGCGATCAGCATAGGCCTGATCGACATTGTCGCCGACCTTGGTGCCCTGACACGTCTTGACGTAGCTGTCGGTCGACGCATCCCTGGCGAACACTGGACTGTCGGCAAAGAACGCCGCCGGCGTCGGGTCGATGCCTTCTGGCAGCGCACGCGAGACGCCCTTCGAGATGATCGTCTTGGTGCGCATGTCGGCAAGCGCAAGGCAGATGCGATAGGCGTCCTTCGCGCCGCCCGCGACCCCGGCATTGTTCACCGCGGTGAAGGTGCCGACCAGCACCACCGGCGCCTTGGCGATGGTCTCGGCGGAGAAGCGCGCGACCTGGAAGCGCGGATAATTGCTCTTCACCAGTTCAGCGATGCGCTTTTCCTCTAGGTGCGTCGCCTTGGATTGCGCGCCGGTGACGCCGTCGATCAGGGGATCGATCACGAGCAGCACCTTGTCCGGCGCACCGTCGAGTTTGGCCTTCGAGAACAGGTCGTTCGCCGCCTTCAGGAGCGCGGCATCGAACGGCACGGGCGTTGGCGGCGGTGCGGCGGCCGCAGGCGGCGGCTGCGCCGGCGCGCCGGTTTGGGCCTCGGCTGCGGTGCCGGAAAAGCCGCTGCAAACGATGCACAGGAATAGTCCGAGAGAGCCCCGGGAAATTTTCATGGACGTTTATCTCCAGATGACGAAGCAGAATTTGTGCAACGACGCCCTGCGACAGACGATCTTCTCACCGTTGGTGCTCTTCAACGCAAATGATCGACGAGCGTGCGAATGTTTAACGCGAAAAAATGCAGACGTTCCAAAAAAATCGTGCGGACAGAAACGACATTGCGTCGCTGTAGTCCAAGTGCGCGCGTTCAGATCTGCTGATGGCGTCTTGCTGTGCCGCGGCGGCGGCCGATCATCCGTCAAAACCTGCGGACGAGATCGATCACTTCATCCTGCTGCGCGCGCGTGATCTCCGCAAACATCGGCAGCGACACGATCCGGCCCCGTCGGCGAACGCGTTCGGGAATGCTTGGGGCGATGCTTGAAGCGGCGGCGGATGATTTCATCCTCACATGGTCGATCCCGGCCCTTTGAATTTGCTGCAATTCTTGGCTTCGTTCTGCCAAAATAGATCAGGATCATAGTCTTGATGGACGATATTTATTGACAACTTTAAATTGTATCTTCGTAGATCCGCACTGAGGTTCTGCATTTGGAAGCGCAGGCGTTACTCTGTGCACCTCACTGGCTTGCGCTCCATTCTGCAATTCCAAGAAGGCGCGCTGCCGCAAGTAAACGCTCATCATAGCTGGCCAGCTTCACGCTCTGCTTCTGTGCGCGGATAAATTCGATGGCAGAGAGGTGAATAATATCCAGTGTCCGCACCGGAACGGGAAACGGCTGCAAGGCGCGGGTGAGCACTGGTCCAACCATTTCAATCATAGCAACGCGGCCGATCAAATTCCGCACCGCCTCGCCATGCGAATTCTGGAGCTGGTGCGCGTTGAGACCATTCCAAACCTCGCATTCAAGAAGCCGGCTGGATACCAGTTGTTCTTCCCAGAGCTCATCGGGCGGAAACCGATCTTCGGCCAACAAATGTGCGAGCGCCACTGAGCTATCGAGATAGCTCATCGCTCCGTCGATGGCGCTGCAGATTGCTCAGAAGCTGATCGATCGTCATAACCGGTTTCCGTGCTGGCGGCCCGCGACCGACCGAGACCGGCGGCGTCATCCAGCCTTGCCGGAAGGCGTCTAACAATAGGGCATCCGACAGCATCGAGCTCCGAGCGGGGCTAGGCGGACCGATTTCCGCAACAACACGGTCGCGATCGGTGACCAGAACCGTCTCGCCGCCGGCGGCAAGCCGAACATACTCACTCAGCCTGTTCTTGAGCGTTTTGAGACCAACGGAGCGCATAGCTCAAATGTAGCTACCAGTAGCTACTTTGTCAAAGCCGCAAGGTCAGATGGCCTTAGTGTCAAAGCTTGATTTCCCAGACTTTCCGCTTACCGGCTTTCGAAGCCCACGCCGAGGCCTCCGCCGTTTTCGTCGATGAATCCCTAGCGTCCCACTCGTGCAACGAGCTCCGCACATCGCAGGATCCTCTGGGCGCCTCGGTGATGTCATCCTCGCATGGTCGATCCCGGGCCTTTGAAATTGCTGCACTTCTTGGCTTCGTTCTGCCAAAATAGATCAGGATCTATAGTCTTGATCGACGATATTTATATTAACAACTTTAAATTGTATCTTCGTAGTAACTCGCACTCGACCCGATGCTCTTGCTTCTTAAACCAGCCTACCTGATTGCGGGCTGCGCGCACTTGCATGTGCGCTTCTGCAAATTGCAGCATACGCCATTCCCGAGATCCCGAAGCTCTCGACGATGATGACCGCAATCGCATGCAGGACCCAAAAGGACGCCAGGAGAGCGGCGATCATCGATGGCTGCAGGAGAAAAATCTTGAGGTTCCTGCATTTGGAAGCGCAGGCGTTCGTTACATGGCGCGCAGGGCGCGCCTGCGCCTGGAAAATGCGCGACGCTCGTATCGCTCCAGTTTGGCGAGCTTGCTGTTTAAATCCGTGATGGCATCGGGGCAGCAGTATCTGCGAAGTCGAGCGTTTCAATCAGAAAGGCGCGGACTTTTCGAATGCGCGCCAGGTCCAACTCCGCTTCCGCGGCTTCGCGGGCGTGTTCGCTCACCTGCTGCGTGCCGCTCGAGAGCGACAGCGCCTTTGCCAACTTCTCAATATCCTCGTGGAATGCGGGATCACTACCAATAGCAACGGCCAATCCATGGCGTCGCGCGTTCCGTCGCGCGGCCTCGCATGCACGTCGCCTCGTGCTGGCGCCGCGTCCACCATCGAGATCGCCACCCACATACGATCCCCATAGCACTCGCTGCACTGCCGGGTGCCATACTTCCCGCGACTTCGTGCCTTGGCGCTTTTCGGACGCCGGCCGCCGCAGCGCGTTCTCGTCATGCCGGCGTCCGAAAACCTACACGTTAGCAGAAGTCGCCCTGCTTCAGGTCCGGTCCCAGACTGGAAGCAGACTTCGTGAGCAGTCATGTATGTCCATTACCGTGCCACTGTTCCGGCTTAACTCATTCGGAGTTACAACGGTCAGAGCATAAGCCCGGCCAATAGGATCGTCTGGTGCTTTAGAGGTCGCCGTCCCGATTGTCCCGTGCTGACTCACCGCGACTAAGTGGGACAGCGAATGGGTGTTTGGTGTCTGTTGGGTCGGTCGTGTCGGCGAAGAAGCCCACGGCACCGACGCCATTGGGTGAGCAATCTCGGATAGGAAGTCATATTCCTCCGGGATGTTGGACCGGATGGGTTTGAACTTCTTCACCGTGGCAATCGCAGGTGATGATACCGCACTGCAAACAACTGTGCAGTTTCGGCTCCCATCGATCTTGTCGGCACCTCAGGGAAAGCCTAAGACGGCGGTTGGCAGTCCGGGCGGGAATTGACATGGCCTCCTCAATAGCCATCGGCGAAACCTTCAATCGCAAACGCATCCGTCGAATTGCGATCGCAGCGCTAGTGGTGGTGCCGGCGCTCTATTTCTTTCCCCTCATCACGCTGCTCTTCATCCTCTGTGGCGCGCTCGACATCAGTCGCCACTTCAGGATCACGCCCGACATGGCTGAGAAGTATTTCCTCGGCAACGGGATCCCGGCCTGGCTGTTGTCGCCGGTCAATCTGCTCGCCGACGCCTTTTCGGCCCGCAACCTTGGCAAATATAGGCTTGAAGACCTGCCGGACGAGCACCGCGCCGAGATCGAGGCCTGCGTGAACGCCTTCAAGGCCAACGGCGACCTTATCAAGAGCCACGTCGCCGACGTGCTCGGCGACAAGAAGCGCGGCATGCTGACCTTCCAATGGTATGCCAAGCCGCAGGACATTTCGTTGAATATTCCCATGTTTCAGCGCGACTACCGCTACATCAAGACTATCGCTGTGTCGGTGTTCAACACGCGCGAGAGCACGTCATGGCATTTCGGTCCGCTGCGGCTGACGTTTCGCGTCCTGTACAATCTCGACCCGATCGATAGCGACCAGGTCTATATCGACGTCGACGACAAGCGGCACTACTGGCGCGACCAGCCACTGCTCGTGTTCGACGACACCCTGTTCCACCGCTCCGTGAACAATGCCGACCAAGCGCGCTATTGCCTGTTCATGGATATCGCGCGCCCGAACCATTTGCAGCCGTTGTTCGACGCGGCGATCGCGGCGACGGCTGTGATCGCCGTCTCCTTCAAGACCCTCTTCTACAAGAACTGGTCGTTCATCCGCTGAGGCGGGAAGCTCATTGGACACGGATCGCGACGCGCCGGCCGCAGGAGAAAAATCTTGAGGTTCCTGCATTTGGAAGCGCAGGCGTTTGTTACATGGCGCGCAGGGCGCGCCTGCGCCTTGAAAATGCGCGACGCTCGTACCTCTCTAATTTGGCAAGCTTGTCGTTTAGTTCTGCCAGGCGATCTGAGGCGGGGCCGTCCACAAAATAGATCATTTCATACAGACAGTCTCGAATCTTTCGAATTCGTGACAAGTCAAGCTGCGCCTCCGCCGCCTCGCGTGCAACTCCGCTAACGCTGTGCAAGCCGCTTGCACTCGACAGCAGCTTTGCCAAATCCTCCACGTCGCCGCCGAATGCTGACTCGTTTCCGATACCGACGGCCAAGCCGTGGCGCAGGGCATTATGCCGTGATACGGATCGGCCGCCTTCGGAACGTGGACCGGTGCTTTTCTTCGCATTGTTGCGGTTGGCGGCGATTTTACGTTCTGAAGTCATCTGGATTTACTCTGCCTCGGTAAATTCGGCGTCGATAATGTCTGAGCATGCTTTCTCTAGCTTTCGCGCCAAGCTCTCCCTGCGCCGGTAGATCTCCCTCAAAATCCCGTCGCGCTTTTTTTCGCCGGCTGAGATCCGCCTGTCGATGAAATCAATTTCGTTTCCATATTTCATAAAAACCTTCGCCAGTAGGTGGGGATCCTTTTTGTTCGCCACCTCTGTCTTCGCTACCTCTGTGCTCGCTACCTCGGGCTTCGTATCTTTTTTGTTGTTTTGGCGTTTGGGTTCGCCAGGGTTCCCTGCGTCTGCTTCGGACAACATCCGCTCGCGCAACATTTCTACTCTAATGCGATTAAACTGCGCTTGACAATCTTGTTCAGTGATAAGCTCCTGTTCCCCTAGTTTGATGGTATCGACCTTGATCCGACGGTTGCGCCGGATATCCCACTCTGCCTCAACGAAATCGTTGACCCAATTCCATTCCAAAAAGTCGGTCGGCTTTACGGCGTTCGCGACCGCCGAGAAGAGATCATAGTAATCTCGATGCTTCTCGTCTCCGACCATGGCGGGAAGGTCGAAAAAACGTTCAAATTCTTTCGGCATTTCGATTGGCTTCGGAGGAACCAAAGATTTCTTCATGTTCATACTCCTTATGGAGAGTGTTCGAATCCCCCAGCGCTGAGCGATTGCCCAACGCCGGCAGCATGGTCGTGATGCCGACGCTCCTGACGGCCACGTGGTGGTGGCGTAGAGGGGCATGCAATCGTTCGGAGTCGGGGTAGCTGGCGGTCGGGTCGCCTGCGCTGCTGGCGCTAAGCCTGACCAGGACCGTTACAGATTCTGAAATCCTTTGGCGTAGGAACCGCCTTTGAACCTCTCTATGTGTAGAGATTGGTCCACGGCATTGTCACGCCAAAGTAAGTCCATATAGTCGCAGCTGATTCATTCGGAGTCGGGGTAGCTGGCGGTCGGTCGCCTGCGCTGCTGGCGCTAAGCCTGACCAGGACCGTTACAGATTCCGAAATCCTTTGGCGTAGGAACCGCCTTTGAACCTCTCTATGTGTAGAGATTGGTCCACGGCATTGTCACGCCAAAGTAAGTCCATATAGCCGCAGCTGATTTATTCGGAGTCGGGGTAGCTGGCGGTCGGGTCGCCTGCGCTGCTGGCGCTAAGCCTGACCAGGACCGTTACAGATTCTGAAATCCTTTGGCTTAGGAACCGCCTTTGAACCTCTCTATGTGTAGAGATTGGTCCACGGCATTGTCACGCCAAAGTAAGTCCATATAGCCGCAGCTGATTCATTTTTTCAAGTGAAACCTTTTTTCTTTCCCAAAAAGTGTCGCCGCGGCACTCATAAACCGTAACGGTCCATAACGAGGCTCGAGGCGTAGATGGCGCCGCACACGACGAGGCCGCCGGTTATCCCGTATTCTGTGATGATCACATGCGCGGCTTGTGAAGTACCCACCACGTGGCCATCAGCACCGTAATCAACGTGATTGCCATTGGTGTACTTATCATGGGACCGCCTCATCTGTCGGGGTCACTTCTTTTTTGATTTGCCTTCGCCGGGCTTTCGCAATCGGATCCCTTGCCCTCCGCCGTTCTCGTCGATGAACTCAACGCCGGCGGTCTGATGCGGATCCCGAACCTCATTCGATACGCCGGGTCGAAACCCAAGCATCCGCGACGTCGCGGGGGGATCGATCGCCCGTCGTTCCCACCAGGCGACTTCGTCTCCATGGCGATGGACGTCACGGTGGTGAATTTGCACAGGGGCACCGTGAACTCGTCGCTGACCTTGAGACCCATCGCGCGGGGCTGCGCGATGTGTCTTTCTTAATCTCCTATATCCAGTATCCAGCGCCTGAAGCTTGCAGGATGCCCGCCGGCGCGGCTCAATTCACAAGCATCTGTAAATACAAGGACAAATTGGGTTCGTTTTGCAAAAAGTCGTGTGCAATCTTAGATTGCAGCCATGAGGTTTTACTTCTCAGCGTGATGGCACGAATTGCGCGGTCTCGTCGCGTAACGGCGCGCGCTTCGTAGCGGTACAGCTTGAGCAGATCGGGAAGCGCGCGCCGCACTGTCTCGGCGGTGGGCTGCGGCTCCTGCGAGGGCATCGCTGGCAAGGGATCGACGGCAAATTTCGGGCGACCCTTCCACAGCGTTGCCCCAAAGCCCCGTAGCATGATCCACGCGACCTCGTCCTTGGGGGAACCGATGCGGCATTCGGAGGTATCCCATCAGCCGTTCACTCGTTACCGCAGAGAAGCTCACACCACCAAAAGAACTGGAAGTTTTATTCGACGATCCGCCGCTGGTCGGAAACGAGCGGCGTGAGGAAAGAGCGATCACCGATGACACCGTGGAAATTTATAAGTGCGCTAGGTGCGACCATGCGCCGATCAGATCTGACGTTCCCTGACAAAGTAAGTGATGTCGTCTTAGTCGCGACGTTCCACGATCAAGGTGACGACGTAGATGATCCCGCAGGTGATGGCGGCACCGAGCAATCCGTACTCCGTGACGATGATGTGCGCGATCTTGTGCCACCCGTACATGACGGCAAGGAAGGTCGCTATCATCATGATCCCAAGGAAGCTCGACAGCAGGCGCTCAAAACCCGTCGATGTAGTTGGGCGACTTATTCGGCTAAGCCGGGATTTTCTGCGGGGTATGACCGGGAGATGACTGGATCCTGACTTCTGGGACGGCAAGGGCATCAATTCACTCCATCGTTAGAATGACGTTGCGCGATTGAGCTTGAATGATTCGTATCCGATGACGATACGATCTGGATCGGAATCGCTCTTGGCCCAAAATTTCGAAGTGGACTCCGAAACCGTTTGCCACCTGAAGTTTAGCGGGAAGGTTCCGTCGATCCGTTCTCCGCTTAGAAATTACGGCGCCGTATCAACCACTCCACGGCTGCGCCTCCATAAGCTTAGAGCCACGTTGAGAGGATCAATCATGGTCGGCTCCCACCACGCGAGTTCATCACCGACGTTGTGATTTTGGCGATGATGAGTGCGGCACAAGGGTACGACGAATTCGTCGCTGGACTTTCGTCCCACCGCCCGGGGTTGCGCGAACCGCAGATGGTGAGGGTCGGAAGGGGTGCGACCGCAAATCAAGCATGGCTGGGTGGCGACGAAGCGCAGATGTAATTTGTCGCGCCTGCGCCGGGGTTCACCGAAGGTTAGCGAACTTTTGTCGATCTCGGAGGACGGCGACTCGCTAACAGCTGCCTGCGATGAATCGTCTTCGGGTTTGGATGGCGGCACCATGTCGCCTTTATTATTGACGCCAGCCGATTTGTTTTTTGTCTGCCGACGGCGACTGGGAGTAGCGCCTTCGCCCTTTTCGAAAGGCTGCTCTGGAGACGGTACGCCCCTGCCCTCCCGTTCGAGCAAGGACATTTTTGCCTGAAATTCGGTTTCGATGAGTTTGGCATGCGGTGCCTGGAGGCAATTTTTGGCGCGCATCATCCTGATGGCTTCAGCGTGAAGAACCTTTAGGCTTTCCCAGTTTCGAATTTGATCAAGTAATTGGTCACATCGCTCGGTGGATTGCTCGGCGGTCATGCTAGCCGTTGGAAAGACCGCCGGCTCAGCCGGCTTTGTCCCAGAGGGGGCCGGCCGGAGCGGTGGCAATAGTCTTCTCGACCGCCGCCACGCCTGGCACGTCAGTTAGTCCATCGAGGTCGGCATCGCTTTCGCCTGCGATCCCCACCATCGTGAACAGTGCGTAGCGCCGGGCATAGGTCAATGCCGCTCCCATCCGTCGGGGTGCGGATATCTCGGATGTCCGGCAGACCGGCCAGTCTGAGGAGATCCACTCCCCTGAGGTGTGCAGGAGGACGGTGGTCAGGTTGACCATGCCGTTGGCCCGATCAATGTCGGTGGTTTGCGCAACCGCGATCTGCTGGCCGCCTAAGGTCTTGCGAACAATGTCGAGGCCGCTCGATAACGACGCGTAGCGGAAGCTTTGTGGACGGTCTGAGCGATTGTTGTAGACCGTGCCCACCATCGCCTTCTCGGGATTGGAGAGTTCGATCTGGGCTTTCGCAAGCGCCGTAGCAATCGCCGCGACGCTTTCACTGGAGCGATGCATGACCGACCTCCATCTCGACGAGATCGAAACTGATGGCGCCCGATTTTGAGCGTTTTGCCCGGATGCCGTGACCCATCGCCTCCTTGGCATCCTCGGGCATCAGCCCCTTGAGCTCGCTCTTGGCCCGCTCGTGGTCGGCGTGGGCCTGGTGGGTGTCGCGAAATAGCCCGGCAAATTCCGCCCAGGAGTTGGAAGCGTTCATGTCGACCACCCGGACGGCTTCGATCCGGGGTTTTGGCGGTTCGCAATCGAACAAGCGCAGGCGTTTCGCCGGTTTTGACCGCCCGCCAGAAGGCCTTCTCGGCTGCGATCAGGATGGTCTGGTAGATCGGGTCGGCTTCGATCGTTAACTCCACCCACTTGCCGCCGCCATTGATGATGGACAGCACGGATTTCCTGACGCCAGCGACCAGCATGTTGTGCTGGAGCTGGGCCATGTGCTTCTCGGCCGCGGCCTCTTCCGAGAACGACCACGGCAGCATGTACTTGGCCTCGAAGACGGCGCCGGTTTCCTTGACCAAGCCGTCCAGCGTGGCGGCCATCCAGGGGATGGTCCGGTGGATGGCATGACGCTGGATGTCGGAGATCCGGTGGCCGGAGTTTTGTTCGTACCAGCGGCGGTTGAGGTCTTCGGTCACCAAGCCCAGCTGGACGATGAGGACGCCAGAGAGGTCGATTGGGGCTGCCTCGCCGCGTTTTTCCTGCCAGAGACGATGGAGGGCCTTCTCGTCCTGGCCCATGATGATCCGGGCGTCGGAGCCGCCAATGAAGTGACGACGGTCGCGTAAGACTAAGGGGTTCGGGCCAGTCTTGGGCATAGCTCCGCCGTTCACCGAATTGGTGCTGTTTAGCCATTTTCGCTCCTGAATTTTGTCCGCTGATTACATCATTAATGTAATGCTACACTAAATAAAGTCAACCTATAAAATGTAAGGTTACACAAACAATGTCGATTAGCCCTGCGCAATGTCGTGGAGCTCGCGGTCTTCTCGGGTGGTCTCAATCGGATCTTTCAGAGGCAAGCAAAACAGCCACGAAGACGATTGCAGACTTTGAACGGGGAGCAAGGGCGCCATATCCGCGCACGCTTGAAGATGTGCGGCACGCCCTCGAGAAGGCGGGGATTGAGTTCATAGCAGAAAATGGCGGCGGCGCTGGTGTCCGCCTACGCAAACGGGGGTTTGTGCGCTAGGCCGTGGTCGAGTTCATCGCGGAAAATGGTGGAGGACCTGGCGTCCGGCTTCGAAAGCCGCCGCGTCCCATTCGACCAACTGAAGCAGTCGCAAAAAAGGGAACGATAGATGGTTCAACGAAAACTCCCGCTGCCGCAACAATGTGGCCGTTAGGAAGTTGCAAGTTATGCTCGACGATTTGTTAAAGAAACTGTCAGACCGAATAGGCGTCGCGCAAGTACAGCAGCGGTTGACACTGGAAACAGATCACGAGGCCCAGCTTTTTGGTCAACTGCTCTTCCCATCGGCCGCAGAGCAGCCGCACCATTGTCTTACGACCCCGCGTTCTCGAATCGCTGGTATTCCGAATTGCATGCTCGATAGGTTTACGCCACCTACGGGCCTGATTGCCAGTCGCGAAAACTCGGCAGCGATTTCAGCGGAGTTTTTTGGAGAAAGAGAATCTCGGCTGTCGCGGGGCGCCCCTCAAAACGAAGGCGCATTCGATAAGCGCGTAAAACCTCGCCTTCTATCGTGTGGTGCACCTGCTCGTGCTCGCCCCTGCTCTTCGCCTATTTCGTGCCGCGCTACTGGCCCGCGCTGCGATCGTCTACTACCTTTCCTGGTCGCGGCGACAGGATGGGGCCTCGGTGCGCAGCGCTGAGGCATAAAAAAGACCGCGCTGGGGTCGCCATCGCGGTCCGTTTTTTGATCTTGCTCGGGGATCAGAAGTTTCGCTGCACGCGAAGCTGCAGCAGCACGGTGTTCTGGTCCTTGAACTGGTAGCTCGTCGTCGGCTTCGGGGCCGAAGGCGTCAGCACCGCGGTGCCCGCGAAGTTCTGGTCGAGGCGGACATACTGCACTTCACCCGTGAAGGTCAGGCCCTTGACCGGGGTCCAGCGCGTGTTGAAGCCGATCTGGTAGACGGCGAAGTCGGGGTTACAGCTGAAATCCGCCGAGGTGTTGGCGGCCGTCAGCTTGTTGCTGGCGATATACTGGAAGCAATACTGCCCCTTGGCCGAGGTGATGTCGGTGGATGAGCCGTTGTAATGCAGCCACGACGCGGCCCCGAAGATGGCGGAGTTCCAGTAGGGATCCCAGTTGTGGGTGAAGGCGCCGCTGGTCCCCCAGGATTCGGTCAGCTTCAGGTCGCCGGTGCCCCCGTTCGCGATCGGCAGGAAAATCGCGTCCGTGGTCGCACCGAAGCCTACGCTCTGATAGGCGCGGCTGCTGCCACCAAACATCGCGAAGTTCGGCGTGCTGCCGGCCGTCGAGAACACGCTCTTGGTGTCACCCAAGGCATAGCTGGCTTCGATCTTGAGATCGTCGCCGGCGCCGGTCGGGATGTTCTTGATATTCAACGCCGCCTGCACCGCTCCGCCCCACTTGGTGGAGGGGTGACCCGAGATTTCCGACAGATTGGTCGGCAGACCGCCGGCAGCCAGGATGTTGTAGGAGGCATCCACTTCGTGCGCCGCGGCCGAAAACTGGAACAGGCCCCAGGCCTGGTCGACCTTGATGTTGCCGACGACGTCGGGCGCGTGCACGCCGCCGTAGGCAAAGCCGGAGGTGCCGACGGCATTGAGGCCGACCGACAGGTTGTAGAGCGAGGTACGATCCCAGACGGAAGGTTCATCAAGGCCGATTGAGCCCGACACGCCGTTGCCGAATTGCGCGGTGTACTGGATGTTGTTGACGCCGGTGTCGCTGTCCTCGCCGCCCATCAGGAACGACGAGATGTTGCCTGGGAAGCCCTGCCAGGGTGTGGCATAGGCCGAGGCGGACTTGCCGAAGGTGAAGCCGGCGAACTGGATGAAGACGTATTCGACCGCGACATAGCCGCCGCCGACGCCATTGAGGAAGCTGCCGCTGAGACCGCCGGGGGCCGTCGGGGCCGCGCCGATCACGGCGTTGTTGGACGTGCCAAAATTGTTGAACTGGAAGTCGCCCTGTCCAAAGGTGCGCACCACACCATATTCGGTCGCGGTGCGGGTATCGATCTGCAGCGCCAAGCGCGAGCGCGAGATGAAGTCGTCGTAGAACCGGTTGCGCTGGCCGGAATCGCCACTCCATGCGGGTCCACCATGGGCGGAACCGCCATTGAAGGTGGTGTCGGCACGCAGGTAACCGCCGATCTTGATGCAGGTGTCGGTTCCCGGGATGTACCAGAAGCCTGCGCCATAGAGCGTGCAGACCCTCACATACTCAACGGCCTTGGCCTTGACCGGCAGGTCGGCCGCCTGAGCGTCGGCAAACGCGCACAGGCTCGCCACTGAGGAAAGAAGCACAAGAGTTCGCATCGCCTTCATTTCAATCTCCCCCGCTTGATTGCGGATTTCATGCGGACGACATAAGCGCCCAAACACGAGTCGACGATGACAAGACGACCCTAATCCAATAATTCGTTGGCGAGTGTGATTTTAGGGCAACACCTACGTATGATTCCGCTTCTAGCCGGGAATTTCCTTCTCCCGGCTGATCGGGCGGCCGGCGATCTCATCGCGCTTGATATGGGGTTCGGCTTTGCAATGAAACCCCGCATGTCCTCGACAAAGCGGCGCGCGACGGCTGGCGGTAGTTCAATCGGGTTGCGGGGCACGGGCTGAACCCACCGGGCGTTATTTGGTTGGCTTCGCGACCAGTCTAACATCCATAGCGATCAGCACATCCAGAACGTTTTCGAACCCCGGCTTGCCTTGGCCCGAAAACGATCGATACAGGGCCTCGCGGCTCAGCTTAGTGTTCCTTGAGAGCCGGCTCACGTTTTGAGCGCGGATCATGTTGCCAATCGCCTTTACGATTATAGCTGTGTCGTTCGTCTCTAGTGCTTTATTCAGATAGGCAGCAATCCTTTTCGGATTGTCACAATATGCACTGTTATTGAGAGTTTGCGCTTTTGTCATCTATCAGTGCCCCCCTAAGACAGAGCAGTACGCGCCCAGATGTTCCTACGTGAACAGGGCTGCGCCGGTCTGTCGTGAAGCAAATAAAGGTATCGCTCTCGTGCAGTACCGGCAAGCCATTGGCGATAGCGCGATCAAGCCTTTAGCTGAAGACCAACAAACACGCCCGACGCCGCATTTATTTTTGCGCGAAAATCGGCGGCTCGAAGTGGGCGCTACTGCAGGACTGAACCGTCCCGGGTTTGCCGGAGGCTCCAACTCCTGAGAGGATGGAGCCATGACAAGCAAGACGACAAACAAATTCTCACCTGAAGTCCGGACCCGTGCGGTTCGGATGGTTCTGGAGCACGAGGGCGAGCATGCCTCGCGCTGGGCCGCGGTTGTTTCGATTTCATCGAAGATCGGCTGTACGCCGCAGACGTTGCATGAGTGGGTCAAGAAGGCCGAGATCGACAGCGGCAAACGATCCGGCGTGCCATCGGATGTTTCGGACCGGCTCAAGGCGCTGGAGCGGGAGAACCGGGAGCTTCGCCAGGCTAATGAGATCCTGCGCAAGGCGTCGGCTTATTTTGCGCAGGCGGAGCTCGACCGCCGGTACAAGCCATGATCGCGTTTATTGACGATCACCGAGAGGTCCATGGGGTCGAGCCGATCTGCAAGGTCTTGCCGATCGCTCCCTCGACCTACCATGCCCATGTCGCCAAACGCACCGATCCGAAGAAGCTCTCCACGCGAGTGAAGCAGGATATGGCGCTGACACCTGAGATCGCCCGCGTCTTCGCGGAGAACTTCGAGGTCTATGGCGTGCGCAAGGTCTGGCGGCAATTGCAGCGCGAGAGTTTTGACGTTGCCCGCTGCACCGTGGAGCGGCTGATGCGAGGCATGGGGTTGCGGGGCGTGATCCGCGGCAAGCCCGTGCGAACCACGGTCAGCGACAAGGCGGCGCCGTGCCCATTGGACCACGTCAATCGCCAGTTCCATGCGCCGCGCCCGAATGCGCTGTGGGTCTCGGATTTCACCTACGTCTCGACCTGGACCGGCTTCGTCTATGTCGCCTTCGTCATAGACGCCTATGCGCGGCGCATTGTCGGCTGGCGGACCTCACGAACCGCGCATGCGAGCTTCGTACTCGATGCGCTCGAGCAGGCCCTCCATGACCGGCAACCGGCGCATCGCGGCGGGCTCGTGCATCACAGCGGCCGAGGCAGCCAATACGTCTCGATCAAGTATACCGAGCGCCTCGCGGAAGCAGGGATCGAGCCGTCGGTCGGCAGCGTCGGCGATAGTTACGACAATGCCCTCCAAAGATCAATGGCCTCTACAAGGCCGAGGTCATCCATCGGCGCGGATCATGGCGGACCGTATTGCCTCACCTGAGGATGTTACTTTCGCTTGACGGATATAGTTCCGACTGTCGGCCGGTCCGAGGTTGCGTCATTGCTCGCGGGATCGGAGGGGACTGGGGGCGTCGCGGAGTGCCCATCACACGCAGCGCCGCCCCCAGTCCCGGGATCAGCCGATGGCGGCCGGTGCCGTACCCCCGGCCATGCGAGGGATGATCACCTCGGCTGCATTTCGTCTGAGCGATCGCAACAAGCGCTGCACGATGGTGTGCTGCGGCGGCCCGAACTTTTCGGGGGAATGTTCGGCGAGGCGACCGAGGATTGCCAGCGCGGTCAGACGAGGCTCGGCCGCCAGCCGTCGAATTCGCAACGCTCGGTTGGGTCGACTGGTTCAACAATCGCCGGCTGCTGGAGCCTATCGGCAACATCCCGCCGGTCGAAGCCGAGGAACGCTACTACGCCATGGTGGCAGAAACCGCCGTGGCGGCGTGACTTCAAACAAAATAGCCTCCGGCAATCCTGGGGCGGTTCAGCTTTTCGTGATGACCGGCGGTCACATACGCTTGCTAAAAGCCAGAAGCCCCTCGCTGGCCTTGGGTCCACGACACCGGCTCAAAGCAAGCGCCCCCCGCCCAACTGGAGTCGGTGTTGTTAAGGCTGGCGGCGGGCGCACTGGTGAGCGTAGCTCCCTGCGCTCTGCTACTATCACCCTGATGACGCAGACTGGGGATGAGCTTCTGATGCTCGCAAGGCGTCTCTATGCGCGGCGGCAAACCGGCATTGTCGTACCCTACAAGATGGTCGATACGCGCCACCGGGAATTCGACTGTCACGAGAACGCTGGCACATGGGCACGAGACAATCCCGGTTGCAAAGTCGTTCACGGTTGGATGGTGTTCGATATCGCAAAGGCTAGTCTCGGTCTCGTCCCGCTGGTCAACTTCAACCCTCATTCGATCATCGAAACGGATGACGGCGAGCGGTATGACGTGACGCCGAGCCAAGCCTCACAGCGTTATCCATTTCTCGATCACGAAGGCGATGCCGACAGCTTTGTTCGCATCGTTCAAGACAATTCGCTTGCGATCCTCTCATACGATCCGAAGCAGGATATCATCGCCTCGCCATCACGAACCGCTGGAGCCTAGCTCACCGCGCGGCTGTGCTACCAAAGATCGAGATCGTGGCGGCGCGGGCGATGCAGTGAGCCGAACGGAGCGGCGATGTCCCTTGTTGGGGGCGGAGCGGAACCCGAAAAATGGCTAGCGACTGAGCTTCATGCTATGTCGCAAGAAACAGCAGTGAGATGGTAATTTACATGAGCCCGGCTATGCGCAATTGAATGATCAATTCAATTCAGCCGAGTCTGTCCTTTTGGCGGGTGTGCATGATGTCGAAGCAAGGCGAAACCCAAAACCTACAATTAGCGTTTTCGCTACATCAAAGTGGTAGGTATAACGAGGCCGCCGCGTTATATCGTAAAATCATAAAAACGAGATCCAAGGCATCTTCCTGCGCTTCATTCTCTTGGAATTATCGAAGCCGCCAACGGAAATCTCAAAGAAGCGGCGTCTCTTATGGCGCGCTCAGTGTCGATGCAGCCGTCAAACCTCACATTCATTGAAAATTACGCCACGGTCCTGTGTCAGATAGGAGATTACAAAGCCGCACTTGAAGCTTGTCACAAGGGACTTAAAGTCCATGGTGATGGCATAGCTCTACTTTACATCAGCGCAACTGCATTCCTGCAAACGGGACAATTGCCGGAATCGTTGGAGCAGTTTGATAAGCTTCTCGCAATCGAGAAAACGCACATTGCTGGAATTGTTGAGCGAAGTACAGTGCTCATGACAATGAAGCGATTTGATGAGGCGGCGACTAGCATTGAGAGAGCACTTTCCCTCAATCCCCAATATGCGGAAGCCTATCTTAACAAGGGTGCCCTATACGGGCATCTCGAACGATATGATGAGGCCCTTGCTGCTCTGGAAAAGGCGGTAAGGCTGAAGCCCGAACTAACCGAGGCGTGGCTCGCATATGGAAACGCTTTTCATGCACTCATGCGGGATGATGAGGCCCTCAGCGCATATGATAAAGCCCTGGCACTTAAGCCGGATGCAAGTAAAACGTGGCTTGTTCGCGGCAATTCACTCGTCGGACTCCGACGTTACGATGAGGCGTTTGCCGCTTACGACAGGGCTCTAGCAATTGAGCCTGAATTAGTTGGAGCGTGGGTTGGTCGTGGCAATTGCTTCCGCGAAATCGAACACTACGCTGAGGCGCTTGGGGCTTATGATAAAGCTCTAACAATGAAAGCAGATCTTGTTCAGGCATGGTTTGCTCGTGGCACTGTTTTTACCAAACTCAGACGTCACGAGGAGGCTGCAGCTGCCTATGCTCAGGTACTCTTGATTGATCCGCAGTATCCATTCACGAAGGGGGGTCTGCTTCATGAAAGAATGCTGTGCTGCGATTGGGAGAGGCTAGATGAGACAATTGCGGAAATTGATATAGACATCGCTTCTGGCAAGCTATCGACCCTTCCATTTGGCTGGCAGGGCGCAGCGAAATCACAACGAAGTTTGCAATTGTGTGCCGAAATGTATAGTAAAGCCATTTTTCCAACCGACGTTAAATTCTCAACGCGCCGACCGTTAGCTAATCACGATAAAATTCGCATTGGCTATTCATCGGGCGAACTGCGTGACCAAGCTACGTCGCATCTTATTGTTGGTGTTTTAGAACTTCACGATAGTTCTCGATTTGAAGTCTATGGCATTGATAACGGATGGAACGATCAAAGTGACATACGGAAGCGCATCGATGCTTCGCTACATCGTATGATCGACATAAGTAAGCTAAGCAACTCATCTGCCGCTGCTGCTATCCGCGAAAATCAGATAGACATTTTAGTCAATCTAAATGGCTATTTCGGGAAAGACCGAACGCAAGTGTTTGCCCGGCGACCAGCACCTATTCAGGTCAATTACCTGGGTTTTCCCGGAACGCTAGGCGCGCGCTATATAGATTATATCGTAGCGGATCCGCACGTAATCCCTGAGGATCAAAAGGTGTTCTACGCAGAAAAGGTCGCTTATCTACCGAATTGCTATCAAGCAAATGACAGAAAGAAGGAGATAGGAACTCACAAATTTGGTCGCGTGGAATGTGGATTGCCTGAAAACGAGTTTGTGTTCTGCTGTTTCAACAACAACTACAAAATTCTACCCGACACGTTTAATTGCTGGATGCGCATCCTCAAGCGCGTGGAAGATAGTGTATTGTGGCTTCTAGTGGACAATCCAAGAGCAGGTTCGCATTTGAGGAGTGCAGCGAGGGGTTGGGGTGTCAACCCTGATCGCCTCGTGTTCGCAAATCGAATTCCTTTGCCCGACCATTTGTCAAGGCATCGTCTGGGCGATTTGTTTCTCGATACGCTGCCCTACAATGCCCATACGACCGCAAGCGATGCACTTTGGGCTGGTTTGCCTTTGTTGACCTGCGTTGGGGGAACATTCGCAGGAAGAGTAGGCGCAAGCTTATTGAATGCGATAGGGGTGCCCGAGCTTATTACAACGACGTTAGAGGACTACGAGCGCATCGCGATTGAGCTTGCGACGAACCCAGAGAAGTTGATGAAAATAAAACGAAAGCTAGCGGATAATCGTCTGACGACACCGCTATTCGATACAAAGCTATTCACCAAACATATCGAGGCAGCTTACACCACAATGTACGAGCGCGAGCGGGCTGGTCTACCGCCAGATCATTTTTCTGTTCCGAACTGAGTACGTGTTTTGAGCGGGCGGCTGCCCGCGTGAAGCTATGGGACTTAACGCCAACACTACTTGTCTATGCTACCGAGCTGATCGAGTGAGGTCGCCCGACTTCCAGAATCTGGCACTTTTTCGGACATGGCGCGATGTCAGACTTGAGTCCGTTATGCGCATTTAAAGCGGACATCCGCCTACGCCCTTCGCCTCGGCCTCGACCGCCTCACAGGCAGCGACGGGCTCCGGCTGACGCCACACCGCTGCCATTCGCTAAAGCAGCAACGCCGCGATGCGGATACGTCTGGCGCGCGCGCCACCACGGACGGGCAGGCTAAGCAGCTACAGCCTTTTCACGGAAACCTAACACCGTAGAAGGATTTTCTATTAATTTCCGCGCGCCGCCGCGCCGGGAGAAGGGTTCCTTCGGAATTTTTCCTAGGCCCCCGCCCGAGTTTTGGGTCCTGCAGCCATTGCCGAGGCCGCTGATGAAATTATACCAACGGCCCTAGCAACGCCAGCGAGCGCGAGAGGCTCCCGATCAGTGTCGCGATTTGTAGCCGATTGACCGCTGCGGTCTTCCGATGTGTCTCAAGTAGATACGAGCTTGCCATTGGTCGCCTCCGCGCTGATCTGTTCTGGGACGCGCACGCCGCGCATTTCGGGATAGAGCAAAGCGAGTGCCAATCACGCCAACACCTCTCCGATGCGGCGCCTAAGGAGCGCACACGGCTCGTTTCAGCTCGGCAGGCGCTCGCAGCGAAGCCGTCTAGCTTTGAAGTCGGGGGATGGCCAAATCCAGCGCCGTAGGTCCCCTGGAGGAAGGACCCAATCAAAACTGGTGGGCAACACGAGATGCCCGATGAGCCCCCTTGTTTGCTCCTACGCCCGCTCAAGTATGTTGGCGACCGACTGCGCGTACCATTGGCCGCCGCGTGCCGTTGCAATCCCACGAGCGTTGAGCGCTTCCGCAATTTCCCTGAGTGTCCGCGCGCCCGCCTTCTGAGCTTCACGGATGATTGGCAGCACGTTGGCCGCGTAGCGATCCGCCTCGGCCTTCACAGCCCTCCACAGCGCTCTTGCGGGCCGTGTGGAGCTTTGGGTTGCCAAGGGTGACACCGCGAGCCTTAGCAGCCGATAAGGCCTGCCGTGTGCGCGTAGAGATGAGCGCGCGTTCCTTCTCGGCAAGCGCGGCGAACAAGTGCAGGACAAATGGGTCAACCTAGCTCGGCGACCAGGAAGGGTACCTTGTGGGCCATGAGCCCCGATATGAAGTGAACGTCGCGGCTGAGCCGGTCCAGCTTGGCGACGGCTACGTGGCACTTGAGCTTCCGTGCGGCAGCCAGTGCGGCCTCGAATCGCTGGGATTCCGAATTGCATAGCTCGATAGGCTTTTGCGCCACCTACGGGGCCTGATTGTCAGTCGCGAAAACTCGGCAGAGTGGAGTGTTTTGGAGAAAAGAGAAATCCTCGGCTGCCGCGGGGCGCCCCTCAAAGCGAACGCGCATTCGATAAGCGCGTAAACCGGTCCATATGTTTGCGAGCGCGGTCGGTCAGCGAAAATCGCATCACTTTGCCATCTTTCAGCTGACGACGTAGGAATCCTTTTTTCTCTAAAGTCGATGAATGCGTCCTGACAAAAGACGCGTGGACCTGCAGCAAATTGGCAACGGCATAGTCGGGCACCCCGCTATCGTCCTCGAGGTCGGCCACGGCCATAAGAATGAGCCATTGCGGACCGGCAATTCCCAATGCCCTTGCCCAAAAATGACGCAGCTCTTCAACATAATCGATCATTGAATCGACGATCATTCCAAGAAAGCGCTTCCAAGTCACGTCCTGGTCTGTAATGACCCCGCGCCTGCTCTATGCCAACTTCGGAACTCAATTTTCTCCTTCATTTTCATGTCGACAAAAAAGCAGGAATACTTACGTATCTCGGGCAAAGGAAAACCCCGGCAGTTTCCTACCGGGGCTTCCCTCAAGTGTTGGTCAAGTCAGGATCAGAAGTTGCGCTGAACGCGAACGTTCAAGCTGACCACGTTCTGGTCGGCGAAGTTAAAGACTGCAGTCGGCTTCGGAGCAACACTGGGGAAGGTACCCGCCCCAGTGAACTTCTGGTCAAGGCGGGTCCATAGGACTTCGCCCGAGAACGTCAAGTTCTTGACGGGAGTCCAGCGGGTGACAGTACCGACCATGGCGACGTTGAAGTCGGGATTGCAGGAGAAGTCCACCGACTTCGTTGCCAGCCCTCCGGTAGCTCTAATAAATTCGTTACAATAGAGCACCTTCGCGGTGCCATCGTATTGGACCGCACCCCAGCCGCCGAAAAGGCTGCTCGACCAGTATGGATCCCAGTTGTGGTTGTACGCACCACGGACACCATAAGACGTCGTCAGATGCAGACTTCCATCTCCGCCATTCGCGACAGGCAAATAGAGCGCGTCGGTAGTAGCACCGAACCCGAAGCTGTCATATGCACCCGGCCTTACAGAGCCACCACCTTGCGCCCCGTAGATCAGGAAGCTAGGCGAGGCACCGCTGGTGGAGATCACGTTTTTCGTGTCGCCCTTGGCGTAGCTCGCGTCGATCTTGAAGTCGTCGCCGGCACCCCACGGGATGTTCTTGATGTCCAAGGCCGCCATCACCGAACCGCCCCACTTGGTGCTGGGGTGACCCGAGATTTCCGACAAGTTATTCGGAAAAGCAGTGCCGAGGTTCAGGTTATTGTAGGAAGCATCAACTTCGTGAGCCGCGGCCGAAAACTGGAACAGACCCCAAGCCTGGTCGACGCGGATGTTGCCGACAACGTCAGGAGCATGCGTGCCGCCATAGGCACTGGCGATAGCACCCGTTCCGCTCGCCGGCAAGCCGATCGACAGGTTGAAGATCGAAGTGCGATTGAACACGCTCGGATCGTCAAGACCAATGCTGCCCGACACGCCGTTGCCGAACTGTGCGGTGTACTGGATGTTGTTCACACCGGTAACCGAGTCGTTGCCGCCGATCAGGAAGGACGTGTTGTTGCCCGGATAGCCGTTCCAGGGCGTGGCATACGCAGACGACGACTTACCGAAGGTGAAGCCGGCGAACTGGATGAACACGTATTCGACACCGACATAGCCGCCGCCGACGCTGTCGAGCAGAGAGGCGTTGAGACCGGCCGGAGCGGTCGGAGCAGCACTCAGCACACCGTTGTTGGCGGTGCCGTAGTTGTTGAAGTTCCAGTCGGACTGACCGAAGGTGCGGACGACGCCGTACTCGGTGGCGGTGCGGGTATCGATCGTCAGCGCCAAACGGGAACGGGAGTTGAAATAGTCGCGGTACCGGTTGTTCTGTCCGTTATCGCCACTCCAGGCCGGCTGGTCGTAGATACCGCCGTTGAACGTGGTATCGACGCGCAGATAACCGCCGATCTTGATGCAGGTATCGGTGCCAGGAATGTACCAGAATCCGGCACCATACAGGGAGCAGACCCTCACGTATTCGACCGCTTTGGCCTTCACGGGAAGATCAGCCGCCTGTGCCCCGCCCATGGCGACAAGAGCCGCCGCCGAGCCGAGGACAAGGCTCTTAACCATCGTCATGTTAAACCTCCAAGTTTGCCCCGTACAAAGGCTTGTACAAAGCGTGATAGACTACCCGCAAAAAACCCTTGAAGACCGACCGATCCTCGTGGCGTTGGTGGACTTAAGCGAACCACCTAAAACGGGACGACCTCGGGATGCCCCCCTCCGTCGCTCCATGGATAAGAAACGAACAGTTCCGATCAAGCAACAACCGAGTGCTCGGTTTCAGGTCGTGTTGGCTCGTTTTTGGGCGAATGTTGCACAAATGCCACGAGGATTTTCCGACCATGAAGAGCTCTAAGTAGCTAAATCTGCGGCACTTTTTCTATTTTGCGAGGACATGCTTAGACAGAGAGGTTGTCCCTCGAAGAACGGGAAGCAACTCTTGAAAGACCCCTGGCCCAACTCCTTCATACTCGAAATGTGCTTCCACACTCAGACGATTCGAGGAGCCGCGCAGGGTGCCAAATTAGCGTCGGATCTCCTGAACAAGGAGCTACCAATAGCCGAGGAGCCGACCCGCGCGCGCGTCAATCTGCGTCCTCCGACAGCGCAGGCAAGGCCGCGCCGAAGTAGTTGAACTCAAACTACCCGGGCAAACGTGCAGAGGACGCCGGACTCGGCTGCGGCGCAGGTATAGACCCAGGGCCATACGGGAACGAAAGTTGAAGTGTCGAAGTACCGATTGCGCTGGCCGCCGTCCGCTCCCGTACGCCCATCGTAGTGGATGCAGTCCGACGGATGGCCTCTTTCATGTTCATGATTGGAGAAGGATTGCGAAAAACGCTATCCGTCGTGCTCATCCAGACAACGGACAAATTGTTTTTGCCAGCTCTCGTTCTCGGGCTGACGTCTGCCTATTCGCTATAGCCGCGTCGGCGCCCTCGCCATGGAAGGCGATCCTCGCGTTAGTCTATCGTCGAGCCCACTGCCCCCATCTGCAGGCACGTCAGCAGGCTGACGTAGCTCGGGGTGCCGCCGATGCTCTCCTGCGGAATGCACTCGGCCTTGCTCGGCGCAGAGAACTTGGACCATTGGCTCGCCAACTTCTGGCGCGCCCTCTTTTCGTCCCCGACACAACTCTTTTGCGACTGATCACTGAGAGTCCTGCAGTTGCAGCCAGGTCGAGCCTGCAGCTTCGTGAGATATCGAATGTCGGTACCCTGTCGGCAACTGCGACGACAAGCTGCGAACTAACGACGATCATGGCGACTGAAATAGGCATCGGACAGCTCCCTCTTCTGCGCCCCGCCAACAAAGCGGATGCACGGCAATAACTTCGCTACATGGCGCTTCGCGCGTCGAGGACTATTCCACAGACCGTCACGGAGGAGACGGCGCTCATGACGCGATGCTCCTCCTGATGATGCACCTGAACCCGACATGGCTGGCTGAAGTATCGATCGGCTCGGCATGGCGCGCCGCCGGTCGATAGCGACGGCAGTAATTCGGTGCGCACAGATGCGAGCCGCCCTTGAGCACCTTGCGCGGAATCCTGATCTTCGGGTCACAGGGTCGTAGCTCGCCGCCTCAGGCCCGCCGCGCGGGTTTTCCGGAATGCAGCACGCTTTGGGCGCATCGGCTTCGTGTTTCGGCGAGAACCAGTCGGTGGTCCATTCCCAGACATTCCCGATCATGTCGTGGAGGCCGTATCCGTTGGCCGGGAATGCGGTGACCGGCGAAGTGCGTTCGAAGCCGTCGCTCGCCAGGTTCTGGCACGGAAAATCGCCCTGCCAGGTGTTCGCCATATGCTTGCCTCCGGGCGTCAATTCGGTCCCCCACGCGAATTCGACTCCATCAAGCCCGCCACGCGCGGCGAACTCCCATTCGGCTTCAGTCGGCAATTCCTTGCCGGCCCATTTGGCATAGGCTTCGACGTCACGGTAGGCGACGTGGACGACCGGATGGTCTTCGAGCCCGCGAAGGTTGCTGTGTCGGTCCGGAAGGCCGACGCCAATTGGCACCAAATTTGTAGGTCCACCATTCTCCCCAGTAGCGCAGGTCCGGGGCGTGCTTGGGCGGGGTAAAAACCAGGGAGCCCGCCCTAAGCATGTGCGGCAATGCGTCGGGATAGTCCTTCGCGTCGGGCGTGATCTCGGCGAAGGTGGTGTAACCGGTCGCGTTGATGAACTCGCGGAATTGGCGATTGGTGACGGGCGTTCGGTCCAACCAGAACCCGTCCACAGTGACCCGATGGACCGGCGCTTCCTCCGGATAGTGCCGGTCAGATCCCATGAGAAAGGTCCCGCCGGGGATATAGACCATCCCTTCCTCCGCGGAATGCTCGACCGTTTGGGCCAGATCCTGTGTTTTCCTGGTGAAATTCATAAGAAACCCCGGCTATCGCTATGAGGGGACTGCTTGCATTCACATTGCCAAAACGCGACCGCTCGCACTATGCGATTTCGGCAGAAATGCGGTCAAGCGAGCGACCTCCCTTGATCTCGGAATGAGTGCAAGATGCCGCAGCGCGCCGAGCCTTCGCCTCGATAGTTCCTGAAATCCATGCAGCCCCTCGACTGCTAGTCAGTTGCGTACATGCGTGGTTTCGCGTTCCCAATTCGCGTCGCTTGCCGTCGTTGTCAAATGTCGCGAGGCGCTCGGCAGCAGGCACATGGTACTGCGAACCTCGTTCTACAGAAGCGCTCTACCGAGCTTCGATGGTGGTCCAGGAACGTCTCTTTTGCACTTTCGATAATTCTGACGCCGACCTGGCGTGGGCGATACTGCACATGAGGGAAGGTCACTGGGTCGGGCGATCGGCGGGCGCACTGTCGGCACAGCCGGCCTTCGGCGCCGTCCCGTTCGGCCAGAGGGCGCCGGCAATATTTCGACTGAACGCGAGCAAAATAGCGGGGAAGAATTCAAGACAAAGCCTTCGCGCCAATTGTCGGTTCGCACGAATCGATTTTTCATGTCATCGGGATCGGGCAAAGGGGGCGCATGTGGGAATGCTGGCGGGCCTGCGGGCTGCGGGCGTACGAACTGTATTTGATCAATCTGCCGGAGAGGAGGATCATGACACCACGCTAAGCATCCTCGCGTCCGCGACCTGCATGCTTCTGCTTGGCCGAATGATTAGTCGCCGGAGCGCCCTCCTCGCGCGACCGGAACAGGCCTGCGCCGGGCCGAGTGCCCGCCTGACCAGACGACTAATGATGATTTTGGTCTTCATGATGGTGATTGCGCCATGTGCTCGTGCGGAGGACGCCTGTATCGACCCTTCAACGCTCGCGGCAACAACGGTCAGCATCACGCGATACTTCACCGCTAACGAGAAACCGCGGCCGTCGCTTGACGGATATCGCGCGACAGCCTGGTTTTACCGCAGCACGCGGTATTTGGTCTCGATAGCGCACTTCGTCGATGACCCACCCGTACTGCCGAGAGGCGAGTGGAGGAACATCGATGTACGGCAGCGAGACGTCACGGTTGAGGTGAGTGCTCGGTTACTTGCGGTCGTAAGGGCACTTCCCGAGGGACTCGCGCTCTTTGAGTTACGGGAACCATTTCCTAACGCACGGACTCTCAAGCTTCGCGAGAGGCCGCTTTCAAGAAACGAGCCAGTACGCAGCATTGCTTATCTCGACGGACTCCGCTTTGCAAAGGGCAGGTTCGCTGAAATTGCGGGTAGTGGCGACATTCCACTCCGATGATCCGTTTGCCAAAGTGCGACCGGGATCGGCTCTCTTCGAGATGTGGGATATCGAAGAGCGAAACAACGACCGTTATGTACTCGACCATGGCGCGTCAGGAGCTCCCATCGTCGACTGCGAGGGCAATGTGGCAGCCGTAGCAAGTAGTTTCGTAACCCAAGAGAGCTTGTCTTTCGCCGGACGGGAAATCAGGCTGACCACCCCATGGGGCATGGCAAACAACACCGCCGCACTTATCCAACCGCTGTTTGATATTACACTTCCTCGGTAGTCACCCGGGAAAAGCAGACGCAGTTCGTGGGCGCCCCGTCACGGGACGCCCACTCCGTAACTTCTCAAGCTCGTCTCAGGCCGCTAGTCGCTCGCGTGACTGGCGTTGGCCTTTTTGACCTGATCCATGACCCCACTGAGGTTGTAGCTCTCGGGTGCCTGCAGCGGCGGGTACTTTTCGTACGACAGCAGGTGCTCCAGCCACAGCTGCTGACCGATCGGCAGCATGTTCCAGTCATACTGGAAGGCTGTCACCGGACCGAGAGCGCACCGCCGAGGCTCATTGCAGACTTCTGGTCGATCCCGACCGCCTGCTCGAACGGATCACGCTTGATGTTCTGGACCAGGGTAAAGTGGAACGGAACGAGCGGCATGATCCAGCCGGCCGGCCCGGGCTGCGACATCGTGTAGTACATCTTCCAGTTCTTGTAGCGCACCGCAGACGGCGTCGCGCCCGAGAAGTAGAAGAAGAAGTCGCGGGCCGACTTTTCCGACGAGCCTTCGAGATAGGCGCGCTGGTCGAAGCCGTCGAGCGTGGTCTTGACGATGCCGGGGTATTGTCCGGCCTCGATCTGCGTCTTCAGCCCGTCGCCCTTGGGCCCGCCGGCGATATCAACGAACGTGGGCACCCAGTCCAGCGCGGCGAACAGCTGGTTCTTGACCGTGCCCGGCTTGATGTGGCCCGGCCAGCGCACGACACACGGGGCACGGTAGCCGCCTTCCCAGGCCTCGCCCTTTTGGCCCTTGAACGGGGTCACGCCGCCGTCCGGGAAGGAGATCGCCTCGGCGCCGTTATCGGTGGTGAAGACGACGATGGTATTGTCGAGCTGGCCGATGTCTTCCAGCTTCTTGAGAACGACGCCGATATTGTCGTCCATCTGCTTCATGCCGGCTTCGTTGACGCCCCAGTCCTTGCCACCCGGCTCGCCGACCATGGCCATGTACTTGTCCGACAGCACGGTGGTGACGTGCATCCGCGCCGGGTTGTACCAGACGAAGAAGGGCTTGTTGGTCTTCTTCGGATCGTTGCGGTCGAGAAAGTCGACCACCTTTGCCGAGATCTCCTCGTCTACCGTTTTTGACCGCTCCAGCGTCAGCGGACCCTCGTCCTTGCACATCTGGTTCTTCTCCGAACCATCCGAGGACTTGCACCAGAGCACCGGGCGCGGTGGCGTCAGGCATATCGTTGTCTTGGGATCGACGGCGCCGGCAACTTCGGGGACACCGGGGATGGGCGTATTCTGGCAGGGCGGCGCAACAGCTCTGCTCGAGTCGGAGTCTTGTTGATGTCAGGGAAGCTCACTCCGCTGCATCGCGTCGAGGTGATACAGGTACCCCCAGTATTCCTGGAAGCCGTGCGCGGTGGGGAGGGCCGCGGTGTGATCGCCGAGATGGTTCTTGCCGAACTCGCCGGTGGTGTAGCCGAGATCGTACAGGAATTGTGCCAGGGCCGGCGTGCCGGGTCGCAAATAGGATGGGCTGCCGGGCAGTTGCGGCGGGATCATGCCGGTTCGCAGCGGATACATGCCGGTGAAGAAGGCATTGCGCCCGGAGGTGCAACTCTGCATGGCGCACGTAGTCCATGAAGATCGCACCCTCGTTTCCGATGCGGTCGATGTTCGGCGTTTCACCTACCATCAAGCCGCGATGATAAATGCTCGGCTGCATCCAGCCGATGTCGTCGCCCATGATGAACAAGATGTTGGGCTTGCCTGCCGGCGCCTGCGCAAAGGCCGGCAAGGTCGTTGCGGACAAGCTCACCGCCGCCAACGCGGCGGTTGAAGCCAGCATACTTCTTAAACGTTTACTGATCTTCATAGCTCCAGCTCCTAATTTTCGTGATGCGTGAATGGACAGATTTCTTTCGATGTCTGGTAGGCGGCTGCAGAAAGCAGGTCTCGATTGCCGACGGCTGTCGCCGCAGCTATCCGCTTCCTATCGAGGTCAACCTTCCCTGCCTTGCCCTGAGGGCGCTATGCGGTTTCGGCAGACCGTCTCTCAATTATTCGGTTTTGATTGAAGCGCGCCGCAGGGTTGATGATGGTGTTTCGCCGAAGATGGCGCGGTAGGCCACGGCGAAGCGCCCGAGCTCAGTGAACTGATGATCTCGTGCAATTTCCGCGACACTCGCCGTTTCCGGATCGGCGCGTCGCAATGCCGTGCGCGCCATGTTCAAGCGCCGCAACAGGTAGTACCGGATCGGGCTGACACCCAGAAATTCAGCGCAGCAAAGTCGCAAGGTCCGCTCCGGCACGCCGATCGCATTGCAGATTTCCGACAAATTCAGATGCGGCTCGCTTCGTGTCGCGAGGGCCTCCTCGAAGCGGACCATGATGTCGGTATGACGCCGCCTCCACCTCGATAGTCCTGTCAGCATTCTCGGTAGCCAGGCAATTGACGAGCGCATGAAGCAACTCCTGCTCGAGGGATCGCGCAACCTCGGGGTTGGCTATCAGCTGCCGTCTGGTCTCGGCGAGACGGCACGCCTTTGAAAGCGGGCTCAACAATGCTCTGGAGGCGCTGGGCGCAGGCACTATGACGCGCCCCTCCGCTGGCGGTCTGATACTTTGCCCGGTCAAAGCTTTGCTGCATGCGGCGAGTTGCTCTGGCGCCAGCGACATGAAGCACCAGTCCCCTTCTCCAACTGTGCGCTGATGCGCCCGCTCGCCGAGGCCATGGAAAACCAGGTCGCCAGCGTTCAAGCCGAGCCCGCAATATATCAAGCCCGATAATCCGCTCGCCGGAAACGAGATGTGTGTCTGAGCCGGCGGCAATGCGACGAAGGCAATGCGCGGCAGATTCTCTCGCCCCCGAAGCACGTGCAGTCCACCCAGATTCAGCCAGGTCAATCGTCCTTTGAACTCTCCCCCCGCCGTCACGAAGAGATCGACCTTCGCAGCTCCAATTGCAGCGCTGTATTCGTCGGGACTAGCAAACGTGACCGTGCCGTTCTCCGTCATCCGAATTATCTCATTTGAAGCGTGCCGCCGTCGCGTTCGGCCCTGGCTAAAACACGAAGCATGAAAAATCAGCCGCGATCCGCCTATGCAACTTCGGAAGCTGGATATCATTCTTAGGCGGCGTCTTGTCGCACCTGGACAGCCTTCATACGGTTAGGTCAGCCCTGCGCTCCAGGTATTGCGCCGACGCATCAACGGCGAACAGTCGACGCTTTTTGCCGTTTTTGCATAGCTTCCTCCGAAACTACAGGTAGCGTCGGATTGGAAATTTCCTTGGGAACGGCAGGTTCGCGCCGAGGTATTTCGCTTACCTCGTACGGACATCGGCGAACGAATTCATCCATATGCCCGACTCTGCCCGGCGGAGTTCTGCTTGCTCCTGTCCCACAGAATTAGCAATTCAGGGAGTCAACCGATGAAATTTTCCCTTCGCGCTTTCCTCGGCGCAATCGTTGTCGTCGGCATTGCCATAGCCGGTCTGTCCTATGTTTATTGGGACCAAACGGTTCAGATCGGGTCGACGGCGATAAATTATGTGCGCTATTGGTCGGCTCCCGCTGGGACCCTTGAAACGGAAGTCGCCCCGACCGGAGCGGCGGGGCAGCCATCAGCCTCGACGGCCTCGGCAGCGCCGCAAGCTGCTCCAGGCGGCACTGAGGGAGACTGGCCAAGCTACAACAAGACGCTCACCTCGAACCGTTTCTCGGAGTTAAGTCAGATCAACAGAACAAACGCCGAGAAGCTCAAAGTTCTCTGCACTTATGATACCAGGCAATATACCAGCTTCAATTCCGGGCTGTTGGAGGTGAACGGCGCGCTGATCTTCGTGACCGCATTCGACATCTACTCCATCGATCCTTCGACATGCCGCGAGAACTGGCGCACGCATGAGGATTACGTTCCGGCGACGCCCCAGGAGGTCAATCGCGGCGCGGCGTATCTAGACGGCATGCTTTTCCGCGGCACCCAGGACGCCCGTGTCCTCGCCTACGATTTCAAGACGGGCAAACGCATCTGGGCAACCACGATCGGGGACCCGAAGAAGGGCGAGAGCGCCCCGGCGGCTCCGATCGCCTGGAACGGTTTGGTTTTCATCGGCAACGCAGGGGGCGACATCAAGGGAGTGAAGGGGCGCATGTATGCGCTTGACGCCAAAACCGGCAAGATCGTTTGGGAGTTCTATCTCGTGCCGAAGGCTGAAGGCGATCCGACGCGCGGACCGCTCGGTGCTTCACCCCTCAATGCGTCGACTTGGGGCAACTCGGAAGGCGTGCCGATAACCGGCGGTGCGACCTGGACTTCATACACCTTGGATCCGGATACCGGCTTGTTGTATGTGCCGGGCGGGAACCCCGCACCTGATTTTGCACCCGAGGTGCGTGAAGGGTCGAACCTTTATTCCGGCTCGGTCGTCGTCCTCGACGCGATGACCGGGGCTTACAAGAACCACTTCAAGATCGTGCCGAAAGACTGGCACGATTGGGACGTTTCCGGCGCTCCAGCCATTATCAAGACCGCAGGCGGCAAGAAGGTTCTGTCGGTCGCCCCGAAGGACGGCCACCTTTACGGCTTCGATCTCGACACCAATGCCTTGCTCTACAGGCTGCCGGTCACCCGGATGGAGAACGAGGATGCGCCGTTTGTGGTCGGCAAGCCCGTCCACTTTTGTCCCGGCTCGACTGGCGGCGCCGAGTGGAACGGTCCCGCTTACGATCCCCAGTTGAACCTCGTGTTCATCGGCGAGGTCGAATGGTGCACCACCGTTACGCTTATGCCGAGCGAGAAAATCGCCAGCGTGTCGCCTGGCCAACCGTGGTCCGGCGAAGCATCGATCAACCCGTTCTACACGTGGGGTAAGTCGGACCCGGCTTTCGACTGGGCCGGCTGGACCTACGCCGTCGACGCCGACACTGGTTCTTGGAGATGGAGAGCAAAAACGAATTATCCCATTCAAAGCGGCATGACGCCGACGGCGGGCGGCATCGTTGTCTTTGGGGACATGGGCGGAAATTTCTACGTGCTTGACACAGCAAGCGGGCACAAATTGTGGGGCCAAAAAATCGGCGGCGCGATTGGCGGCGGCGTCGTTACCTATTCAGTCGATGGAACACAAAAGATCGCCGTTGCAAACGGTCTCACAGAAATTCTGTGGCCAACCGAAATCACAACTGCCAAGGTATCAATACTTGGATTGGAGTAAAGCATCGCCAACCGCCTCACGGCGGGATGGCCGCCGCGCTTTCCAGCCTGCCCTCGCGAAGCTCGTCTATCTGACCGGGCTTTGGTTTCGCACCGCGACCTTCGATGCCTTGTCCTTCACAGAAAATCTCAATACAGAGATCAGAATGTCGCGCCATAGATGCAGATTCCGGCAATACAGAACGCTGGCCGTAGAATTAATGTTTCGAGAAGTAGGAATTGCGCGCGTCTTCGTATCAAAAATGGTGATTTGGCGCGGTCCCTCTTGATGCGAGACCATCAGCTGACGCGAGGTCACCGCGTTTGCACTTGTATCCTCCGCGGGAGCGACCGCTGGTCGGCAAGTACGCCGCGAAAGGCGTTCAGATATACGCCTGCAGCGTCAAAGGAGGCGCAATAGCCTGAGTAAGCGTGGCTATGCGAAAACGGCAAATTCCCAACGTCCACGGTAAAATAAGGGCAGATGCGATCGGATGGTCTTGGGCGCAATGGCTTTGCCGACTTCGCATAGGCGACCGGTGATTAGCTGCGGTACCATCAGTACTGTCGTAACCGAGCTGATGACACCGGAGATTCGGCTAAATTCAACGTCTGGATCGCATTCAGTGGAAAATACGGAGGAAACGATGCGCCGCATTTTTCTGATGTTGCTTACCGTTGGTGCCCTTGGAATGACGACTCCTGCTTCGGCCCAGACGGCGACGAATTATCCGTTCTGCATCCAGGGCGTTGACAACCCCGGCTGGAGCGGCTGTTCGTTCAGCACTTTCCAGGAATGCGAAGCCTCCGCATCCGGCACTGAGTTCTGAATGCCTATCTAACCCGTGGTACAAGCCTAATGGGAATGGAGCGTCAGCCTCGGGCGGATTCCAGCCGGTTCAGGCTCCCCCGATGAACCCGAATGGCAAATAAGGCCATCTACGCTAGATCACCTCCCTGATCCGAATACTCGATAAACTTCTTGTAGGACCAACGTCGGCCGGCCCTACGCCGCCATACCGTTCCCCAAACGAGACGGCCCGTGATCGACCGTCTCGGAAGGATCACCTTCCAAAGGTGCCAGGCATTGGTCCATGCTGGCCTTCCCGGCGAACTCATCGCCGGATCTATATCGGAACTGATTGGCATTCTTGGGCAGCCTGAGCAAACGATGGTTTGAAAAATCGGCAGCGGCCAAGACCACCGCGGCCGATCTTCCTGCGGTGGTCTAGCCGTTGGCGAGCGGCACAGCGACGTAGTGGGACGCCTCGCCAGAGCGAAGGCGAATTAACACGCTGGTTTTTTTGTTCGCGCCCGCGGCTTCGATCGCTTCGCGAACGTCGTTGGGAGTTGCCACGCTCTTTCCGGCAACCTCCAGGATCACGTCGCCCCTCTTGAATCCGCGATCCGCGGCAGCGCTTTTCGGATCAATCTTTGTGACGATGACCCCCTTCTTGCCGGGGCCCTCAATCTTGTCTGCCGGCGCGACTGTCAGGCCAAGACGCGGGACATCCATGGTTGAATCCTTGCGATCGGCACCGGTATCAGCCTTCGCTTCCTGAGCATTCGGCAACTCGCCAAGGGTCAGGCTGACGACCTTGCTTTTTCCCTTGTGCAAGACGTCGAGTTTGACCGAACTACCAGGCGCAAAGCCACCAATGATCCGGGCGAGTTCCCGGGCGTCCTTGATCGACTGACCGTTTACCGCGGTAATGACGTCACCTGAATCGACGCCAGCCTTGGCTGCAGGCCCATCCTTCTGGGGATCGGCTACAAGCGCACCTTCCGGCTGCTTCAGACCCATGCTGTCCGCAATATCCTGCGTTACCGGCTGAATCTGGACGCCGATCCAACCCCGGCTGACCGTCCCCTTGTCCTTGAGCTGGGCAACCACGTTCTTCACGGTCGCGGCCGGGATCGAGAATGCGATACCGACGCTGCCCCCGGATGGCGAGTAGATCGCAGTATTCACGCCAACGACTTCACCCTGCATATTGAACGCAGGATCACCTGAATTGCCCTTGTTGACGGGCGCGTCGATCTGAATGAAATCATCGTAAGGACCACTACCGATGTCACGTCCGCTGGCAGATACGATGCCCGCCGTAACAGTGCCACCGAGGCCAAACGGGTTGCCGACCGCAAGCACCCAATCGCCGACACGCGCCTTGCCTTCAGACAGCTTGGCAAACGGGAAATCCGAGCCACCCTCGACCTTGATCAACGCCAAGTCGGTCCGGGGATCTGTTCCGATCACTTTTGCGTTGTAGGTCTTACCTGCGTCGGTCGTGACCTCAACTTTGTCTGCACCTTCCACGACATGATTGTTCGTCACAGCGTAACCATCGGCCGAAATGAAGAAGCCGGAGCCCTGCCCCATCATTTCGCCGTGCCGACCACCGCGACCGGGCGCCTGGGGCTGACGGTCGGGACCGCCGAAGAACTTCTCCATCGGCGAATCCGAACCTTCGTCATCGCTCTTGTCACTTGCATCCGTAGCATTCTTCTTCGTGACCTTAACCGAGATCACTGAAGGCTTCACCCGCTCTACCATATCGGCGAAGCCCATCGGCTGGGCGACGACCTGACTGACTTCGGCGTGGGCGGCAGTGGCAACAATGTTGAAGGCACCGGTCGCAGGGCTCAGGCCGTAAGCGGCTACGCCGAAGCCGGCAACGACAGATGCATCAATGCCAGCCTTCGCGCGGACAATAGCGACGGTCGACGCACGGGATGCAACTGCAAGCCAGCAGAATTGGTGGAATGGTCCGTCATTAACAATTCTCCCTGGAATCAGCGTGCGGTTGCTCGCCTACACAACGGTGGTGCAGGCTCTCGCATTACGCCGCGCTGGCCGTGGAGTTAATGTTTCGAAATGAATTCATCATCGCAATGATCGCATCACGCGGCATGCGTGGATTGATTGACGTAATTTAACTTGGCCCGGCGATCGCCCGCGCTTACGTCTCCCCATGCTGCGCTACTTCGATCGTCAAGGATTCTTCGCTCGCGTCCGATCGCGAAGGCGGCACGTATGAGCTCTTCAGGTGGGTCTCAATCGACGAAATATCCCACTGGGGGTCAAACTGTCTGAAGGCGGCTTCTGGTCGTTTTGTGCCGCTCAGGGCGCCGGAATGACGGCCCCGACAACGATGCTGACGGATATCGAGCAAGAAAAGCAGACCCGTCATCACTCGACTGGGTTCCTTAGTAAGCATGTCAAACGACCGAAGCGTACTTCGGTCTCGGATTTACTGTTGTGAGTGAAAAGCGATTAGCCGGAACTGTTGACTGCCGCGCCGACGCTCTCTCCTCGATCCCACCAAGGACAAACGCGTGTTCGTATCGTTCTTTCCTCGTCCAAAGCTTTTGTTGCTGTCGGCCATTCTGTGGGGAACACTTACCATCGGCTTTTGGTACATGTTCGGTGCCCAGCTTGGCGCATTGCTAGGATTCCCGGTCAGCGGCGACGCAATCGTGGGAGCCGCCGTCTTCTGGTCGCCTCAATTCCTGTGGTTTTACCTCTATTTTGCGATAGCGGTGACACTGTTCGCCTCAGCGTGGATGCGTGTCGCTCCTCACCCCTGGGAAAAGTGGTCCATTCTGGGATCGGCCTTGATACTGTTCACATCGTACTTTCAAATTCAGGTCAGCGTGGCCATTAACGGCTGGTACGGGCCGTTTTACGATCTAGTGCAGGCGGCGCTTTCGAAATCCTCACCCGTCACACTTGCGCAATTCTACCTGCAGCTCGCCACTTTTGCTGAAATTGCGTTCATTGCCGTGACTGTCGGAGTTCTGACCCGCTTCTTCGTAAGCCACTATATTTTTCGCTGGCGCACCGCTATGAACGACTACTACGTCGGACACTGGTCCGAGCTGCGCACGGTGGAAGGTGCTTCACAACGTGTTCAGGAAGACGCAATGCGATTTTCTACGTCGATGGAAGGACTAGGGGTCAACCTTGTCGACGCAATATTGACACTCATCGCATTTCTCCCAGTGCTGGTCCGGCTTTCGAGCAGTGTGACGGAATTACCCCTGATCGGCGAGATTCCGTTTCCTCTTGTCGTAGCCGCATTATTGTGGGCGGTGTCAGGAACGGCATTTCTGGCTCTCATCGGAATACGCCTGCCGGGCCTCGAATTTCACAATCAACGCGTCGAGGCCGCCTACCGGAAGGAATTGGTGTTCGGCGAGGATAATCCCCACCGCGCCGCCTCTCCCACATTGATAGAGCTCTATGCCGCCGTGCGTAAGAATTATTTTCGGATGTATATGAACTACATGTATTTCAACGTCGGGCGAATTCTGTATTTGCAGACCGACAACATCTTTCCGTACATCGTACTCGCGCCGACGATCGTCGCAGGAAAAATCACGCTGGGGCCCATGAATCAAATTCTAAATGCCTTCTCTCAAGTCCGATCGTCCTTCCAATATCTTGTGAATTCCTGGCCGCGAATAGTTGAGCTGGTTTCGATCTATAAAAGACTCAGGGCGTTTGAAAATCGCATTGAAGGCAGCGATGCACTGCCGATCGAATTGTTGGCGATCTCGCGCGCGTGACACTGCCCGCGTCCCGATATCAGTAGTCATGGACTAAACGCGAGAACGCGGTGGCGTTCCCCGACATCCCAAGCTGAAGCGAGTAGTCTGACCCTACCGCCATCTGCCGTGTCACAATCGGTACATTGATCTAAGTCAAATAGCCGCGCATTGATTACAAGTTATGGCGGCCTAAAATACAACTGAGACTACGACGCGCCCTGATCACATTGACTTTTTTATTAAATCCTCCTGACACTCGTCCCTTTTTGAAGCAGTTGCCCGATCAAACGGTATTTTCTGTTTTCGGGGAGAAGAAAGTGGTGTTGAGTAGAGTTTTCAGTCTTGATGATCCGTCGGCTTGTCAGGATGTTTTTCCTTCTGCCGATGTCCAGCTATTTCCCACAGCGAAGGGGAATTTCCATGCCGAGATCGCGCAAGTCGGCATGAACAAGCTTTGGATGCATCGAATCCACATATCGCTTCCGGAGATCAATACTGTCGCGGTCAAATCCGGTCGTAGATCGATTGGCTTTCTCACCGAATGTAATTCGTCATCGTTGCTGGACTGCGGTCTGGAAGTTCGGCCCGGCGACATGGTCATCAACAGATCTGATGTCGTACATCAACGATCTCAACTCCGACTTTCACTATGGCACGGTATCCCTTCCAGTTGATGATCTGGCCGCTGCTGCCGAGGCAATCGTCGGTCGTGCCCTGCCGGAGACATCTCACAAGCCCATTGTTCGGCCGCCTTTTGGACTGATGCGTCGATTGTTGGACCTGCACAAATGCATCGGGCAGCTCGCTCACCACACCCCGGACATTCTGGAGCTCCCGAAAGTAAGCCGGGCGCTGGAGAATCAGCTCACTCACGTCCTGGTGAGATGCCTCGCGGAAGGTCACTGCCTGGAGCAGGCTAACGGGGGCCGCCGTTGTGACACGATATTCGCCAGGTTTGTGGAGTTCCTGGAGGCACATCCCCGCCAGCCACTCTATCTACCCGAAATTTGCGTCGCTATTGGCGTCGCAGAGCGAACACTTCGCGCCTCCTGCGAAAGACATCTCGGCATGGGACCAATCCGCTATCTCGCTTTGCGCCGAATGCATCTGGTGCGGCGGGCGCTCCAGCATTCGGATCCGTCCACGGCAACTGTCACGCAGATTGTGACCGACCATGGCTTTTGGGAGCTTGGGCGTTTCTCAGTTGCGTACCGCACGCTGTTTGGAGAGCCGCCGTCCGAGACATTGCGGCAGCCGACCTGGCAGCCCCGGAATTGCAGACCAATGGGTCTCTCGTCACTTGCAGTCGCTCACACGTAACTGATGTTGGCACGAAGCTGCAGAACCGGGATGTCCCCTGTTTGGTCGCTATCCGGGGGAACATCGTCGGGAAAGCTCAATTCGGTCGAGAATGACCCACTCCGGTTATTCGATGAGCCTGCCGTTTTCGCATAGCCCGAAGCTACGCGTTGGCATCAAAATATGCCTGAGTTATCGGCTCACGCGCCTACGCACCGGGCTGCCTCGGTAGCAAACTTAGCATAAGCTCCGCCGCGGGTACCCATGTCACGGCAGGCACCGCCATTCCTCGCTTATCTTAATGCAATGATCCCCTCGTCGCAGATCGATCGGTGGTAGGCAACAAAATGATGAAACGAACGCACCTTGCCGTCATGAGCCTAGCGCTCACCGTTCCCCACGCGTATGCCCAGCAGCCGCCTACCGGTGCGGCAGCCCAGACCTCGATAGCTTCGCAAACGAATTTTGATGCACTACCCGGCCGTTGGGTGCGCGTGGAAGGTGGTTATGTCATCAGGATCGCGAGTGTGGAGGCCAATGGCAGGCTCGACGCCAATTACGCAAATCCGCGCCAGTTGCCGTTCCACTCTGCGATGGCCACAAACGACAACGGCGTGCTTAGGCTGGTTTTCGAGTTACGCGCCGGTGGGTACAACGGGTCAACCTACACCCTCAGCTATGACGCCGCGAGCGACAAACTCAGGGGTGTTTATGATCAGGTGGTCTTAAAGCAGAGGTTCGATGTCACCTTTGTCCGTGCAACGCCTCGATAGTCGCCAACTATGTCGACGTCGCTCACATACGTTCAAGACATGAGAAATAGGGATTTTCGGTTCCCCAGAGAGGAGATGCGGCGTCCTCTTGGCTTTCGTATCGAACGTTTCGGACTGCGAAAGTCTCTGGAAGTCCGACTTCCGCCGATACTCCGGAGTTTCAAAAGGCTAGAGAAAGTCAGCGAAGGAGACACGTCATGACAAAGGCAGCATTCGCGCTAGGTCTCGCTCTTTCCGCACTGGCGGTCTTACCGGCTGTCGGTGAAGAGCAATTCCAATGCCCTTTGCCTGCCAACCCCAATAATCCAGCTAAGCTCGAGCGGATCAAAGGTCTGCTTCCCGATGTAAACACGATGACGAACTCTCGAACAGCTCAGCGCCACTATCGCGACGCTTCAGCGCGAAGGCATGTCAAAGAGCTTAATAATCGACCATCTTGTCGGCGCTTACTGCCTGATGGTCGTCAGAGAAGCGCCGCTCACCGAAGCAGAGAAAGCCGCCCGCGTTCGACGTTTCACCGGCCAGGTGACGAAGTTGGTTTATAGCCTCGAGAGTGGCTTGGATATTATCATCAACGTTCCGCTGACGCCTTATGTCGTCGACGCGGTCAATAGCGTGGCTAAGAAACAGGGCCTTTCCGGTCCAGCCTGGATCGCGATGACAATCGAATATGCCCTCCAGCAACAGCGCACCGCGCAGCGCCATTAGAACCCGCTGGGGCAGCTGACCAGCCCTCCCTTATCGAAGGCGGCCGGCGGCCGTGGCAAAACGCCACGGCGCCAGAAAAGCGATATCGAGCTTCCGAAGTTGCATAGCCGGATCGCGGCCGGTCTCCCATCCTGCGCGTTGACCATTGCCGTTCGCGACAGGGCGCTTGAGATGGCTTGGACGGCGGAGCATGGCACTGCCACGTTTGCTAGTCCCGACGACTACAGCGTCGCGATTCGAGCCGCGAAAGTCGACCTCTTTGTCACCACAGGGGGACACTTCGACGGCCGATTGACCTGGTTGAATTTGGGTGAGCTGAACGTGCTTCGGGGTCGAGAGAATCTGCCACGCATTGGCTATGTCGCGTTGCCGCCGGCTCGGGCGATCATCTCGTTTCCAGCGAGTGATGAATCATCTCTGACATACTGCGGAGTTGGCTTGAATTTAGGCGATTTCGTATTCCATGGCGTGGGTGAGAGATCGCATCAGCGAACTGATGGAGGAGGCATTTTTGCACTCATATCGCTTCCGCCCGAGAAGCTGGCAGCTTGCAGCAACGCTCTAACCGGGCAAAGCATCAGGTCGCCATCGGAAGGCCGGGTAGTGCGACCCGCGCGAGCCGCCGCAAGAGCCTTGGTGGGATTGTATTCAAAGGCTTGTCGGCTCGCTGAAACCAGACCGGAGTTGATTGCCAATCCAGAGGTTGCGCGAAGCCTCGAGCAGGAAATGCTTTACGCGCTTGTCAATTGCCTGACGGCCGAAGATACCGGCGAGAACCCCAGGCGGAGACGACGTCACACCAAAATCATGGTCCGGTTCGAGGAAGCTTTGGACGCACAACGCGATCCGCATCTGAACTTGTCGATGCTGTGTACTGCGATCGGCGTATCGGCGCGAACCTTGCGACTGTGCTGCGCTGAATTTTTGGGTATGAGTTCGATGCGGTATCACCTGTTGCGACGCTTGAACAGGGCGCGCTCGACACTGCGACGAGCTGATCCGAAGACAAAAGGTGTCGGGGCAATCGCGAGAGACCTAAAATTCCAGGAACTCGGACGCTTCGCCGCAGCTTACCGCGCCGTGTTCGGCGAAACGCCGTCATCAACACTACGCCGCGCTCGAACCAAACCGGAAAGATCACAATAGTACTTCCAAACCGGGAGTTTTCGCTTCCGATCGCCGATACTGCGTAGCGCATGGGTACGAGAACCGCGAACCTGTCAGCGGCCTGACCGCATAGGTACGCTACAAAGCAAGCAACCTTCAGGCCTCACCGTTGCCGTCGTTGTGCGCTTGCGGCAGCTTGCCGTCCATCTTTGCGGATCGCGTTGTTCAACCCAATGTCGCGGCCAAGGCAGTTCGCCTGCATCGTTGGTCGGAAAATCCCAAGCCACTGGGTCGCGCTATGCGACTTCGTCAAATCTTCAAGTCAAGGAGCCAATTCTCACCTCGGCACCTCTTCTCGAACCTGAACTTCTATTCGGCATCTTCAACGACGTTACGTGCGATAAACAGCCTCTCCTTGGGAAGCGCTTCCGCGACCGTTCGTGGCAGGCCTAAATTTGCAGCCAAAACATCGGGCGGATTCGAGGCTACCCATGCGCTGAGGTCGTGGGAATGATAGTGCCCGTTGTTGAATCCGACCAGCAGGCGCAAGATCCCGCTGCCGGTGTTACGGATGTAGTGTCCGGCGCCCATCGGCACGTAACCGATGTCACCCGCCACGAATTGTTCGATTACTGCGTGACCCATTCCCAGATAGACAGCCATCTCGGCCCCACCCTCAAGGTAGTATTGCCACTCGTGGCGTGGGGATGCCAGTGAAGCTCGCGCATGGCGCACGGCTCAATCTCCAGCACGGAGGCGGACAATGTCGTCGAGATCGGAAACTCGTGTGCGGTTACTGTCCACTGCGCGCCGCCGCCCGGCACGCGCCGCGGCTGCTGGGCGCCTAATGGATAGCGGTGCGTCGTTGAAAGTGTCGGCTTCGCCCGGGGCGTGGTAGGTGCGAAGGAGTCATCGGGAACGTTCCCCTCTGCAAAGTAGGTCTCTCCCTTCGGAAGCTTGGCCGCCCACTCCATTCCAAGGCCGAGGTTCTGTGAGACGATGGCGGGCGACGTATGGGCTAGCCAATCAGTAATACTAAGTGTGTGATCCTCGGCGAAGGCGCCGTTGTCGAACATCAGAATGAAATGGCACTCGCTTGGCCCGGTCCCCTGGATGGAATGACCCCAGCCGCTAGGGAAATACCAAACATCGCCCGGTCCGAACGTATCGGTCGCCGCTCCGTCGGGGCTCAATACAGTAGTGCGGCAACTGCTACGTAACCCAACTCTGCAGCCGTCGTGTGCCAGTGCAATTCGCGCAGAGAACCGGGTTGCAAGCGCATAGAGGCGCCGGCGATGCCCTGGCTAACAGGGAATTGCCGGACAGAAGCGCCCCGTACGAGACCGCCACAGCTGGCGTGCGGCGGTTGCTGCTCTAAGCGATAGCGGAATGATGGCAGAGTCGGATCGCTCATATCTGATCTCCTGGCCGCAATATCGGCATTCGCTGGACTTCGCGGTTCCCAGAGCTACGGGGATGGCGTACCTGCGGCCGAGTGAAATCCAGGGCGGTCCGATCGACTGAGAAGCAGCCAAGCGCCAAGGGCGAGCGTTGGGTCGAGAGTCGCCATTGCTAGCAGAATATGAGGAAAAACTCCCGCGATGGCCAAGGGTACGAGCACCAAGGGAACGAGCACCACTCTGTCCAATACGCTAGCGGCGACGATCCGTCTGCCGCCAGAGAGGCCACCGAACAAATAGAGCCAGCCAATGACCATCAGGCTCATACCCACTACGCGGAAGAGTGCGGCCTCATTTCCAACGAATGCCGCATCCCTGAAGATGGTCTGCACTATTCCGGGCCAAATAACTAACGTGGCTCCGATCCCCAAATAGATCCAGCCGTTCATTGCCGTGTATTTTGATGTGATCGCCTGATCGAACGGCCGCTCAAGAAGATCCTTGATGAGTGACATGATGTGACCCTCCGTAGTGAAGTTGCCGGCCAGCACAAACCTACCGTTCACGATTGGGATCGGGCTTTTTGGCAATTCAGAATTACTGCCAACTTTGTTGGCGCGCTATGCGCTTTCGGCCAGTTTGCGCCGACAGAGTCAGGGTGCGCCGCAGCCTAGTTGCCGGCTCCACGGACGAAGCGAAATTGCAAGGTGGACAAGGTGCATTCTGCGCAAAGCGCAGATAACGGATAGGCCCCATTAGAGCGCCGCAATCACTCGGAGCGGTCCTATCGACGTCTTTGCGTAGAGCGTCGGACAATCGACGCCTTCCAAAAAAATCGCCGTCCGCGTTCGAGATTTGCCGAACTTGCATAGTCCACGCCGAGCATGTTCCGCACACTGCGCCGCGTTCGACGGCGTGGCGTTCCAAATTGCGTTGCGGGCGCGGCGATGGGAAGGACCAGAAGATGAAGGAGTTCGCCATGAGCGATGCCAC
>CAVUCB010000098.1:0-35237 GCA_963739755.1 uncultured Alphaproteobacteria bacterium | reverse complement strand
ACTGGAAAAATCCGGCTACCTGAAGAGCTTTCCGAACCTGCTCGGCTGCGTCTGCGGCCTGCATGGCACCGAGCGCGAGATCAACGCGGCGGTGAGCCGTTTCGATGCCGGAGGCGACTGGACCACGTCGCTGTCGCCGGCCGACCTCGTGTTGTCGCCAGCCGCCTGCTACCCCGTCTATCCGATTGCGGCTGCCCGCGGCGCCCTGCCCAAGGGCGGCCTTCGTTTCGATGTCGCCGCTGATTGCTTCCGCCGCGAGCCATCGCGCCATCTTGACCGCCTGCAGTCGTTCCGGATGCGGGAATATGTCTGCATCGGCACGCCCGATGACGTCTCCGATTTCCGCGAGCGCTGGATGGGGAAGGCGCAGGCGATCGCGCGCGATCTCGGCCTCACCTTCCGCGTCGACTATGCCAGCGATCCCTTCTTCGGCCGCGTCGGCCAGATGAAGGCGGTGAGCCAGAAGCAGCAGTCGCTGAAATTCGAGCTGCTGGTGCCGCTGCGCTCGGAAGAGCAGCCGACCGCCTGCATGAGCTTCAACTATCATCACGAGCATTTCGGCACGACCTGGGGCATCGAGGACGCCGATGGCGAACCGGCGCACACCGGCTGCGTCGCCTTCGGCATGGATCGTCTCGCGGTCGCGATGTTCCACACCCATGGCACCGAGCTTGACGCCTGGCCGGCGAAGGTCCGCGAATTGCTCGGCATGTCCGCCCATATGGCCGCCCATGGGGAAGGCTGGCGATAACGCCGGCACAGGCGATCAAGACCGTGAACGCGCCAAGACCACAAATCCGGTGCCGGGAAATCAGCGAGGCCGACCTCGAGCGCGTCGCTGACCTTCTGACGCGCGGCTTTGCCGGCCGCTCGCGCGACTACTGGATGCAGGGGCTCAGGCGCCAGGCGGCGCGCGAGGTGCCGCAGGGCTATCCGCGCTTCGGCTATATGCTCGACCACGAAGGCGTCGCCGGTCGGCGTATTGCTGCTGCTCTACACGCTCCGTCCCTGCGACGGCGAGCTTGCGATCCACTGCAATCTGTCGAGCTGGTATGTCGAGCCGGCGTTCCGCAACTACGCGCCGATGCTGACCAAGATCGCGCAGCGCCACAACGAAGTCACCTATTTCAACATCAGCCCTGCGACCTGGACCTGGCCGATCATCGAGGCCCAGGGTTTCGCGCCTATTGCAAGGGCCTGTTCTTCTCGTTCCCGCTGCTGTCGCGCCCCGCGCCTGGCATGACGGTCGAGATCGTCTCCTCGGATGCGACCGAGATCGACGGCCTCGAGCGCCGATGTCGAGCTGCTGACGCGGCATGCCGCCTATGGCTGCCTCAGCCTTGTCTGCCGCACGGCGCGCGACGTCATGCCTTTCGTGCTGCTGCCGATGCGCATCCGCCGCGGCTGGATCTCGCCGCCCGCGATGCAGCTGATCTATTGCCGCGATGTCGCCGATTACGTCGCCTGCGCCGGCGCGATCGGAAGGCTTCCTGCTGCGGCAGGGCAAGGTTTCCGTGTTCCTCGACGCCAATGGCCCGGTGGAAGGCGTCACGGGCTTCTATACCGAGAAGCGCGGCCGCAAATATTTCAAGGGCCCGCACCGGCCGAGGCTGGCCGACCTCAGCGACACCGAGCTCGTGCTTTACGGGCCTAGAATGATAGGCCGTCATTCCGGGATGGTCCGAAGACCAGACCCGGAATCTCGAATTCTCAGGTGCGCAATTGCGCACCATAGTTCGATGCTTCGCAGCGCCCCGGAATGACCGGTGCAATCATGCCGCCTGCCTCACGGCGTGCGCAAAATCCCAATACAGCTTGCGCGCCCGCGTATAGAAACGGCCGGGCGCAAGCTGCCGGTCATCGATCCGGATCACCGGCGCGACCTTGGCGAAATTGCCGGTCGAGAAGATCTCGTCGGCTGTCTCAAAATCCTCATAGCGCAGCGTCTTCTCGACCACGGTGACGCCATCGCCGCGCAACAGATCGATCACGCGCTGCCGCGTGATGCCGTTGAGGAAGGTGCCGTTCGGCGCCGGCGTATAGACCACGCCATCCTTGGCCATGAACACATTGGCATTGCCGAATTCCGCGACATTGCCGAGCATGTCGAGCATCAGGCAATTGTTGAAGCCGCGCGAAGCCGCTTCGATCAGCGCGCGCGAATTGTTGGGATAGAGGCAGGCCGCCTTGGCGTCGACCGGCGCGCATTCCGCGTCGGGCCGGCGGAACGGCGACAGCGTGATCGCATTGCCGGTCGGCTGCGGCATCGGCGCCTCGTAGATGCACAGGCACCAGTTGGTGGTCTCGGGATCGAACAGCACGCCGCCGCCGCTGCCATGCTGCGCCCAATACATCGGGCGGATGTAGAGCTCGGCATTCGGCGCAAAGCGCGCGATGCCTTCGCGCGCGAGGCCCATCCAGGTCTCGGTGTCGACCACCGGCTTCAGCCGGAAATTGGCGGCGGACCAATTGACCCGCGCGCAGTGCCGGTCGAGATCGGGCGCCACGCCCTCGAAGGCGCGCGCGCCGTCGAACACGGTCGAGCCGAGCCAGGCCGCATGCGTGCGCGGCCCCATGATCGGCGCATTGCCGTCGTGCCACTGGCCCTCGAAGAAGGTCCAGGTCTGCGAATAGGTGACGGGCTTTGCGATATGGGCCATGTCTGTCGTCCCTGCGGCGGCAGCTGTCCCGCCGCGCATGATTGCCCCAATTCCTTAATCGATTTCATTCTAAGGCCGGGCAGTCGCCGGTTCACTGGGGATCGGCGGCCATGGTAAGCTTGCTTGGTTAACCGGAGCCGCCATGCCGCTCGATCCCATCGCCAAACGATTTCTGACCATGATGGCAGTCGCCGCCCCCGGCGAGCGCACGCGGCCGAGCACGGCCGAGCGCCGCCAGTCGCTGGCCAAGCTGATGCAATTCGCCCGCGCCGAGGCAGCCGATGTGACGGCGACTGACGGCGCATTGCCGGGACCCGCCGGCGATATCCGCTATCGTCTCTACGCGCCGGCAAGCAGCGATGACGCGCGCCTGCCCGGCTTCATCTTCTTTCATGGCGGCGGCATGGTGGCCGGCAGCATCCAGACCCACGACCGCGTCGCGGCAACACTCGCCGACATGACCGGCTGCCGCCTGATCTCGGTCGACTATCGCCTCGCGCCGGAGCACAAATTTCCCGCCGCGGTCGAAGACGCGATCGCCGCCACTGAGTTTGTCGCGCGCAATGCAGCCTCACTCGGCATCGATGCGGAAAGGCTTGTGGTTGGCGGAGATTCCGCGGGCGCCACGCTCGCCGCCGTGGTCTGCCAGCATGCGCTGCGCCATGCGGGGCCTGTCGATTGCGGCGCAATGCCTGATCTGCCCGGTGCTCGATTTCGAGGAAACTTCACCGTCGCGCGAAGCGTTTGCCGAGGACCATCTGATCGACCGCGCGACGCTGCGAAGCCGATCTCGCCGACTATCTGCCTGAAGGCACTGATACCGCCGATGTCAGGATCTCGCCGCTGCGCGCGTTGAATGTGAAAGGCCTGCCCGCCGCGATCATCCACACCGCCGAGTACGATCCGATGCGCGACGAGGGCAACGCCTATGCACGCAAGCTGCTCGCGGCGGGCGTCGCCGTCGAGCATGTCTGCCACGACGGCATGATCCACAATTTTCACGCCATGGGCGTCGTATTGCCGCAGGCGCGGCTGGTGCTTTCACAGATCGGCGAGCAGGTTCGGCGCGCCGTCGGCGCGTGATTATCGTTTGATTCAAATTTTAATTAATGAGCGGAAATCCATTAGGGTTATTTCGTCAATCTTGCCACGAATTATTGCTCGTTTTACGCCCCGCCACTAATCAACGGAGGGACCGAACGCATCGCAAAACAGATGCGGTGGACCTTCCGCGGAGGTGGACGATGCGCAACGAAACGATCGCGATTCACGCCGGCTACGAGCCAGATCCGACCACCAAATCCGTCGCCGTCCCGATCTATCAGACCGTCGCCTATGCGTTCGACAGCGCCGACCATGGCGCCGCGCTGTTCAATCTCGAAGCCGACGGTTTCCGCTACAGCCGCATCGCCAATCCCACGACCTCGGTGCTCGAAAAGCGCGTCGCCGAGCTCGAAGGCGGCGTCGGCGCGCTTGCGGTCGCAACCGGCCAGGCCGCGCTGCATTTCGCGTTCGTCAATCTCGCCGATGGCGGCGGCAACATCGTCTCCGTTCCCCAGCTTTATGGCACGACGCACACGCTGCTCGGCCATGTGCTGCCGCGCCAGGGCATCACCGGACGCTTCGCCGACAGCGACCAGCCCGACGCGATCGAAAAGCTGATCGATGAGAACACCAAGGCAGTGTTCGCCGAGACCATCGGCAACCCCGCCGGCAATATCTGCGACATCGAGGCGCTGGCGAAGGTCGCGCATCGCCATGGCGTGCCGCTGATCGTCGACAACACGGTCGCGACGCCGATCCTGCTGAAGCCGTTCGATTACGGCGCCGACATTTCCGTTCATTCGCTGACCAAGTTCCTCGGCGGTCACGGCACCACGCTGGGCGGCGCCATCGTCGATTGCGGCCGCTTCCCCTGGAAGGATCACGCCGGCCGCTTCCCGGCCTTCAACAATCCGGACGCGTCCTATCACGGCCTCGTCTATGCCGAGCGCTTCGGGCCGAAGGCCTATATCGAGCGCGCGCGCAGCGTCTATCAGCGCACCATGGGCTCGGTGCTGTCGCCGTTCAACGCATTTATGCTGCTGCAGGGCATCGAGACCGTGGCGCTGCGCGTCGAGCGCCATGTCGAGAACGCGCGCAAGGTCGCGGAATTTTTGCGCAACGACCCCCGCGTCGCCTGGGTCAATTATGCCGGCTTCCCGGATAGCCCCTATTACGCGCTGGCGCAGAAGTATCTGGGCGGCAATTCGTCCTCGCTGTTTACCTTCGGCATCAAGGGCGGCATGGAAGCCGGCAAGAACTTCTACGATTCCGCTGAAGCTGATCACGCGGCTGGTCAATATCGGCGACGCCAAGTCGCTCGCCTGCCATCCGGCCTCGACCACGCATCGCCAGATGTCGGCGGAGCAGCAGCGCATGGCCGGCGTGCTGCCGGAAACCATCCGGCTGTCGATCGGCATCGAGCACATCGCCGACCTCATCGAGGACATCGACCAGGCGCTGGCCGCGGCCTGCGCGGGTCCCTCGCTCCAGGCGGCGGAATAGACCCGCGAGACCGAACATGGCGCTCCCGTTCGACAAGCAGCGGCCGATACCAAGTCCCGCGCTGGCGCCGGCCGAGAACGAGTTCGAGCGCGCCGGCGATGCCGAGCTGACCATCGCGCTGATCAACAACATGCCCGACAGTGCGCTGAAGGCTACCGAGCGGCAGTTCATGCGGCTGGTGCAGGGCGCCGCCGGCAAGAGCCGCATCCGCTTCCATTGCTTCGCGCTGCCGTCGGTCATGCGCTCGAAGCAGGCCAGAGACCATATCGACAAGGGCTACACCGATATCAGCGAGCTCGACGGCCTGCAGGTCGACGGCCTGATCGTCACCGGCGCCGAGCCGATCGCGCCCGACGCTGCCGGAAGAGCGCTACTGGCGCGAGTTCACCGGCCTTATCGACTGGGCCAAGACCAACACGCGCTCGACGATCTGGTCCTGCCTTGCCGCGCATGCTGCCGTGCTGCATCTCGACGGCATCGAGCGGCAACGCCTGCCGCAGAAATGCTCGGGAGTCTATGACTGCACCAGGGTCGCCGACGATTGGCTGACGGGCGATCTGCCCCGCTCGATCAAGGTCTCGCATTCACGCCTCAACGAAGTGCGCGAGAGCGACCTTGCAACATCCGGCTATCGGATCCTGACCCGCTCGGTGGAAGCCGGCGTCGACATCTTCGCCCGTGACTTTGAAAGCCGCTTCATCTTCTTCCAGGGCCACCCCGAATATGACGATCACTCGCTGCAGCGGGAATACATGCGCGACATCGCGCGCTTCCTCGCCGGCGAGCGCAAGGAATATCCGGCAATCCCCGCCGATTACTTCGATGACACGACGGAAGAAGTGCTTGCGAATTTCGAGGAGCGCGCGCGAACCTCGCGCAAGCCGGAGCTCGCCGCCGAACTCCCCGGCCTGACGCTCCGTCCAGACGTGCCGGCCGGCGGCGCGGCGACCATGATTTTCCGAAACTGGCTCGACTTCCTCGGCGCGGATCCGTGCACGCTTTCGTCCGAAACAATTCGAAAGTGGTGACACCCATGGGCAGCCGGTGGTCAGCGTTGCAGGCGCGTGTCTCCAATCGCCTCTGCCGGCATCTCCTGGCAACGCCCCTTGCCCTGTCCGGGAGGGAGCCGATGGTGAGTTTCACCTTCGACGATATTCCGGACAGTGCGGCAAATGTCGGCGCGCCCATGCTGGAGGAATATGGCGGACGCGGCACGTTCTATGTTGCCGGCGGCCTCCTCGGCCAATGGTCCGGTCACTGGAACGGCGCGGATGCAGATGACATCATCAGCCTCCACAGCAAGGGCCAAGAGATCGCCTGCCATACCTTTTCACATCGGCGCGCCACCGATCTCGATGAGGCCACCATGGCAGAAGAGATCGAGCTGAACCGTCGCTTCCTCGAAGGGCTCGGCTCCTCGATCAAGCTGGAGAATTTCGCTTACCCCTACGGACAGGCTTCGATCTCGCGCAAGGGACAACTCGCCAGCAATTTTCGTTCGTCGCGGGGTATCCTGCCCGGCGTCAACCGCGGCAACATCGACCTGCACTTCCTCCGGGCAACGCCATTGGTCAGTGACCACATCGACGAGGACGGCATCGAGCGCGTCTTCGACGAAGCGGTGGAGACCGGGGCTGGCTGATCTTCTATGGCCATGACATCACGGCAACGCCGAGCCCCTATGGCTGTACGCCGCAACTCATGCGTCATGCGCTGAAGGCCGCGGAAAGGCGGAAGCTGCCGATCGTCAGCGTCGCGGACGCGCTGCGCCGCGCGGAAGGCTAGTCGGTGGCACCAAGCGGTCTTTATTAAATCGGTTCCGCTGCGAATTCTGTTCCTTCTCCCCTTGTGGGAGAAGGTGGCGCGGACGAACGTCCGCGCCGGATGAGGGGTTCTATCGGCGGATGCGTTCGCTGAGAGAGACCCCTCACCCGGATCGCATCTTGCGATGCGATCCGACCTCTCCCACAGGGGGTCCCACAGGGGGAGAGGTGGACCGCTAGTGCGGCTTCATCGCATTTTGCCCGCGGCCGCTACTTCGGCGGCGCGGCGACATAGCCCATGAACAGCACCAGACCTGTTTTCTCGTCGCGCAGGGCGAACACGAACGGCTTGTCGACGATCATCTGGATGTGGTCCGGCACCCCTAGCCCGCGCGTGGTCAGCACGGCGGTGGCGGCCGCGCCCTCGGTACCTTCCTCGTTGACGCGCAATTCCACCTTCTGGACGATGCGCGCGATCTGCAGCGGCTCGTCGGAAAATCCCTCCAGCGCGTCGGCCGTGCCGCGCGCAGCGTTCAGCCCGAACGCATCGAGCGGTGGCAACAATTCTCCGGCTGACGACAGCGACAATTTCGGCAAAGCGATCTCGCCGTTCTGTGCCGCAAATCCCTTGCCGTCGAGCCAGCCTGCAACGGGTGCAAAATCCTGCGCTGGGGCCGGCGCGGATTTGGTCGTGGCCACCACCAGCCTGAAATTCTCGTTGGCGTAGCCAAGCTCGGCGGCGATGAAGCGGTCGTCCCGGCGGAAGCGGAATTTCGCGACCTTCGAGTGCATCATCTGCACCTCCACCGGCTTGCCGGAGGCGGTCCGGAACTGTTCCGGCCTGGTGCGCGACGGCTCAAAGGGCGTCTGCCACTTGTCCCTGAAATAGAGCGCGTTCACGGCGACGAGGCCGAGCGTCTCCGGCGCCTCGCCGATGATCTCCGGGATCAGCTCATGCGTCTTCTGCTTGACCCATCCGTTGATGCGGTCGATCACCTTGGCATCGGCGAGATTGTCGACCAGCACGTCGGCACCGGCGCCGGAGAGGCCGTATAGCGCGAGCTGCTTCGGCTTGACCACGCGGTCGAAGGCGATCAGGTTCGCGAGCACCAGCGGGCCGTCCTTGCTGCTTTGCGCGATCAGCCCGGAAACGCTGGTCCGCAAGGCAGCGAGATCTCGGCTCGCCTGCCGCCGCGCCGCGCGCCTGAAGCCGAGCGCCTGATGAATGGCCGCGTGCATCCGGCTGCTGCCGCCGAGATCGACGAATGACAAGATTGCGGCAAGACTGGCGGGCGAGACGACGACATTGCCGCTGCCTTGCTTGGCAGCAGGGTCTTTCCAGCCGGCGAGGTATCGGATCAAGAGCTCGCCCAGCCGCAATTGCGACGCGAGCAGGCCACTGCCTTCGACGACGGTCTTGTCGTCGCCCATCAAGACATCCGCCAGCGACGCGCTGCTGATAAGGCCGAGCAACGCGCCCAGGCCGCCCTGCAACAGCTGCCTTCGCTCAATCACCATCGGATTCATGGGTTCGCGCCCTCCGGCTCGGCGCTTTTGCGCATGTATGCTGACGCATTTCACCATGATACGGCCGTGGGCCGGTGTGATTCAAATCACGGTGCCATGGCCGAACGCGATCATCCGTCCTATATTGGCAGCGCCCGCCGATCCAACTCACAGACAGACCGCGCCCATCAATGTCCGTTCCAGCCAGCGCGACCACTCCAACGGCCGGAGCCGACACGCCTGACGCGCTCTCCCTGCTCAACTCCGTATTCGGCCTGCCCGCCTTCCGCGGCGCGCAGGAAGAAATCATCGATCATGTCGCCAAGGGCGGCAATTGCCTGGTGCTGATGCCAACCGGCGGCGGCAAGTCGCTGTGCTATCAATTGCCGGCGCTGTTGCGCGAAGGCTGCGGCATCGTGGTCTCGCCGCTGATCGCGCTGATGCGCGACCAGGTCGCGGGCCTGCTCGAGGCTGGCGTCAACGCCGCGGCGCTGAACTCGACGCTGACGGCGCAGGAGGCGTCCGAGGTCGAACGGCGCCTGATCGCGGGCGATCTCGACCTGCTCTACGTGGCGCCCGAGCGGCTGCTCACGCCGCGTTGCCTTTCGCTGCTGGCGCAAGCCAAGATCTCGTTGTTTGCCATCGACGAGGCGCATTGCGTCTCGCAATGGGGCCATGACTTCCGCCCCGAATATGTCGCGCTGTCAGTGATTGCGGAGCGGTTTCCCGACGTTCCGCGCATTGCGCTGACCGCGACCGCCGACGCGCTGACGCGGAAGGAAATCGTCGAGCGGCTGCAGCTTGCGGACGCGCCGCAATTCGTCTCGAGTTTTGACCGGCCGAACATCCGCTATGAGATCGTCGACAAGCGCAATTCGGTGGCGCAGCTCAAGGAATTTATCGCCGAGCGCTATGCCGGCGAGGCCGGTATCGTCTATTGCCTGTCGCGCGCCAAGGTCGAGGACACTGCGGCCGCCCTCAGTGAAGCCGGGATTGCTGCCCTGCCCTATCACGCGGGGCTCGAAGCAAGCGTCCGCGCCCGCCATCAGGATCGCTTCATCAACGAGGACGGCATCGTCATCGTGGCCACGATCGCGTTTGGCATGGGCATCGACAAGCCCGACGTGCGCTTTGTCGCGCATCTCGATCTGCCGAAGAGCATCGAGGCCTATTACCAAGAGACGGGACGCGCGGGGCGCGACGGCAATCCGTCCACTGCCTGGATGGCCTACGGCCTCTCCGACATCGTGCAGCAGCGCCGCATGATCGAGGAATCGGAAGCTTCCGACACCTTCAAGCGCGTGTCGACCGGCAAGCTGGACGCTCTGGTAGGCCTGGCGGAAACCGCGCACTGCCGGCGCAGCCGCCTGCTCGGCTATTTCGGCGAGACATTTGGCGCCGTCGCTTGCGCCAATTGCGACAACTGCCTGTCGCCCCCGCGCATGCGCGACGGCAAGATCATCGCGCAGAAACTGTTGTCCTGCAGCTATCGCACCGGGCAACGCTTCGGCGCGATGCATCTGATCGACGTACTTATCGGCCGGCTGACCGAGCGCGTGACGCAATTCGGACACGACAAGCTCTCGGTTTTCGGCATCGGGCGCGAGCTCAACGAAAAGCAATGGCGCACGGTGATCCGGCAGCTGATTGCCATGGGCCACCTTCGCTCCGACAGCGAGGCTTTCGGCGCGTTGAAGCTGACCGAGAGCGCGCGCGGCGTGCTGAAGGGCGAGACTGAAGTGATGCTGCGCGAGGAGGCCCCTGGCACGCGCATTCGCGCCAGCCGCACCAAATCGCGCCGCGGCAGTCTTGCGCCGGCGAGCAGCGGCCAGGCAGGCGATGTCGATCCCGAATTGCGCACGCGCCTGCGGGCCTGGCGCTCCGACGTCGCGCGCCAGCGCGGCGTGCCGGCCTATGTCGTGCTGCACGATGCGACCATCGACGGCATCGTGCGGGCATGGCCGACGACGCTCGACGAGCTGCGCGGCGTGCCGGGCATCGGCGACAAGAAGCTCGAGCATTATGGCGAGGAGTTGCTACGGCTGGTAAGGGCGCGGCGCGACTAGCTCTGTCGTCCCGGCCAAGCGAAGCGCAAGCCGGGACAACAGCTATAGTTGCGTCCACGGCTCTCCTTACTCACCCATTCCGGAACGCATAGGCATATCCGTTGATCGCCGGCGCGCCGCCGAGATGGGCGTAGAGCACCTTCGACCCCGCGGGAAAATATCCCTTGTGCACGAGGTCGATCAGGGCCTGCATCGATTTTCCCTCATAGACGGGATCGGTGATCATGCCCTCCAAGCGCGCGCACAGCCGGATGGCGTCCTTGGTTTCTTCCGACGGCACGCCATAGGCCGGATGCGCGTAATCCTCGATCAGCACGACATCGTCCTCGACGATCTCGCGGTCCAACTCGACCAGTTTCGCCGTGTTCCGCGCGATCGAGAGCACCTGCGCCTTGGTCTGATCAGGCGTAAAGGACGCGTCGATACCGATCACCCTGCGCTCGCGGCCATCCCTGGCAAAGCCGACCAGCATGCCGGCATGGGTCGAGCCGGTGACGGTGCAGACAATGATGTAGTCGAACGCGAAGCCGAGTTCCTTCTCCTGCAAGCGCACCTCTTCGGCGAAGCCGACATAGCCGAGCCCGCCATATTTGTGCACGGAGGCGCCGGCGGGGATCGCATAGGGCTTGCCGCCGGCCGCCTTCACTTCCTCGATCGCCTGCTCCCAGCTTTCGCGGATGCCGATGTCAAAACCTTCGTCGACCAGGCGGACATCGGCGCCCATGACGCGGCTGAGCAGGATGTTGCCGACGCGGTCATAGACGGCATCTTCGTGCGGCACCCAGCTTTCCTGCACCAGGCGGCACTTCATGCCGATCTTGGCCGCGACGGCGGCGACCATGCGGGTGTGGTTGGACTGCACGCCGCCGATCGACACCAGCGTATCGGCATTGGAGGCGAGCGCATCGGGAATGATGTATTCGAGCTTGCGCAGCTTGTTGCCGCCGAAGGCAAGCCCCGAATTGCAGTCCTCGCGCTTGGCGTAGATATCGACCTTGCCGCCGAGATGGCCGGAGAGGCGCGGCAGCTTCTCGATGGGCGTGGGCCCGAAGGTGAGCGGATAGCGCTCGAATTTTTCCAGCATGATCTGATCTCGCACATTGGTCCGACAGCGCGATATCCGTATCACCATTGGCGCAAAATGTGCTTTCTAATTGAATGGCCGATTTCGCGTAATGATTGCACCTTCTGCCATATCTGATAGGTTTGTTTCCACAAACCAGCATCTTTCTGAAAGATTCTTTCATGGACGATCGACTCGATCGCATCGACATCAAGATATTGCGGTTGCTGCAGACGAATGGACGGCTCGCCAATGCCGAGTTGGCCGACAAGGTCGGGGTCAGTGCCGCGACGTGCCATCGGCGAACCCAGCGCCTGTTCGATGAGGGATTTATCAAGCAGGTGCGGGCGATGGTGGCCCCGCGCAGGGTCGGCAAGGGCGCGCTGGTGATGGTCGGCGTGGTGCTCGACCGCTCAACACCGGAGAGCTTTGCCGCCTTCGAGCAGGCCGCGGCAAAACTGAAATTCGTGCTCGACTGCCATCTGGTGGCCGGCGACTTCGATTACTTCCTCAAGATCCGCGTCGGCGACATGGAGGATTTCAATCGCATCCACGGCGAACAGCTCATTCGCCTTCCGGGCGTGCGCCAGACGCGAACCTTCTTCGTGATGAAGGAAGTGGTCGACAACGCGCCGCTGGAATTCTGACCCGTGTCCTGCCGCTACGCCGGCGCCGGGAGGCGTTTCGGCTCGGCCGCGGCATCGCCGGCGCGCTCGCCAAAATACTCCCAGGCCTTTTCGTGGCCGTAGTAGACGAAGGGTCCGAGCACGAAGCCCGTGGACGAAAGAATGGCCGCCTGCGCGACATTGCCGACCACGACATAGTTCGTGGTGAAATCCATCACGGTGGCGAGGGTGCGGAAAGTGATGGTCTTGGCCAATGCGCGGCTGATGGTGGAGCCGGCAAGACTGACCTCTTGCGCATTCTGCTCGGCCGGCGTCACGAGCGGCACCTCGGCCCTGGGCTCGGGATGACCGAGATAGTTCCAGACGGCCTCATGGGCGAAATAGAACAAAGGACCGGCGACGAGATTGAAGGTAGAGAGCCCCGCGGCGGTCGCAAGCTCGCCGATGACGATGTAGTTCGTGGTGAAATCGAGCGTGGTGACGATAATTCGATAGGTGATGGTCTTGGCGATCGCCTGTCCCAGCGCGAATTTGGGCAGCACCGCGCTCGGTGCCGTCGCCAGCGCCTGGCCGCCGGCCGGAGCGCGGCGCGTTGCAGTCGGGCGCGGCCTCTTTCGCCGCACCAGCCCCGGCAGGACCTTTGGCAGATATCTCGGCGCCAGCATCGCGGCGCCGCCGATCAGAAGGCCGGGAATCAGCGCCGTCTCGATCAGGGCAGCCCCGGCAAGCACGGTAAGTCCGACCGTCACAACTTGCTTCATCGTGTTGGCCTCCGGTTCGGAACGTGCCCCAGGACTCAAGTGTTAGCCGCGTCACATGTAAGAAAAATGTCGCAACTCCGGCGCCAACAACCGCAGCAAAAAGGGCCGGCAGGGCCCTCACTGGCGGCCGATCGGCGAATGCCCTGCCCGGAGCCGGCCGGCACCCCGGCGCCTATGGACTTTTGGGGGTAATGTCCCTATCGCAAAAGGGCGCCTCGTTTGGGAGACGCCAAGCATAAACAACAAGATACCGGAGCGGAAATCCGTGCCTGACCCCCGGCCTTTGGCCTCCATCGAAGCGGTCGAGAGCGGCCTTGCTTCCCAAGGCTATATCGCGAGCCGCCAGATCGCGACCGCGGTCTATCTGTCAGAGCAGATCGCAAAGCCCATCCTGGTCGAGGGGCCGGCCGGCGTCGGCAAGACCGAGCTTGCGAAGGCGATCGCCGGCTGGCGGGGGCTAAAGATGATCCGCCTGCAATGCTACGAGGGGCTGGACGAGGCCAAGGCGCTCTACGAATGGAAATACGCCAAGCAGCTCCTGTACACCCAGATCCTGAAGGACAAGCTCGGCGAGGTGCTGGGCGGCGCGGAGACGCTGCATGCCGCGCTCGGCCAGCTGCATGATTTCGGCGACGTGTTCTTCTCCAAGGAATTCGTCGAGCCGCGGCCGCTATTGCAGGCGCTGGAGCAGCCCAAGGGCTGCGTGCTCCTGATCGACGAGATCGACAAGTCCGACGCCGAGTTTGAATCGCTGCTTTTGGAAATCCTCAGCGATTTCCAGGTCAGCATCCCCGAGCTCGGCACGATCTCCGCCGTCGTGCCGCCGACGGTGATCCTGACGTCGAACAGCGAGCGCAATCTCGGCGACGCGCTGAAGCGGCGCTGCCTGCATCTGCATATCGGCTTTCCCGAGCAGAAGCTCGAGGAGCGCATTGTCGAGAGCCGCATCCCCGGCATCTCGCAAGCGCTGCGCAAGCAGCTCGTCAGCTTCATCCACTCTATCCGCACGCTCGACCTGAAGAAGCAGCCCTCCGTGAGCGAAACCATCGACTGGGCGCGCGTCCTGGTGCTGCTGCAGGCTAGCGAGCTCGGCCATGAGATGGTCAGGGATACGCTCAACGTGCTGCTGAAATACGAATCCGACGTCGAGGCGGCGCGGCCGCATGTCACGACCTTTGTCGCCAACGCCTCCCGGCAAAACGTCTTCGGCTGAGCCGCATGAGAGACAACCTGCATCGCTTCTTTCGCGCCGCGCGGGGAGCGGGAGTGCATGTCTCTCCGGCCGAAAGCATCGATGCGATGCGGGCGGTTTCAAAAGTCGGCTTTGAAGAGCGCAGCATCCTCCGCGACACGCTGCTCCTGACGCTGGCCAAGAGCGAGGACGAAAAGAAGGCGCTGGGCGCGTGTTTTGATCTGTTCTTTTCGCAGCCGGAGCCGTCGCAGAAGAATGACGCGAAGAGTGAGAGCGGCGCGGCCGACGAAGATCAGGCGGCGGGAAATCAGCAAGCGCCCGGCGGCGGTGGCGGTCAGTCGCAAAATCTCGGGCCGCTGGCGCAGATGCTGCTGTCGCAAGACCAGACCGAGATCGCTGCTGCGATTGCGAATGCCGCCAACGCCGCTGGCCTGTCCGACATCCGCTATTTCACCCAGCGCGGCCTGTTTTCGAGCCGCGTGCTGCAGCAGATGGGCATCCAGGGCCTCAACGACGATCTCGATACGCTGACCGCCACCAACCCGGCGCTCGCAGAACGCCTCACGAATGCGACTGATGGCTTGCGCGAAATGGTCCGTGACCGCGTCGCGCAGGCGCTGCTGCTTTACGGCCGCGAGGAAGCGGAAAACCTGCGCAACGAAATTTTGCGCAACGCGCCGCTCGCAAGAATCGAACCACGGCAGATCGAGCAGATGCGCGCGCTGATCCGCCAGATGGCGCGGCGCCTGCGCGAACGGTTCTCCAAGCCGCGCAAGCGGCAGCGGCGCGGCCATCTCGACGTGCGTCGCACGCTGCGCAGGAATGCCGCCTGGGGCAGCGTGCCCTTCCTCACCGCGTGGAAGCGCAAGCATCGCGACAAGCCCAAGATCGTAGCACTCTGCGACGTCTCGGGCTCGGTGGCGCGGGTGTCGGATTTCTTCCTGCTGCTGATCCACAGCCTGCATGAGGTCGTGTCCGACGTCCGCTCCTTTGCGTTTTCCGGGCACCTGATCGAGGTCAGCGAGATCCTGGAATCCAAAAGCGCGGAAGACGCGATGCGGGACATCATGTCGAAAGTCGGTTTCGGCTCGTCCGACTATGGCAGCTCGTTCGCCGATTTCGAGCGGCAATGGATGGAGAGCGTGACGCCGCAGACCACCGTGATCGTGCTCGGCGACGCCCGCAGCAACAATCTCGATCCCGGCGCCGACATCCTGCGGCGCATTGCGGAGCGGTCAAAGCGGGTGGTGTGGCTCAACCCCGAGGGACGCCTGACCTGGGGCTTTGGCGATTCCGAGATGCCGCGCTATCAGACCTTCTGCAACGTGGTGCGCCAATGCGCTACCGCCCAACAGCTCGAGCGCGCCGTGTCCGACATCGTCGCGACATATCATTAGAGCTTGATAACGTTACATTGAATCGAGCAGCAGGCTCGCTTTGCACCTCGCCCCGCTTGCGGGGGAGGGAGAAGGACAGTCGCTTCCAACATAATCCCATCACGCTTTGGCAATCACCGCCATCGCTGCAGCGGCTTGCCGTCGAGGTCCGCGCAGGGCAAACCGAGATGCGCCAGGATCGTCGGCGCGACATCGACGACTGAGGCAGGCGCCTTGCGAATCGTGCCGGCAGAGAAGCCGGGTCCGGAAATCATCATGAACGGCGATTGCTCGTACTTCCCGAGCCCGCCGTGCTGCCCGCATCCCATCCGGTCAGGCTTTCCGAAGGCCGGCCTGGCAACGAGGCTCGAGCCAGGAACGCCGAAAGGGTTCGGCGCGTCGTTCTCGCGCATCGAGATCGCGAAGGCGAGACAGGCTTCGGGAGCCTGGCCGATCGAGGCCAACTCGTCGGGGCCGATAATCCGGCCGGCCCAGTCGCAGCCCTGCAGAAACGAATGAATTTCGGACAGCTTGCCGATGCGATCGGGGCGCAGATAGATCAGCACCGACGTTCCATTCGACACCGCGACCACGTCGCCCGAGGTTGGGCTCGCCTTGAGGCCGGCAGCGATCAGTTCGGCATCCACGTCGATCACGCCTTCGACGGTCTGGTGGCCGTGATCCGACCCGACAAGCAGCAGCACGTCGTCGCCGGCCGCGCGCAGGCGCGACACGGCTTCGACGACGAGTGCGACATGCGCATCGGCTTGCGCGAGCACCGCGTGATGCTCGGGCGAGCCCAGCATGGATTCATGCTGGATGTGATCGGGCTCGCCCATCCAGAGCACCGCGACCGACGGACGCCGCTGCTGCAGCACTTCAGAGACAAAGCGCTCCGTCATGCGGCGGTCCCCCGCCACATCGAGAGTGATGTCCAGATGGTGCCGATCGCTCACGCGTCGCCGGCCGGGTCCGAACGAGCCGGCGCGATGATAGACATAGCCGTGGCCGTCGGGGTCGTGCGCATAGGCCGCGCCGGGCGAGACATTGCTGAAGATGATGGCGCCGCCGTGATCCTTCACGCGCTCGGCCAAAGTAGGCATCGCGAGGGAGCGGCCGGTCACGCGCCGCTTGTGCTGCAGGAAATCGGGATGGCCGGCGTCGCGCAGCACGAGCTCGCCGTCCTCCAGCAGCGCCACCGAATTTCCCTGCAAGCCGTGCCGCGCGGGAAAGCAGCCGGTCGCGAGACTCGCGGACACCACCCGCGTGCAGGACGGAAAGACGGTGCGGTAATCCGCGAGGCTTTCCGCCTGGTGCGCGAAAGTCGGCTCAGATGCGGCGTAGTCTCCGGCGAGATCATGTCCCGCCGTAGCCCATCGGCTGTGACGACAATGGCGCGACGCATCAGGAGGCCTCGATATGGTTTGAAAGGAGCCTCATGCCAGCTCTGGCACTCCTGCGGCGACCGTCCTGGTTATCCAGGCCGCCATCGACAGCAGCTGCGCATCGCTTCCGCGCGGGCCGATGAGCTGAACGCCGATCGGCAGGTCGTTGGCGCCCGTAGCAGCGGTAGCGAGATGGTCGGCAGCCCTGCAAGGCTCCAGGGCATGCACAGTGCGCCCGAACCCGGCTCCGGCGCCAGCGCCGCTTCGCCCAGCGCCGACAATGTGATGAGGGCATCGCAGTCCGCAAATAACGCATCCGCCGCGGCGGCAAGCTCGTTCGCCGCGGTGTCGAGCGCGATATATTCCGCGGCATCCATCTTGCGGCCGGCCGCGATCAAGTCGCGCAAGGGCTCGTTGTAGGCGGCCTGAATTTCATGCGCCGTCTTGCCGAAACGATGCGCCATGTGCGCCGCAAGCAAGCCAAGAGTGACCTGCTCCGCGGAATCGAATTCGACGGGAAGCTCGATGTCTTCGACGACAAGCGGGAGCCGTTCCCAAATGCCGGTAAATGCGGCCTCCGCGCCGGGCTCGACCCTGGGCCAGGCCGGTCCGCGAACCAAGCCCAGCCGTCGTGGCTCAAATACAGCCAGCGGCATTTCCAGTTCGGCGAAAAGACCGCGGCGAACAACGCGATGTCCTCGACGGAACGCGCCAGAAATCCGACATTGGCGAGCCGCGGCACCAGGATATTCGAGCCGCCCAGGCTGGTGAAGCCGGAACTCGGCTTGTAGCCGAACGCGCCGCAGAACGACGCCGGCAGCAGTGTCGAGGCAGTATGCTGCGTGCCGAGTGCGAGCGGCACCATGAAATCCGCCACCGCCGCGGCGGAGCCGGCCGAGGACACGCCGGCCGAGCGGTTGCATCATGCGGATTGCGGCATGACGTCGGCGCATACATGCCGAACTCCGACGTCACCGTCTTGCCGATGATGACGGCCCCGGCCTGACGCAATCGCGCGACGGCATCCGCGTCCCGGGTCGGGACGGCGGCCGCGCAGGCTCGGGCTGCCATATTCCGAAGGCATGTCGGCGGTGTCGAAGACATCCTTGATGCCGATGGGGAGTCCATGCAGCGGCCCGAGCACGACGCCCGATCGGCGCCGCTCGTCCGCTTCACGCGCCTGCCGGAACGCGGCGTCGCGGGCGAGATGACACCACGCGCCGACCGGCCTTCGCGCGCGGCGATTCTCGCCAGACACGCTTCGAGAAGCTCGACCGAACTGAGCACACCACGCCGAATAGCTCCCGCCGCGATATGCGCCGAAGCCGGTTTGCTTCCACCGTGGTAGTTGCCATCACGCCCCATCGCGCCTTGTCAACGCGCCTTCGCTTCGCTCTTGTACTGCCGCGGCGCAGCCGGAATCGGCCGACGCTGCGGAACGCCGTCGGCGGCGGGAACGGTAGCGATCTTCTCGTAATAATCCCAGGGGTAGCGGCTCTGCTGCCGGCGCCTTCACGCGATAAACGCCGAGGTCATAGACGACGCGGCCATTGGCCTGAAGACGCGCCTCTGTACCAAAGCGGTCGACCGGGAGCTGGCGCATCGCGGCGTTCACGGTGGCCGCGTCATCGCTGTGGCTGGCCTTGGCGGCTTTCAGATAATGCGTCGACCGACGCATAGACGCCGGCCTGCTCGCGCGTCGGCTTGCGCCCATGCTGCTTTTCGAAACGCGCGGCAAAGGCGCGTGTGGCGTCATTGTCGTCCCAGTAGAAGCCGGTGGTGATGATCAGGCCCTGCGCCACGTCGAGGCCGAGGCTGTTCACGTCGGTGACGAAAGCATGCAGCGCGGCGAGCCGCTGACTGCCCTCGCCGATCGCGAACTGGCGCGCCTGCTTGATGGCATTGACCGTATCGGCGCCGGCGCTTGCGAGCGCCACGACCTGGGCCCTGGAGTCCTGCGCCCGTAGCAGCAGCGAGGCAAAATCTGCCGTGTTCAGCGGATGCCTGGCGCTGCCCAACACCTTGCCGCCGTGATCCTCGACCACCCGGCTCGCGTCGCGTTCGAGATCGTGGCCGAAGGCATAATCGGCGGTCAGGAAGATACCAGGATCGCAGCCCCTGATCGGTCAGCGCCGCCGCAGTGCCGCGCGCCAGCGCATAGGTGTCGTCGGTCCAGTGCGTGACATAGGGCGAGCATTTGCCGCCGGTGATCTCGACGCTGGCGGCGCCCGAAACCAGCAGCGCACGCTTCTTTTCGGTCGCGAGCGTCATCAGCCCGAGCACGGCGCCGGTGTGCGGCAGGTCGACAATTACGTCCACGCCGCGGCGATCGAACCATTCCCGCGCGAGGTTCAACGGCAACATCCGGCTTGTTCTGGTGATCGGCGGTCAGGATTTCAATCGGCACCCCATCGACCGCGCCGCCGGCATCCTCGACCGCCATGCGTGCCGCGACGATCGAACCGGGCCCGCCGACATCGGACACCACGCCGCTCTGGTCGCCCATCACGCCGATAACGATCTTGTTGTCGGAAAACTCCGCGCTCGCTGCGGAAGACCAGATGCAGGCCACGAACAGTGACAGGATCAAATCACGGCGCATGCGGAAAACTCCCATTTTGTTGTCTGGGACCTTAGTCCGGGGCGACGACACATTTGTGACTATTGTGGTACATTTGTTCCAACAAGCGATTTGGCGGCCGGGAAACGATCCGCGCTATGCCCGTGCCGCTGGAGAAAGCATGACCGCCGCCCTTGACGATTCCGACGATGCCTTTGACGCCGCCTTGGCCGCAAGGATCTGCTGGCATTATTTCAAGGAGGGGCAGACCCAGGACGCGATCGCCAACCGCCTCAACCTGACCCGCAAGCGCGTGAACCGCATCCTCGGCGAAGCGCGCGAGCGCGGCCTGGTGCAGATCACGATCCGGCACCCGCTTGGCATTTACAGCGAGTTGGAAGCAGGGCTTACCCGTCAATTGGGCCTGCAGCGGGCGATTGTCGTGCCCTCGCCGATCGGCGACGCAGATGTGCGCGCCATGGTCGGCGCAGCCGCCGGCGAATATGTCTCCGAACATCTCGCGTCGGGCGCTGCGCTCGGCATCACCTGGGGCGGTACGATCAACGCGGCGGCACAAAACATCCGCCGGCGCAGCGACCAGGGCAACAGCGTGGTCCTGCTCTGCGGCGGCCTTGCCGAAAGCACCAGCATCAACCCCTACGACAACGCGTCCATGATGGCGCGGGCGCTGGATGCGCGCTGCCACTACCTCACCGCGCCGATGTTTGCAGCATCAAGCGAACTGCGTCAGGCCCTTGTCGAGAGCGAGCCGGTTCGTTCGGTCCTTGCGATGGTGCCAAAACTCGACATGGCCTTGCTCAGCGCGATCGATCTGACCGAGGATTCGAAGGCGCTGGAATATGGCGTGATTTCGCGCGGCGACTGGCGATCGCTGCGGAGCGCGGGCGCGGTGGGCGACATCTGCGGGCATTATCTCGGCGCCGACGGCCATCTCGTCCAGCACCCGCTCGGCGCGCGCGTCATCAACCCGGCCATGAAAGCGCTGCTGGCCATTCCGCACCGCGTGCTTGCGGCCGGCGGAACGGCCAAGGTCGCGATCATCAGCGCCGCCATCAAGGCAAAGCTTTGCCACGTGCTGATTACGGATGAGAATGCGGCGGCGGCGCTGGTGCGCGGCGTCCCTTGAAGTCCGACTGGCGGAGGTTACTTCGCCTGGGAGACGTCCTTCTTGGCGGCGTCGACGAGTGGGCATCCCCCGGCCTCCAGCGGCCGATAGGCCTTATCACCGGGAACGGTCTGGATGATGCTGAGCGTAATCCCATGGTCCCTTTGATCTCCTCGGGCTTCTTGACCTGAAGAGATACATGTCGCGAAGAACGCGGCCGTCGATGCGCAACTGGCCATCATGGGTCATGAAGTCGTTGATTGGGGTTTCCCGCATCTTCTCCATCACCTTGAGCGGCTCCTTGCTGCCAAGCGCCTTGACCGCCTTCAGATAATGCATCGTCGCGCTGTACACGCCCGCCTGGACCATGGTCGGCATATGACCGACCTCCTTGATGAAGCGCTGGGAAAATGCGCGCGTCTCATCATTTTGATCCCAGTAGAAAGCCGTTGTGAATTGAAGTCCCTGCGCGGTTTTGAGCCCGAGCGAGTGAACGTCGGTGATGAACATCAATAGCGCTGCGAATTTCTGACCGCCCTGGGTGATTCCGAATTCAGCCCCCTGCTTGATCGAATTGGTAGTATCGCCGCCGGCATTGGCGAGGCCGATGATCTCCGCCTTCGATGCCTGTGCCTGCAACAGGAACGACGAAAAATCCGACGTGTTGATCGGGGCGTAGACCGCACCGAGAACCTTGCCGCCTTCGGCTCACGACGACTTGGGCGGTATCGCGTTCCAGCGCATGTCCGAAGGCATAATCGGCGCCGATGAAATACCATGACTTCCCACCGGCCTTCACGATGGCAGAGCCGGTGACGTGAGATAGCGCATAAGTGTCGTAATTCCAGTGCGCGGCATAAGGCGAGCAGTTCTTGCCGGTGATGTCCGAGCTGGCAGGTCCATTGAACAGCACGAGCTTCTGCTTTTGGCGGGAAACTTCCTCGACCGCGAGCGCGACGGCCGAAGAACCGCCGTCGGTGATCATGTCGACGCCTTCGTTGTCGTACCAGTTGCGCGCGATGTTGGTAGCGACATCCGCCTTGTTCTGATGATCGGCGGTCACGATTTCGACCGGCTTTCCGAGGACCGGACCAAAATCTTCAACCGCCATACGTGCCGCAACACCGGTGCCCTTTCCGGTGATATCGGCGTAAAGCGAATTCATGTCGCTGAGCACGCCGATTTTTACCTGTGCGGCCGCGGGCGCCGCAGCAAACGACAACATGACGGCAAGAAATGCCAGCTTAGTCCGGCCCATGCCTTCCTCCCTCCGATGATCGTTGCGGTCCGCCATTGATGGGGGCCGAACGTGCTTGATGCTTGAAGGTATCGATTATTGTTGTTGGGAGCGCTTTGCGGCTCCGCGGATATTCAATACCGCCCGGGCAGGACCGGCAAGGAAAAGGGCGACGATAATCTCGGCGCGCCGGGCCTTATTTAGTGGAAACGCAGCTGGTATTTTCCGCGACGCGGCATCAGGGCGAAGCAATCCTGAACTCATCGCCCCTTGAAATCCCGCTTGCGGCGCTCGTTGAAGGCGCGCACGCCTTCACGGCGGTCTTCGGTCGGCACCAGGCGATTATAGGCTTCGATCTCGAAGGCGAGCCCGTCGGCGAGCGACATCTGCAGGCCGCGATGGATCGCCTGCTTGGCCTGCCGCACGGAAATCGGTCCGTTGCCGGCGATCCGCTCGGCGATGGCAAAGGTCGCCTTCATCAGTTCGCCCTCGGGCAGCACGCGATTGACCAGGCCCCACGCTTCCGCCTCGGCGGCGGTGAACGGTAGGCCGGACAGGATCAGTTCCTTCGCCCGGCGCTCGCCTATGGCACGCGGCAGATTCTGCGTGCCGCCCGCGCCCGGCATGATGCCGAGCGTCACTTCCGTCAGCGCAAAGCGCGCGTTGTCCGAGGCGTAGATGAAGTCCGCTGCGGAGGCGATCTCGCAACCGCCGCCATAGGCCGCGCCGTTGACCGCGGCGATCACCGGGATCGGGCAGGCCAGGATCGCCCGCAGCATGCGCTCGAAGATGAGGTGCTGCGCCTGCCAGGCTTCGTCCGTCATGCCGTTGCGCTGCTTGAGATCGCCGCCCGCGCAAAACGCTTTCGATCCTGCGCCCGTGAGGATGGCGATGCGGAGACCTTCGAGGTCGATCGAAAAATGCTCGAACAGCTCCATGAGGTCTAGCCCCATCTGGGTGTTCAGGGCATTGGCCGCCTCCGGCCGGTTCAGCGTGATCAGCAAAATGCCGTTGTCACGCCGCTCGGCCGTGATCGTCTCGAAATGGCTGCGCATCGTTCTCTGCTTCTCTCGCCTGTGCCGGAACGAAAGCACCATAGGCGCGCAGCGGCGGAGCCATCAAGGGCCATCGATGTCTGTTCAGGCCGGTGCCGCCGGCATTGGCTGGCCCGTCTCGACTTGCCAACCTGCTATGAAGCCTTGTCGTCGTGAGCCAACCGATTGTCTTTTGGGGCCAAGACCGCGACCTCGTGCCAAGCGAGGATGTCGACGATGCTGCCGAAGTTTTCGCTACGGGCTTCCTTGTCGTTCAGCATGCCGTTTGGACCGGATTACAGGTCGCCAAAGGGACGGTTGCGTTGCGCCTGGATGCGCCAATTCCCGACATCAAGAAGGTTGCCAGGCATGCGATTGCGCGGATTTCTTGTTTTGGTGGTGTTGCTGGCGTCGGCGTCCAACGCCTCTGCCGGGGAGCAGGGCGCGCTCCATCGAATGTCATGCTCTGCGGTCCGGTACTATGTCGCCAAGTATAGCGCCGCCGCCGCGGAAATGTGGGCGCGCAGCAAGGGCGCGACGGAGGCAGAGATCGAGTTGGCTCGACGTTGCCTGAAAGGCGCGACAGTTGTCACGGTGCAGAGCGTGCAAAACTAGCCCGCGCGTATCTCGCGCCACTCAGGCCAGCGCCGACGACGCGACCGGATGAGCCGAAGGCGGCACAGACTTCGACCATGAAGTTCGGTCGATAGAGAGTCGCGCCTTCTCGAAGCGGTATGGCAACTCCTCGACAGTATTTATTCGTCTTCGCTACTGAGCCTGACAGCGCTCTCACGATCGTCTTGCTTGGAGACGGCGGTGAAGCCGCTGCCTGTTCTTGACCCCCGGCAGGATCTCAACTTCGACACCTTATGCCCCGAACTGTGCACAGTGCCATCCTCACGCCATAGTTGAAAAACCGCCTGTTGCCATCAGGTTACGGGCGCGCGGCGAACGTAGCGTTAGGCTGTGCATCGGATTGGGGACTGACAAAAGGGGACGACAATGAAGAAATTCTGGATGGGCATCGTTGGGTTGGCAGCATTGGGAGCGGCTGCTCCCGCACTAGCAGCCGATATGGCCGTAAAGGCGCCGCCACCTGCCCCGCTTCCTGTGATCTATAACTGGAGCGGCTTCTACATCGGTGGCAACGGTGGTTGGGCACAAAGCCGCAATTGCTGGGACTTCGTTCCGGTGGCCGGAGGGATCATTCCGAATGGCTGCGCGGATCAGTCGGGCGGAGTGGTCGGCGGACAGATCGGCTATCGCTGGCAGACAAATCAATTCGTGTTCGGGCTGGAAGCACAGGGCGATTGGGCAGACATCAACAGTACACGCGTCAGCATCTTCAATCCGGCCTTCTCGACCCGGGTGAAGGTTGATGGCATTGGCCTCTTCACCGGTCAGATCGGCTACGCCTGGAACGCGGCGCTGGTTTACCTGAAGGGCGGCGCGGCGGTGACCGACAATCGTTTTGACATTCTTACCACGGCGTGCTGCGCCACGTTGGTCTCGGCAAGCTCGACCCGCTGGGGCGGCACCGTCGGCGTCGGGTTTGAGTACGGCTTCGCGCCGAACTGGTCGGCCGGGATCGAGTACGATCATCTGTTCATGGGCAACTCGAACAATTCATTCTCGGTCGTAAATCCGATTGTCGCGGGCGCGGCCAACCGGATCAGTCAGGACGTCGATATGGTCACTGCACGCATCAACTACCACTTCAACTGGTGGGGCGCAGCGCCGGTCGCGGCTCGCTACTAACTTTTCTCCCAGCCCTCAGGCTAACTGGCCCCGGCATCGTCCGGGGCCTTTTGCTGCGCTCAACGCGCGCCGACAAGGAGACGGCATGGCACATTGGAACACGGGTGTCGTCGCAATATTGCTGGCGGGCTTTCCTGGCGCCGTGAGCGCGCAGGCGGACTGCGATACCATGCGCCCCGGTCCGGCGCGCACTGATTGCTACGTCGGCCTCAGTCGCCTCTCACGCGGACAGTCCGATCTCGCTGCCGGCCAAGCGCGCGTGCAATCAGACGCCGCACGCTATCGGCGGATCACCGGAACGGCCCATCCAAAACAGAAGCCGCATCATCGACAATGAGGTCGGACAATCCTGGGCAGCTCCGCTTCGCACACCTCTATGGCTAATCAGACCGGCTATCAAATTGTTGTCTTCTTCACGATCTGAAAGCCGTTAGCTTCCAGTTCACGGAGCACCACGCTGACAAGATGCGCGCATTCGTCGGGCTTGATCCAACTGGGGCTTCTCCAATCCGGATCGTCTTCTTTGGGGTACATCACGAACGCAGAACGAATGGCGGCCTTGATGACATCAGTTGGATCGTCCGGCATCGAAACCTCCACCCACTGCAATAGGGCAGCGAATAATCGAGGCGGCTTGCAGCCCGAGCGGCTTGATTTAGGTCAAAGCAGCGAGGTCTTTTGCGCGGTGCCAATGCCTCCTGCCAGCGGCGCGTTTGCTATGCCTTGCCTGATCGCCTCTTCGTACTTGCTGCGAAATGATCGCCTGCTTTGTCGTAGTCGTCGCGCCGGGGCCAATTCCTTCAACAGCTTTCGACCTCCTATTGTCCCATGGGACAATAGGAAATGCCTTGTGCAAGGCATACCAAAAAGGACCCTGGGATGCCGAAACCATCGGCCTCGAGAGGCTCAACTGGCTCGCATTATTTGCAATCCATAGCAGTCCTTGAAGCTGCGTGGCGAACGGCCCAAGGACATCATCCTTGCCAAATCGAAAACTCGTCTTTGTCGTTGATGACGACCCTGGAATGCTGAGGGGAGTAAAGCGGCTATTAGGGGCACACGGGTACGACAGCGTCCTCTTTGCATCGGCCGAGGCTTTTCAGAACCAGGGCGATTTCGAAAATGCGCTTTGCGTCATTCTCGACATCAACCTGAGCGATGGGTCGGGGATCGAGCTGAGGCACCGGCTCAAAGCAGCTGGGATTTCCGTGCCGGTCATCTACATCACTGGGAACGACAACCCTGCCGACCGGATGGCTGCGCTTCAATCCGGATGTCTCGCCTATCTCACCAAGCCATTCTCGGCGAAGTCGCTCATCGAGCCGCTAGAGAGAGCATCGGCAGCGCTCACTTAGCCGCGCCGCCGTCACCAAACACTACCTGCTCCTCGTAGCAGCGAATGTCCCACGTGGCTCACTGCTACGCTGGCAGAGTGATTTCAAAAATAGAGCCTTTTGAACTTGTCTCGGTGAGCCGGAGGTTACCGCCGTGATCCTCGATGATCCTACGAGAAATGGAAAGCCCCAACCCCATTCCGGAAGGCTTGGTCGTAAAAAACGGATCGAATATCTGGTGTTCGTTGTCGAGAGTGATGCCCGGCCCTGTATCCTGGACATAGATCGAGACGACCGATTTTCCGTCATACGTCGTTATCAGTCGAATAGCCTTTATGGTCGTGGGACCAATTGCGATTGCGTCAATCGCGTTCCTGACCAAATTCAAGATGACTTGCTGTAGCTGGATCGGATCAGCCCCTACTTGGGGAATGTCTTCTTGAAATTCGGTTGAAACAGATACGCCGTGAACATGCAGGTCGTGCTCAACCATCCTCAACACTTCTCGAGCAAGACGATTGATTTCAACCGTCGTTCTTCGACGCGCGGTCGTTTTAAACAGCGCGCGAACGCCTGCAACTACTTCTTTCGCGCGGTTGCCCTCGTCTATCGCGTCCGTTAGACAGGAACGTAATTCTTCGACATCAAACGGCGTTGTTTTGAGACACTCCAACGCTGTGTCGCAGTTTAGTGACATGGCACCCAGCGGCTGGTTGATTTCATGTGCGATTGCGGCTGTCGCCTCGTCCACGCTCATAACCTGATGGGCACGCTCGCGCCGCTGCAGGATGAACGCGCTGGCAAGCCGCGCATAAAGCATCGTTGTTTCCACGAGCAATACAATCAAGATGGTACAACTGGCGATCAATGCATAGCTGCGCGCCGTGTACCAGCCGACGGAGTAGCGGACGACCTCATAAAAGAACGACAAAGAAAGGTCAGGCAGCGACACGAAGATCGTCACGACGAGCCATACATCGAGGATAGTTCGCATGCGCCCCAACAGAAACACGAGCGCGATAGCGTTGAGCAGCCACATCGCACCGGAAAAGTACTGAACAAAGGGTGTCTGCCGTGTCCTGTCGACGAACAGTGTCGGCAAATACTCTGAGCCCGCAGTCCCGAGCCACGCGAGCACAGCGGTCAGAGCGAGCGAGCAGGCGATGGTGATCATGATAACCCGGACCGGCTCACGTTTTGGGTGGCGGCCGTCGGTTTCGTTCGTGTCTTTCAAGAGCACATAGGCAATAACGGCGAGCGGAAACATGACGTGCCAGAAAGAAAAGAGCCACGCGGCACCGCTCGGCCGGCCGCCGAGAAGGCCGGTTGCGCTGTAGGCACCCGGAAAATCGAGTGTCTGCAAAAACGCGAACAGACCGCTGAAAATATAACCGCTTGCGAGAGCCAGAAGGGCACGCTGCGGTTGGATCGAATATTGAGCAAAAAGAAAAACCGCCGTGATGAGATCCGCGAAGCAAATGATCGATTGAACAACGGGAATAAAAACGTCAATCCGCGCGGTCTGGACACGCGCGAACGGCATGATCATGGCGAACACGACGGACAAAAAAATTACAATCGAGAACGCGATGCCGCGTTGTTGCGCGCTCGCGGGCATGCTCGCAATCAGGGCAGGAACCTCGTTGCCCTCGTCGCGAGCTAATTCTCCCGGCGCGTCCTTATTCATTCGGTCCCGAGCACCGACGCCACTCAAAAACTTGCCCTAGTGTCCATTGCACTTGCCGAATGTACAGGATTGTCGGCTCAGGCCAATCAAGCAGACGTCAGTGCGTTTCAGCCCAGTCCGCCGCAATGTACCTAGTCGTGCATAAGCGCCTTCCTCGCGCCGCTGGGCGAACTTGGCCCAGCACGGCCCGGGACTTTTGCCGCCTGCCGAATTGAGGACAAGCCCCCCGCCACCTGCGCCTCCCATGCGCCGCGATTAGTCGCGATGATCGGCCGCAGCACCGTGAAGGATAGGGAAGCACGGCCCCGCCATTGTGTGAGTTCAGTGGGGGTGACGGGGCCGTGCACGGGCCGCCTTTTGGGGGGCGCGGCCCGATCGAAATCAGCACAGCGAAACTAGTCGATTGGCACGAGCCGTTCTTCCCACTGCGCCGCGAGGTTCTTGATCTGCTCGAAATTCAGGATCGCGGGTTCACCCTCGCGGACGATCGTCGTCCGCTTGCGTTCTTTGGGCAGCAACGTCATCGCGCGCGAAACCGCCGCGCGCAGTTTCATCGAGCCGTGATCTGTTAGGGTGACGAACTCTTCCGGGTCAAAGGCCATGGGTCCACGCCTACACTACCGGCTGGCCCATAAAGCCAGCACACGCGCCCCGAATGCCCAACTCTGCAGATAGACCAACTTGGTTAATAGCTGGTTGATCCTTCGGCTCTCTTGATCTTGAATTGTTGCTCATCACAATGGGCGGAGAGTGCCGCGCCACGGTGATTGCATCATCACTGGCGCGTGCTCTGGAATATGGAGCAGAGGTCTGCTTCATAACGGAGCTGACGCCGCTCCGGCCTAGCACGTCACTCCCCTGGCACACCTGCTTGCACCACGGCGGGCGGCCGTTCTGATGCACACGCCATTCACCATGTGCATGCCCGCTCCACAGGCCTCCCTGACCTTGATGACCACATCATCCGGCATTTGAAGAGGTGCAAGCGGCATGGCTTGAACCGACGACACCAACACCAGAGCCACCGCCAGGACAATCCATCTGATCATTGCATTTCTCCCTGCTGAGGGAACGCATCCCTGCCCCTTTAGACGGCGGAAGAGCTCCAGTTTGAGGACCAGAACACCGTGCTGCTGCAGCTTCGCGTGCAGCGAAACTTCTGATCCCCGAGCAAGATCAAAAAACGGACCGCGATGGCGACCCCGGCGCGGTCTTTTTTATGCCTCAGCGCTGCGCACCGAGGCCCCATCCTGTCGCCGCGACCAGGAAAGGTAGTAGACGATCGCAGCGCGGGCCAGTAGCGCGGCACGAAATAGGCGAAGAGCAGGGGCGAGCACGAGCAGGTGCACCACACGATAGAAGGCGAGGTTTTACGCGCTTATCGAATGCGCCTTCGTTTTGAGGGGCGCCCCGCGACAGCCGAGATTCTCTTTCTCCAAAAGATCCGCTGAAATCGCTGCCGAGTTTTCGCGACTGGCAATCAGGCCCGTAGGTGGCGTAAACCTATCGAGCATGCAATTCGGAATACCAGCAATTCGAGAACGCGGGATCGTGGCTGCTCTGCGGCCGATGGGAAGAGCAGTTGACCAAAAAGCTGGGCCTCGTGATCTGTTTCCAGTGTCAACCGCTGCTGTACTTGTGCGACGCCTATTCGGTCTGATAGTTTCTTTAACGAATTGTCGAGCATAACTTGCAACTTCCTAACGGCCACATTGTTGCGGCAGCGGGAGTTTTCCTTGAACCATCTATCTTTCCCTTTTTTGCGACTGCTTCATTTGGTCGAATGGGACGCGGCGGCTTTCGCTAGACGGACGCCAGGTCCTCCACCATTTTCCGCGATCAATTCGACCCCGGGCCTGGCGCACAAACCCTCCGTTTGCGCAGGCGGACACCGGCGCCACCGCCATTTTCTGCTATAAACTCGATCCCCGCTTTCTCGAAGGCGTTCCGCACATCTTGAAGCGTGCGCGCATATGGCGCCCTCGCTCCCCGTTCAAAGTCTGCAATCGTCTTCGTGGCTGTTTTGCTTGCCTCTGCAAGATCCGATTGGGACCACCCGAGAAGGCCGCGAGCTCCACGACATTGCGCAGGGCTAATCGACATTTTTTATGTAACCTTACATTTTATAGGTTGACTCTTATTTAGTGTAGCATTACATTAATTATGTAATCAGCGAACACAAATTCAGGAGCGAAAATGACTAAAAGCACCAATTCGGTGAACGGCGGAGCTATGCCCAAAACTGGCCCGAACTCCGTAGTCCTACGCGACCGTCGCCACTTCATCGGCGGCTCAGACGCCCGGATCATCATGGGCCAGGACGAGAAGGCCCTCCATCGTCTCTGGCAGGAAAAACGAGGAGAAGCGGCGCCTATCGACCTCTCGGGCGTCCTGATCGTCCAGCTTGGGTTAGCGACCGAGGACCTCAACCGCCGCTGGTACGAACAAAACTCCGGCCACCGGATCTCCGACATCCAGCGCCATGCCATCCACCGAACCATCCCCTGGATGGCCGCCACGCTGGACGGGTTGGTCAAGGAAACCGGCGCCGTCTTCGAGGCCAAGTTCATGCTGCCGTGGTCGTTCTCGGAAGAGGCAGCCGCGGAGAAGCACATGGCCCAGCTCCAGCACAACATGCTGGTCGCTGGCGTCAGGAAATCCGTGCTGTCCATCATCAATGGCGGCGGCAAATGGGTGGAGCTCACGATCGAAGCCGACCCGATCTACCAGACCATCCTGATCGCAGCCGAGAAGGGTTTCTGGCGGGCGGTCAAAACCGGCGAAACGCCTGCCTTATTCGATTGCGAACCCCCAAAACCCCGGATCGAAGCCGTCCGGGTGGTCGACATGAACGCCTCCAACTCCTGGGCGGAATTTGCCGGGCTATTTCGCGACACCCACCAGGCCCACGCCGACCACGAGCGGGCGAGAGGCGAGCTCAAGGGGCTGATGCCCGAGGATGCCAAGGAGGCGATGGGTCACGGCATCCGGGCGAAACGCTCAAAATCGGGCGCCATCAGTTTCGATCTCGTCGAGATGGAGGTTCCCATGCATCGCTCCAGTGAAAGCATAGCTGCCATTGCGACCGCGCTGGCGAAAGCCCAGATCGAACTCTCCAATCCCGAGAAGGCGATGGTGGGCACGGTCTACAACAACCGCTCAGACAGTCCACAAAGCTTCCGCTACGCGTCGTTATCGAGCGGCCTCGACATTGTGCGCAAGACCTTGGGCGGCCAGCAGATCGCGGTCGCGCAAACCACCGACATTGATCGGGCCAACGGCATGGTCAACCTGACCACCGTCCTCCTGCACACCTCAGGGGAGTGGATTTCCTCGGACTGGCCGGTTTGCCGGACATCCGAGATATCCGCACCCCGACGGATGGGAGCGGCTTTGACCTATGCCCGACGCTACGCCCTGTTCACGATGGTGGGGATCGCAGGCGAAAGCGATGCCGACCTCGATGGACTAAATGAGGTGCCAGGCGTGGCGGCGGTCGAGAAGACCATTGCCAACGCTCGCGCCCGCCCCCTTTGGGACAAGGCCGGCTGAGCCGGCGATCTTTTCAAGGCCCAACATGACCGCCGAACAATCCGCTGAAAAATGCGACCAATTACTTGATCAAATTCGAAGATGGGAAAGCCTAAAGGTTCTTCACGCTGAAGCCATCAAGATGATGCGCGCCAAAAATTGCCTCCAGGCGCCGCATGCCAAACTCATCGAAAACGAATTTCAGGCAAAAATGGCCCTGCTCGAAAAGGAGGGCAGGGGCGACCGCTCAGAGCAGCGCGTCTCTGTTAAGGGCGAAGGCGCTACCCCAAGTCGCCGTCGGCAGACACAAAATAAATCCGCTGGCGTCAACAATAAAGTCGACATAGCGCCGCCATCCAAACCCGAAGACGATTCATCGCAGGCAGGCTGCTATCGAACCACCGTCCTCCGAGATCGACAAAAGCTCGCTGGCCTTCGGTGAACCCCGGCGCAGGCGCGACAAATTACATCTGCGCTTCGTCGCCACCCAGCCATGCTTGATTTGCGGTCGCACCCCTTCCGACCCTCACCATCTGCGGTTCGCGCAACCCCGGGCGATGGGACGAAAGTCCAGCGACGAATTCGTCGTCCCCTTGTGCCGCACTCATCATCGCCAAAATCACAACGTCGGTGATGAACTCGCGTGGTGGGAGCCGACTATGATTGATCCTCTCAACGTGGCTCTAAGCTTATGGAAGCGCAGCCGTGGAGTGGTTGATACGGTGCCGTAATTTCTAAGCGGAGAACGGATCGACGGAACCCTCCTGCTAAATTTCAGGTAGCAAACGGTCTCGGAGTCCACTTCGAAATTTTGGGCCAAGAGCGATTCCGGTCCAGATCCTATCGTCATCGGATACGAATCATTCAAGCTCAATCGCGCAACGTCATTCTAAAGATGGAGTGAATTGATGCCCTTGCCGTCCCAGAAGTCTGGATCCAGTCATCTCCCGGTCATACCCAGCAGATAATCCCGGCTTAGCCGAATAAGTCGCCCAACTACATCGACGGGTTTTGAGCCCCCGCTGTCGAATTTCCTTTGGATCATGATGATAGCGACTTTGTTGCCGCCATGTATGGGTGGCACAAGATCGTGCACATCATCGTAACGGAGTATGGATTGCTCGGTGCCGCCATCACCTGCGGGATCATCTACGTCGTCACCCTGATCGTGGAACGTCTCGACTAAGACGACATCATTACTTTGTCAGGGAACGTCAGATCTGACCGGCGCATGGTCGCACCTAGCGCACTTATAAATTTCCACGGTGCCATCGATGATCGCGCTTTCCTCACGTCGCTCGTTTCCGACCAGCGGCGGATCGTCGAATAAAACTTCCAGTTCCTTTGGTGGTGTGAGTTCACGGTGCCCCTGAGCAAGTTTCACGACCGTGACGTCCATCGTCATGGAGATGAAGTCGCCTGGTGGGAACGACGAGGCTGATCGATCCCCCCGCGACGTCGCGGATGCTCTGGGTTTCGACCCGGCGTATCGAATGAGGTTCGGGATCCGCATCAGAGCGCCGGCGTCGAGTTCATCGACGAAAACGGCGGAGGGCAAGGGATCCGATTGCGAAAGCCCGGCGAAGGCAAATCAAAAAAGAAGTGACCCCGACAGATGAGGCGGTCCCATGATAAGTACACCAATGGCAATCACGTTGATTACGGTGCTGATGGCCACGTGGTGGGTGCTGCACAAACTCGCGCATGTGATCGTCGCAGAATACGGGATAACCGGCGGCCTCGTCGTCTGCGGCGTAATCTACGCCTTGAGCCTCGTTATGGACCATTACGGTTTATGAGTGCCGCGGCGACGCTTTTTGGGAAAGCAAAAAAGTTTGTCTTGCCAGAATGAATTGAATCAGCTGCTTCTATATAGACCTACTTTGGCGGTGACCATGCCGTGAACCAATCTCTACACACTAGAGAGGTTCAAAGGCGGTTCCTAAGCCAAAGGATTTCAGAATCTGTAACGGTCCTGGTCAGGCTTAGCGCCAGCAGCGCAGGCGACCCGACCGCCAGCTACCCCGACTCCGAATGAATCAGCTGCGTCTATATAGACTTACTTTGGCGTGACAATGCCTTGGACCAATCTCTACGCATAGAGAGGTTCAAAGGCGGTTCCTAAGCCAAAGGATTTCAGAATCTGTAACGGGGTCAGGCTTAGCGCCAGCGGCGCAGGCGACCCCGACCGCCAGCTACCCCGACTCCGTAACGATTGCATGCCCCTCTACGCCACCACCATGTGGCCGTCAGGAGCGTCGGCATCACGACCATGCTGCCGGCGTTGGGCAATCGCTCAGCGCTGGGGGATTCGAACACTCTCCATAAGGAGTATGAACATGAACAAATCTTTGGTTCCTCCGAAGCCAATCGAAATGCCGAAAGAATTTGAACGTTTTTTCGACCTTCCCGCCATGGTCGGAGACGAGAAGCATCGAGATTACTTAGATTTCTTTTCGGCGATCGCGGACGCCGTAAAGCCGACCGACCTATTGGACTGGATTTGGGTCAACGATTTCGTTGAGGCAGAGTGGGATATCCGGCGCAACCGTCGGATCAAGGTCGACACCATCAAACTAGGGGAACAGGAGTTTGTCACTGAATAAGACATGTCAAGCGCAGTTTAATCGCATGAGAATAGTAATGTTGCGCGAGCAGATGTTGGCCGAAGCCGACGCAGGGAACCCTGGCGAACCCAAACGCCAAAACAACAAAAAAGATACGAAGCCCGAGGTAGCGAGCACCGAGGTAGCGAAGACAGAGGTGGCGAACAAAGAGGATCCCTACCTACTGGCGAAGGTTTATATGAAATATGGAAACGAAATTGATCTCATCGACAGGCGGATCTCAGCCGGCGAAAAAAAGCGCGACGGGATTTTGAGGGAGATCTACCGGCGCAGGGAGAGCTTGGCGCGAAAGCTAGAGAAAGCATCCTCAGACATTATCGACGCCGAATTTACCGAGGCAGCGGAGTAAATCCAGATGACTTCAGAACGTAAAATCGCCGCCAACCGCAACAATGCGAAGAAAAGCACCGGTCCACGTTCCGAAGGCGGCCGATCCGTATCACGGCATAATGCCCTGCGCCACGGCTTGGCCGTCAGTATCGGAAACGAGTCAGCATTTGGCGGCGACGTGGAGGATTTGGCAAAGCTGCTGTCGAGTGCAAGTGGCTTGCAGGGCGTTAGCGGAGTTGCACGCGAGGCGGCGGAGGCGCAGCTTGACTTGTCACGAATTCGAAATATTCGGGACTGTCTGTATAAAATGATCTATTTTGTGGACGGCGCCGCCTCAGATCGCCTGGCAGAACTAAACGACAAGCTTGCCAAATTAGAGAGATACGAGCGTCGCGCATTTTCCAGGCGCAGGCGCGCCCTGCGCGCCATGTAACAAAACGCCTGCGCTTCCAAATGCAGCAACCTCAAGATTTTTCTCCTGCAGCCGGCGATGATGCCGGATATTGCCAACGATCCAGGGTTCGCCATAGCGGCCGTCCGGCGCGCGCCACTGCAGGTGCTGCAACGTGAAAATCGTTTGCCTGACCTGGCGCCAGAGCGCCGCCTCATAGCGGCCAAGCCGTTCGAAAATTCCGTTATTGAGGTCGGCCAGACGAAGAAAGCAGCGCGCAAGCTCGCTTTCACTGGAGTCGCGCCCGGACTGAAAGATTTCGATAACCTCGCACACTTCTCCGGGTAGCTTTGGCAGCACAGGATCAGGAGCGGTGCTTGCTTCGCACTGGATCTGGAGTAGGCCGGTCTCGACCGAGGTCGCACGCCTTAATCGCCATAACAGGCTTGCCAGCCGAAGCACCAATTCGCGCTCCACCGCGGTCTCCGCGTCATAGGCGGTCGCTGACCGCCTGCTCAAAGGCCCGGTAGCGAGCTGGATCCTCAAGCGGCCCGATACCGCACCCGACCGGCACCTGCTGGGTTCCCAAGACGAGATCGTCGGAGCCTGTGGCCGGCCGACCTTTGTGCCGGCGTCGCGCCAATGAACGAGATGTTCGCCTTCGGTGGCGCCGAGCC
>CAVUCB010000097.1:0-23084 GCA_963739755.1 uncultured Alphaproteobacteria bacterium | reverse complement strand
AGTACCGCGATGTAGCAGAGCGAGGCGCCATAAATGACTGGCATTGAAGTTCCGCGCTGTCGGCGCCGAAGGTGGCCCTCGTCACGGGCGGCAACAGCGGCATCGGCAAGGCAATTGCGGCGCGCCTTGCCGCCCTGGGTTCGGCTGTCGTGGTTGGCTACAACGGCCGCCGCGGAACCAGGCGGAAGAGGTAGCAGGTGCGTTGCAAGGCAGCGGGCATCACGCCCTGCGCATCGCGATCGACGATCCCAATTCCATCTCCGAGGCTGCACCGCCGTGGAAAAGCAGTACGGGCGGCTCGATGCGCTGGTCAATTGGGGCGGCGCCACCACGCCCGTGGCCGCCGGCGATCTTGTGGCGCTGACGGACGATATCTTCGACCGGACCGTCAGGATCAATCTGCGCGGACCATTCGCCATGGTTCGCGGCTTCCGTCCCTTGCTGGAGCGCGGCAACTCCGCAGCCATCGTGAACATTTCGTCGATTGCGGCACGCACGGGTTTGGGCAGCAGCCTGGCCTATCTGGCGGCAAAGGCCGGCGTCGACGCGTCACGATTGCGCTTGCGAAAGTGCTTGCGCCGAAAATCCGCGTGTTGGTCTCGCCCGCTGGCGTGGATACCGATTTTGTTCCCGGCCGGTCCCTGACCAGCTGCAAAAGATCGCCGAAAAACTTCCGCGGGCCCACGTCACCACGCCGATGATGTCGCTCGCGCCGCCATCGCCTGCATCGTTCATCTGACCAGCTCGACGGGAATTGTGGTGCCGGTGGATGAGGGCAGGCACCTCTAGCCATTCGCCGCCATTGGCCGTCGAGTGGAAGGCCGTGGGTGAGCGGCCTCGTCTCCCAGGGCCCAGCTTCTTTCCGCAAGTAGGATGCCTCGCGGGCACGTAAGCTCGCGCTTGCCCGATCCAAACGAGGCATCCGAGAAAAGAACACCGGGAGGCTCACATGAAATGGCAGACGATTGCGGTCGCATCGGTGCTGGCGCTCGCAACTCAGGCATCGGCGGCAGACAAGAAATACGGCCCAGGCACCAGCGACACCGAAATCAAGCTCGGCCAGACCTCGCCGTTCTCCGGCCCCGCTTCGGCCTACGGCGTGATCGCCAAGACCCAGGCCGCCTATTTCAAGATGATCAACGAGCAGGGCGGCGTGAACGGGCGCAAGATCAACCTGATCACGCTCGACGACGCCTACAGTCCGCCGAAGACGGTGGAGCAGACCCGCAAGCTGGTCGAGCAGGAGGAGGTCGCGGTGATCCTCAATCCGCTCGGCACGCCGACGGGCCTTGCCGTGCGCAAATATCTCAACGAGAAAAAGGTACCGCAACTGTTCGTCGGCGCCGGCGCGACCTTGTGGGGCGACCACGAGCACTTTCCTTGGTCGATCGGATTCCAGCCATCCTACCAGGCCGAGACCGCGGTCTACGCAAAATACGTGCTGAAGAACAAGCCGGACGCGAAGATCGCGCTGTTCTATCAGAACGACGACGCCGGCAAGGATTACGGCAACGGCTTCAAGAAGGGGCTGGGGCCTGACAACACCGCGAAGATGGTGATCGCCGAAGCGACCTATGAATCGACCGACCCAACCATCGACAGCCAGATCGTGAAGTTGAAATCATCTGGCGCCAACGTGCTGTTCATGCATGCGATCCCCAAACAGGCGGCGCAGGCGATCCGCAAGATCGGCGAGATCGGCTGGAAGCCCGACATGTTTTTCCTCGCGGCGACGTCGACCTCGGTATCCTCGGTGCTGAAGCCCGCCGGCTTCGAGTATTCCAAGGACATCATCTCGTCCTACTCCTTCAAGGATCCCAACGATCCGCAATGGAAGGCGGACCCGGACGTGCAGGCCTGGCACGACTTCATGAAGAAGTATTTTCCGGACGGCAATCCGCAGGACCAGCTCATCGTCTACGGCTATATCGTGGCGGAAGCGACCGTGCAGGTGTTCAAGCAGTGCGGCGACGACCTGACGCACGAGAACATCATGAAGCAAGCGGCCAACCTCGACATCGCGCTTCCGATGATGCTGCCCGGTATCAAGGTGAAGACGTCGCCGACCGATTATTTTCCGATCGAGGCGATGCGGCTGCAGAAGTTCAATGGCGAGACATGGGAGCTGTTCGGCGACACGATCGGAAACGATTGAAGCGGGCGGTATTCAAAGGCCTTCGAAGGCTTGGTCGCGCCATGGCATTAAGGTTGAAAGCTTAGGTTAAGATCAGGTCCGGCTTGAGCCGGACCGCCGGCCTCGCTTTGTTTGTGAGGCCGCTAGCTGCGGCCGAACCCTTTTCATTTCCTGTTTGGTCGAGTTTTTAAATGAGCCTTGAAAAATTGTCCGATGACAGCGTGCTGATCCTTTACGAAAGCATCCGCGAGCAGGTCGCCGCAGATATCAACTCGGGAGTTCCCGAAAGACTGATGGGTGAGACGGCGAGGCAGCGCGCCGAGCAGCTGCGCGAAGAGATGGACCGCCGCCGCATGCGGTTCAAGCCGATCGATTGGCCCTGATAAATGGGGGGTTGCGGGCCGGCCGGCCAGGCAACATCTTCGCAGGTATTCTGCCAGTTGGACGCTTGCCATGACGGAATGGTATCTCGTTTGGGTCGAGGGCCTGCGTGGACCGGAGCCGCAGAAGTGGTCTTCGGATGCGCTGTGGGGCCAGCTTGGCCGTCAGGACGTCATCGTTCGCTTCCCGTTGACCGATCGGGAAGCGGGACTGACGCTCAACCAGCTCGCGAAGTTGCATCCGGTCCCGGGCGAATGAGCGTCCCCCCTGCCGTTCCTATTTTGCGGGAATCGGGATCGAATAATTTCCGATGGTACGCAGGCCGATCTGCAGCATATAGGCATGGCCGAGAATCGGCGGTGCGGAGCCGGCCGAATAGCTATAGGACGTGACGTAGTTGGCCGCCAGAACGAAGCAATCGTCCACATAGCCGGCGCCGACCACATATTGGTTGAGCTTGTTGGCCTCCAGGTCCCAGCGCAGCGCGCCGGTGGCGACCCAGTTCGCGGCGACCTTGACCGAGCCGCTGGCGAGCAGGCCCTCGCGGCGGGTGAGGTAGCCGAGCTCCGGCTGGGCGGCGTAATTGCCGTACAGCAGGCTGACCGACCAGCGATTGTAGTTGGCCCGCGCCTCGGCCTCGAAGCGCTGCACGTTCCAGGTCTGCTCGTCGAAGCGCGAGCGCACGCTGAACGTATAGGTCGAGTTCGGCGAGTAGTTGACGCTCGCGACATAGTCCGATTTCTGCGTGGCAAGGCCGGAATCCACGCCGGTATTGGTGGCGTCCTGCACTGCGAAGGAATTGAGGCCGAACAGCTGGTAGGACTGGCCGAACAGCACCTTGATGCTGCCGCCGCGGTCGAACTGCACGGTCGACTGCACGCCGACATTGGCCCGTCCGCCGCCTTCGACGCGGTCATAGCCCGAGAACTTGTCGACACTGAACAGGTTGCTCGCGTCGTAGACCAGGCTTTGGGCGTCCTCGTTGGGCAGCTTGCCGGCATAGGTCTCGTTCGGGCGGATGATGACCTGCGCGATCGGCTCGATCGTGGTCGAGCCCCACGGCTGCACGTTGATGAAGGGATAGCGGTATTCGAGGCCGACGGTCGGCATCAGCCGCAGCGCCTGGGTGTCGCCGACCGGCAGGAAGTTGGCGACGCCGGGCTGGTTGGAGACGTCGGCGTTGATGGCGTCCGCCCGCATGATCGCGAACGGCGTCCAGATTTCACCGATGGGATCGGTGAACGAGCGCCGCCACTGCGCTTCCACCGACAGCCGCGTGTAGGTGCCGGGGAAGCCGCGCAACAGGCACTGCGACGGAGTCCGCGCCAGCGGATCGGCCGAAGCGATCGTGCACAGGCCGTTGGTGTTGGCGAGCGTCGTGATCGGATCGAACACGGCGTCATTGCGCGTCAAATTGGCGAAATTGGTCTTGTAGGAGACCTCGCCGCCGAAGATCGGATAGTTGAACACGTTCGAGTAATCGAGCACCGGATAGATCACCGGCACCTGCTGCTGATTGCCCGAGAAGCAGAGATAATAGATCGTGCGCAGGTCGAAATAGCTGCGGTTGCCGACGCCGGTCAGATAGAGCTGCGAGATCGCTTCCGTTGGAAGGCTAAGGAAGGAGTTCAGGGGATCCTTGTATTGCGACAGGCGGTAGTCGGACAAGAAGTAGTAGTCCGACAGCACCACGCCGTCCCAGCCCCAGACCCATTTGTCATTCAGCGCAAACTGACCCTGGGTATCGACGCCGCCGCGGAACTGGCGGTCGCCGGGCTGGCCGGCGAACGCGCCGGGATCGAGCTGGTCGATGCCATAGGCGCGGATCTGGTAGGACGCCATTGATCAGCCGCTGGCGGAATTCGGCCTGCATCAGCACGCCCTGCCGGCTGGTGATGCGCGGGGTGAAGGTCGCGTCATAGTCGGGCGCGATCGCCCAGTAATAGGGGATTTCCATCCCGAAGCCGTAGGTCGAGTACGCGCTCGGAAGCGGCGCCAGGAAGCCGCGACTTGCGCTTCACGGTCGGATCGGGCGTCGAGAAGTAGGGCATATAGGCGAGCGGCACGCCGAAGAACTCGAGCTGCGCCGTCTCGAAATACAGCATCTTCTCGGCCTGGTCGTGGACGATGCGCGCGCCCTTGACCTGCCACAGCGGCGGCTTCTTCGGATCATCGCGGCAGGGGGCGCAGGCGGTGTACACGCCGTTCTCGAAGACGGTGTAGTTGCCGCTGGAGCGATCGGAGCGGGTCGCCGCCATGCGCGTCGCATCCGCGGTGTCGACGCGCAGCGAATCGACAAAGCCGTCGCGATAGTCGTCGCTCAGATCCATGACGTTGGCATAGGTGACCTTGCCGTCGGCATCCGTCATGCGGATGTTGCCTTCGGCATGCAGCCGCTTGGTCTTCTGGTCGTAGATCACCTTGTCGGCTTCGACGCTGGTGCCGTTGTAGAACAGCTGCACATTGCCGACCGCCGAGACGCGGTTGTTGTTGTAGTCGTAATCGACCTCGACCGCCTGCACCAGCATCTGGTTGTCGGTGGGCACGCGCGGCGCGCGCCGGCCGCGGCGGCTGCGGATTGTAGGTGAACCTGCGCCGAGGCGGGTGTCGCGATGGCGATTTCGAAGATCGCAGCGACCATCAAGAGCGAAACGCAGGCTGCGATCCAGAACTTCAACGCCGACCTCGATGCGCACCCAGCCTTGGCGCGCTCTTCTAGCCGGCGAATCCCTGGCGTTGATGTCCGCAAAACCTCAAAAACGCCCGAACTGTTGCGGAGTGTTGCAGTGGGGGTCTCAGGTTACACAAGGTTACAAAATCGTGCTGCAAAGCGCTCAACGCGAAGGCGATGCTCGTATAAATGAGTCCACAGGTCCGGGCCCAAAAGCGGGGTTGCGAGGGAATTCCGGCGTCATGAACGCTGCACCACATCTTCTTATTGTCGATGACGACAAGGAGCTTTGCTCCTTGCTGTCAAAGTTTCTGGGCCAGCACGGCTACCGCGTTTCCATCGCCCATAATGGCGTCGAGATGGCACAGGTGCTGGAGGCGTCGCGCATCAGCCTCATTATCCTGGATCTGATGCTGCCCGGTGAGGATGGTCTGGTCCTGTGCCGCCGGTTGCGGGCAACCAGCACATTGCCGATCATCATGCTGACGGCGATGGGCGATGAAGTTGATCGGATCATCGGGCTCGAAATGGGCGCGGATGACTATCTTGCGAAGGTGGCAAATCCGCGTGAACTGCTGGCCCGCGTCCGCGCCGTGCTTCGCCGTGCCGGCGCGCCCGAAGCCGGCGCTCCGGCCGATCAAAAGCGCATTCTTGAATTTGCCGGCTGGCGCCTCGATGTGACGCACCGCCAGCTTTATTCCGCTAAAGACGCCCTGGTGCCGCTGCGCGCGGGCGAATTCGAATTGCTGCTTGCGTTTGCCGAACGGCCGCGGCGCGTGCTGTCGCGCGACCAGCTGCTCGACCTTTCGCGTGGACGGTCCGCCAGTGTCTTCGACCGAAGCATCGATGTTCAGGTCAGCCGGCTTCGCCGCAAGATCGAACCCGACCCCAAGGAGCCGACGTTGATCAAGACGGTTCGCAGCGGCGGCTATATTTTGGCCGCGAACGTCGTCGTGGTGCCGGCGCCATGATGCTGCTGTCGAAGCTGAACGGTATCGCAGCGAGGATCACGATTGCGATCGTGCTTGCGATCATCCTTGGACTGGTGATGGCCTTCGGTCTCAGCGTCAGTCTTAACTCGTATGGTTCCCGGCAGGACCGCTCGCTTTATGCTTCCGATCGCACCATCATCATAGCCGTCATCACGCACCGAAATCTGATGATGCTTTCCGGAGAAATCGCCATGGCCATTCGTGGCGTGGCGTCCGTCCCACGGTCCGAAAGACAGAAGGTGATCGCCATTTCGGCCACTGCAGCTCCCGATATGCGGATCGCCCTGGACGAGTCTGCGCCTGCGGAGGCCGGGACCAGTGTCGATTATAACCTCGACCGGCTCCGCAGGCTCGTTCAACTACAGCTTCGGGGATTATCCTCCTCGATCATGGTCAGCGCTCATCGCCTGCCGGTACAGACCGATCGATCCGGCGACCGCGATCAATCCTGGTCGACCCCTGAAGAGGAAGCGGTGCTGGAAGCGGCATTGCCGGATGGCCAGCGGATCACTTTCGTCATTGCTGGTGTACCTTCGTTTGGCGGCGGATATGTATTGCCGATATTTCTCGCCTCGTTGTTCCTGGTTGCGATCCTGATCGCATCCTGGACCGCGCGCCGGCTTGCCCGTCCAATTCGGGAGTTTGCGCGCGCGGCGGAGCGGCTTGGCGTTGATTTGACTGCGCCGCCGCTCGCGGTGCGCGGGCCGCAGGAATTGCGCAGTACCATCCAGACCTTCAACCGCATGCAGGAAAGGCTTCGTCGTTTCCTGGAAGACCGGACCCAGATGCTGGCGGCGATCTCGCACGATCTGAGGGCGCCGCTGGCGCGCCTGCGTCTGCGCGCCGAGCTGGTTGCCGATGGCGAGCAGCAGCGCAAGATGTTCGATGATCTGGAAGCCATGAATGCCATGATCGATTCCACGCTGGCTTTTGCGCGCGATGACGCGCGCCAGGAACCGCGAAGGCTCGTCGATCTCGGTGTCCTTGTAGGCGATGTCTGTGAAGACGTCGGCGATGCCGGCGGAAAGGTTTCGTATGCCGGTCGGCGTGGCATCGATGTTCCCTGTCGGCCGACCCTTGTTCGCCGCGCGGTCGCGAACCTCATCGACAACGCCGTCAAATATGGCGGAAGCGCGCGCGTCAAGATCGTTCACGATGACGATCGCGTCGTCATTGTCGTCGATGATGACGGGCCGGGCATTCCGCCGGAGGAGCATGAGAAAGTCTTTGCACCGTTCTACAGGCGGGAGCCGGCGCGCGATCCCGCCAAGGCCGGTGTTGGCCTCGGCCTGAGCATTACGCGTACGGTCGCGCGCGAGCATGGCGGCGATGTCACGCTCAGGAATCGTGACGGCGGAGGGCTGAGCGCGCTCATCGAGCTGCCGGCGTAGCAAGCGGCCACCCTGATGACGCGTTCGCTCCCTATCGACGGCTGAGACGCGCCCGTGCTAAATTGTCGCACTGGAGACGGCGCCGTGCGACAACTCGACGTAGCTGCCATGTTCGTCAGTCTGTGGCTTCTTGCCTCGATGGTGATCGACGCTCTGACTCCAAAGGAACTCACCGTCTACATGATTGGGGCTACGATGGCGCCGGCTGTCGTTATCCTGGCCATGCTGCATTGGAAGCGCGTGTCGAGCTTCGATTTCACGGTCGCTTTTGCCACGCTGTGGATGACCACGTGGATTGTCCTCGAGTTGATCTCGCCGAAACCGCTGTCGCTATTGGTCGTCCTGGTCGCAATTGCGCCGCTGCTGGTCGTTGGAGCCGTGGTCAATTTCCAGCGGTGGCGCCGTTCGAGGTCAAGCTCCGGCTCGACCCGGCTTTCATCCTGAGCATCGTTACTCCCGCAGCGGCCGGTAGGTGCGTTCGTCGTACGGGCTGCCGCTCATCGGCAGGAGATCGTGGCGGAACGAGATCGTCTCCGCCGCCGCGCTCTCCGCGTCCTTGTCGGCGAGCTGCTTCCAGCCCTCGATCAGGGTCATATGGTTCGCCCGATTGGTCTGCACCAGCACGTCGAAGCGCAGATTGGCATGCTGGTGCCGGTTGCCGTCGACCAGTTGCTTGATGCGGGCTTTCGCCTGATCCAGTGTCGGCGGAATCACGTCGATATGCGTCATGACGACGATCGGCGGCATCGGGGCCGGCTTGTCGGATTCGACGAACAGCGGTCCCTGGATGCGCTCGTCGACGCCGGCGCTCTCGAGCTCTCGCGAGCGCGGCGCGAAATTGCTGCGCGGAAGCCGTCGCCGCGTAGTCGTCCCGCGCCTTCTGCGATTGCCATTGTTCCAGCAGCGCGAACTGGCTCGGATATCCGTCGCGCACGAGCGCATCGATCGCAATGGCGCCAGCGGCGTGCCTTGCGTCGGTCACGTGATCGAGGATCAGGCGGCGCGCCGTGCTTCGCCTTGCCGGGCACGATCTCGATATAGGCGACCGCGTAGATGGCCTTGCCTGCCTCCTCGCTGCGCGTGGACGACGGCATGTAGCAAGACCGAAAGTGGCGGCAATGAACGCGGCGATGATATGTCGGCAGTGGCTCATCGGCTTCTCACGGTGGTACAGAGGACGGGACAAGGTGATTCAACTGCAGCGTGCGCTCAGGTGCAATAGGGAACATTCGGGCCGGCCAGGCTCACCCGGCCGGACGACGCCGAATAAATCGCTCTATGAGCGCTTCGTCACCCGCGCGGCTTCAGCGGTTGCGCAGAACACGTGGTAGAGCGTGCTCGCCGGCATGAATTCCGCCATTGGCTCGCCCGACGCGCTGATGCGATCCATCCAGCCCGCGGGAATCGGACGCTGCAGGAATCGCCCCGCAAGGCTCGCAAAACAATGCGCCGCTTTCTCGTCGAATGTGCCGCGCGCGCGCTCGCCTTCGGCGATATTGGCCTTGGCCGCCTCGGTCAGAGGCCAGCTTCGCCGCGAAGCGGTGATGACGTTGCCCGCCGAGCCCAACTCGTCGACAATCAACCCTTCGCCGTCCCAGCCGTGGGCGTCGGCATGCTTGTAGAGCGCCGCGGTATAGCTGTCGACGCTCTCGCCGGCGAGCCGCTGCAGCTGGCGCAACAGCCAGACCCATTCGTAATGGTGTCCGGGTTCGACCATGTCGCCCATCTTGCCTGGCTGCGGCGCAAGCTCATCGGTCAGGTATTCGCACAGCGTTCCCGTCCCGGGCTGGAAGAACCGCGTCTTGAACAGCTTGAACATCTGCAAGCCGTGGTCGCGATATTCGTTGCGCCCGGTCGCCTCGTAGCATGCGAGGAACGCCTCCAGAGATGCATATGCGGGTTCTGGCGGCGGATCGCGTCAGCCGCCGGCTCGGCGTCGCGATAGCCGCCTTTCGAGGCGAGGCAAGGCCCTTGTCGAGAAAGCCGATGGTGTTGTCGATCACGGTGAGAACCTGCGCGTCGCGCGTGAGCCGGTAGTACCAGGCGAGCCCGAGCAGGACGAAGGCGTGGCCGTAGCCATCGCGCGTCGGGTTGGCGATGCTTCCGTCGGGCGCCAGCGCAAACACCCAGCCGGGCTTGCCGTCCGCCTGGTAGAACGACGACAGCAGATATTCGACGCAGCGTCCGGCGAGCCTCTTGCCGTCGTCATGCCAGCCCAGCATGGCGGCATGGCTATAGACATAGAGCTGCCGGCCCTGGACCATCAGGCGCTTGGGCACGTTCTGCACCGGCTGGCCCGTCAGGTCCAGCCGCTCGTGAAAGCCGCCGCGCTGCTCGTCGACGCCGACGCTGCCCCAGAAGGGCAACGCGGTCTCCCTTGTCCAGGCGAGAACCGGCGCGACAGCCCGATGCAGCAGGGGAAATTCAGCCATGACCTACGCAGCGGCAACAGGGTTTAGGTGGGCGGCCCACAGACGAGCAGGCATTCAGGCGACGTTCTCGCGGTCGGCGATCCGCATTTTCTCGACGATCCTGGTGGTGCTGGAATTCGGCACCAGCGGCACCAGCACGACGCGGCCGCCATTCGCTTCGACGACGGACCGGCCGATCACTTCCTCGACCTTGTAGTCGGCGCCCTTGATCAGAACGTTGGGTTTCAGCTCGGTGATCAGCTCGAGCGGCGTCTCGGTGTCGAACAAAATGACGGCATCGACAAAGGCGAGGGCCGCCATCACCCGGGCCCTCGCGCGCTCCGATTGCACCGGCCGCGTCGGTCCCTTGAGGCCACGCACGGAAGCATCGCTGTTGAGCGCCACTATCAGCCGGTCGCAGTGAGAGCGGGCTTCCGCCAGCAGCTCGACATGGCCTTCGTGGATGATGTCGAAGCAGCCGTTGGTGAAACCGACAACCAGGCCGTCTTCGCGCCATTTCGCCGTCGCCTGCCGCAACGTCGAGACGTCGGCGAAGACTTTCGACTTGATGTGGAAGTCCGGCCGCGAGAGCAGCACATCGCCGAGCTCCTGGGGAGAGACGCAGGCCGTGCCGTATTTCGAGACCGCGATGCCCGCAGCGTAGTTGGCGAGCCGGGCGGCGTTGGCGACCGAAGCGCCGCTCGCCAGCGCCAGCGTGAAGCTTGCGACCAGCGTGTCGCCCGCACCCGACACGTCGATCACGCGCCGCGCCGTCGCAGTAAAGCTATCAGGTTCGCCCGAGGCGGGGACCGCGAGCACGCCATGCTCGCCGCGCGTCACCAGGATGCCATGGCTGTCCGTCATTTCGATCAGCTTGCGGGCGGCAGCGAGCTGATGTTCTTCGGTATCAACAGGCGCGCCGACGGCATGGCCAACCTCGCCGAGATTGGGCGTGAGGAAATGCGCACCGGCGTAGCGCTGATAGTTTCGTCCCTTCGGGTCGACGACGACGGTCTTGCCCGCCTTGTGGGCGGCATCGATGATCCCGCGGATCGCTTGGTCGGTCAGAAGTCCCTTGCCGTAGTCGGACAGCAGCACCGCATCGACCCTGGGCAACAGGTCAGCGACGGTGCGGAGCAGTTTGAGCTGCAGTTGCGGCGAGATCGGCGAGGCATCCTCGACGTCGACCCGCAGGAGATGCGTATTGTGGAGGTTGGCGACGAAGCGGCTCTTCACCGTGGTGACGCGCTCGGGCGCGTCGATGAGATGGGCCCCGACATTCAGCAGCTCACCGAGACGGCGACGGATCGTGCTTGCCGGCTCGTCGGTACCCACCAGCCCCACGAGGTCGCAATGCGCGCCGAGGGAATCGATGTTGCGCGCGACATTGCCCGCGCCGCCGAGAGCTTCCTCGACCCGGTTCAGGTTGATGACGGCGGCAGGTGCTTCCGGCGAAATCCGGCCCACGCTACCGTAGCTGAACCGGTCCAGCATTAGGTCGCCGACTACAAGGATCCGCCGGGATGCAAACTGCGCGAGCACCGTCTCGAACGGAATGCCTGCGCCCACGTCATTTACCATTTAAAGTGTCCCTGAAGTGTGCCTCTCCGGAATCATAGCACGTTTTCGAGTCCGTATATGACCGAATTTACCTGCATTTCGCTCGGTGGCCGAACTACCGATAGCGGTCGGGACGATCGAGATAATCGCGAACGTAACGTTCCGTGGCGTCGGCGAGGGGGGTGAAACCGGCGTTGTAACCGGCCTGCCGAAGGTTCCGGATCTCGCCTTGCGTGAAGTATTGATAGCTGTCGCGGATTTCGGGCGGCATATCGATGTACTCGATGTTCGCGGGCTGCCCCAGTGCGGCAAACATCGCGGTGATCATTTCGCGGAAGCTCCCGGCCTGCCCGGTGCCGACATTGTAGATGCCGCAGACCTGCGGCGTCCTCAGAAGCCAGAGGATGACCGACACCACATCCTCGACATAGATGAAATCGCGCCGCTGATCGCCATCGGCAATACCGGCGCGGTAGGATTTGAACAGGCGGACCGGTTGGCCGGCCTTGGCGGAATTGAAGACGCGGCACACCACGCTCGCCATCGCGTCCTTGTGATACTCGTTCGGTCCGAACACGTTGAAGAATTTGAGCCCCACCCATTGCGGGGGCAGGGGTTGCTTCCTCTCGAAGCGGTCGACCACGAGCTGGTCGAACAGATGCTTGCTCCAGCCATAGAGATTCATCGGCCGCAATTGCCGCAGCGCGGACGAGGACCACTCGTCGTCGAAGCCGGAAGATCGATCACCATAGGTTGCGGCCGACGACGAATAGATGAAGGGCACGCGATGTTTCGTGCACCAATCGAGCAGCGCTAGCGACAAGCGAAAGTTGGCGGAGATGATCTCGTCGCCATCGGTTGCCGTGGTCGCGGAAATCGCGCCAAGGTGGACAACGGCTTCGAGCTCGCGACCCTTCAGCCAGCCGCCGAGTTCCGCGGGCGGCACGAAATCGGCGATCTGCCGCTTGGCGAGATTGCGCCATTTGCCGTCCTTGCCGAGCATGTCGTTGACGACGACGTCGGTGCGGCCAGCCTCGTTGAGACAGGCCACGACATTCGAGCCGATGAAGCCGGCGCCGCCGGTGACCAAGATCATGGGCAGTTCGCGCGAATGCGAGAGTTAAGAATGAGCATGTAGTTCGAAGCGCCAATGTTTTTGATGTCGGATGAAGGTTCTAAGCTATCAAGTTTCTGCCCTCAAGTCGCTCTTCCGTAAGGCATGGCGTCGCCCGCGTGTTGTCCGATATCCTCAGCCGCTAGCCCAGTCGGAAATTCCGCCTAGAAGGCCCTGTAAAATGGTTGGCTCCGCTCCGGATCGTCCTCGTTTTCTTGGGCCTGATAGGTTCTAGCGCTCCTTGGCCGAGCACAAGAATGAAAGGTGATTTTCAATCAGAGTAAATGGTCTTGCAAGGTCATCCACCTTGAACAATTCCTCTGAGGCTGAGATCCTCAATAATTTGGTCTGCCAACCGCTCCGGTTTCTGGCCAACTGTGCTTAGGCGAATCTCCGGATTGCTCGGGACTTCGTAGGGGGCGTCGATGCCTGTGAAGTTCTTGATCTTGCCGGACTTCGCTTTCGAATAAAGTCCCTTTGGATCGCGACGGACGCATTCCTCGATCGGGGTGTCGACGAAGACCTCGATGAACTCATCTTTTGCGACGAGATCGCGCACCATCTCGCGCTCGGCTTTGTACGGCGAGATGAACGCGCAGATCACGATCAGCCCGCCGTCCACCATAAGCTTCGCCACCTCGCCGGCGCGGCGGATGTTCTCGACGCGGTCGGCTTCGGTGAAGCCGAGATCGCGATTCAGACCATGGCGGACATTGTCGCCGTCGAGCAGCATGGTGTGATATGACTTCGCAAACAGCTTCTGGTCGACGATGTTGGCAATCGTCGACTTGCCCGCGCCCGAAAGCCCGGTGAACCAGAGGATGCAGGGCTTCTGGTTCTTCAGCTCGGCCCGTTCCTTCTTTCCGATCGACAGCGGCTGCCAGGCGATGTTGGTCGCGCGCCGGAGCGCGAAGGCGATCATGCCGGCGCCGACCGTGCGGTTGGTATAGCGGTCGATCACGATGAAGGAGCCGGTGCGGCGGTTCGCTTCATAGGCATCGAAACTGACGGGCAGCGCTGTCGTGATGTTGCAGAACCCGATCTCGTTCAGGCCGAGCGTCGCCGCCGCCAGATGCTCGCGTGTGTTGACGTCGATCTTGTACTTGATCGCGGTGATGCTGGCCGTGGCGATGGACTGGGTTCCGACCCGCAACGCATAGGACCGACCCGGGACCAGCGCTTCCTGGTCCATCCAGATCACGTGAGCGGCGAACTGATCGGCGACTTCGGGCCGTTCCGTAGGTTTCGCCAGAATGTCGCCGCGGCCGATATCGATCTCGTCCTCGAGCGTGATGGTCACGGCATCGCCAATTTCGGCAAGCGCGAGATCGCCATCATAGGTCGCGATCCGCTTGACGTGGGAGTTGCGCCCCGAAGCCGCCACCACGATTTCATCGCCGACCGCGATGCTGCCGGAAGCGATCGTTCCCGCATAACCGCGGAAGTCCAGGTTCGGCCGGTTCACCCACTGTACCGGGAAGCGAAAGGGCATGCCGGCGGTCTCGGATGCGATATCGATGCTCTCGAGATAATCCATCAGGCAGGGACCATGATACCAGTCGGTATTGCCGGAACGGTTGATGATGTTGTCGCCGTAGCGTGCCGACATCGGGATCGGGACGATGGAGGCGAAGTTGAGACCCGAGGCGAAGGCGACATAGTCGCCGACGATCCGGTCAAAGACCTCCTTGCTGTAATTGACGAGGTCGATCTTGTTCACGGCTACCACGACGTGCCGGATGCCGAGCAGCGAACAAATGAAGGAGTGACGCTTGGTTTGCACCAGCACGCCCTTGCGGGCATCGATCAGGATAATGGCGAGCTGGGCGTTGGATGCGCCGGTCGCCATGTTGCGGGTATATTGTTCGTGGCCGGGAGTATCGGCGACCATGAAGGAGCGGCGCGGCGTGTTGAAGAAGCGGTAGGCGACATCGATGGTGATGCCCTGTTCGCGTTCGGCCTCGAGTCCGTCGACGAGCAGAGCAAAATCGATATCGTCTCCGGTCGTGCCGTGCTTGACGCTGTCGCGCGCCAGCGCCTGCAGCTGATCCTCATAGATCATCTTGCTGTCGTGCAGGAGCCTGCCGATCAGCGTCGATTTGCCGTCGTCGACCGAGCCGCAGGTGATGAAGCGCAGCTGATCCTTGGTCTCGGGTCTACCGAACCCCTGTATGGCATCCGTATCCATCAGAAATAGCCTTCCCGCTTCTTTTTCTCCATCGACGCCGCTTCGTCGGTGTCGATAAGACGTCCCTGGCGCTCCGATACCGTCGCAACCTGCATTTCCGCGACGATCTCCTCGATCGTGGTCGCGCCGGACTCGATTGCGCCGCTCAGCGGATAGCATCCGAGGGTACGGAAACGGATCGTCTTCATTTCCGGCTTTTCGTTCGGCTGCAGCGGGAGGCGCTCGTCGTCGACCATGATCAACGCTCCGTTGCGGTGAACCACCGGGCGCTGCTTGGCAAAGTACAGTGGAACGACGGGAATCTTCTCCAGCATGATGTATTCCCAGACGTCGAGCTCGGTCCAGTTGGATATGGCGAAGACGCGCATGGTCTCGCCCTGCCGGATCCGGGTGTTGAACAGATTCCAGAGCTCAGGCCGCTGGTTGCGCGGATCCCAGACATGTCCGGGCGAGCGGAACGAGAAGATGCGTTCCTTGGCGCGGCTCTTTTCCTCGTCGCGCCTCGCGCCACCGAAAGCGGCGTCAAATCCGTAGAGATCGAGGGCCTGCTTGAGCGCATCGGTCTTCATCACCTGCGTATGCAGCGACGATCCGGAAGCGATCGGGTTGATGCCGCGCGCAACGCCTTCCTTGTTGATGTGCACGATCAGATCAACGCCGAGACGCCTGGCGGTCTCGTCGCGAAAGGCGATCATTTCGCGAAACTTCCAGGTCGTATCGACATGCATCAGCGGGAAGGGCAGTTTGGCGGGATAGAACGCCTTGACGGCAAGGTGCAGCATCACGCTGGAGTCCTTGCCGATCGAATAGAGCATGACCGGCTTCTTGAACTCGGCAACGACGTCGCGCATGATTTCGATCGACTCGGCCTCCAGCCGCCGCAGATGCCGCGGCAGCGTAGGTGTTTCCGGTCTCGTCATGTTTTGTGCATTCATTTCGACAATCCTGGGGGTATTCCCCACGCTATGAAATCGCCATTTCGGTATTCCGGCTTTCCATACTGCATCGGCTGTCCGTCGAGATCGGTGACGCAGCCGCCGGCAGCCAGCAGCACGGCATGTCCCGCCGCCGTGTCCCACTCCATGGTCGGCGCCAGGCGCGGGTAAACGTCCGCCTCGCCCTCGGCGACGGCGCAGAATTTCAGCGACGACCCCGACGGCTTGAGCTCCGAAACGGTGTACCGCTCGATCCATTGCTTCGTTGCGCCGTCGAGATGCGAGCGGCTGACGACGACGCGCCATCCCGCGTCCGGCGGCCGCTTGACCTCGATCGGATGCATGCCGCTGAAGGACGGCTCGGCGTCGTGATCGGCGACCTCCAGCCGGTAGGCATTCGAGCCGCCCACATATAGTCGCCGCAACGCCGGTGCATAGACCGCGCCCACCACCGGCTTCTTGTGCTCGATCAGCGCGATGTTGACCGTGAACTCGCGGCGTGCCTTGGATGAACTCCTTGGTACCGTCAAGCGGGTCGACCAGGATGAAACGATCCGCATCGACGAAGGATGCAGGCCGTGCAAGTTTCTTCCGTAATGACCGGCAAATCCGGGCACGTTCCGTTCGAGGCAGTGGCGGATGATCTCGTCGGCCTCGAAGTCCGCGGCGGTCACCGGCGAGCCGTCGCCCTTGTACTGGGTGCTCGTTCCGGTCTCGCGCAGGCGCATGATCGCCCGGCCGGCGCGGACCGCGATCAGGCCGAACAGATCGGGCGAGCTTGTCCCGCGTCATCCAAAATGCAGGTCTCGTTTCAGGTTGACGCTCACTTGGCGGCTTCCCGCGCCAAGTGCGGTTGAGCCGGTTTGGTCAATCCCAGCCGTTCCACACTATACCCCCGATTGAGGATCGCCCGCCACCACGGCTGCTGGTCGATATACCAGCGCACCGTCTTGGCAATCCCGGTTTCGAAATTCTCCTCGGCCTTCCAGCCGAGCTCGCGCTCGAGCTTGGAGGCGTCGATGGCGTAGCGGCGGTCGTGGCCCGGCCGGTCGGTCACGAACGAGATCAGGTCGCGCCGCGCACCCGCTAGCGGCCGGCGACATCTCGTCGAGCAGATCGCAGATCGTCTCGACCACATGCAGGTTGGTGCGCTCGTTGCGGCCGCCGACATTATAGGTCTCGCCGACCGCGCCGCGCTCCAGCACCAGCGTCAACGCCCTCGCGTGATCTTCGACGTAGAGCCAGTCGCGGATGTTCTGTGCCGTCGCCATAGACCGGCAGCTTCTCGCCCGCGAGCCCCTTGATGATCATGTGCGGGATCAGCTTTTCCGGGAAATGATAGGGGCCGTAATTGTTCGAGCAGTTGGTCACCAGCGCCGGCAGCCCGTAGGTCTCGCGCCAGGCGCGCACCAGATGGTCGGACGAGGCCTTGCTTGCGGAGTAGGGCGAGTTCGGCGCGTAGGCGGTCGTCTTCCGTGAACAGCCCATCGTCGCCGAGCGAGCCGAACACCTCGTCGGTCGAGATGTGCAGGAAGCGGAAGGCAGCGCGCTTGGCCGGCGATAAGCCAGCGCCAGTGCCGCAGCGCTTCCTGCAGCAGCGTGAAGGTGCCGACGATGTTGGTCTTGATGAACTCGCCGGGGCCGTCGATCGAGCGGTCGACATGGCTTTCGGCCGCGAGATTCATCACCGCGTCCGGCTGGTATTTCTCGAACAGCTTGCGCAGCTCATCGCCCTCGCAGATGCAGGCCTGCTCGAAGGCGTAGCGCGGATGGCCGGCCGCGCCGGGCAGCGAATTGAGGTTCGCCGCATAGGTCAGCTTGTCGATATTGACGACGCGCGCCTCGGTGTCGCGCAGCAGATGCCGCACCACGGCGGAGCCGATGAAGCCGGCGCCGCCGGTGACGAAGATCGTGGAGCCCTTGAAGCGCATGTTCATGTTCCACGCGCGCATCAATGCTTGAAGGAACGGGATACGGACATCAGATATTCGCCGTAGCTGCTCTTGGCGGTCTTGCGCGCCACCTCGTCGAATTGCGGCAAGCGTGATGTAGCCCTGCCGCAGCGCGATCTCCTCGGGGCAGGCGATGCGCAGGCCCTGGCGCTGCTCGAGGATCTGCACGAAGTGGCTCGCCTCGACCAGCGAGGCGTGGGTGCCGGTATCGAGCCACGCAAAGCCGCGGCCCAGCACCTCGACATAGAGATCGCCGCGTTCGAGATAGGCGCGGTTGACGTCGGTGATCTCGATCTCGCCGCGCGCCGACGGCTTGATCTTGGCGGCGATGTCGAGCACGTCGTTGTCGTAGAAATAGAGCCCGGTCACCGCGACATTGGATTTCGGCTGCTTCGGCTTCTCCTCGATGGAGAGCGCGCGGCCGCTGTCGTCGAGTTCGACGACGCCATATTGCTCGGGCGTGTTGACCACATAACCGAAAACCGTCGCGCCGCTGTTGCGGCTGGCGGCCTTGGTCAGCATCTCCGGCAATCCGTGTCCGTAGAAAATGTTGTCGCCGAGCACCAGCGCCACGAAATCGTCGCCGATGAAATCGCGGCCGACGATGAAGGCGTCGGCGAGCCCGCGCGGGTTCTCCTGGACTGCGTAGGAAAACCGCAGACCGATCTCGGAACCATCGCCGAGCAGGCGTTCGAACAACGGACGATCCTGCGGGGTCGAGATGATGAGAATGTCGCGGATTCCACCCAGCATCAGCGTCGAGAGTGGATAATAGATCATCGGCTTGTCGAAGACCGGAAGCAGCTGCTTGGAGACAACCGTCGTCACCGGGTAAAGACGCGAGCCCGTTCCGCCGGCAAGAATAATGCCCTTCATCAAATTAATCTCAGCCCAAATTAACCTTGGCCGGCCAGCCGGCCGGCATGCTAACAGATGCCTTGCGCTGCACAAGAGCGCTGAAATTAATGGGTTAATTGCGCTGGTTGGGACATTGGAATGTCATGAAGGTGATTGCGACCGAACTCCCGGAAGTCCTCATTTTGGAACCCCAATTATTCGGTGACCAGCGCGGCTTTTTCCTCGAATGCTTCCAGGCGAAGCGCTATGCCGAAGCCGGCATCTCCAGGCCTTTTGTCCAGGACAACATGTCTCGTTCCGGCTACGGCGTGTTGCGCGGCCTGCACCTGCAAAATCCTGTTACGCAAGGCAAGCTCGTCAGCGTGATGCGCGGCCGGGTGCTCGACGTCGCCGTGGATGTGCGCCGTGGCAGCCCGAATTTTGGGCGACATGTTGCGCGGAATTGAGCGAGGAAAACCGCCGGCAGCTGTGGGTGCCGCGCGGCTTCGCGCACGGCTTTGTGGTGCTCTCCGAGAGCGCCGATTTCTTCTATAAGTGCGACGATCTCTATAGCCCCAAGGACGAGATTTCGGTGCGCTGGGACGATCCGGCGATCGGCATCAATTGGGGACTGGCTAATCCATCTTTGTCGGCAAAGGACGCAGCCGCGCCGCTGTTGGCCGATGTCGAAAACCTCCCGGCTTATGGACAGATCTGATGCGGATCTTTCTCACCGGAACTGAAGGGCAGGTCGGTGGCGCGTTGCTTCCGCTGCTGGAGAGACTTGGCACCGTCGTAGCTCCAAAGCTCGGCGAGTTCGATTTTTCGAAACCCGACACGCTGACAGCAATTCTCGATCGGGCAATGCCCGACCTCATCGTCAACCCGGCGGCCTATACCGCGGTCGATCGCGCCGAGGATGAGCGCGAACTCGCTTTTTTGATCAACGCCGAGGCGCCGGCTGTGATCGCGCGCTGGGCAGCTGCGTATGACGTGCCGATGGTCCATTTTTCGACCGACTATGTGTTCGACGGTTCTGGCAACGCTCCGCGACGCGAGGACAGTGCGACCGGGCCGCTCTCCGTCTACGGCGCGAGCAAATTGGCCGGCGACAACGCTGATCAAGGCAGCAGGCGGGGCCCACCTGATCATTCGTACCTCCTGGGTTTATGCGGCTGAAGGCGCCAACTTCCTGCGGACGATGGCCCGGCTCGCCGGCGAACGCACCGAACTTCGCGTCGTGGCCGACCAAATCGGGGCGCCGACGACAGCCAAGGCCATCTCCGATGCCGTGATCGGCATTTTGCAAGCCGGCATGCCGAATATTGGCGGTCTGCTGGCGAAACAGGGGTGGGGTCGTCAACGTGGTCTGCGCGGGCGAGACCAGCTGGCATGGATTCGCTACCGCGATCGTTGCAGGCCTAAAGTCGCGGGGCGTCAAGCTGCAAGCCGAGAAAGTGATCGCCATTGCGACAAGCGAGTTTCCCACCAAGGCGAAACGTCCGGCCAATTCGCGGCTCGACTTGACGCGGCTTCGTGACGTCTTCGGTGTCACTATGCCGTCATGGCAGCAGGCGCTGGATCACGAACTAGATTTTTTTGTGTGCAGGCGCTGATGAGCCAGCTTTTACATGTCCACAAATTTCGCGAATTAAGCCAATTAGCCATCAAGAGTTCCGTCTCCGCCTATGCCGCGACGGTCATGCGGTAGGACGGGACGGTCGTGCGGCTGTCGACGTCGATCTCGAGTGTATCGACGCCGGTGAAGTCCTTCAAAGCCTGTCAACAATGACTTCATGAAATATCCTTCGGCGCGTGGGCGCCTCTGCACACAGGCGGCAGCACAACATGCTCCCGCACAGAGCGCCTGCCCAGCTCTAGGCGTTTGCGGCGGCGATGCGGAGATCGCCAAGGGTTCCACGCGACGACTGGCAATAGCCGCATCTGACGATGGTGGACGGGGGCGCCAGCTCCGAGCCGTCAATGATCACCCCGACACTGCCGCATTCTACGCAAACCAGCTGAAATGCCATCTTATGGTCAATCCAAGAGCCACTATCCCTCAAAATAAGCAAACGGCATGCCAGAGCGCCGCCGGCGGTTTCGCTGTTATCCAGAACCGGTTTGTCGCTTCAACATGATGGAACATATTAACCTCACCGGTTAGGATTACCGGGGAGGGCCCATCAGCGCAAGCGGACCGCGGGGATCATTGGCAGAAAGTCGATCTCGGCAAGGGCGCGTTCAGCGGCGCGGGCAGTGAAGTGCGATGCTGCGGCTACTTCACTTCGACCTGCGCCTCCTGCGCCACGCCTCTCCAGAGCACGATGTCCTGCTTGATGAAGTCGGCAAAGGCCTTTGGCGAGTTGCCGACGACCTGGATCGCCTGTTGCTCGATCAGCTTTGCGGTTTCCGGGTCCTTTAGCGCCTTGATGATCTCGGCATTGAGCCGCTCGATGATGGCGGGCGGCGTGCCGGCCGGCGCCATGATGCCGTGCCAGGCGATGGCGTCGAAACCGGGATAGCCGCTTTCGGCAATGGTCGGCAGGTCGGGCGCGACCGGCGAGCGCTCCTTGCTGGTGACGGCGAGCGCCGTCAGCGTGCCGGCGCGCACTTGCGATAGTGCAGAGACCGGGTCGGCGAACACCACCTGCACCTGCCCGGAGATCAGGTCGGCGACCGCGAGCGAGGTGCCGCGATAGGGGATGTGCGTCATCTTGATCCCGGCCTTGCTGTCGAACAGCTCGGTCGCGAGATGATTGGAAGCGCCAACGCCGGCGGTGCCGTAATTCAGCTGGCCCGGTTTGCTTTTGGCGAGCGCCACCAGCTCGGCCACCGTCTTCACGCCGAGCGAGGGATTGACCACGAGCACATAGGGATAGGATGTCGTCATCGACACCGGCATGAAATCCTTTTCCGGATCGTAAGACAATTTCGGGTAGATGCCGGGATTGATCGAGATTGGACCGGACTGGCCGAGCAGCAGCGTATATCCATCGGGATCGGAGTTTCTCACGATCTCGGCGCCGATGATGCCGCCGCCGCCGCCGCGGTCTTCGACCACGATGGTCTGCCCGAGCGCGTCGCCCATGCGCTTGCCGACAATGCGCGCCACCGAGTTGGCGGCGCCGCCGGCGGCAAACGGCACGATCAGCCGGATCGGATGCGTCGGATAGTCATCGGCGCGGGCTGGACCCGTCGCCGCGCCGGCCACCAGGTACGAAGGCCAGCGCAAAAACACGCGTTCGCATGAGACAACATCTCCCCTGATACGCCCGATTGACGGCGGGTCTGCTCTTGGCCCTGTTTCTTGGCCCACACCATAATGCAAAAACGCTTGTGCGGTCTATCGCACAGGGCTGTTGCGCTTTTTCGAAGGCAAGCCGATGCTGCCGCCAAAACGGGAGGAAACATGCTGCAAAAGTCTGATGTCACCGGGGTGCTTGCGCATTATGTCGCGGCAGCGCGGTGGGAGGATGTTCCGCCCGAGGTTCGCCATCAGGCCAAGCGCTCCTTCATCAACCTGTTTGCCGTGGCGCTGGCTGGCTGCCGTACACAGCCGGTCGATATCGCGCTGGCCTCGCTTGCCGAATTTTCAGGCGGCAGGCCCGCGACCGTGATCGGGCGGGCCGAGCGCATCGATGCGCTGAGCGCCGCCTTCCTCAACGCGGCATCGGCCAATGTCCATGATTTCTGTGACACGCATTTGCGCACCGTGATCCATCCGACCGCGCCGGTGGCCCCTGCGCTGCTTGCGCTCGCCGAGTTGCGCCAGGTGGGCGGGCCAAAGCTGCTGCTTGCCTTCATCCTCGGCAATGAGGTGCAGGCGCGCATCGGGCTTGCGATCTCGCCGCAGCATTACGACAAGGGCTGGCACATCACCTCGACCTGCGGCGTGTTTGGCGCCGCCGTTGGCGCCGGCAAGCTGCTTGGCCTCAATGCGCAGCAACTGGTGTCTGCGCTCGGCACCGCGTCCACGCAATCGTCGGGGCTCTGCGAATGCCTGGGCATGCCGGCCAAGAGCGTGAGCGTCGGCAACGCCGCGCGGAACGGGCTGTGGTCGGCGCTGCTCGCGCAAAAGGGTTTTGACGGACCAGCCGAGCCGCTGGCCGGCCGCCAGGGTTTTTACAACGCGATGGGCGATACGCCCGACTTGTCAAAAGTGACCGACGGACTTGGCCACAGCTTTGAGATCATGGCGACCTCCTACAAGCCCTATCCATGCGGCTTCGTCATCCATCCGGTGCTCGACTGTGTGCTGGATTGGCGGCGCGAGCATCCCTCCGCCGAGGTGACGCGCGTCGTGGTGCGCGGCAATCCGCTGCTCGCCCATCGCACCGACCGTCCCGAGATTTCGACGGGACGGGAGTTGCAGGTCAGCGTGCAGCATGCGGTCGCAGCGGCGCTGGTGCATGGCAAAGCGGGGCTCGACCAATTCACCGACGCCTGCGTGAACGATCCGCGTGTAGTGGAATTACGGCGGAAGGTCGAGGTGGTGCGCGACAGCGCGTTCTCCAC
>CAVUCB010000096.1:0-77557 GCA_963739755.1 uncultured Alphaproteobacteria bacterium | reverse complement strand
CTTTGCGCCCGGCTGCACGGTTTCGACCTGATGGCCCTTGGTATCGAGGATTGCTCGCACCGTCATGATTGCCTCCCTGAATCCGCCCGACCCGCTTCAAAGATGGGGTCGTATTGTTGAGAGTTAACACAACAGCCTGGCGCCAATTTTGTTTCCGGCGCTCCTGGCGAGCGCGTCACGTTGTGCCGGCAGCTCTTGTCGTTGCTTGGCGGATGATGAATGAAATCACTCGACTGTGCAATCAGTCACTGCAACTGACCTAATGTTCGCGCTGGTGCGGCGGATTCGACAACGCAGTCGCAGCATCGCTTTCGCTGCGCGGCACCGGATCGAACAGCGAGAACAGCACTAGCCCCGCGAAGAAACCGCCGATATGCGCCTGCCAGGCCACGCTCTGGCCCTCGCCCATGCCGATCGCGATCGAGCCGATACCGAAGACGATGTTGACACCGAACCAGATCGCCAGGAACGCGAGCACGCGGCCATTGCGCAGCGCCTGCCACAGCGACAGCGCCGGAACTTTGGCGGCGGCATCGGCATCGCCGCGGGAGAAGGAAAGGAAACTGCCCTTCACAAAGGCAAAGCGGATTGCCGCCGCCATGGTCCCCGATACGGACGCCGACGCACCGATCATCGGCGCCAGCGCATGCTCATGGGTGACGAGATGCGCGAGCGCGCCGGCTGCGGCCGTCACTGCCATGAACACAAAGAACCGCACCGCGCCAAAGCGCCGCGCCAGCGCGCTGCCGAACGGCAACAGCCACAGCACGTTGAAGCCGATATGGCTGAAATTGGCGTGCAGGAGCGAATAGGTCACGAAAGTCCATACCTTGGCGCCGGCCCCGCCCGGGAACGTCACGTCAAGCAGCGTGGTGTCGTAGCGCTTCGGGATGAAGCCGAACACATCGATGGTCCATTCCTCCCAGTTCAGCGGCAGGAAGACGCGCAGATGGATGATCGCGATCAGCAGCACATAGGCCGTCAGCGCCGGCGGCAAAGTCAGGATCGGCTCGTGCGACGGGTGCTGCGCGAGCTCTGCCGGCAATCCTGGCAGGCTGTCCTGTGTCGGGTCTTGCGGGGATTCCAAGGACAAGAAGACCTTCAGCGGCGCTTCAAAAAGGGACGGCCTTGAGATAGGCGCCTTTGCCCCGTTTGTGCAAGTGCACAAATGCAGCGGCGGCGCACAACATCGCGTTTTCGAAAAAGTAAAGGGAGGGTGCTGAGAACACCCTCCCTCATCGCGTTGATCTTTGGTCGCGGGGCCCGGGTGCATCCCCACCCCTCCCCGACAGCCTGACCAGTCCGTTTGACGCCACCTGTCATGCGCCTCGCAGGGAACCTGGAGAAAAACCGGCGAGACGTGATGGCAAGACCGTAGCGGGGTGTGGCCGGCCGCCGCAACCACATCGTTAATTTAACCTTAACGGCGCAAAGCAGCCCACCCGCACCGCCACGGCATGGACGCTGCACAGTCCCTCCGGCACAAGTGTTTTCGGGAATGCGCGTGCGCGAAATCGGGACAGAATTGTCCCACCGAAGCCCACGCGGGGGTGAGTTTGTAATATGAAGCATCCTTCCAGCCGGGAGTTTTTCGCTTATTGGGACGCCAAGCGCGGCGACGCGCGTGCGCCTGACCGCAGCGAAATCGAGCCGGCCTCGCTGCGTGAGCTGCTCGGCGACATTTTCGTGCTCTCCTACGATCCGGCTGCCGGCTATCCCTTCCGCGTTGCCGGCACCCGCGTCTGCGCCCTGTTCGGCCGCGATGTGAAAGACCAAAGCTTCGCCGCCCTCTTTGCCGCGGAGAGCCGGGGCGAGATCGAGGAGATCGTTGCCGCCGTCGGCGACGAGATGCTGCCGGCGATCGCCGGCCTCACCGCAACGACGCCGGGCGGAGCGACCACTCATCTCGAGCTGCTGCTGCTCCCCTTCAACAACCGCGCCCACGCGCCGATCAGCCTGACCGGCATGCTCGCGCCCTTCGAAACCCATGGCGACACGCTTGGCGAGCTCGCGTTGACCTCGTGGCGCTATATCCATCCGCCGCCGGAAAAGATCGTGCCGCGCGCGCTGCGCAAGCTCAAAATCGCCCGCGGCTTCATGGTCTATGAGGGGCTGAGCTAGCGCCGAGCGGCGCAGCACGTAGGATGGGTTGAACGCAGCGAAACCCATCAGCATCTTCTGATGGGTTTCGCGTTCGCTCAACCCATCCTACGAATTCAGATTTCGGATAGCCGCACACGGCTTCTCCTTCTCGCGACACAATTGCGCCCGAGTGATGCATCGTTCGTGTCCCTCGGAAATCAGAGGGCGCAGGGAATGCCGGATGCCAGCCGCACCCGCAGCCTCGTGTGTAGGGTAGAAAACACACGAGTTAGTCACCACAGGTACGCCGCACAGTCCGGCGAATTCAAACGGTCGTCGCAACACCACGCTTTCACTCATGCCAGCAACTCGTCAAGCGCTTCCGCTGGTGTTTTCCAGCCGAGGGTCTTTCTCGGCCGGGCATTGAGAGCCGCTGCCACTGCGGATATCTCGTCCACGCTGTGGATGCTCAGGTCTGTGCCTTTCGGGAAGTATTGCCGCAGCAGCCCGTTGGTGTTCTCGTTTGTGCCGCGCTGCCACGGGCTTCTTGGATCGCAAAAGTAGACCTTGATACCCGCATCGATCTTGAGACGATTGTGCTGAGACATTTCGGCTCCCTGATCCCAGGTTAGCGAACGACGCAGTTTTTCGGGCAAGGTGATGATGGTACGCGTGATCGCCTCGCGCACGGCTTCGGCTCCGTGTCCGGAGAGCGCAGGTCCGCCTCTGGCGCGTGGACCGTCGCCATACCCCGCCAACCGGGGAAGGTGCAGTAGCATCGTGAAGCGCGTCGTGCGTTCGACCAGCGTGCCGATTGCCGAACTGCCGAGACCGACAATCAGGTCCCCCTCCCAATGCCCAGGCACCGCTCGATCTGCAGCTTCAGCGGGACGCTCACTGATCATGATCTCTGGCGAGACAAAGCCTTTGCCTCGCTTGCCCACGCGCGCCCTGGGCATTCGTAACGCACGTCCTGTTCGCAAGCAGGCCGTCAGCTCACGGCTCAGCGCTCCACGGCCCTGAACGAAAAGGGCTTGATAGATAGCTTCGTGGCTGATGCGCATCGTCTCGTCGTCCGGAAAGTCGATCGGCAAGCGTCGGGCAATCTGCTCGGGGCTCCAGGCTTTAGGCCATCGCCGATCCTTGCGCGGGCCCGGCCGACGGTCTTTCCACCGAACGGCGGGATTACGAACGCGAGCGCCGCTTGGGGCCGCGACGACACCGGCAAGCCGGTCTTCCACATAAGTGCGCAAGGCGATGTTGAGCGCAAGCTTGGTCGGCTTGGGGCGGCAGGCCGATCGATCTGCATGCCACTGAGCGGTCGTCGCCCGATATGCCATCCCGCCGCCGTGGGTGGCTGCATTGCGATCCAGTTCACGGGAGATTGTCGAGGCAGCCCGTCCGAGGCGCCGCCCAATCTCCCGTAGAGAATGGCCCTGCACATTGAGGAGCGCGATCTCCTCGCGCTCCGCCAACGAGAGGTACCGCCCGGAAAGCGGCTTTGCCGAAGATCTGAACATCGCTGGTGGCATGCCGCCCGCCTTCCGGAACAATTTGGTTCCGACAGCTTGTGACACTCCAGCCTTCAGCGCAGCATCTTCGCTGCTCAACCCCGTGGCGATTGCTCGCCAAAATCTATCCCGTTCATCGCGCCCCGCAACAGACGGCCGTCCCGGCGATCGCAGCGGCGCCCGGGTTGATCGCCTCTTTCGAACCTTCATCGCAACCTCCAAAGCGTGGTGTTGCGACGACCGTTTGAATCCGCCTCCGACATTCCCTGCGCAATGGTTTTGCGACTTATACGCGCTCTCCCCGGTGTCCGGGCTTGATAGCCACCGTCGCTCTCGCAAAACGTCTCGCGAGAGCTTGATCCCAGCGTCGCGTCGGGGGATCAGGACCACACGCCTTCGCCGTCCGCGATCAGCTTCCTTCGTCAAGTGAAGCGAAAGCGTCCATCGCATCCCGCGCCACGTTTCGTGACGATCGCGAAGCGCCTCTGGTAGCGAGCGCGGGACGGCGCGAACCATACAACTGATTTGCGCTTCTGAAAAAGCGAAATATTTTTCGCAAGCGGGCTTGACGCTATTTCGGGAAATCAGCCCGTCGGGCAAATCAGTTCAGGCCGGGAAGCGCAAATCGCGTCGGATGGATTGGGGAAAATCGCGGGATCACGCAAACGCGCCTGCTGTCTTTGTTGTCTTCGAGCGAAGCGTTAGGCCAGGGCGCGAATCCATAAATTCAAGTAGTCGTCGGACGTCCGGGCGAACTGCGGCGGACCGGGATCTTGCCGCGGAACCGATCATCTGGTCCCGTGCATAAACGCTTGCATCTCCTCGAGGGTAAGCTTGCCATCTTTGTTGCTGTCCATTGCCTTGAAAATTCGTTCGTGAGCCGCCTGAAACTCCTGCAATGAGATGGTCCCGTCGCTATCGGCATCCATCAGAGCGAACATCATGCGGAACATAATTGGTGGCCCCATCGCGCCGCCACCCATCATGCCGCGCCCCGTCATATGTCCTCCCATCATGCCGCTCCCCATCATACCGCCTTGCCGCATCGTGCCCGCGTCTTCGTGGTCCGTAGAATGGGATTGCATTTGTTGCTGATCTGGTTGCTGTGTCATTCGGTCCTGTGCAATCGCACCGACAGCGCCATGCGCCAGAATAAGAGCAGATATCGTGAGTCCCAGAGCGCGCGTGTACATTTCGAACCTCCTCAAAGAAACCTCTACCCCCCGGCCCATTACTTCGCACAAGTGATATCAATCCTCAGTCCCGGTTCTCGCCCGGGCAGCCGCTACTCTGGTCGAGCTTTCATCTGCGTTGCGCTCGCGATACACGGCTCTTTTTGATCTTACTTGACTCCCCACTCGATGGTTGGAGTTGGGCGCCGAAGCGCAATCAACGCTCGCTGTCGCGATCGTCAGTGGTGTACATGGCGGACACAACGCGGCATTGATGGCTTTGGATCATTTCCAACGCTTTGACGATATCCGCGCAGCAAATGCGACCATAGAGCGGACATCGTGGCATGTCTCAAACGTGCCTCATAGGAGACCGGAATTGGGTCAACAATTCCGGTCTCTGAGTGCTCTTGTAACGATCATTGGGGACTAAGCGGCCTTGTTCGGCGCAGCGGCCTTGTTGGCGTCCACGCTCAGTGGAGCGCCCGTCCTGATATCGATTGTCTTGGTGACCTTTGCCGCCTTGGCAGGCTTCTTGATCGTAAGACGCAGCACGCCCTTGTCGAAATGCGCGTCGACGGCTCCGTCTTCCGGCTCGAAAGGCAGCGACATAGACCGGTAGAACGAGCCGTAGCTCCGCTCCTCGACATGCCAGTCCTTTTCCTCTTTCGTACTTTCCGCCTTTTTCTCACCGGAAATGACCAGTTGGTTCTCATCAAGGCTGACCTTGATGTCTTTCTCATCGACGCCCGGAAGTTCGGCTGTCACTTCGAAAGCATCCTTTGTTTCCGCCACACTGATTGCCGGCGCGCCTGCCCCAATGTTGGGTGACGACGAACCCTGATCGAATGCACGAAACACGTTTTCCATTTCGCGTCGCATGGCTCGGAATGGGTCCATCAGGTCTTGGCTACTTGTCCACAATCTCGGAAAACTCATCTGTTCTCTCCCTGGATAGAGAAAATATCGCAGAACAGCGTGCTCCTCCCGGCGCTGACGACCTTGATCTAGCTCAAATTGCTGGATCATTTCCGACCGCAAACTCTACTTTCAGCCGCTTCCGCTCTGCCCCGAACGACGGACATCATCAGACCGGTCCGGCTGGTCCGGTTCGTGCCACGAACGGACTATGCGACCTCGTGGTTCACTCTAGCGTCTGCAAAGCAGCGCCCAAGGATATCAATTGGCGGCCTACAATCGGTTTTGAATTTCGGATTTGGAGTGATTTGTGCAGGCACCTGTACAGGTGCTTTGTCATTAACTTGAGGCTTTGCTTGCTTGATTGGCAGCCTGTCACTCTTACTCGAGCGATTGGCGATCTGCTGAGTAATTATTGCAGTCGTGCGGGTACCGGACAGGAGACGTGACGTGTCCGAAGGAATGACCTGGTGCACCGCCACTGAACTAGTAATGCCCACGAGATAGGTGAGTGAATGCAACGTGAGTGTCTTGATAAGCATGACGCTACTCACTTCAGTTATGACGGTTGACGCTCCCCCCTTCTTCGAAGATAGGCGCGTCGAACAGGACGGTCGCAGCACTTCGCGTTCAGAATGTACAGGGACTGGTCAGTGATAAAACTGATCCAGATCAAAATCCGGACTGGCGCTCGTGAGAGCAACTTCGTGGGCCACCGACGGATGTCGTCTTAGCGCCGTCTTGGCCGTAGTCGGGTTACTTTCAGTCTTCGCGTTCGCGCCCCTGGCCAGAATGCTACTTATCCAGCTCAGCTAAGCCAGCTGGATCTAGAACCACAATCTCACGCTGAGTGTGCCCAAGGAACTTGAGAAAGCCCTTCTTGTGGAGTACAGAAAGCGCTCGTGATACAGTCTCAAGGGTAAGTCCGAGATAGTCGGCAATGTCGCGGCGGCACATCGGAAGGGCCATCACTCCGGCCCCCGTCAAGCGACGATCCATCTCAAGGAGAAACGCAGCCACCCGTTCGACCGAGGTCTTGCGTCCCAGGAGCAGCATGTGGTTCTCAGCATGCTGGAGATTGTCCGTCGTCATGTTCAGGATGCTGCGAACGATAGCAGAATCGGTTTTCGCCACGCGCTCCAGGCTTTCGCGTTTCATGAGGAGAACGGTGGTATCAGCGATGGCTTCGGCTGTAAAACGATGGAAATCGCCATTTTCGAGGCCGAAGATATCACCCGCCAAGTGAAACGCGCCGATCTGGCGGCGGCCGTCAGCTAAAAGCTTGTGACAGCGAACCGCGCCTCTAACCACCTGGTATATGTAATCTGCCGGCTCCGCTTCTCCGAAAATCTCGGTGCCTCTCTTGTACCTAAACTCGCCCGAACTAACCTTCGTATGAGACAGAGCGCCAAGCTCGCCAAGAAGCCGAGGTCTCTGGTTGGGATCAATATTGAGGTTTGTAAACATAGATACCCTCTAACCTCTACCCATCATACCAAAGAGCCGCCTCCCAGTTTTGATCAAAATCAAAAAAACAGTGTCAGACAGAGGCGGCTTACTTCACCTGTTTGGGTTGCAGGGCGTCCTATACGTGGGCAGGCACTTCTGAACTTAAGCAGATGCGGATTGACAAGGCACATCGGGGACGCGGCTACTCGCACGCATTATTGAATGCTTTCGTCGCGGAGACGCGCAGTCGAGGTGTTCGCCGGATTTGGGTAGCGAGCTACGCCCTCGTTGTTTCTCACAGTTCTCAAGGATGCACTGTCATCGTGCGAATTCGCAACAGAGAGCCGATGCTGCGGGAATTCGGTTTGACAATATTGAGGCTTCAGGAGCACGCTGAACATACCGGTAGCTAAGTTCAACCGCGCTCGTTTTGCTAGTCCTGTTGGCGAGGTGTTTGTTCGGCCTCACGTCCTGCGGGAGAACTTGCGGGGGCCTTCATGATCCTGAACGCGCATGGCGATCGACAGATAGGCGCCAACATCCGTGCGCTATTATGCAGCACACGCTGCCGCTCTCCTTGACCGATCGAAACCACTCGGTTGGCAGCCTTAAAGCCTAAGTCACGTTAACCGGGGTACAGCTGCTCCGGAAGAGAGGACGACAACATCCGCGAAGGGACATATCGAAATGATCGAGCTCACGGTCAATGGGATTAAGCACCAAGTTGACGTAGTTCCTGAGATGCCTTTGCTTTGGGTGTTGCGCGACGAGCTCGGTATCACAAGTCCCAAGTACGGCTGCGGGGTAGCGCAATGTGGCGCCTGCACCGTCCAGATAGACGGAACAGCTGTCCGTTCCTGTCAGTCGCATATCGGCGAAGTCGCGGGTAAGTCGGTAGTCACGATCGAAGGGTTGGGTAATAGAGACGCACACCCGGTTCTGCAGGCCTGGATCGAGCATCAGGTTCCGCAGTGCGGCTATTGCCAGACCGGCCAGATCATGCAGGCCATTTCGCTTCTTGAATTGATCCCCAAGCCAACGGACGAGGAGATCAACGAGGTGATGTCCGGCAATCTATGTCGTTGCGGAACCTATCCGCGCATTCGCACTGCAATCCATGCGGCAGCCGCAAAGATGGCGGAGAAGTGACATGGGCGACATACAGAGCCTTTCCCGTCGGACCTTCATTGTCGCTTCAGCCGCTATAGCCGGCGGCATCGCTTTCGGCTCCTACAGCGATGCCGCACAGGCTGGTACGACCGCGAATGGCAATCCATTGGCCGCCGGCCTCGGACCCAACTCCGTGACCTTCAATCCTTGGGTCGAGATAAGCCCGGAAAAAATAACGCTTATTGCACAACACGCCGACATCGGTCAGGGCGTCGGTTCCGTCCAGCCGCTCATGATCGCCGAAGAGATGGACCTCGATCCCGGCCAGTTCGTAATTCGGTTCGCAGGGCCTAGTCCCGTCTACTTTAATACCGGCTTTGCAGATGAGAATGCGCCCTTCCTGGCCGCCGACCAAAGCCCGGCCGCCGAAGCGGCCCGCGCCGCCGCGCTCGAATCTCTCAGAAAGTCCGGCCTGCAGATGACGGGCGGGTCAAGCACGGTCCCGGACACGTACGAAAAGTTGCGCATTGCCGGCGCGGTCGCGCGCGAGACGCTGAAGGCCGCGGCGGCCAAACGTTCGGGCGTCTCTGTGGCTGACATCCGCACCCAATCCGGCCATGTGATCCTGCCCGACGGCACCAAAATTCCCTACGTCGAACTCTCGGCGGAAGCCGCGAAGATTCCGCCGGTGCTCAATGCGAAGCTGCGCGACCCGTCCAAATGGAGAATTCTGGGCAAGCCGATGATGCGCCTCGATGTTCGATCGAAGGTCATGGGCGAGTTGAAGTTCGGCATCGATCTGAAGATGGACGGCATGATGTTCGCCTCCGTCAAGCTGAACCCCAACAAGGGTCAGCCCCTCAAATCGTACGACGCAAGCAAGGCGCAGTCGATGCCGGGGGTCAAAAAGATCCTCGAGATCAAAAATGGCGTCGCGGTGATCGCGACGAATAGCTGGTACGCGATGAAGGCGGTCGAAGCCGTCGATTGCGAGTGGGCGCCGTCGGCGTACCCCGCCGAGCAAGCCGACCATTGGAAGGTTCTGGAGGCGTCGTTCAAGCCAGAAATTCCTGGGCAAGGAGTGGCGGAAAATCGGCGATGTCGAAGCTGGATTGAGGGGTGGCACGCTGGTCGAGGCGGAGTATCGCGCACCCTACGTGGCGCATCAGCCCCTGGAGCCGCTTAACGGGATGGCCGTCGTCACCGACGCCGGGATGGAGATCTGGGTCGGCCATCAGAGCCCTCAATTCGTGCAGTCCGTCGCGGCGGCGGCGATCGGCCTCAAGCCGGAACAGGTCACCTTTCACAATCAATGGACCGGCGGAAGTTTCGGGCACCGTCTCGAATACGAGAACGTGCGTGTCCTGGCCGAAATTGCAAACCAGATGCGCGGGACGCCGATCAAGCTCGTCTTCTCACGCGAGGAGGATTTTCTCCAGGATATTCCGCGACAGATTGCGATCGCCCGACACAAGGGGAGCGTCGACAAGGGGAAGATCGTCGCGGCCGATCTGCAATTGGCCTCGACGGCTCCGTTGAAGGGGTTGCTCGAGCGTTCGGGTGTGCCCTCGAAGGAGCCCGATGCCCAATTGGCCGCCGGCTTGTGGAACGTCTATTACGACATCCCGAATTTCCGGGCCACGACCTATGAGGCGAAGGGGCTCTCCCCGTGCACGACGTGGCGGTCGGTCGGGGCCTCGACGGCCGGCTTCTTTACCGAAAGCTTCATCGACGAACTGATCCATGCGGCCGGTCTCGATCCGTTGAAGGCGCGCATCGAGATGTGCGCGGTTCCGACCTACCGCAAGTTGCTGGAGACGCTCGCGGAGATGTCGGATTGGAAGGGACCGCTCGGCAACGGCAAAGGCCGCGGCGTCGCGTTCGTGGAAGCGTTCGGGACGCCGACGGCCGAAGTCGTCGAAGTCACGGCGACGGACCAGGGCATCAGGATCGACAAGGTCTGGGTCGCTGTCGACGTCGGCAAGGTCGTCGATCCCATCAATTTCGAGAACCAGGTGCAGGGAGGGGTGGTCTGGGGGCTCGGCCACGCCATCAACTGCGAACTCACTTACGCAAAGGGCGCGGTGCAGCAGACCAACTACAACCACCACGAAGCCATGCGGATCTATCAATGTCCAGTCATCGAGGTTCGCGAACTCGAGAACGATCCCAAGGTGAGAGGTGTCGGCGAACCGCCTGTTCCTCCCGCCGCACCCGCGCTCGCCAACGCGATATTCGCGGCGACGGGAAAGCGTATCCGCGAAATGCCCTTCAACAAATTCATCGATTTCGTGTGAGGGCGAGCCATGAAGAGTTCTCTGATCGCGGTGGTGATCGCGGCTTCGTCGATTGCGGCCCTCACTGGGATCGTCGCAGCCAAGGACGAGATCGTCAAGGATGCGCTGCCGCCGGGCAGCGTCAGCCGAGCCGAGGGGTTGGAGGCATGGAAGCGGATTGAGGCCGTCGTGACGCATCCGCGCTGCGCCAACTGCCACGTCGACGCCAAGGCAATCCCGATATGGACGCCGGCGGGCGAAACCAAGCCTCGGGTGCATGGCATGAATATCCACGGCGGAGAGAGCCGCATCGGGGCTGAGGCGATCCGCTGCTCGACCTGTCACATGACGTCCACACAGGCGAACGATCCGGCACCGGCACCGCCGCGCGCCGGCATCGACTGGCAGCTTGCCCCGGTGGCTTTCATCTGGTTCGGCAAGAGCGGCGCCGAGATTTGTGCGCAACTGAAGGATCCCAAGCGCAACGGCGGTCGCGACGCCGTTGGTCTCCTTGTACACCTGCGGCACGATGCATCGTTAAGCGGCTTCATCCCTCGGGGGTGGGAGCCCGGAGCAGGCCGCACGACGCCGCCGGGTACCTTCGAGAGTCATGTTAAAGACATGGCCCTGTGGGGAGCCGCCGGGCAACCTTGTCCGAATTGACGCCTTCGTTGTCGCCGTAAGTGGGACGCCGGTGACGCTGAAGGGCTGATCGCTCGCGGCGCGGGTTGTTGCCGACCTGCGAGCACAGGTGTCGAACTAGGCTTTTTCACCGATTGGCCAAATCTTGCCGTCCATAGAAATTGGTTCGGGACGCAAGTTGTTTGGTCTTAGGAGGCCGACATGGATGTCGGGATTTGGCTTCGCAATCTTGGTCTTGGACAATACGAGGGCTCGTTTGAAGAAAACAAATCGCAACAGCCGCTTCCCGGTCCGCTCGAACTGCAGCTGAGAGAGGCCCTTGAGCGCGAGGCGGCAACAGCCGAGATATTGAGGGTCATCGCAAGTTCGCCTACCGATTTTGGCTTGATCTTCGCAGCTATAGCAGAAAGATCCAACAAGCTCGTAAGCGGACTGTCTACAGCGGTTTTTCAGTTGATCGATGATACGTTGCATCTTGCCGCGTTCACTCGACGAAGCGAGGTCGCGGATGCGACCTTGATCAATTTGTTTCCGCTGAAGCTTTCAGACGTCGATTGGTATGAAAGAACCATCCGGGAGGCACGGCCTGTTCAGATCGAAGATTGCGAGTTGGGGTTCGCACACCAGCCTGGTCTGTTGGATCTCTCGCGTAAGCGAGGTTTCCGGAGCGTTGCCCTGATCCCGCTCTTTCGTCATTCCGGGAGCATCGGCATTATCAGCGTGACCCGCGCAGAGGCCGGCAAATTTAGGGAAGAACACGTACGCTTGTTGCGAACGTTTGCTGATCAGGCTGTTATTGCAATCGAGAACGCCCGGCTTTTCAACGAGGTGCAGGCCAGGACCACTGAGCTTGCACAATCGCTTGAGGACCTGCGCGTGGCCCAGGATCGGCTCGTGCAGACCCAAAAGCTTGCTTCGCTTGGCCAGCTCACCGCAGGCATCGCTCACGAACTCAGAAAATCCGCTCAACTTCGTCAACAACTTCTCGGCGCTGTCGGTCGAGTTGACCGACGAGCTCAATGACGTCTTGAAGCAGGCAACTTTTGCCGAGAAAATCCGCGCCGATGAATTGACCAGTCTTCTCAAAGAGAACATCAAGAAGGTCGTTCAGCACGGCAAGCGAGCCAATTCCATCATCAAGAACATGTTGCTGCATTCGCGCGAGGGCTCTGGCGAGCGCCGGTCGGCCGACATCAATGCACTGGTCGGGGAAAGTCTCAACCTCGCCTATCACGGCGCCCGGGCAGAGAAGGCCGGCTTCACCATCACGCTGAAGCAGGATTTGGCCCCCAACGCGGGTTCGATCGAACTATATCCGCAGGAGATCACCCGCGCGCTGCTAAACCTGATTTCCAACGGCTTCTATGCCGCTACCCGGCGCAAAGTCAAAGCGGACGACGAGAGTAGCTTCGAGCCTTTACTTAGTGCTGCCACCAGGGATCTTGGCAAGGCCGTTGAAATCCGTATTCGCGACAACGGTACCGGCATCCCGCCCGAGGTGCGAGAGAAGATGTTTAATCCCTTCTTCACCACCAAGCCGACGGGGGAAGGAACGGGGCTCGGACTTTCGATAACCCATGACATTGTTGTCAAGCAACGTGGCGGCAGGATCGACGTAGAGACCGAGCCGGGCGAATTTACCCGAATTCATCATCACCCTGCCGCGCGGAAATTCGTAAGGCTCGAAGCCGGAATGACCGTCGTTTGCCCTTTTGCGACGTGCGGGCAAAGCCGAATGTCCGGTTTGCGCCGGCGAAAGCCGACGTCAGCTTTGGGGGCATTCGCGTCGTTTCGACCGTGCGCCGACGACTTCCGGTGTACCTCGATAAACAGACAGTTTGTCGAACTGCTACGCCGCGCTACGGCTGGAGACCTATGGCAAGGCGATCGTGAGGCGCCCGCCTTATCGACGGTCAAGACACCCATATCCACGACCCTGCGGTCGTCCGGCCAAGCTACCGAATGGGTCCTTCGTGGGATCGCCCGGTTTCCGAGACGTCGCTGTTCCATCGTTGTCTGCTAGTGCGAAACGGCGTTCGCCGCGTCGCGGATCGCAGCCACGGTTACTTCCGGGTGCGCGATCATGCTTGGATGGTCGCCGCCGGGAACGTGGTAGATCCTCGACTTGGCACGCGTCGCAAACTTGAGCTGGATGTCGGGCGGAATGACCTTGTCGGCGTCCCCTATGACGTACCAGGAGGGAATCGTCTTCCATCCCACAGCTTCCGGCGCTTTGTCCGTTGAGCAACGTTCTGCGAGCGGGCGCTGCGTAGCGGCTAACCGCGCCGCGACATCCGCCGGTTCCGCAGATGCAAACACCGTTCCGAAGTATTTGGAATTGACGTACAGGTCTGCTCCATTGCCGTTGGATGCCGTGAAGGGCACCGCAATCGTGAAATCCGACGGCGGCGGCGGAGCGCTCGCGAGTTCTGACTGAATCGATTCCCCCGCGTCGGGCGCGAACGCATCGACGAACACCAACGCCTTCACGTTCGGGGCGTTGGCGGAAGCAACGCTTATCACCGAGCCGCCGTATGAATGGCCTGCCAGAACAACGGGTCCGGCGACGGATTTGAGATACATTGAGATGACGGCAGCGTCTGCGGAGAGTCCGCGCAGAGTATTCGGTAGGGCTCGGACGGTGTAACCGTCTTTGAGCAGGAGATCGACGACGCCGTTCCAGCTTGAAGAATCCGCCCATGCGCCGTGGACGAGAAGAATCGTAGGCTTGGTTTGTTGCTCGATCGGCTGATCCTCAGCCCTGACGATTCCGGCCCATGTCAATCCGAACATGATCACTGCGATCTGAAGCTTGTGTTTCTTCATGGACGTCTCTCCTTGCGTCATCGAACGCCTGTTGGCGAGCGGCCTAGCCAAACAGAAGCGTATGCCGATGGTATCGGGGTCAATGTCCGCTTCGGGTCGATTAGCCGAAGCAGGCCTACTCGATCACCTCGTCAGCACGGGCGAGAAGCGCAGGCGGCCTTCGCGATCAATTACGACGGAAACCCTGGCCAAGAGGGTCGACCAGCTGGACCCGCATTACAAGCGTTGCGGGTGCAATCCTGGTAAATGCCCCGGCACTCTGAGGATGGTATTTGCTTCAAGGACAGGCAGTCGCGATATCGCGCACGACAGGTATTTATGCATTGATGTTTGGCGGTCTGAGCCGCCGCAAAGGTGACAGAGCCGAGATCGGCCTCACGCGCATTGAGTGTTCCCGTACTCAATGACAGAAGGAATGGGAAGAGTGCCGAGACGATGGCAACCGACTGCTTGCTACATTTCATGGCCCAGCCTCCTGAGGTCAAAAAACACGGCGATGCTCCGCCATCTCGATTTCCGCCTGCCGCAGGCAAGGACAAGGAGCGTAGCTGTTGGGCGCACGACCGGTTACATCTCTTTGAAAGAGGAGAGAGTATCGTGAGGACACCCGCACTGGCATTCTCCGCAGGCCGTCTCATTTTCCGCCAATCGTGTGACGCTTGCAAGAACCGAGATCGGCCGTAAAACCCGACTTGGCATTAGCCGGCGCCGACGCGGTCTTGTCGTCGTCAAGATCACGCAAGCATTTCACTCACTTAAGGCCCCTCTTAATTGCGACAATCCGAGTGCTACGAACGCGAACATTCTTCGAAGCAGCCAATATCCGCCTCGGGTCAAACGCGTCGTTCGATCGGTGACTGCTCACTTCCGGTCAAAGCCCGGAAACGGACATTCAGCTGGTCCGGTGCTGCTATTCTCCTGCATCCGCGCGCCATGCACGAGCCTTGGCTGTTGTCTCTTCGACGAAAGTGTTTTTTCCGTTTCGATAGGCTTCTATGTTGTCTTTTGACGAGGCAGCAAGGGCCCGCTTGATATCGGCGTAAGCGCGCGCTGCCTCGGGGTGTGCGCGAAGGTAATCGCGAAACACCAGAAGTGCTTCCCAACGCGGACAGAGTGGCTCCATCACATGCACATGGTGGGTCCACGGTCCCGGAGGCCCTTTACGGAAGAACAACTCGCCAGGAAGCCACGACGCGTATTCCCGAATATAATTGTAGCCAACTGCCTCAATCGGCTCAATGCATCGTTCCTTTGCCTCTTCAAGGCTGGGTACACCAACTAACAGGTCGATGATGGGCTTCGATGGGAGACCTGGAACGGCCGTGCTGCCTACATGCTCAATGGCCAAAGCGAACGGGCCGAGAGCACTCTTAATCCTAGTGCACTCCTGCTTGAACAAGGTAGGCCAGTTGGGGTCATAGTCGGAGACAACGATCGATTCTGCTCCGTATTTTTCCATGCTCACCCCGTGATAGTCTTTTGATGAAATCGTCTCACGAAGGTAGCGGCCAAGGCATCACTACTGGGTTATCGTGCCGGTATGGTAAGTCCGCTTCCGGTCAAACTCGGAAGTCTGACCGCCTGAGCGACATGACCGTTCTGGCTCCGACAGTAGACATCGTCAGGTAGTCTCGGTTCGTCCGCTTCGTGCCAAGAGCACTAAATCGCTGCGCGATAGCCCGCTGCGCGGGGAGCCCGACCGCGAGCACGGTAGCCGGGGTCAAGATCGTCGATAGCGCGCGGGTCGCCCTGTCTTGAAGATCGAGGTGTCGTAAACCTCATTCAAGACAGGAGTTTCCTATGAGTACGGATGCTGTCAGCCCGCTGCGCCAGCGCATGATCGAGGACATGAATGCGCGCAAGCTCTGTGCGGGCACGCAGAGAGGCCATATCAGCAGCTGCAAGCGGTTCGCGGCGTTTGTGAAGCGGTCCCCCGACACGGCCACACTCGAGGACATCCGCCGCTTCCAGCTGCACCTGGCCGAGATTGGCGTGAGCATCTGCAATCGCAACCGCATCATGACCGGGCTGCGGTTCTTGTTCCGCGTGACGCTGCGGCGACTGGATCTTGCCGCCGAGATCTATCACATCCGCGAGCCGCAGAAGATCCCGCTGGTGATGAGCCAGGACGAGACGCGGCGCCTGCTGGCCGTCGCCAGCAGCCTCAAGGCTCGCACACTGCTCAGTCTCGGCTATGGCTGCGGGTTGCGCGCCGGCGAGGTGGTCCGGCTCAAGATCAAGCATATCGACAGCGCGCAGAAGATCATTCGCATCGAGCAGTCCAAGGGCCGCAAGGACCGCAATGTCATGCTGTCGTCCGAGACGCTCGCTCTGTTGCGGCAATGGTGGAAGGCGCGCCCGTCTTGGCACGATGCGGGAACGCCCCTGGAAGAACGTTGGCTGTTTCCCGGCCTCCGGCGCGGCAAGCCGATGACGACCCGCCAACTCAACCGCCTGTTCCATGAGGCGGCCGATGCGGCCGGGATCAGGAAGGGCGTGACGCTGCACGCGCTGCGCCACAGCTTCGCGACCCACCTGCTTGAGGATGGCACCGATATCAGATTCATCCAGGCGCTGCTGGGTCACGACAAATTGGACACGACGGCGCGCTATACCCGTGTCGCCACCGGCATGATCGCCGGCATCGAGAGCCCGCTCGACCGGCTGTCGCAGCCTCGCAAAAGACCCAGGAAGAGCAGGAAGGACCAGCCGCCGGCGTAACGGCTGGGAGCTGTGTCGCGTCCAGCGCTGGAGGTCGCGGATATCTTCCGCGACCACGGGGCGGCGTGGCGGCGCGCCAATGCGGGCCACGTCAGTCTCGGCCAGTTGAAGGTCATGAGTGCGATCGAGCGCTGCCGCACGGCGGCGCTCGGCGGCCATGTCGCGCGCTGCGAGAAGTGCGCGCACACCCAGATCTCGTACAACAGTTGCCGCAACCGGCACTGCCCGAAGTGCCAAGGCGCAGCCGCCAGGGAGTGGCTGGCCGCGCGCGAGGCCGATCTCCTCCCGGTGCCGTACTTTCATGTGGTGTACACACTGCCGGCGCAGATCGCCGACATCGCCTATCAGAACAAGACGGTGATCTACGACCTGCTGTTCAAAGCCTCGGCCGAGACCACGCTCACGATCGCGGCCGATCCCAAGCATCTCGGCGCTCGCATCGGCTTCATCTCGGTGCTCCACACGTGGGGCTCCGCGCTCACCCACCACCCGCATGTCCACATGGTCGTACCGGGTGGCGGCCTGTCGCCGGATGGATCGAGGTGGATCGCGTGCCGCCCACGCTATTTTCTGACCGTGGAGGTTCTCTCGGCGTTATTCCGCCGGCTGTTGCTGCAGATGCTGGTCGCGGCCCACGACGCCGGCCGCCTGCAGTTCTTCGGCGAGCATGCGCGGCTCGCCGACAAGGCTGCATTCAAGGCCTATCTGGCGCCGCTGCGCGAGATCGATTGGGTGGTCTACGCCAAGGAGCCGTTCGCCGGGCCCAGGCAAGTGCTGCGCTATCTGTCGCGCTACACCCACCGCATCGCGATCTCCAATCGCCGGCTGGTCGCCGCCGACCACAAGGGCGTTACCTTCAAGTACAAGGATTATCGCATCGAGGGGCCCGCCCGCTACAAGACCATGACGCTGGCGACCGATGAGTTCATCCGGCGCTTTCTGATCCACGTGCTGCCGAAGGGCTTCCATCGCATCCGGCACTATGGCCTGCTCGCCACCGGCGCCCGAGCCGCAAACATTGCCCACGCGCGCGAGCTGCTCGCCGTGCCGTCCCGCCCAAAAGAACCAGAGACGCCCGAAGCAGCGATCGACGAGCCCCGCGTGCTGCCGCGTCCATGCCCGTGCTGCGGCGCCCGCATGATCGTCATCGAGACTTTTGAGCGCGGCTGCGAGCCGAAGCACCGCCCCACACCGGCACCGGCGGCGATCAGGATCGACACATCATGAGACCATCGCCGCCGATCGACGACCGCAGTGACGAGCGCCATTCTGGCCGGCTCTCAGCCGGCAGCGCCCACGCTCGCATCGCTGTGCTGGATTCACCAGCAGTCGCGCGACCAATCTTGTCGCGCGACGCCCAGAACGCTCGTTCATACCGACGCACACCCCTACGCGTGGCAGAAACCCGATCATCGCAACCGCTCCGGTCCAGCCTTCTCAAGCCCGAGCCCGCGGCAAAATCCCCATAGCGCCCGCTGCACCGTCAGTGCCCCACCTCCCGCGATTTCGTGCCTTGGCGCTTTTCGGACGCCGGCCGTCGGTGCCCGGGGATAGCTTCGTCATCCCGGCGTCCGAAAACCTGCACAACAGCGGACGTCATGCATCGCAGCAAACATCAGGCAGGGCTTTTCCCGCAGTCAGTTTCGCGTACTTGGGTTGCCGTGACCGTCACTGTGCGGGCACGAGCGCCGGGGCGCCCTTGTCCTTGATCAAGCAGCACCAGGAATTTCGCCGGCTGGGTGCCGCTTGCGTTCCGGTCGACGACATGAAATCATCAGGGCCTTCATAGAAGGACTGTCCTGCTGTCAGCGTCACCTGTTGTCCACCCTTCAGCTGCAGCACGACGGAGCCCTCCAGCACGTAAACAAACGCATGCGCATTGTGTCGGTGGATGGCGCTCGACCCGCCGGGCGCATGCTCGACTGTGATCATCAGAGCTTCCATGCCGGGATTCTCCGGAAGATCCTTAGGCACGAGTGACGTGACCTTGGCTCCTGAGCCACAGCCGTGCCGGTCATGAGGCGCAGAAGAAGTAACGCATCGAGTTTGATCGTCATAGCCGCCTCTCTTCGTTCGGTGCCGGTGCAACCGCTCGTGACAGACCAGGCGTACTCGAGCGAGCACGGCTCGCGGCCTCGAGTCCAGCCAAGGAGACCGTTCGGTCGAAGCCCGTGCTGCAGAGTTGAAAGCGCGCCTCGCGTCACCGCCTAGCCAGCCTGCTACTCACGAGCAGTCCCAGCAGTTGCTTCAGCGCTTTTTGCAACCTGGCGCGAAAAAGCCAACACGACCGAAACATCTCAATAGTGAGACCGATTTTGTCGAGGGATGTCCGCTTTGGAGCGCATCAGCGGATCTCAACTCGGACATCGCACCATTCCGTTTTGTGCCAATGAACGAACCCGCTCTCGCGGGAGGGGCTGGCGGCGCGGTCGGGCGATTACGTCTGCCGCAGTAACTATTTGAACGAGCGCAAGTGACGGGCGGTCGCTCCGTCTTGAGGATCGAGGGGTTCAAGCACTCCAACCTCAAGACGGGAGCTCCCAATGAGCGAGAAGCCCATCAGCCCGCTGCGCCGGCGCATGATCGAAGACATGACGGTGCGCAACTTCGTCGAGAAGACGCACAACGACTATATCCGGCACGTCAGGACATTTACAGCCTTTCTCGGCCGCGCGCCGGATACGGCCGCGCCTGAGGATCTTCGCCTTTTCCAGCTGCATCAGACGCAGGCCGGCGTGCGTGCACCGAGTATCAATGGCTCGGTTGCAGCGCTGCGTTTCTTCTTCACCGTGACGCTCGACCGCCCCGAGATGGCACGGCACCTCACGTTCGTGCGGGAGCCGCGCAGGATCCCGGTGGTCTTGAGCCTGGAGGAGATCGCACGGCTGCTAGAGGCGGCCCGCGGGCCGAAGTACAAGGCCGCGCTGAGCGCCGCCTATGGCGCCGGACTGCGGGTCTCCGAAGTCGTGGCGCTGAAGGTGTCGGACATCGATTCCGAGCGCATGCTGCTGCGCATCGAGCAGGGCAAGGGGCGCAAGGATCGCTTTGCAATGCTTTCCCCGCGGCTGTTGGAGTTGCTGCGCGATTGGTATCGCATCGCCCGGCCCGCGGTGTGGCTGTTCCCGGGCCGTGATCCGCTGCTGCCGCTGACGACGCGGCAATTCAATCGCGCCGTTCATGCCGCTGCCGATAGGGCGGCGATCAAGAAGCGAGTGACGCCTCACACATTGCGCCACAGCTTTGCCACCCATCTGCTCGAAGAGAAAACCGATGTGCGTTTGATCCAAGTTTTGCTCGGACATGCCAGGCTCGATACGACCGCGCTCTATGCGCAGGTGGCTACCAACGTGATCCGCGCGGTCATGAGCCCGTTGGATCGGCTCACGCCGCTGACATCGGAGAAGAAGCCGCCGGCATAAGCCACGGCGATCATGGCCCGTCCCGCCCTGGAGATCGCGGACATCTTCCGCGACCACGGGGCCGCTTGGCGTAAAGCCAATGCAGGTCACGTCAGCCTCGGCCAGTTGAAGGTGATGTCGGCGATCGAGAGCTGCCGCACGGTGGCTCTCGGCGGTCATGTCATGCGCTGCGAGGACTGCTCGCACACGCAGATCGCCTATAACAGCTGCCGTAATAGGCATTGCCCCAAGTGCCAGGGCTCGCAGGCGCTGGCATGGATGAAGCAGCGTAACTCAGAACTGCTGGACGTCCCTTATTTCCACGTCGTATTCACGCTGCCGGCGCGGATTGCCGCCATCGCCTACCAGAACAAGGCCGTCGTCTACGATCTCTTGTTCAAGGCTTCCTCGCAGACAATGCGCACGATTGCGGCCGATCCCAAGCGCCTAGGCGTCAAGATCGGCTTCACCTCGGTGCTCCACACCTGGGGCTCCGCGATGACCCATCATCCGCACGTCCACATGATCGTGCCGGGTGGTGGGATATCGCTCGACGGCATGCGCTGGATCGGCTGCCGTCCAAACTATCTCTTGCCGGTAAAGATGCTGTCGCGGCTGTTCCGCCGCCTGATGCTGGAGATGCTGCTCGCCGCACACGACGCCGGCCGCCTGCAGTTCTTCGGCGACCACGCCCACCTCGCCGGCAAGGCCGCGTTCAAGGCCTATTTCGCGCCGCTGCATCGGACCAAGTGGTTCGTCTATAGCAAGAGGCCGTTCGCCGGGCCCGAGCAGGTGCTCGCCTATCTGTCCCGCTACACCCACCGGGTCGCGATCTCCAACAGCCGCCTCATCGCCGCCGCCGCGACTGGCGTAACGTTCAGCTACAAGGACTACCGGATCAAGGGACCCGGCCGCTACAAGACCATGACGCTCAAGCCGGACGAGTTCATCAGGCGGTTTCTGATGCATGTCCTGCCTAACGGATTCCACCGGATAAGGCACTGCGGTCTGCTAGCCAGCGGCACCAAGACCGAGACCATCGCTCGGATCCGTGAGCTGATCGCTACGGTGGCACCTGTGCAAACCGCGCACCAGCCGCAGCCTCCCGATAGTGTCCCGGCAACCGACCAGGCGACCCACCCGTGCCCGTGTTGCGGCGGTCGCATGAACATCATCGAGACCTTCAACCGCGGCTCGACACCGCAATACAGACCGCCGCCGCCAACCGTGATCAGGATCGATACGTCATGATCACGTTCCCCACCTCACAAATTCAAAATCCCGATCTTCCTCGCCGACCCTCGATCCGCCGCGGCGACGCTCGTGCAAATCTGCCTTTGCGACGTCAACGTCGCCATCGATCTTCCTGGCTTACCGCAAATTCCCGCATCTGCGACGGACCAATCATGCCCCGCAAAGTCGTCAGCCAACACACCCATCGACCTCGGTTGTCCTCACGCAGCGCCGTCGTACGCAAACCTCCATAGCGCTCGCCGCTCGCAGCACCACCGCCTGCTATTGCCCGCGGGTTCCTTCACTGAAGGCTTTCGGACGCCGGCCACGGTGCAAGCCGCATCGCTGCGATCGGCCGGCATCCGAAACCCTCAACAAGAGCGGACGTCGTCGGGCTGCCCAGCAGGTCCGTTTCGTTCCGATACCGGACATGCAGGTCCGCTCAACCAAAAGCAGCTATGTCTCGATCTCGTTCATAAAGATGAATGGGAACCCGACGGGATTTTTCGCATTTGATCGCCCGGGTAACCCTTGCGCGCCGGATTCGCCGAGCGCACCATTGCCATGTCAGCGCTTTCACAGGAACTTACGGAGGATGCGACCATGCCGCGGGTCAAGCAAGCTTCGAAGCAGAAACGCACAACCAAACCTGCCGCCTTGGCGGTGCTGGGTGCCGCCGGACTAAGTCTTTCGCTCGCGGGCAGCGCATCCGCATCCACGACGCCCACTGCTGATATCCCGCAATCTGACAAGATCTCGCCCAATCAGCGCTTCGTTCTTGGCGAAGAGGAAATGGCCGACGTCAGTCTCGCGACGTTCCATCTCTTCGATAGGGAAAGCGTTGGCAGCGGCGTGCAGGTAGCCCGCGGATGCGGTGGTTGCGGCGGCTGCCATGGGTGCGGCGGCGGCTGCCGAGGTTGCGGCGGCGGCGGCGGGTTCGGCGGCTGCCGTGGTTGCGGTGGCTGCCGTGGTTGCGGCGGCGGGTTCGGTGGCTGCGGGATCGGGATCGGTGGCTGCGGGATCGGGATCGGGATCGGTGGCTGCATCGGCTGTGTGGCTTGCGCGGGCTGCGTGGGTTGCGCGGGCTGCTGCCTGTCCTGGGGAGCGTGCCGCTTGTGCTAGAGGCTGGACACGAATTCGGAAAATCAGCCCGACGGGTGTAGTGGCACAATGGCGCCCAATTCGAGCTTGAAAAAGCTGTGGTGACGTGGGCACCCGAGGCCAATTACCAAGTTGCGGTAAAGGCCCGCTGTAACTCGGCGGGAGCCGTAACACCATTCGCGATCAGTAGTTGAGTGAGAACGCGCGCCTTCTGGGGACTAAGGTCCTCGGAAACAACAAAGCCGTTCTTGTCATCATCGACCTCGACATTTCGAGTGACGAAGCCAGATCGAACCCGAGTGGAACGAACGACGATGATGCCCTTTTTCGCAGCCATTTCGAGCGCATCGAGGGCCTGCTTCGATGTGTTCCCATCGCCGACACCGGCCAATACGATGCCTTTTGCGCCGTGCGCAATAGCGTCCTCAATCGGAACGGCGTCCATGTTGGCGTGCGAATATATGATCTCGACGCGGGGTAGTTGCTCGTTTGTCGGCAGCTCATATGTCATGCGCTTCAGACCAGAAGCCTGCGCCATGAAACGAATACCGCCGGCACTATCGACATAGCCGATTGGTCCGCCGTTGGGAGAATTGAACGTCTCGATGCTCGTGGTGTTGGTCTTGGTAACCGAACGAGCCCCCTCAATTTTGTCGTTCAGTACGGCCATGACCCCACGCCCGCGAGAACGGGGATCTGCTGCGACCTGGACTGCTTCGTACAGATTTCCGGGGCCATCCGCGCTAACCGCCGTGGCGGGACGCATCGAACCCACGATGACCACAGGCTTGTCACCATGAAGCACGTTGTCTAGAAAAAACGCGGTCTCTTCCAGAGTATCCGTGCCATGGGTCACCACGACTCCATCGGCTTCGTTCTTGTCGAGGGCCTGTTGAATACGACGGGCCAGCGCAAACCAGACTTTGTCGTTCATATCCTGCGATCCGATCGACGAAATCTGTTCCGCGCTGAGGCTCGCCAGCTCGCCCAGGCCCTGGACAGACTGAACCAATTGTTCTCCCGTTATCTGGCCGGATTTGTACGCACCCGTTGCACGGGGGTCTGCCTGACCTGCGATTGTCCCTCCTGTCGCGAGCACGAGAATACGTGGTAGATTTGTGGCCCTCCCCACATCCTTGCCCGCCTCTGCGGCCTGTGCCGCCGTATTGATCACGCATGACCAGAGTGCGAAGGTGATCACCGGGACGGACAGCATCGATATCGAGCTTTGCCAGCGGCGCGCTGGTCTGGCGGTGTCCTTCCTCATCGAATTGATCTCCCGTTTCCGTAGCCAATCAATGCTCGATACGGCTCACACTTTTCCTCTTTCGACAGTTCCTTGGCAAGCAGCCGCAGCGGCATCGCATGCCTTTTCTCGTCGCGCGAAGGATCTGCATCGCCCACGATGTTCATTTAAGTCGTCGAGCAGCTTGATCTACGTCAATGCCAGCGGCATCTTCACCCTCGGAACGGACGGGACCTTCTGAATTCAGCCCGGAGACGCCCATTGAGCAGGGAGCGACCGAGCCACCATAGGTATCCATAAGATAGACCATCCGTGCCCTTGATCTTCGGTGCCGTCGAGGTCTCGATCCATGCCTTCGAAACGACCTGGCGGTCGTTCCAGCGACCGCCCGCGAGGACGAGCTGGCCGATTTTCGCCATGTCGCGCGGTCGCAAGCGCAATCCCCCTCCGGCGTCGGTATCCCCTTTGACCCGAATCCACTCTACGCCGGTAATGCCCAAAGGCTCGAACAACGTCGCGCGCGCAAATTCGTCGAGGGGGCGTCCGGTAGCCTTGCGGATAATGGCCGACACGAGCGTGAGCGCGCCGGTGTTGTAGAAGAACTCCTGTCCTGCCGGGGCAGTCGCCGCAAGACCGAGGACGTAACGACACGGATCTGGCGCCCGATGCATGCGCGCCTCGTCGTTGTTGTCGTCTCCAGTGGCCGGAGTCGCCTCCATCCACTCCAGACCCATCGACATGGTGAGCGCGTGCAACAGCTGGATGTGTTCCTTTTCGGGGGAACGCAGGTCTGACAACTCGGGGAAGAAGCTGAAGATCGGTTCGTTGACGCTGCCTATGAGCCCCCGATCGATCGCGATCCCGACTGCGAGTGACGCGACGCTCTTTGAAACCGATTTCACGTCATGCAGTGTATCGGCATCAAAGGTGACGTTTTCCACCCGGCGGCCGTAAATGCGGCCGGGAATCTCGTCGGAACCCCTGAAGTACCGCTCGAACACCAGCTTGCCACTACGGGCGACCAGCACGGCATGTATATTGGCATCGCTCGAGGCGGCGAGCCGATCAGCCATCCTGCACAGCGCACCGCGGTCGATGAGCTTACCCTCATTGATGGAGGCCACGGGCCAGCCGGCGTCTCGCGCAACCGGAACACCGCAGCCGTCGGGCGGCTCCGCGTACACCGGCAACGCGGTGAGCGGTGCCAGCGCAGCTCCACCAAGAAGTGAAACAAACTGGCGCCGTCTTTTCGATCCTCTCGTTCACACCTTTTGCGGGCCGCCCAAACATATCAGATGATCTTGCCAAGGGCGATTTCCGATGCGCAAACACGTGCCTCACCTAGGTCAGCAACGGGTCATTCGCTTCGATTTCGGCATGTCGCGTCATATCCGTCGAGGAGCCAGTCTCGGAAGTGCCAGCGGTCGGTTTTGCCAATTGAAGGCGTCCGCGCGGGTGCCGAGGCACACGTGACTTGCGGCGGCAACTGTTACTGCTGCGATCCTGCCGTCAGGGCCGGCTGCATGACGTTTTTCACGACGTAGTCACCGATCTTGAGGCCCATATCCGTGCCGACGCGAGTCGAGAAGCGGTAATGGAAGCCGGACCAGATGCGAGCATTCGCAACCTCATCGGTAAAAGCCGTCATGTTGGTAAAGCGGTGGATCACGCCGGGTGCAGCAGTGCTCGTTATCGCGATTTCGGGAATGTCCTCGGTGCCGAGCGCCGCCTTGATGACGCCTGCGATGGTGCCGCTGAGGATGCAATGCGCGCACGGGTATTCCGGGTGCATCGGCGTGTTGTCGATCGGCTGCCAGGTCGCCTCGCGTTCCGTGACGTCGTTGCCGTCAGTATCACCATTACGGATGGCAGTGATTGGGCGCCAGAAGTTGTAATGGTACTTGGCGTCGAACACGGCGATGAGCGCCTCGTTGAGGCCAATCGCCGCGAGCGCCATAAGCCGCGCGCTGTCGCCGACACTCATTTGTTTAGCGGTTACGAGCTGACGCACGAATGGGTGATAGGCCGGCGGACCGACCATGAGCCAGAACCGGGCGGTCTCGGTCTGCTGCGGCGAACGCTTTGCACTGTTCTTGGCGCCGTAGTCCTTGATCTCGTTATAGTCAGTTGCCCATTCCTTGCTCGACAGCGAAACCGGCGGATCTGGCCGGAATTGGGATGCCGTCGCCAGGGCGAACGGCTTCACTCTCGACCAGGTCGAGGCCGCGGTGATAGCCGTCGGTATGTATGCGCCCGGCGTGGTCCTCGGCCGGTAATCATCGACCGCGTCATGGCCATCGTTCGCGCGCGCCTCCAACACCTTGGCAGCAACCGCCTGACCGAGTTTGATGCCATCCGCTTTCGCTGCACCATCGGAGATCGACGCGAGATAGCTCGCGAGGGCGACCTTCATTTCGCCCGCGGTCTTTTCATCAATTGTCGCCAGTACTGCTGCGGCAGCCGCCGCCGCAGCGGCTTCCCTGGACGTGGCCGGATCCGCAGGCAGCTGCACCAGATATGGCTGGTGGCGCCGCTCAATCGAATTTACCGCGTCGAACATCGCGGCGTGGACCATTCCCATCATTCGCTGAGCCGTGTAGACCTGCTGTGACACGCCGACAGCCCCTCCCGGCATGACGACCGCGACGGCTTTCTCGTCCCAGTCGGTGATGACGTTGGCGCTTGCCGACATGGGAACGCCAATGGCAAGCCAAGCTCCGATGATGATGGCCGAAGTCGAATGGCTGATAGGCATATGTCCCTCCTTGAGCCTGTTGCAGATGGAACCGAAATCAAGTCCAGACTGCTGGGAGCGAGGGGCAAGCGAGTCATCCGCTGACACGGCAGATGAAATTTTGTCGCTTGATCGAGTAAGTCGCCATCTGCTCCCGCAAGAGACCGGACGAGCTTGCACGTAAACTGACGACTAACACACTCAGTCGATCGGGAATGTGAATAGGCTCACATCGCGACGCCTGGTTCTGCCACTTGTTGCGGCCTTTTCGGTGAACCGGGTCAGGGAAACTGCGAGAGGGACGGCAGACCGCGTGTGCACACTGTCTTCGCCCATGTTTCCTGTACCGTCGCTAGCTCTCGCCTATTTTCACCCGGCATACCTTACCTGCGCGATCTCCAAGCCGCTCCTGCGCCCCTCTGCAATACCCTGCGCGATTGCCCTTGCGACGATCTCGACATCGGCAGGAGAGAGTTGGTCGAGAAGCTTCCCGAAAATCGGGTCCGGGCCCGACTGAACCATGCCGTCCTTCTCACGAAGAGTTCGGAAGCTGGATCGATGGTGAGCCGCTCGAACAGCGCTGCAGTTCGGGCCGCAGAACTTATCGCCCAGTCACGCGATCTTCGGAGTCCCGCGCAAGTTCTGGCAGTTCAAAGGTATTGTCCCACGGATCTGCAATGAAGGCACCTTTTTCAACACCGCTGCCAGGTGCACCGGCCATCACGTCGATGAGGATTTTGACATCGCGACGCCGGATTTCGGACATAACTTGCTGCGGGTTCACCCGGTCGCCTGAGCGACACACAGAGGGGGAGATAACATGAAATTCGTTTCTGCCGCCGCATTGGCACTTATTGGCTGCCTTGTCGGCTTCAATTCCGCAAACGCACAAGGAGCCGCCATGAAAACGACGCCGACGACCAAAATTCTCGCCATCGGGACCATCAATCCCGGTTTTGAACAATCGCAGGTGTTTGCTGTCCTACCGGAGGAAGTTCGGGAAACTGTCGACCTCTACCTCGATGGCAAGATCGAGCAGTGGTACTCGCTGCAGGGAAAGCCGGGCGTGGCGTTCATCATCAACGTCACCGATCCGGCCGTCGCTCACGAAATGCTCGAAAAGCTGCCTTTGGGTAAAGCACATATGATGAGCTTCGAACTGATCCCCATTGGCCCGCTCAACCCGCTTCGCTTTTTGCAGGGCATGCAGCCGAAACCTTGAGATATCCTTTACTCGGCAGCCTGACTGCGACCATGTGCTTCGGAAATCATGTAGCCGGACAGCGTGCCATAAGCGGTGCCCCACGCATCCGCCACGTCCGGCGTCCAGCCATCCCCCAGGCCCTTCTCCAGCGTCCACAGCAACGCGACGCCGACCACCGGATAGTGCTCCGCCTTTGCACCGTAGTTGACATGCTGTTTTGCCAGTGCGCTGGCGACCGGCAAAACCTGTTCGAGATTGCCAAGACCTTTCACCACCCCAGCCAGCATTGCCATCAGCTTTCGGCGCTGCTCGATCATATCGTCGGGAAACATTGCTTTCATCTGCGGGGCGATGTCGAACAGACGATCATAAAATTGCACGGCTGCAGCTTCCGAAATCAGTGCAACCTTGGCAAAACTGTCCTGAACCTTTGCGACTTGTTTCGGCGTCATTGCAATTCTCCATCTATTCGGTTTCCCGCTGCTGATAGGCGCCGCCTAAATTGGGCCGGCTGCGCTACCGCACGATTTCAGTCTCGGAAAAAATGGTTGCGTTTGTAGCCGGGCGAACAAGCTCTTGGTGAAAATGAAACGAAGCGCGGCTTTCCGCTGAGGTCCGGTTTGGATCAAACGCGTCGGTTTCGGCATGTCCGCGTCATGTCGGTTTAGGAATTGATCTCGGAAGTGCCAGGGGGGCGGTTTTGCCAGTTGAAGGTGTCTGCGCGGATGCCGAGGCTCACGCGACTTGTCCGATGCGCGCAATCTTTCCCCAACGGACGCAATCTGTGATCAGATGACCCGGAAGCTTAGCCGATCCGCGTCCGCGCTAACTCCGCGAATAAGGTTGAAGGCGTAACCCGCCGCAACGACGGATTACGCTTCGGTCTTCACTTGCAGAAGCGCGGCGGATTGCGCTAGCGCTGATCCGCCCTACGTTCTCGCCAAATCATTACGGCTGCGCCAGATGCCAGGCGCCGTTGAGGAAGCCGTCGCCGGTGATGTCGCCGGCCTTCTGGTCCTTGGCGAAGGTGTAGAGCGGCTTGCCCTTGTAGGCCCACTGCTTCGAGCCATCGTCGCGCGTGATGATCGTGTAGCCGCCGTCGGCCTTGTCGCTCGCTTCGGCCTTCAGCACCGGCCAGTTGGTCGCGCATGGCCCGTTGCAGGCCGACTTGCCCTCGGAATCCTTGTCGAAGGTGTAGAGGGCCATGCCCTTGGCATCGGTCAGCACGGCGCCCTTCGGCGTTGTGGCCTGCTTGGTCGGCGGCCCCGCGAAGGCTGCTGATGCAAACGCGAACGACATCGCGGCGGCGAGTATAAGAGCTCTGTTCTTCATTGTCGTCTCCTGTGAAGCAATTACTTGCACAGGTGAGACGCATGGCGGCGCATTCTATTCCGCCGCACGCGCGCGGGATTTTTTTCGCCTCCAAGGGGAATAATCCGGGAGAGGAACGTCGCACCGTCGATGCGGCTAGCGCCGGATCAGGACGACGCCGCCAATGAGGAGAAAGACTCCGATCGCGCGCGGCAGGTCGAGCGGGCGTTGAGCCAGACCAAGCCATCCGAAATGATCCAGCGTCACCGACGCCAGCATCTGGCCGGCGACGAGAAGCGCAATGAAGGTGGCGGCGCCGAGCTTGGGAACAAGCAGGATCGCGAGCGCGATGAAGATCGCGCCGAACAACCCGCCGCTCCACGCCCACCACGGGATGCGCGCCAGAACAGCGGTCGGCGGAATCGGATCGCCGAGGGCGAGCGCGAGCAAGGCCATGCACACCAGGCCGATGAAGTAACTGGTGAAGCCGGACCATACGGCGGACCCCAGGGCTGCACGCAGATTGGCGTTCAGGGCCTGCTGCACGACGATGGAAACTCCCGCCGCAACGGCGAGAAGAAGAGAAAAGGCTGCGCTGAGCATCTTGCACCTGGAAATGGACGACGCTCGCGGCGTATCACGCCCGGCGCAGGGAGCAAACGTGGGCGGTCGCAGGACGCAGGGCGGGTTAGTCCCGCAACCGCCGGTACCTGAAGTCGCAATGGCTCGCGCCCTGCATGATGGTCTGCGTGCGCGCGAGCTTGATGTCGCCGCCAAATCCGGCTGCCGTGTCGAAGTCCGCGCTGCAGACCAGCAGGAAACCAAGCTCCGGCTCGCCCAGTTCCTTGTAGAACTCGGCATAGCGGCATCGGGTGACGTCGAAGGCGAAGGCGTCCTGTGACTGTTCGATCACGTCGTAGGTGAGCGCGTCGTCGCGGGCATAGGCCTTGAACGCCGAAGCCACGGCCTCGCCGACATTTGGCTCGTTCTTCGTGCGCCAGAACTCCTCGCCATAACCACGAAAGAGGTCGCGCAAGGCGCCGCGCACCAGCGCATTCGCGCGCGCCTCGCCGAGTTCCGCCTGCAGGGCCTTCACCAGTGGCACCAGAACCTGCGCCTGGATTTTCGCCTGCTCGATGACGGAAACACTCACGCTCGACCTTCTCGTGTTCATGACAATTTTCGACCTCGGTTGGCTACGCCCGGCAAAAACCCCCTCCCACACGTATTTTTGTCGTGACTGATTTATGACATTATTGCTACATTCACATATTGGTCACATGTAAATTCGACTACACGCGGAGCAGCCGAAATGACGCTGGAGTGGCGGGCCCAGTCCAAATCCCTTCAGAGATCACTGGCCTGGTCAAATCCCCTGGCCTGGTGGTGGGGCTTTTTGAGCCTGGTGAGCGCCGCCAACATCGCGGTCTGGTTCGTGCTGTACCGCGAGTTCGGGGCACCGCCGGCCGGCACGCTGGGCAGCGCCCCCGGCATCGGGCTGATGCTGCTGCTCTGCGCGGGCTATGTCTTTGGCTGCGCGTTCCGCTCGTTCCTGCCGCGCGCCGATGTGCAGCGCATCTGCCTGGTCGACACTTGGTTGTCGAGTGTCATGGTTGGCCGCTCGGTCGCCACTATCGCCGAGCTCGCCTTTGCCGCGCAGTGGGCGATCCTGCTTTACCAGCTCGGCGGAATCACCGGCGCAGAAACCACGCTCAACGCCGCGCGCACGGTGGTGCCGCTGATCCTGATCGCGGAATGCTTCTCGTGGTATGCGGTGCTGACCAGAAATTATCTCGGCAACGCCATCGAGAATTCGATCTGGGCCGTCGCCTTCTTCGTGATCGGGATCGGCCTTTGCCGGCTGCTGCCGGAGTTTCATGGTCCGGTCCGCGTGGTCCTGGTGATCGCGATCGCCTGCATCGCCTTCTACCTGGCGTTCCTCATGACCGTCGACGTGCCGATGTATCTGAACCGGTGGCGGGCCGATCTTTCCGAAGGCAACCCGCTGCTGCGGCCGCTTGAGGGTCTTTACGACGTCAGCACGCGCTGGATCGTCACGCATGACCCGGCGCACTGGAAGGGCGAACTGGCCTGGATGGCGCTCTATTTCAGCGGCGCGGTCTGGGCTAGTCTGGCGCTGTGCGTGTTCTACTCGCTGGAAGACCATCTGCCGCGCTATCGCACCGAGACGGCGGCGATTTCCGCGCCGGCCGATGCATCGAGCCTTGCCCGCATGGGCGACTGGTTCAGCATTGCAGGGCCTGCAAAGGCGGAAGCGAATTAGCCCTCGGCGCGTCGTCCGCTACCTTCCACTCCGGCGCAAGCTTCTGCTAGGAACTTCTCCTGCGGAGCCGCGGCTTCCGCACAAGAGAAGAACAACGGGAGGAATGGGCAAAAATGTTTTCGCACATCATGATCGGGACCAACGACCTCGATAAAGCCAAGTCGTTCTATGACGCGCTGCTCGGCACGCTGGGCGTTGCGCCTGGACACGTGGATCGCCACCGCATCTTCTGGCGCACCAAGCACGGGACGTTTTCGGTGACCAAGCCGATCGACGGCAACGCGGCGACATTCGCCAATGGCGGCACGATCGGCTTTGCCGCTCCCTCGCCGGCCGAGGTCGACGCCTTCCACAAGGCCGGCCTCGCGCATGGCGGCAAGACCTGCGAGAACCCGCCGGGTATCCGCGAGGGCGCGGGCATGAAGCTCTATATTGCGTACCTGCGCGACCCCGACGGCAACAAGCTCTGCGCTGTGCACCGGATGGCTTCCTGACGCGGCGAGCCTGCGAGCTCCAACGGGTCGCGCGAATGCGCGCCCGATGACAGGCTCCGCGATACCCATCGATCCCGCGTTGAAGCAGATGGGTTTCGCTGACGCTCAACCCATCCTACCCATCGGCCCGGTCCAGTCGCATCGTGCAGGGCGAGTAAACCGCAGATATTGCAACCCGCCTTCATCGAGAAGTCATCGGCCGGTTACGCGGATCGGCTATCGTGTGTATCCCTTTGAGAAAAAAACAATCAGGGAGGACACCATGTTTCGACCGTGCCTTGTCGGCGCGGCCATAGGCTTTTTTGCCTCGGTCGCGATCTCCTGCACGCCCGCGATGGCGACGCCGTGCACCAACCTGCAATCCCTTCAACTGGAACACACCACGATTACTTCGGCCGCCGACAATACCAACGGCGTCTTCGTGGTTCCCAACTCCAACCCGCCGCAAACCATCAGCGGGCTGCCAGCGTTCTGTCGCGTCACGGCAACGCTCACGCCGACGGCCAACTCCTCGATCAAGATCGAGGTCTGGCTGCCGGCAACCACCTGGAACGGACGTTTTCTCGGCACCGGCGGCGGCGGGTTCCAGGGCGTCATCACCTACAACGAGCTCGCGAGCGGCATTCAGGCCGGCTTTGCGGCAACCAATAGCGATCTCGGCACCGGGATTTCGGGCTGCAGCCCGCTCTATTGCGGCTCGGCCGGCAACATGGGCAATCCGCTGGCGATCGCGTTCGGCGATCCGCCAAACCCCACGCCCGGCCTGTTCGGCCATCCCGAGCGCATCAAGGATTTCGGCTACCGCGCGATCCATCTGATGACGCTGCGCGGCAAGGACATCGCCGGCGCGTTCTATCAGAAGAGCTCGGGCAAGGCCTATTTCGCCGGCTGCTCCACCGGCGGCCAGAACGCGCTGATGGAAGCGCAACGCTTCCCGCAGGACTATGACGGCATCCTGGCTGGTGCCGCGGCGTTCAACCGCACGCATCTGCACATAGCGGGGCTTGCGGCGTGGCAGAATGCCCATGCGACCCCCGGCCGCTTCATCCAGGCCGGCCAGATGACGCTGATCAACCAGGCGGTGATCGCGCAATGTGTTGGCCAGGACGGCGGGGCCAAGACCGACCAGTTCCTGACCGATCCCCGCGACTGTCATTTCGACCCGAAGGTCTTGCAGTGCAAGGGCGGCAATGTCCCGCCGGCGTGCCTGTCCGCCGAGCAGGTCACGACCATGCAGACCTATTATGACGGCACGCGCGACCCGGTGAACCGGCAGCTCATCAATGTTGGCTCCGAGCGCGGCAACGAGACCGACAACGTCGGCGCGCTCGGGCTCGGATTCGCAGAACAGCTTCCGGAGCCGGCGTTCGACGGCCTGTTCTACTGGGTGTACGGCCAGAGCTTCGGCTTCCCCGGAAGCCCCCACAACTTCCAGAACTTCGACTTCCACCGCGACGTCGACAAGGTGGACGATCAGCTCGAGGCGGTCCTGAATGCGACCAGCACGGATCTCGGCGAGTTCCGCGGGCACGGCGGCAAGCTCATCATGTATCACGGCTGGGCCGACCCGCTGATCCCCTCGCAGACCAGCATCAACTATTTCAATGCGCTGGTGGCAGACCACAGCCGTGGATTCCAGCAAGCGAGCTTTGTGCCGGGCGGAAACCCGAATTTGCAGCGGACGCAGAGCTATGCCCGGCTCTTCATGGTGCCCGGCATGTATCACTGCTCGGGCGGGCCCGGCCCCAACGTGTTCGACGCGCTCAGCCCGCTCGTGGCCTGGGTCGAGAAGGGTGTGGCGCCGGAGACGATCATCGCCACCAAGTTCGTCAACGACGCGCCGCCGGCCGTGCAGATGACGCGGCCGCTCTGCGTGTTTCCCAAGGTCGCCAGGTACAATGGCAGCGGCTCACCCAGCATCGCTGCGAACTTCACCTGCGTAACCGACGAAAACGACTTCAACCAGACGCCGGCCCCGAAGTACGGGCCATGAGCAAGGCTAGAGCGGATTAGCTATCGCTAATCCGCTCTATGGCATGATCACCTCGCAAGCCGCTTCCATCTCTCGGTGGCGTCGATCGCCTGTGCCCACAGGCGATCGGCGCCCTGGCCGCGATGCAGCGCCTTGCCGATTTCGCAAATGGCCATGAAGGCCGAGGAGCGCGCCTCCTCGACTTCCAGCGGCGCCTCGCCGTCGGCCTGAACCAGGCTGACCAAACCATTGAGCATCGGCAACGCCGCTTGCGCCGGCGCGTGCTCGGCGGTCTTCAACGTTTCCAGGACTTTTGCGGCCTTCTCGGCATCGGTCATGGCGGCCGGTCTGATGCCCCCTACTCCGCGGCCTGCGCCACCGGCGCGTCGAGCACCTCCGACACCTTCGGCGGCGACATCGGCAGGCTGTAGAAGCGTTTGCCGAGCGCGTTGTAGACGGCGTTGGCGACCGCGGCCATCACGGGCACCAGCGGCACCTCGCCGACGCCCTTCACGCCCTGCGGATGTTTCGGGTTCGGCACTTCGACGAGGCCACAATCGATCATCGGCAGGTCCGAGCAGACCGGCATGCGATAATCGAGGAAGCCGGGATTATCGACCTTGCCATCCCTGTTGTAGATGTACTCCTCGTTCAGCGCCCAGCCGATGCCCTGTGCGACGCCGCCCTGGAGCTGGCCCTCGACATAACCGGGGTGAATGGCGCGGCCGACGTCCTGGATCGCGGTGTAGCGGATCACGCGGACGATGCCGAGGTCGGTGTCGACCTCGACGTCGCAGATATGCGTGCCGAAGCCGCCGTCCGCGCCCTGGGTGTTGAGCTGCACGCCGGCGCCGATCGGGCCGCCCATCGCAGGCGCCTTCTCGGCCAACTCCTCCAGCGTCAGCGGTGGGAACTCGCCGGCGTTGGGGCTGGCCGGATGCGCGGCGCCGTTCTCCCACTTCACCGCCTCGGGATCGATGTTCCAGATCTTGGCCGCGCGCTCGCGCAGCGTCTGGATGATCTTCTCGGTCGACTGCGTCACCACGATCGAGGAGGCGAACAGCACGCGGCTGCCGCCGGTGAGGTTGGAGAAGCCGACCGTCTGCGTATCGCCGATGATGACGGAGACGCGCTTGTAGTCGATGCCGAGCAGCTCGGCGCAGATGTTGGCGATGCCGGCGCGCGAGCCGCCGATATCGGGGTGACCTGTCGTGACGACGACGTTGCCGTCCTCGGTGATGTTGACCTGCGCCGAGGATTCGCCGCCGGCGTTGAACCAGAAGCCGGAGGCGACGCCCCTGCCCTGCAACTTGCCGAGCGGCGCCTTGTAATGCGGATGGTTCTTGGCGGCCTCCAGCGTCTCGATATAAGCCGATGCGCGGGAAGACCGGGCCGTGCGCGGCCTTGGTGCCCTCCTTCGCCGCGTTCTTCAGGCGGAAGTCGAGCGGATCCATCTTCAGCGCTGCAGCGAGCTCGTCGAGCACGCATTCCACGCGCATAGGCGCCGATCGGCGCGCCCGGCGCGCGATAGGCCGCGACCTTGGAGCGGTTGGAGCAGACGTCAAAACCCTGCGAGAGAATGTGCGGGATGTCGTAGGGCGCAAAGGAGCAACCGACCGCGCCGCGGATCGGCGAACCCGGGAACGCGCCGGCCTGTAAGTAAAAGATGCCGTGTGCAGCGACGATCTTGCCGTCTTTGGTGGCGCCGATCTTGACCGTCATCTTCGAGCCCGACGTCGGGCCCGTCGCCCGCATCACCTCCTCGCGGGTCATCACCATCTTGACGGGGCGGCCGGACTTTTTCGCCAGCATCGTGGCGAGCGGTTCGAGATAGACGATGGTCTTGCCGCCAAAACCGCCGCCGATCTCGGCGGGAATGGCGCGGATGTTGCTCTGGGGAATGCCGGTGAGGTACGCTGTCATGGCGCGGACCATGAACTGGCCCTGGCTCGAGCTCCAGATCGTGGTCTTGCCGTCACTGGCGACCGAGATCAGGCAGGCGTGCGGCTCGATATAGCCCTGATGCACCGGGCGCGTCGTGAAGGTGCGCTCGATGACGATATCGGCCTTGGCAAAGCCTTCGGCGATGTCGCCCTTCTTGGATTCGAGCTTGCCCATGATGTTCGACGGCTTGCCCTCGAACTTGTTCCATTCGTGCAGGATCGGCGCGCCATCCTTGATCGCGTCGTCGATCTCGATCGCCCAGGGCAGGACTTCGTAATCGACCTCGATCAGCTTGCAGGCCTCGGCCGCGATCGCTTCGGTGGTCGCGGCGACAGCGGCGACGGGATGCCCGGGGAACAGCGCCTTGTCGCGCGCCATCACGTTGCGGCACATCCAGCGCATGTCCTGGATACCGAGCATGACCGCGCCCTTCTCCAGCGGGAAGTCGACGACGTCGCGCGAGGTGACGACCGCCTTCACGCCCGGCAGCTTCTCCGCCTTCGACGTATCGATCGACCTGATGCGCGCATGCGGATGCGGGCTGCGCAGGACCTTGCCCCAGATCATGCCGGGCATGTTGGTGTCGGCGGCAAAGGCCGCGCGGCCGGTGACCTTGTCGACGCCGTCGGGGCGAATGGTGCGCTGGCCGATCCACTTGTTGTTGGTGACGATATTCATCGTGCCGTCTCCCTCATTTCAGCCGCGGCATCCAGAACCGCGCGGACAATCTTGTCATAACCGGTGCACCGGCAGAGATTGCCGGCGAGCCAGAAGCGAACTTCTTCCTCGGTCGGATCAGGATTTTTTTTCAAAAGCGCCTCGGAGGCGACGAGCATGCCCGAGGTGCAGATGCCGCATTGAAGTGCCGCGTGTTCGAGAAACTTCTGCTGCAGCGGATGCAGCACTTCGCCATGCGCCATACCCTCGATGGTGCGGATCTCGTGGCCTTCGGCCTCGGCGGCCAGCATCAGGCAGGAGCAGACCAGCCGGCCGTCGAGCGTGATCGAGCAGGCGCCGCAGTCGCCGGACGAGCAGCCTTCCTTCGAGCCGGTCAAGCCCAGCGCGCCGCGAAGTGCGTCGAGCATGGTCTCATACGGCTCGCAGAGGAATTCCATCGGCTCGCCGTTGACCGTGGTGGAAACGTGTACCTTCGCCATGATCTTTACTTTCCTCCGGCGCGCTTTGCGGCGATCGCAACCGTGCGCTTCAGGAGAACGCCGGCAGTTTTGACTCGATAGGCAATGGTGCCGCGCTTGTCGTCGATCGGACGGCAGGCGGCGCGGCAGGCTTCGGCGGCCTTTTCCAGCGCGGCGTCATCGAGACGCGAGCCGGTCAGCGCCTGGCCCGCGGCTTCGACCAGCAGCGGCGTCGGCGCCACCGCACCGAGGCCGACGCGGGCCGCCGTACAGACGCCATCCTTCAGCGTCAGGCTGACGCCAAGGCCGACAACGGCAATGTCCATCTCGGTGCGCGGGATCATGCGCAGATAGGCGTCGCTCGAATCCGGCGGGCGCGGCGGCAGGGTGAAGCTGACGAGGATTTCGCCTGCCGTGAGATTGGTGCGGCCGGGACCGGCCGGCACTTTCTCGACCGGCAGTTCGCGGCGACCCTTCGGGCCCTGGATGGTGCAGATAGCGGCTGCCGCGATCAGGGCGGGAACGCTGTCGCCGGCCGGCGAGCCGTTGCAGAGATTGCCGCCGGCAGACGCCCTGCCCTGCACCTGCTTGGAGCCAATCAGGTTCACGGCCTCCAGCACGCCGGGCCAAGCCTTTCGGAATTTCGGATGTTCAGCGAGCACGGCACCGGAGACGGCCGCCCCGACGCGGAAACCACCGTCAGTGGTTTCCTCGATTTGAATTCATCTCGTCGATACCCTTGATATCGACGATCAGTCCCGGCCGCACCAGGCCGGATCGCATCTGCACCAACAAGTCGGTTCCGCCAGCCATAATGCGAGCGGCACTTCCGGCAGCAGCGAATGCGCCAATCGCTTCATCAAGCGTGCGCGGTGCCACGTATCGGATATCGGTCATGTCTGTTCCCGCGTCTCCCCTACCCTTTGCTTTGATTGGATTGTCTTATCCCGGCTTTGCGGAGTCACAGCCTACACGGCCGGGGGCGATTGGAACAGCCTCCGGGGACTGGTCAATTTGGCCGTCTCCTATGCGCTTAAGGCGCTTGTGGCGTCATTCCGGGGCGATGCGAAAGCATCGAACCCGGAATCTCGAGATTCCCCGGGGCGCAATTGCGCCCCTGAGGTCTGGTCCTTCGGACCATCCCGGAATGACAGCAGCTGCGCTCAGCCCCGCAGCCGACTGGCCAGCGCCGCCATGAACCGGTCAACGTCCGCCTCGTCATTATAAACATGCGGCGATATGCGCATGCGCCCGAGCCGGGGTGCGACGTAAATGCCCTCGCCGGCCAATCCCTCGACCAGCCCGGCCGGCATGCCCTTGGGAAAGCCGAGGCTCAAAATATGCGGCGCACGATATTTGGCGTCGGCCACCCGCACGCCGGTATTTTGCAACCCTTCTGCGATCCGCTCCGTCAGCATCTTCAGACGCGCCACGATCGCAGCCGAGCCCCACTCCGCCATCATCTCCATCCCGATTGCCGCCATTTCCATCGAGATGAAATGGTCGCGCTCGCCCATGTCGAAGCGCCTTGCATCCGGCAGGTAGCGGACGTCGGCGAAATAGACGTTGTTTTCGGCGTTCACATTGCGCCGCCCCGGCGCGGTCTGTTCCAGGGGAATGCCATCCTGATGGCGCTTGGCCACATACATGAAGGCGCGGCCGTAGGGACCGAGTACCCATTTATAGGTCGGGAAGATCACGAAATCCGGATCGAGCCGCTTCACGTCCAGCGCCAGCACACCGACATGATGCGTGGCGTCGATCAGGAACATCGCGCCTTGCCGTTTGAGCGCCGCCCCGACCTTCTCGATGTCGATCAGCCCGCCATCGGACCAATGCACCGACGAGATCGAGGCGAGCGCAACCGGTGGCGTGCCGGATCGTTCGATCGCTGAAAGGACCGTGGAAGTCCAGTCGCCATCCTCGGGCTGGCGCACGGTCTCGACCGAAAAGCCTTGCGCTTCGGCGCGTGACTGCCATTCCAGCACCGGAGAGGAATGGTCGTTCTCGAGCACGAGGACGCGGCTGCCACGCGGAATCGTGAGCAGTTTCGCTGCGGTCGATACGCCATAGCCGACCGAGGGAATCAGCGCGACGTCGTCCGCGTCGGCATTGATCAGCCGCGCAGCGGCAGCGCGGGTACGCTCGTGCTGCTGATTGGCAAAACTGCCGGGAAGCAACCACGGCTGGCCCTTGCGTCCGACGGCGGCGCGGCCGGCTTCCAGCGTCTTGCGCGGCAGCGGACTATAGGAGGCGGCGTTGAGGTAGCAGATGTCGCGCGGCACCTCGAAATGCTCGCGCTGGGAGGAAAGCATGGCGTTTCTCATTTCAATCGGGCCTCGTGCCGGGGATTTGGCACAGCGCGCCAGGCGCGCTCCCGCGCGTTCTAACACATCAAACGCCGCTGTTGATCCCGCGCCCGCGCCGGCCTGCCACGCCAGGCGATGGGCCTATGCTGCCATCAGTGCCATCACGCGCGCGGCAAGTGCAGGCTCGCGAAGCGCCGAGTTTGGCTTCAAGAGCTGCGATACCTCGTTCAGCAGCTTATGAACCTCGGGGTCCTCGGCCGCCAGCTTGATCAGAGCCCTGTTGTACTGCATGCGTTGCCCGAAATCCGCCGGCCGAACCCCTCGCGTGGCCGGATAGACGAAGTCGTTCTGGGCGACGCCCCAAGGGGTCTCGATGGTGGGTTGGATCGCGGCGAAGAACTCCTTCGCCAATCGATCCGCCGGAACGTCATCCTGCAGCAGGCGATCGAGGATTACGGCTTCCCGCGCGGCTACGCTCATGCCCTGGCCGAATACCGGATTGAACCGACACACGGCGTCTCCCATCGTGAGCAGGCCTGCGGGGAACGATTCGAGGCGCTCAAAATGGCGCCGTGAGCTGGTTGGGAGGCGGAAGCGAACGATGTCGGCCGTCGGCCGCGCGTCCTTCACGGCGTCGTAGATCGTCGAGGTGCGAAGGCTCTTCACGAAATCGAGGAACCCTTCCCTGTCGCCCGGAGGTGCATCGCCGTGGTTGCCGCCGACCGAGAGAATCCATTGCTGCTTCTCGATCGGAAAAATCAATCCGCCACGACTGGTCGTGGGTGCACTGGGAAGAACCATAACCCCTGCCCATGACGCCTCCCGGTCTTGCGGCCGCTCGACGATGACAGTCGAATAGGCTTGATCCATTCCGATGTCGGTCTCTTCAGGTTTTTCGAGGCCCAGCCGATCCAGGAGCTCGAGGGTCAACTTGCCCCGCCCGGTAGCTTCCACCACGAAATCGGCCTCGATTGTTTCGGCTCCGCCGTCCTCCCTGTCGCAACGAACCGCCTCCACCCGAAACGTGTCCGCGGATGCAACGATCTCCGTGGCGCGACAACGCGTCAGGATTTCGATGTTCGGTTGCTCTTGAACACGACGTCTCGTCACGGCCTCGAGCAACGCACGAGACATAAAGAACGTGTCGAAGCCGAGATCCCGGCTTGGGAAAGGATCAAAGCCCGGACGTTCCAGCCGGATGCCCTGACCGGCCCGCAACCGCACCGCGCCTGCGCTCTCGAGATCATGCTCGAAATCGGGAAACAGCGATTGCAGTGCCTGCATCCCACCTGCGAGGAGAGCGTGGGCGTGCGGGGCCTGAGGCGTCCCGCTGCGGGGCGCGGGCTCCCCGGGGAGAAGATCACGTTCCACTATCGTGACCTTGCTGAAGTGGTGCGAGAGAACCCGGGCTGCGGCAAGACCGGCCATCCCGGCCCCGAGCACAACGGCATGATTTCCAAATGATTTTGGCACGCGCGCCTCCAGAAAAATGTCGAAATGAATAATCTGAATTGATTAGGCCCCCGGGGTCCTGATGGCCAGCGATGGGTTCACCCAGCGATCTTTTGTCTCAGCTTACGCGGCCACCTCTTTGAGGTCGAGGTTCGGCGCCCAGAGGGCAAGAATGCGGCCCTCTGCCGGCGGCAGATCACGCCGCCAGCAGCTGGCAAGCCGCTGTCGCTCACGAACCGTTGGTTCTGCGTGTAGCCTTTGGCGCCTCGTCCTTCAACTTCTCCAGCGCGGCGGGCATCATCTGTCCGAACATGGAGCTCAGCATCGCGGTCGGGATCAGGCCCGCATTGTTGCTCTCGCCGCCCTGTCCGCCGGACATCAGGAATTGCGGCACCAGGGGCTGGTTGATCCGGGTCAAGGCATCCGCGAACTTCGCAAAGTTCTGCTCCGCCAGGCGGAATTCGGGACCGCCATAGGCATCGACCGAGAGCTTGGTCGCCTGCGCATTGGCGGCGCCGACCGCCAGCACCCGATCGGCCTCGCCCTGTCCTTCGAGCCGCGACTGCTCGCCGACGGCCGCCGCCGTCACCTTGCGCGTCTCGGCATCCTTTTGCGCGCGCGCCAACGCTGCGGCGCCCTCGTTCTCGTTGACCTTGACCTGGATCAGCGACTGCGTCAGCGCCGTCTGCGCCGCGGCGGTGGCCTTGGCTTCGTTGAGCGCGCGTTCCTGGATCGCGGCCTTTTCCTGCTCCTGGTAGGTCTCGATCTGCTCGCGCGCGATCTGCCGCGAACGCAGCTGGATCAGGATGTTCTCGATCGTATGGTCGCCTGCTGCCGCCCGCGGCGTGCCGATCAACACTTCCTGGAGATCGAGCGAATAGCTCGTGAACTTCGCCTTCATCTCGGCCGCGGATTCCTCCTGGATCGCGGCGCGGTTCTGCAGCAATTCGATCAGCGTCATCTTCTGCGCGATGTTCTTGAAGAAGGCGCTGACCATCGGGTCGAGCGTCTGCTCGACCAGTTTCTTCACGTCGCCGAAGCGCTGGATGATCATCGGCGCTTTCTTGTAGTCGATATGCATCACCACCGAGAGCGGCAACGTCGGCTCGAACGCGTCCTTGGTGATCAGCGAAATCTCCGACAGGTTCTCGTCGAGCTTCATCGCGCCGACTTCGCCGCGCACCCATTTCAGGATGAAATTGACCGTCGGGATGATCTCGATCTTGCCGGCATAGGTGTTGAACGCGTACTTGCCGGGCAGCAGCGGGTCTTTCCAGACACCGCGGCTGCCGTTGAGCACGAGCTCGCCGTGACGGTACTGTTCGCCCGACACGTCGTCGGTCCTCGGTCCGGTATAGAAGATGACGACGCCGACATTGCCGACCGGGATCACCGTTTTCGGCACGGCTTCCACCGTCGCGAACAACCGGTTGATGTACCAGGTGCCCTCGACAATGACCTGCAGCTGCCGGCCGCGATAGCCGCCGGCGCTGAGGAATTTCTCGGGTTCCTGGAAATTGTTGTGAAAGGTTTCGTCATCGCGCAAATCGGTCCCGACCTCGGGCGCGATGATTTCGCCAGGAGGCAGTGACGGGCCATCGTGCACGGTGACGATCCCGACCAGGTCCTGGTCGGTCGCGAGCACAAAGGGCGAGAAGCCCCATCGTTCGGAGATGGTCAGCTGCATGCCCTCGAGGACGTCACGCTCCCGGTCACTGAGGGCGTGGCCGTAGACGCGTTCGTCGGTGATGATGGCAAATTGGGTGGTGTTGATCGCATAGGTGCCCTCGCGCAGGATTTTGCGCTGCGGACCCTTCTGGCCGCCGGCGAGCAGAAACCGTCGCGCATCCTGGAAGTCCGACTTGTCGTCGGTGTCGTTGGCGCCAAGCACCTGCGAGGCGCCAAGCGCCGCGCCGTCGCGCGCGAACACGTAGGCGATCTTACCCTGTCCGACCGTGACCAGATCCGATTTGTGGATCCGGTACATGAAGGGAAAGAACAGATGCAGGCCGCCGCGCAGCACTTCAGGCTCGTAGCCGGCTTCACCGTTGAGCGCGATGAAGCCGCCCGCGATCGAGCCTTTCGTCGTCCATAGCTTTTCGACGATGCCGACCTGGTTGTTCGGGATGTAGCGAAAGATATTGGAAGCGCGCAGCAGCGCGATTATGACAGCAACTGCCGCGGCCCAAAGGGCCGGCTGGATCCAGCCAGAACCATTAAGAAAGCCGGTGAAGTCCATATTCCATCTCCACAATTCGCAACTGGGCGGTTCGGCAGTCCGAACCTGCACCCCAGAATTGCGGAGCGAGGATTTGAGTGGTCGCCCTCCTTTGCACAAGGCGACGAGGATGAACGTCGTGCCAATCTTTTTTGGTGAGCCTCGTTAACAGCGGACTTGTTTGCGTCGTGACGACACCTACGCGTCGCTGTTATGCTTATAACACTACGCGTGCCTCTCTCTGCGCCTCCGGCTCCAATGCCTGGCGCGATCGAGATAGAGATAGACGACGGGGGTCGTATAGAGAGTCAGGATCTGGCTCACGATCAGTCCGCCGAAGATGGCAATGCCCAGCGGCTGGCGGAACTCGCTGCCCTCACCCAGGCCGATCATCAGCGGCACCGCACCGAACAGGGCGGCCATGGTGGTCATCATGATCGGCCGGAAACGCATCAAACAGGCCTCAAAGATGGCATCACGCGACGACAAGGCGCGCTGACGCTCGGCGTCGACCGCGAAGTCGATCATCATGATGGCGTTTTTCTTCACGATACCGATCAAAAGGATCACCCCGATCATCGCGATAATGTCGAATTGCGTGCGAGACAGCATCAGCGCCAGTATCGCGCCGACGCCGGCCGAAGGCAGCGTCGACAGGATCGTGAGCGGGTGAACGTAGCTCTCGTAGAGCATGCCGAGCGAGATATAGATGGTCGCGAACGCAGCCAAGATGAGATACGGCTCGCTTGCCAGCGATTGCCGGAAGATCTTGGCGGCTCCCGCAAAATCGCCGTGGATATCCGCCGGCATGCCGATCCGGCTCATGGTCGCCTCGATTTCCGTGACCGCCGTGCTCAGCGAGACGCCCGGCGGGAGATTGAAGGAGACGGTGCTGGCGACCAGAAGATCCTGGTGATTGACGACCAGTGGCGTCTCGCCCTCGGCGTACCGGGCAACGCTGGAGAGCGGGATCATCGTCTCCGGGCTGGTGCTGACGGCCGTTCCAGTCGACGAGCCCACCTTGCCGGTGGCGCCGATCGAGTTGGTCGCAAGATTTCGCACCGCATTTGCTGCGACCGAGCTGATCGAGGTCTTCCGCGCAGACGAAGCGACGGTCCCAGCCACCGCATTGGTCGTTTGAGAACCGCTCGCGGGTCCGCCCGAGGTGCTGACATACACCTCGTTCAATGTCTGCGGATTCTGCGAGTACGGCGGCGCGACCTCCATGATCACGTGATACTGATTGCGCGCGACATAGATTGTCGAGACCTGCCGCTGCCCGAAGGCGTCATATAGCGTGTTGTCGATCTGGCTCAACGTAATGCCGAGGCGGGAGGCGCTATCGCGATCGATGATCAGGTTGGATTGCAGGGCCTTGTTCTGTTGATCGCTGCTGACGTCAACAAAAGCCGGATTGGTTTGAAGCGCTGCGACGAGCTTTGGTGTCCATTCGTTCAGCTGTTCGAACGTCGAGCCTTGCAGCGTGTATTGATACGCCGCATTGCCGGAGCGGCCTCCGGCACCGAGATCCCCGACCGATTGCAGGAACAAGGTGGCGCCGGCCACGGCCGCCAATTGACCCCGCAGCCGCTCGATCACCTGATCGGCCGGCATCTTGCGTTCCCCCAACGGCTTCAGCGAAGCGAATACCGTGCCGGTGTTGGTCGAGCCGCCCGGGCCCGGACCGCTGCCGCCGGTGAAACCGACGACGGTGTCGACCGCCGGATCGCTTTTGACGATATTGATGAACTGCGTGAGCTTCTGCCGCATCAGCTGAAACGAGGTATGTTGATCGGCCTGGATCGACCCGATCAACAATCCCGTATCCTGCTGCGGAACGAAGCCCTTCGGAACGACGCCGTAGAGGTGGAAATTCAGGCCAAGCGTTGCGACCAGGATCAACATCACCAGGCGCGGGTGGCGCAGCGCGATGGCGAGCGTCCATCGATAACCGTTCAACATGGCCTCAAAGATACGCTCGCTGATCCGGTAGATCCGACCGTGCGGCTCGCCGCGATCTCCGCGCAGTAACACGGCGCACATCATCGGCGTCGTCGTCAGCGAGACCACGAGCGAGATCACGATGGCAATCGTGATCGTCATGGCGAATTCGCGGAACAGGCGACCGACCAGGCCGCCCATCAAAAGGATCGGAACAAAGACCGCGATCAATGACACGCTCATCGACAGCACGGTGAAGCCGACCTCGCGGGCGCCAAGCAGCGTGGCTTGCAGCCGCGGCATGCCCGCATCCATGTGGCGAGTGATGTTTTCCAAGACGACGATGGCGTCGTCCACCACGAATCCGGTTGCGACCGTCAGCGCCATCAAGGAGAAGATGTCGAGGCTGTATCCGAGCAGATACATGACGGCAAACGTCGCAACCAGCGACACCGAGACCGCCGCCACCGGCACCAGCGTCGCACGCGCGTTGCGCAGGAACGCAAACACCACGAGAATCACCAGTGCGACCGCAATCAGAAGCGTGATTTCGACGTCCTGCAGCGACGCCCGGATCGTCTTCGAGCGGTCAACCGCCAGATCGATATCGATGGCGGGCGAAACCGAGGCACGCAGCTGCGGCATCAGGGACTTCACGCGGTCGACCATCTGGATGATGTTGGCGCCCGGTTGCCGGTACACGATCATCATGACCGCTGGCTTGCCGTTGGAGAGGCCCAGCGTACGCACGTTTTCCACGGAATCGATGACGTCGCCAACGTCGGTGAGACGCACCGCGGCGCCGTTGCGGTAGGCGACGATCAACGACTTGTAGTCTTCCGCTTTCCTGGCCTGATCGTTCGAATAGATCTGGTAGCGCTGGTTCCCGACGTCGATGCCGCCTTTCGGGCTGTGTGCGTTGGCGCTGCCGAGCGCGGCGCGAACGTCCTCCAGGCCGATCCCGTATTTATAGAGCGCCGAAGGGATCAGCTCGACGCGCACGGCGGGAAGCGATCCGCCGCTGATGGCAACTTCGCCGACGCCTTCGACCTGCGACAGTTTTTGGGAGAGCACGGTCGAGGCGGCGTCGTAAAGTTCGGCAGGCATCAGCGTGTCCGACGTCAACGTGTAGATCAGGATCGGCGCCGAAGCGGGATTGAACTTGCGATAAGTGGGATTGCTCCGCAGACTGGTCGGCAGGTCGGCACGCGCTGCATTGATGGCCGCTTGCACATCGCGCGCGGCGCCGTTGATGTCGCGACCGATGCCAAACTGCAGCGTGACGCGAGCGGAACCGAGCGAGCTCGCCGACGTCATCTCGGTGACGTCGGCGATCTGGCCAAGGTGACGCTCGAGCGGGCTTGCAACGGTGGCGGCCACATCCGCAGGGCTGGCGCCGGGCAAGGTCGCCTGCACCGCGATGGTCGGAATGTCGACGTCGGGCAGCGGCGAGACCGGCAGCTTGAAGAAGGCGATGCTACCTGCCACCACAAGTCCAAGCGACAGCAGCGTCGTGGCGACCGGACGGCGGACAAAGGGAGCGGAGAGATTCATAAACCTGCGATCGACCGTTGCGGATCAGCTTCTAACCGCCCGCGCCTCGATGCAAAAGCCCCACAATGTCACACGACGCCACACCGTTGCCGCGATTTCCCGGATTGCACTAACTAACCAGCTCCGGCCAGGGAACGATGGTCGACTTCACCGTCTTCATCGCCATCGCATCCGCGACCGCGCGGCCGACGCCCTCCTCCGTGAACGGATAGATCGTCTGCATGTCCAACCATGGATATTTGTCGCGCGTGCGGTAGAGCATCTCGACGCCGAGCGGCAGGTCGTTGGCGGTAAAGCCCCAGGAGCCGAGCACGTTGAGGTCCTTGGTGCAGATGCGATGCCAGGAGGTCTCGATCGAGCCGGCATCGGTGAACTGGCCCATCTCGACATAGGTGCCGCCGTCGCGCAGCATCTCGATGCCCTCGGGGCCGGCGGTCGGATGGCCCGAGCAATCCATCACCAGATCCGCACCGAAGCCGCCGACAATGTCGCGCACACGCGCGATGCGCTCGGCCGGCGTCCAGGCGCCGATCTGGATCAGCGCGGCCTTCTTGCCGACCTTCGGCCACGGCACGGTGCGGATCACCGGCTGCGCGCCCGGGCCGTCATAGGTGCAGACGCGGATTTTTTGCATGCGTTTCTCCCGGGCTGTCGGTTCTTGTTGGCGTAGGGCGCGCGGGGAAGTTATGGGATCGGGCCGGTCCTGCCAAGCCGTGCCCACCCGACGGCCGTTGACAGGTTTTCGCGCGCGCCTCACAACGGAGCGAAATGCGAATCGGCGGTGCTCTTGTATGAGCTGTGCTTGGGGCTCAGCGCGCTGAACCGTTTGTAAACCTGTAGGCGTAATTGTGAACCAACACGCAAGCCTGCCTGAGGGTTTTCAAATGGGAATCACGTTCCAGACGCCTGAAGTCCGTCCCGATGTGGTCCTGATGGAACCACCGGTGCTGCAACCGCAGGGTCCGCTGGACGAACTATTTTGTGGCGCGCCGCCAAGCGAGAAAGCCTTCTGCGGCGAAGCGGGCTTGCTGAAAGGGCCCTCCTTCACCGCGGACGAACTCCTGAAAATCCGCGAGCTCCTCAAGGGGCATCTGATCAAGACCGCGCATGGTTTGTCGCCGCGGGCTGCAGACGCGATCGCGGGCGTGGAGCTCGATGACTATCACCTGATTTCAGGCGAGATCGATCACGCCAAACTTCTTTCCAAGAAGGGCCGTATCCTTCCGAAAGTGATCGTCGATGCGATCAAGGAGATGTCGTTCTTCGACTATCTGAGACGGACGATGGGGCCGTTCTATCTGGCGGATGAAGAAGGTGTCGGTCACGAGCAGATCAGCTTTCGCATGGTCCGCCCCGACCGCCGCGAGGACGTGGGCTCGCTGCATCGGGATGCCTGGTTCTGGGACCATTACGGCTTTCACAGGCCGGAGGGGATTGCGCGAGGCAAGGTCTGGGTCGCGGTGTGCGGCGAGCCCGGCCTGGCCGGCTTGCTGCTGGCGCCGGCGTCGCAGAAGATGCCCGCGCCCTACCACACGGAGACGGCGAACGGGAAACTCGCCTTCGTGCCCGAGTTCGACGTCGAGACGATCGGCTTGCAGCGTTACTGCGGCGGGCTCGGCGAGCCCATCCTGTTCAATTACAACACGCTGCATGTCGGTTCGCTCAATCGGGCGGAGCGATGCCGGGTGAGTTTCGAGCTCACCATCATGTTCAAGATGTCCTCTTGAGCGATGCGGGGCTGATCTGATGCGGGGCTGATCTAATGGCGGTGTGCGGCGGCCGGTTCTTCCGCGCGCAGGAGGCGTCCGTCGCGGGATGGTATTTCGACCAGCCCCGCCTGGAAGACCGTATCGAAAGCGCTCTCGGCGCCCGCAACGTCCGTTCCATCAAGCCCTACGATATCCTGGGATCGCAACGATAATCCTGCGATCACATGTCGGGGCGCGCGGATGTGCCGCCGTTGACAGCGTTGCGCGCACGCCTCACCTTCGCCCGCAAATTTCGAGGGTGACAGGTTGCGCAACCGCTGGGGCATGCTTGCGACGCTGTTCATGGTGCGGCTCACCATGGCGTTCCAGTTCCAGAGCGTCGCTGCGCTCGCGCCGCTGTTGCAGACGCAATATGGCGTGGGGCTCGCCGAAATCGGTTTCCTGATCGGACTCTACTTCACGCCCGGCATCGCGCTGGCGCTGCCGGGCGGCGCGATCGGGAAATGGCTGGGCGACAAGCGCACCACGCTCGCAGCGCTTGCGATGATGCTGCTCGGCAGCGTGGCGATGGCGCTTGGCGAGAGCTGGAGCTGGCAGGTCGCAGGCCGGCTGGTCTCAGGCGCCGGCGGCGTGCTGCTCAGCGTCCAGCTCACCAAGATGATCACCGACTGGTTCGCCGGGAAGGAGATCGCGACCGCGATGGCGATCTTTGTCAACTCCTGGCCCGCCGGCGTCGCGCTGTCGCTGCTGGCGCTGCCTTCGATCGGTACGGCGTATGGCGTCAATGCGGCCTATCTCTCGGTTGCCACGCTGATAGCACTCAGCATCGTGCTGACCTCTACCTACCAGGTGCCGCCGAACGAGACGGCGGCTGCGACCTCGTCTGCGCGGCTCGACATCAAGACGCTGATGGCGGTGACGGTTGCGGGCCTGATCTGGGGCCTCTTCAATGTCGGCTTTGCCGTGATCTTCTCGTTCGGGCCGACCCTGCTGGTCGAGCGCGGCTGGACCGTTGCGGCCGCGGGTTCGGTGATCAGCATCGTGTTGTGGGTCGCCGTGATCGGCGTGCCGCTCGGCGGGTTTGTCGCCGACCGGCTGAAACGGCCGCAGAGCGTGCTGGTCCTTGCCAGCATCGTGTTCGCGGCCCTGATGCTGTGCTTCGCGCATACCGGCGCTGTGATCGCGACCGTGATCGCGCTCGGCCTCGTCAGCGGCCAGCCCGCGGGCCCCATGATGAGCCTGCCCGCGCGCGTGCTGCAGCCAGCGACGCGCGCGGTCGGCATGGGCGTGTTCTACACGTTCTTTTACGCCACCATGATGCTGGGCCCGATCGTCGGCGGCGTCGCGGCGAAATGGACCGGAAGTGCGGCGGCGGCGTTCGATTTCGGCGCGCTGGTAATCGCGGCCTGCCCGCTGCTGCTCGTGGTGTTCAACGCCATCGCGCCGACGCGGGCCTGAGCAGATTTTCGAGCACACGGCACGAAGCTGTCGTAGGGTTAGTTCCGATCACCCTTTGGTTGTTGACCCGTTGGTGATTTGGCTCGGAAAAAATATGGAGAAGCGCGATGGCCGGTGATCCCAAGGATTCAGAATTTTATCCGGCGGACAATCCGGCCGTGATCGCCCACGTCAACCTGCTTCAGGGCATCATCACCCGCCTCGCCAACAACAGCGCTTCATGCAAGACGTGGTGTCTGACGCTGGTCTCTGCTTTACTCAGCCTCGCCGGCAGCGCGCATAACCCTGCGCTGGTCAAGATCGCGCTGGTGCCGGTCCTGGTATTCGGATTCCTCGATACGAGATATCTCGCGCAGGAACGGGCCTACCGCAAACTTTACAAGACGATCGTCGGCAAGCTGCGCAATCGAGATTCCTACAAGCGGGCCGACGATCTCTTCGAAGCGACGGCGACGACCAGTTATGGTGGGACCTTTTGCGCCTTCTGGTCGTGGTCGGTCTCGCCGATTTATCTCGGGCTGATCGCGGCCTTCGCCGTCGCCTGGTTCACGGACGCGCTGGTCTGGCTGACGAAATAGCGCTGCACAACGTCTCCTGGCGAAGGCCAGCGCGACTTCCAACCGCCGCTAACCCCCCGTTAACCCTGCTGGACGTAGGGTTTTGCGACGCCGTATGGGCGGCCGTCTGGTGGCTAGATGAGCTTCGCGCATAAAAAATCTATACTTCCGGCCGCCGAAGAGCGCCGGCGCTTCCAGCGCGTCAAGGTGCACCTGCTCGGCCGCTACATGCTGCCCGACCGGCGCGAATTTCCCTGCCAGATTATCAATATGTCCCCCGGCGGGCTGGCGCTGCTCGCGCCCGGCATCGGCAATGTCGGCGACCGCGTGATCGCCTATCTCGACCATATCGGCCGCGTCGAAGGCAAGATTACCCGCATCATTGACAACGGCTTTGCCATGACAATCGGCGCCACCGCGCGCAAGCGCGACAAGCTCGCCGCCCAGCTCACCTGGCTCGCCAACCGCGACATCCTCAATCTGCCCGAAGACCGCCGCCACGACCGCATCATCCCGCGCAACCCGATCGCGATGCTCACGCTCGAGGACGGCACCAAGATGACCTGCCGCATCATCGACATGTCGCTCTCGGGTGCCGCGATCGCGGCCGAGCACCGGCCGCCGCTGAAATCGCTGGTGATGCTCGGCGCCGTGCAGTCGCGCGTGGTGCGCAACCTCGAAGAAGGCTTTGCCATCGAGTTCATCCACGAGCAGAACGCCGACTCGCTCGAGGAGGCCGTCACCACAAGGTAGACGGCTCTGCCACCTTACTCTCCCTTGCTCGCCGGCTTCGACAGATAATCCATCGACTGCGCCTCGCTCTTCAAGGGCGTGACCTTGTCCGGGTCGATCCGCACCATCAGGTAGTCGATCTGGTCGTCAATTTTGGTGAACCAGTGCCCGGTGCCGGCCGGGATCACCACGACGTCGCCAGCCTTGATCTCGTAGGCGATGCCGCCCTGGATGTCCGAGCCGTTGTTGCCGGGACCATTGAACTCCCGCACCGTGCGCATGGTCGCAGGCCGCCGCTGCCGGTTGAGGATGTCGGGGCCGAGCACCAGCGTCGCCGCGCCCGAGATCACATGATAGATCTCGCTGATCTGGTCGTGCTCGGCGACTGAATCCGGTGCGGGTTTCTCCAGCTTGCCGCGATGAACCATGCCGATGCCGATATGGGCCTTGCCGATGTCGATGTCGCGGACCTGCTGGTCGAGCAGCTTTTCGGCGAGCGCCTTCTTGGCGTAGCTCTCCAGCTCGGTTGACGGAATGTAAGTGCCCGGACACATCGCGCAGGTCGGCTGCGGGTCGGTCGGATTGATCCTGACCGGTCTTCGCCCGTGCCGCGGCGCCAGCAGCAAGCACAAGGTCGGCGGCAAAGCCCAAAACGAACAATCTTCATGCGGTCCTCCCTGTTTTCTTGCCTTCATCGATGCATGGACCGCGCAGGCTTGCCAAGCCTCGCTTTGCAGGCCGCATCGCGGACAGCGTTAGCGCGCGGTAAACGCCGGAACCGTCGACTTCCGGTCCTTTGCGGCGCACGAGGCCGTCTTCGCGCTGCAAGACGCCGGCCCGGGCGCGGCCGCGGTTCGCCGAATCGGTTAATGCGCGCCGGCGTTTGCGGCCGCAAACCACGTATCCGCAGGGCGAACGTCCGTTAATCGATAAAATTTGAATCAATTGCAGTTATTTCAAATTTTAGTCGAATTCTATTCAAGTATAAATCGAATTCGTCCGCGAGTTTTACTTGTATTCGCTTCAATTGTACTTGGCGCACTTAGCGGCGGCGCAAAACCTTTGTGCGAAACGTGGTCCCAACAAGAAAAACGGGGGCCACGATGTTCGGGCTCAGGGGACGGGAAGGGTTGGCGGTTGTCGCCATCTTGTTGGGATTGCATGCGCCGGCGCAGGCCGCCGATGAGCGAATACTTTATGCGAGCCTTGGCGACACCACGCGTGCGCCGATCGGCTGGGTCGAATTCTGCGGCGACAATCCGGCGGAGTGCAAAGGCGGTCCGTCGCAGCCGCGCGACATCGTGATGTCGCAGGCGGCGTGGCGCGATCTGCTCAAGGTCAATCGCTGGGTCAACGAGACCGTCAAGCCGATGACCGACATGGATCATTGGGGCGTGATCGAGAAATGGTCGCTGCCGACCGACGGCTACGGCGACTGCGAGGATTATGTGCTGATGAAGCGCAAGATGCTGATCGATGCGGGCTGGCCGCGCGAGGCGCTTCTGATCACGGTGGTGCGCGACAAGAAGGGCGAAGGCCATGCGGTGCTGACCGTCAAGTCCGACAAGGGCGAGTTCGTTCTCGACAACCAGAACGAAAGCGTCGTGGCCTGGACCGAGACCGGCTACCGCTTCGTCAAGCGCCAATCGCAGAGCGATCCCGAATGTCTGGGTCTCGCTCGGCGACAACCGCCCGGCGGTCGCAACCGCCAGCGCTCGCTAACAACAAGGACTTATCGGAACACGCGACCCGGTCACATCCCCACCCCTCCCCGTCCCAGACCGGATCGCGCGCGGCCAGCTCTCCCCCAAGAGCTGGCCGCACCTTTTTTGGGGTATGTCGGATCGGATTTTACTGCGCCTTAACCACACGCGGTACATTATCGGGTCATGAAAACTCGCGACGATATGAGCGCGGTGATCGAGGCCCTGCACAAGGACCACCGCCTCCTGGCAGCCTTTTTGGAAGCGACCGACAAAATCGATTGGCGGCCTCTCCACAGGCGGGTGGCGATCGGCGAGACGCCCGAGCCCATCAATTTGGAAATGCCCGAGGCATCAATAGCACCCGTATTGCCTCAACCTGGGCCCCCAAAATCGCTCGTTTCGCGCTTTTCCTTCAAGCGTGCGAACCTGGTGCGAGCTTCTGAATAGCTCCACAACGTCACGCGCTCGCCAGGATCACTTCAGCACGCCGGTCAGCAGGGTCACCACCGAAGCGTTGCCTCGATCAAATGGTGCGGCGCAACAAATATAGGCCCGAACGCGAATAGCTCTGGAGCATCCCACCTTTTCGGGCTTGCCAGCCTCGTTTTTGTCGGATTCATTGCCCGATACTTAGGGCCCTGCGTCGGCAGCAAGCCGCGCTTTTGAAGGCCCGGCTTTTCCACGCGTCAGTTCAGTCCGCGTTTGCCTGAGACGACCCGCCCGGAATAGGCGGCATCCGAAGCATCCATTTTGCGTTTGGACCTTGCACAGCTGATGATCCCGATCACTCGCGACGCCCGTCCCGCCATCGACAGCGCCACCGGTAGCCGCCCCCGCATCGGCGCCCAACCGATCGCGCTCACCGCGGCGGCCCTCTGTCTCGTCCTCGCCGGCGTTGCCGCGATCGCGCTCTGGCGCGCCTATAACGGGATATCTCCCGAAAGCGATCGTGCGGTCGCCGCCCGCGCGCTGCAGGCGCGCACCGCGCAGGCTTCCGAACAGCTGGTCGAGAAGACCAAGGGGCTCGAGCAAATCCAGCAGGAATTGATCGACCAGCTGCAGGTGGTGCAGGACCAGCTCGCGACAGTCCGCCGTCTGCTCGCCGCGCAGCAGGCCGACAATAAGCGGTTGTCCGAGCAGGTCTCGGGCCTGACGGAAGCGGTCGACGGCTTGCGGCAGTCCTTCGCCAGCACACAGTCTGCTGACCCCTCGCCTGCGCCCGTCACGCGCAACCGGTCGATCCGGACCCGGGCGTACCACACGGTCAGAACCGTCCATAGGCGGGCCAAACATGGCTAGCCCAACTTTCCCAACTGGATCTCGTTTTTATCGATTTTCGGTGTCTAGTCGAGGCAAAAGCTGAGTTATTACAAGGCACGAGGCCTCGAAAATCGTTGTAGTGAAGACCTACTACCTTTTCGAGGATTTTGATCCGAGTAGAATTGTCGCTCATGTACTTGCGATTTACTCGACGACGGAAGGACGGCAAAGAGCACCGTTACTGGAGCATTGTCGAGAGTAAGCGCTGCGCCGGCGGTCGAGTGGTCCAGCGGCCGGTGCTTTATCTCGGCGAGATCAACGACAGCCAACGCGAGGCCTGGTGCCGGGTGGTCGATGCTTTTGACGAAGGCAGCCAGCAACATCGACAACTCGCACTGTTTCCTGCCGGGCAAGACGTTCCGGAGTACGCCCGGAGCTACGGGCTGCAGGTACGGCTCGATGCGATGGAATTACGCCGCCCGCGGCAATGGGGAGCCTGCTGGCTTTCGTGTCATCTCTACGAGCAACTGGAGCTCGATCGGTTCTGGAGAGAGCGCCTGCCGGACTCGCGCGAAGGAACCAGCTGGCGGCATATCCTGCAAACGTTGGTGTGCTACCGGTTGATTGATCCCGGCAGCGAATGGCGGCTGCATCGGCAATGGTTCGAGCAGAGCGCGATGGGGGATCTTCTCGGCGAGGATTATTCGCTGGTGTCGAAGAACGCGCTGTATCGCTGCCTGGACAAAGTGCTGCCCCACAAGAGCGTGTTGTTCAGCCACCTGCGGCAACGCTGGCAGGATTTGTTCGGCGCCAGCTTTGAGGTTCTGCTCTACGACTTGACCAGCACCTATTTTGAATTGGCCCCGCCGGATGACGAGAACGACAAGCGCCGTTACGGCTACAGCCGCGACAAGCGCAGTGATTGCGTGCAGGTGGTGATCGCCCTGATCGTGACGCCCGAGGGCTTTCCGCTGGCGTATGAAGTTTTGCCCGGCAATACCGCCGACAACACGACGTTGCGCGGCTTCCTGCAGAAAATCGAAAACCAGTACGGCAAGGCCCAGCGCATCTGGGTGATGGATCGCGGCATTCCGACCGACGAGGTGCTGGCAGAGATGCGGCAATCCGATCCTCCGATCTCATATCTGGTCGGCACTCCGAAAGGACGACTGACCAAACTGGAAAAAGCTCTGCTCGAGCGGCCATGGCAAGCGGTGCGCGATGGGGTCGACGTCAAGCTCTTGCAGGACGAGCAGGAGCTCTATGTGCTGGCTCGCAGCCGTGCCCGCATCGACAAGGAACGCGCGATGCGGCGGCGCAAGTTGAAGTGGCTGTGGGGCCGGCTCAAGGAGCTCTCCGCCATGCGACTGAAGCGCGAAGAGCTACTGATGAAACTCGGCGCCGCGCGGGACAAGGCAAGGGCGGCGTGGCGGCTGGTGGACATCGAAGTGGATCCGCACATCGCCAGCTTCAGCTACGCGCTCAACCGCGACAAGCTGCGCAAGGTGCGCCGCCGCGAGGGTCGCTATCTGCTGCGCACCAATCTGTACGAACACCAGCCAGAGAAGCTGTGGAAGTTCTACATCCAGCTGACTGAAATCGAGGCAGCGTTCAAGAACCTTAAGGGCGATCTGGAAGTGCGCCCGATCTTCCATCAAACGATCGAGCGGATCGAAGCTCACATCTTCGTCGCCTTCCAGGCCTACTGTCTCCACGTCACCTTGCGTGCAAGGCTCAGGCCGTTGGCGGGCGGCCTCACGCCCAGGGCGGTGCTCGACAAATTTGCCGCCATCCAGATGCTCGATGTTCACTTCCCCACCACCGAAGGGCGAACCTTGATCCTCAGCCGCTACACCGAACTGAACGCCGATCAAAAGCTCCTGGCCAGCCAGCTCAACCTCGAAATGCCACCTCAGCCAACTCCCAAGATTACCGCAGCGGGCCAGATCGCGAAGGCATCAAACCCGGCTTTGTAGTGAAGACCTTTTGACCGCTGCCCTTGATTTACCAAGGATATTTGGCTGCGTTACCCCTCAGTTGGGAAAGTTGGGCTAGTGGCTGAGGCTGAGCCCGCGTTGCCGGTTTCCGGAAAGGTCGTGTATCGACAAAAGGTTAAGGCGCGACGGCGGCGCGAAGCCGCCGTGCCTGGACGGCCGCCGAAAGCCGTCATCTAACTTTCATCAGCCGTTTGTGAACTACCTCACACTTGCCCGGCCGAATCCCGGGCATGTTGCAGTTCACCGGAAGGCGTGAGCCGATTTCAATTTCCGGGGCTGGCAAGGTCGTTGACGGTATACTGCGTCGACGGCCTTGTTCTTTTATTCCCCTCCCAAAAAATTTTTATTCGCCGCTCCTCGCAGGCTGGTGAATTGCCTTCCCTCCGACGTTGCAAGTGAATGCGCCCGCAAGCGCATGCGCAATTCGCAGGGAGAAAAATTGATGAGCGCCGAAACCCTTCTGACCCCCGACGTCGTCGGACTGACCAAACCTGCGCCGGTCTCGCGCCGTGGGTTCATGACCGCTTCCGCCGCGGTCGCCGCCGGCTACACCCTCGCCGCAGGTCCCGTGTGCGCCGACGTCATCAAGACCGACACCGCCGGCCTCGATGCCGGCGACTGCAAGATCAAAGTCGCCGATGGCGAGATGCCCGGCTATTACGCGCGCCCGAAAGGCAACGCCAATCCGCCGGTCGTGCTGGTGGCGATGGAGATTTTCGGCCTGCACGAATACATCAAGGACGTGACGCGCCGCCTCGCCAAGCTCGGCGCGTTCGCGGTGGCGCCGGATTACTACTACCGCAAGGGCGATCTCACCAAGGTCACGGACATGAAGGAGCTGATCCCGCTCGTGAACGCAAAGCCTGACGCGGAGCTCGTCTCCGACCTCGATGCGACCGTCGCCTGGGCGAAGTCGCAGGGCGGCGACACCTCCAAGCTCGGCATCATCGGCTTCTGCCGCGGCGGCCGCAATGTGTGGGAATATGCGGCGCATTCGACCGAGCTAAAGGCTGCCGTCGCGTTCTACGGCACGCCGGTCGATCCGCCCAATCCGGCCTGGCCGAAGAGCCCGATGCAGCTTGCGCCCGAGATGAAAGCGCCGGTGCTCGGGCTCTACGGTGCGGAGGATACCGGCATTCCAGCTTCGGCCATCGAAGCGATGAAGAAGGCGCTGGCGGAAAACAAGAAGACCGCCGAGTTCAAGATCTATCCCGGCGCGCCGCACGGCTTCCACGCCGATTACCGCGCGAGCTACCGCAAGGAAGCTGCGGAAGACGGCTGGAACCAGATGCAAGCCTGGTTCAAAAAATACGGCGTGCTGAGCTGACGCGTCTTTCGGCTTGCGCGCGGGGTCTCGCACCGCGCGCAAGCGCTTTCCTTCACGACATCACTCGCAGACCTGCACGGTACGCAGTCGCCAGCCATACGGCGTCGACACGCGCTGCCGCACGAGATAGCAGCCGCCGGAACTGTTGTCGTAATAGGCGTCATCGTAATAGTCGTCGTAGTACGGCCCGACGAAGCCTACGCCCGCGATAAAGACCCGCCGGTGGAAGCCATGATGGAAATCACGGAAGCCGCGGTGGAAGCCCGGCGCGAAGTGAGCCCCGCCGATCGCAGCGCTGCGAAAGGCCGCGCCACCCATCGGCGCCGCGCGGAACGCCACGGCGCCGCCGTGCCAGCCTCCGCCTCCCATTCCGCCGTGCCAGCCGCCGCCCCCCATTCCGCCATGAAAGCCGCCACCGCCGAATCCGCCATGGCCACCGCCACCGAAACCACCGTGGCCGCCGCCACCGCCTCCGCCGCCTCGCGCCGAAGCGTCGCTGGGGGCCAGCACGCTCAGCGCGGCCGTTGCCAACAACGCGATCATGATCTTACGCAACATGACACTATCCCTCCTCCGATCGCCGCCGATGTTCAGCGGCACGATCGCAGAGAAGTGTAGGACGGCTTTGCGGCTAGGGCCGGATCGCTGGGCTCACTTCTACGCGACCCGTTGTTTATGCATCGTTCATATATCGGATCATGCGTCAGCAGCCGCGGCAAATGCTCTTGAGCTTGCGGTCGATGGTGTTGTTCTCGGCATTGACCGTGGCATCGGCGTTGGGCGCTGGTGGCGGCGCAGCATTGCCGGAGCCCAATCCCGCCGAGCCGGTGGTGACGCCGGGCTGGCGGTTCGATGCAGGACCCGGGGATTGCGCGGTGCCGGCGCTGTTGGTGCCGGGCGGCGACGTGCTGCTGTTGCTCTGCGCCAGCGAAGCGCAGGGCGCTGCAAGCAGCACGATCGCGGCGATCAAACCCATTCCTGACATTCTGGTCATCGGCAAAACTCCCTTTATGATGCAACGATGCGGCGCGGGATCAGGTTCCCGGCGCCGATTGGAACGGAGCGGCCGCCATGCGCAAATTGATCGCCTTCGACGACGACACCGCCGCCAAACTCACGCAATTGGCGCGCGACCGCATGGCGACGTTGCAGGAATTGGCGGACGAGGCTTTTACCGATCTGCTGAAGAAGCACGGCATCCCGATCGACCTCAAGGATGCGCTGCGCAAGAGCGCGCGCCAGGATGGCACGGTCGCCAAGGTGATCCCGCTGTCGAAACGAAAAAAACGGGAGTGAGAGACAGGCATGGCGTTCGCCATCAAGGCCGAGATTGGCGATCCCAAGGCGAAGACCTTCGCCTTCACGGCGCAAAAGACATGTACGGCGGCAAGCGGATCGCCACAGGCGACACGGTTTTCCTGTTCGCGAGCGAGAACGAGGGCGGGCAAGGCCTTGTCGCGCGCGGTGTCGTCACTTCCAGCGACGCGGTCGCCAAGAAGCGCGGCATTGCCCGGCAAACGCCGCGGGTGAGCCTTGTCATCAAACGCACCGCGCTGACGAAACGGCCGCTCGGGCGGAGCGAGCTCAAGCGCTTCGGCAACTGGAATGACAGGCAGCCCGAAACCGAGCTCAACTTCAAATTCTATCGCCAGGCGACCAACAAGATCGTCGGCATCACCGACGAGGCGGCCGCTTTCCTCAGCGGATTCTTCTGACGCGACGAGCTAGAGGAGCGGATCTTGACGTTCGCTGCCTTGCAGCCGCGATCTCGCAAAAGCGAACGTCAAATCCACAAAATCCCGGCCAGAAACCCCGGCGCCGATTGGGTCGGCACTAGATTGCAGCCTCGCTCTTCGCGTCGAAAACGTGAAGCTTCGAAGGGCGCATGGCAACGCGCAGTTTGTCACGCACCTTCACCCGCACGGTCGGCTCGACGCACGCCACCATGACACCCTCGCCGACCTTCATGTCGAGCAGGATTTCCGAGCCGAGTTGCTCGACCACCTCGATCACGGCATCAAAGCACGGCTGGTCGAGATCGGCGTGCCCGCCACGGTCAAGTCCTCCGGGCGCACGCCGAGCGTGACCTCGTGGCCGATATAGCCGCGCAGGCGCTGCGCAGTCTCGTCCGGCAGCTTGATGCGCAAACCGGAGTTCTCGGCGATCAGCGATCCGTTCGCCTCGGTCACTGTGACGGCGGCGAAATTCATCGCCGGGGAGCCGATGAAGCCGGCGACGAACTTGTTGGCGGGCTGATTGTACAGCTCGAGCGGCTCCCCCACCTGCTGCACGACGCCGTCCTTCATGACGACGACCCGGTCACCCAGCGTCATGGCCTCGACCTGATCGTGGGTGACGTAAATGGCGGTGGTGCCGAGACGCAAGTGCAGCTTCTTGAGCTCGACGCGCATCTGCACCCGCAGCTTGGCATCGAGGTTCGACAGCGGCTCGTCAAACAGGAACACGCGCGGGTGGCGCACGATGGCGCGGCCCAACGCCACGCGCTGGCGCTGGCCGCCGGAGAGCTGGCGTGGCTTGCGCGTCAGCAGTTCGCCGATGCCGAGGATATCGGCCGCCTCCCGCACGCGCTTGTCAATCTCGCCCCTGTCGAATTTGCGCATCTTCAGGCCGAACGACATGTTGTCGTGCACGCTCATGTGCGGGTAGAGCGCATAGTTCTGGAACACCATGGCGATGTCGCGATCCATGGGCGCCAGTTCATTGATCACGTTGCCGTCGATCGAGATATCGCCGGAGCTGATCGCTTCAAGCCCGGCGATCATCCGAAGCGTCGTCGTCTTGCCGCAGCCGGACGGTCCGACGAACACCACGAACTCCTTGTCGCGAATCTGCAGATTGACGTCTTTGACAGCATGCACGCTGTCGTAGAACTTGTTGATCCCCTTGAGGACGACCTGTCCCATTGGTCCCACCTGCCCCTCAGCCCTTCACCGATCCGGTCAACCCTGCGACGTAGTGCTCGACGAAAAACGAATAGACGATCGCAACCGGGATCGACCCGAGCAGCGCGCCGGCCATCAGCGGCCCCCAGAAGAATACATCGCCGCGGATCAACTCCGAGGTCACGCCGACCGGCACGGTCTTCTGCTGCGGCGAGGACAGGAAGACCAGTGCGTAGATGAACTCGTTCCACGACAGCGTGAAAGCGAAGATGCCGGCCGAGAGGATGCCCGGGACCGCGACCGGGATGACGATGTAGAGCATGGCCTGCCAGCGCGAGGCGCCGTCAATGCGCGCGCATTCCTCAAGCTCCTTGGGCACCGCCTTGAAGTAGCCCATCATCAGCCAGGTGCAGAACGGAATAAGAAAGGTCGGATAGGTCAGAATCAGCGACCACGGGCGTGTCACCCAGCCGATAGTTGCGGACGATCTCGGCCAGCGGAATGAACAGCAGCGTCTGCGGCACCAGATAGGTGATGAAGATGCCGGTGCCGAGGCTCCCGGCAAATGGAAAGTTCAGCCGCGACAGCGCATAGCCGGCGAACACGCCGCAGACGAGCGAGATCGCGGTCGACGCGAGCGCGATGAACGTCGTGTTCCACAGCCACGATGCAAACAGCGTCTCCTCGAACAAATATCTGACGTGGTCCCAGGTCGGTTTCCAGGTCCAGAACGGATTGTAGTTGACCGAATTCCAGGGCCGGTAAAGCTCGCCATCCGGCCGTACCGACGTGATCACCATCCAGTAGAACGGGAACAGCAGGAACAGCAGGAACAACGCCATCGGGACGTAAAAGAACACCCACTTTCGCCACCTTGCACCTTCGATCATGGCTCAGCGGACCTCGACGCGGCGGATGTAGAGAAGCTGGATGATGACGACCAGAAACAGGATCGGAAACATCGCAAGCGAGATGGCGGCGCCCTCGCTCAAAAGGCCGGTGCCGATGCCGATCTGATAGGCATAGGTGGCGAACAGATGCGTTGCGTTGGCCGGTCCGCCGCCCGTCATCACATAGACGATCTGGAAGTCGGCGAACGTCTGAATCACCGAGAACAGCACCACGACCATGGTCACGGGCAAGAGCAGCGGCCAGGTGATGTGCCAGAACCGCTGCCACGGCCTGGCGCCGTCGATGGCGGCAGCCTCGCTGAGTTCGGGACTGATGGTCTGCAGACCGGCGAGCAGGCTGATGGCGAAGAACGGCACCCCGCGCCAGATGTTGACGATGATGATCGAGATCATGGCGAGGTTCGGATCGCCCAGCCAATTGATCCGGCCGGTGATCAGGCCGAGATGGTAGAGGAGCCAATTGAGAACGCTGAATGTCGGGTCGAACATCCACTTCCAGGCGTAAGTCGAGAGCACGGTCGGGATGATGAAGGGCAGCAGGATGAAAGCACGGGTGAGAGCCTTGCCTCGGAAATTGCGGTTGAGCAGCATGGCCAGCCACAGCCCGAGCGCCAGCTTGAAGACGGTGGTTACACCCGTATAGACAAAGGTATTGTAGACCGAGGTGAGAAATATCCCGTCATTGAAGATCTTGTAGAAGTTGGCGAGGCCGACGAACTCGCCTGGAACGCCGACGCGCGAATTGGTCACCGACAGCAGGATGCCGCGCACGAACGGATAGGCGATGAACGTAGCGAGCAGCACCAGCGTCGGCACCAGCAGCACGAGCGCGAGCCAGCGCTCGTCCTCGAGCAGCCGGAACCTTGGCCGCGGCGCCGGTGGCATGTAGACTTGGGTTTCCGCAATCGCCATTTCGCTTCACCTCGATGCGCGCGCCATGCGGCAGCGATTTCGCCGCCGCATGGACCGGTGAGTCGCATGTTCAAACATAGATCTTCGTCAGTTCACCTTCCGCCCACTTCACCGCATCCTCCGCCGGCGCGCCCTGGACCGCTTTGGCGTACATGTCGGTGATGATGTATTTGGTGAGCACTTCGGCGGGCTTCTTGCCCGACGAGGCCAGCGGATAGCCGGGCGTCTGGCCGAGCAGGCCGGCGACCTTGAAGGGCGCCATCACCTTGTCCTGTTCCCACAATTTGTGCTTCTCCCACTCATGGGTCGGCGGCGTCGCAAAACCCTTCTGGGAGACGAACCACGGCTCGTAGTTTTCCCTGGTGTGGATCCACTTCAGACAACTCCTTCGCCCCGGCTTGATTCTTCGAGTAGTTCGGAATGACGTGAGAGAAGAAGGTGTGCATGGCGAATTGCCCGGCCGGACCCTTGGGCAACGGCGAGTGCTGGATATCGGTGTTGAGCGGCACGCCTTTCTCGGTGGTGTACTTGTCGGGGTTGCGCAGCGACTCGAGGTAGATTGAAGCGCCGTTGAGCGTGGCGCAGATCGTTTGCGACAAAAACGCGCGGTTGTTGTTGGTGTCGTCCCAGGCAAGCCCGCCCTCATCATGGGCTTCTTTCCAGAAGGCCGTCATGAACTTGACGGAGTCGATGACCTCCTTCTTGTTGATGTTGACGGTCTTGCCGTCCTTCTCGATCTCGGTGCCGCCCCACGACCACATATAGGGGTAGCTGAATGTCGGCGCGTCGCCGAAGGTGTGGGCGAGCGTCTGACCGATCGGCCGGCCCATGGCTTTGAGCTTCTTGCCAACCTCGCGATATTTCTCCCAGGTGTCGGGGAATGTCGTTGAGCCAACCTCGTCGAACCACGATTTTCGATAGGCGATCATGGCGCCGACGATGGTCCATGGCATCGCGATCGCCTTCTGGCCGTCCGTGGTGTTCGATTTGCACAGATCGTAATAGCCGCCTTCGGCCTTGCTCACGCTGGTCTGCGAGCTCGGACATGTCGACGACGCTCTCCGAATAGATCTGCGGGTGGTTGTTGAAGAGCATGATGATGTCGGGACCCGAGCCCGACTGAATCGCCGAGGTGATGCGCGGCTGCAGGTCGTTGCCGTTCACGGTCTCTAGATTGATCTTCATTCCCAGCGCCTTCTCGGCGGCAGGTATCAGCTCCTTGCGCAGCAGCTGATCGGAAGCCGGCACGAAGTCGTTCCAGCGCAGCCAGTGTACTGTCGTGCCCTGGGCAAAGGCTGGCGCGCGGCCGGTGGCCAGGATGCCAGCCATGCCGCCTACGAGCGCGGTACCGCCCTTGAGGACGTTACGTCGGGTTACCGTCGTCATGCATTCCTCCCTTGGTGATAGTGATGCCCTGCGGCCGGTCTGACGCCGGCTTGGAGTGCCTTTTCAGACTATCGCGCCTCCATGGTTCAACGCATGCGCACGTTTTCGCGTGCGCAACACGCTGTCTCGACGATCATTTATTGGTGTCCCCGCACTTCCAGCGTAGGTGGCGGTTGCGGCGCGAGCCAGGATGAATCCTCGGCAGGGCAGGCTCTGCAGCCGGCGCATGATCCATACGGCCATATCGGCACCCTCCCGCGCAGCAGTGGTGTTGCCGTCGCCGAGCGAGTTTTCCCCGTCTTGTATAAAGCTTGGTACCTTGATGCTGGCGCGACGCCATTGTCGCCGGTCGCAGCAGGAAATCAAGTGCTCCTTTTGACGCCGACCGGCTGCAACGGAATGCGAATGTTGAACCGGGCCACTAGCCGATCTTCTTCAGCCCCTTTTTGAAGCGCGGGCCGTTGCGCTGGTAGGATTGCGCAGGGCCTGCCAGCTCTGCGGCCTGCTCGGCATCGAGCGTGCGGATCACCCGCGCCGGCGCGCCGATGATCAGCGAGTTCTCCGGAAACTCCTTGCCCTCGGTGATCACGGCGCCGGCGCCGACGACGCTGCCGCGGCGGATGACGGCGCCGTTCATCACGATCGCGCCCATGCCGATCAGCGCGCCGTCCTCGACGGTGCAGCCGTGCAGGATCACGTTGTGGCCGATCGTAACGTTCTTGCCGAGCACGAGCGGAAAGCCGGGATCGGTGTGGCAGGTGCAGTTGTCCTGCACGTTGGACCCTTCGCCGATCTCGATCCACTCATTGTCGCCGCGCAACACCGCGCCGAACCAGACGCTCGCATTGGCCTTGAGACGCACCTTGCCGATGACAGTTGCGGTGTCGGCGATGAAATAGTTGCCGTCAGCGGGAAGATCGGGCCCCTGCCCGTCCAGTTCGTAGATCGCCATCAAGGTCTCCTTTGCGATGGAGACCTTGGCACAGCCAAAAAGCTTAGGCCAGTAGGCCGGCGGCGCGCAGCGTCATCACGAAGAACGTGCCGGACATCAGGCTCCAGAAGCCCGCGATCACGGTCGCCATCATCACGAATTCGAAGCGGCGGCGCTCGATCTGAATGCCGCGCAGGGTGTTGCGCATGATGATGAAGGGCGCGGCGAACACCAGGAACGGTACCGCGGCGAAGCGCTGCGGCGTCACGCCTTCCTGCAGCAGCCCGAAGCCCGCGGGACGCTCGGCAAAGGCCTGGTAGCCGCTGGCGAGTGCGCCTGCGAGCGCAAAACCGATGCACAGGGAGAACAGCGAATTCAACGTTTCCGGCGACATCGGTACTCCCCGCAACTCAACCAACCGCACGCCCTCACCTTGGCAAAATCGGGGGCCCGCCGCCATATCATCCTTAAGGAAAGGTTAATCGGCAAGCGCCCGTGTGCGGCGTGCGCATGGCTTGCGACCTCGCTTCCTGCGGGAAACGCTTAAGGGAACCCGGCAGTGCGTGGCATATTGGCCGGCGATGATTCGCCCTCTCTTCCAGATATCCCGCTCAATGACGGGGTTTTCGCTTCCGAGCCTGGGCAGGAGCGACTGGCTGCGCGTTGGCCATGTGCTGCCGGTCGCGCTGGCGCTCGCAGTGACCCTCGGCGCCGTCACGCTGGTGGCCTATCTACTATGGCCGACCTGGGCCACCGTCGGCTCCGACGGCCCGGAACGGCTGCCGGTCAGCGTCGGCGGCACGCTGTTCAACGTTCCGGTCTCGGCGGTCCGCATGAAGATCCAGCGCCACTCCGGGCCGCAGGAGCGCGTCGACCTCAATTTCAGCTATCCCTCGCTGCAGCCGCCGGAAGCGCAGAAGCATGTCAGCGCGGATGATGTGGTCGAGGAGATGACGCAGCCGATCGACCGCATCTTCCTCTCGATCGCCGCGCATCACGACTCGCTGGCGCCCGAGGCGCGCGTGCGCTCGATCTATCCGCGCTATCTCGAGCCGGCCTCGACCCCGGGGCCGGATGGGCTCGCCATGCGCGCCTTCCGCGCCGAGACGCCCTATGGCGGCGAGGATCTGTATTTGGCCAATACGCCGGCGCTCACCGCGCGCTGCACGCGCGATGCGTCGACACCCGGCATGTGCCTGAGCGAGCGTCGCATCGACGGCGCCGATCTTACCTTCCGATTTCCACGGAGCTGGCTCGCGCAATGGCAGGAGGTCGCCGGCGCGATGGACCGGCTGGCGCTGCAGTTACACGGGACGAAAAACTGACGAATACGTCATTGCGAGGAGCGTAAGCGACGAAGCAATCTCCGCGGGGAGATTTCTGGATTGCTTCGTGGAGCCTGTCATCGGGCGCGCATTCGCGTGACCCGTTGGCTCGCAATGACGTTGTTGCGACGGTCGGGCCTACTCGACCAGATCGTCCTCAAGGATCGCCATCTGGAACTGGAACGAGCGGTCGTCGTCCTCGTCATCGACAAAGAGCACGCCGATGAACTCCTCGCCGATATAGACCTCGGCGGAGTTGTCCTTCTTCGGCCGCGGCACCACGCGGATCTTGGGATTGCCGAACACGCGCTTGAGATAGGCGTCGAGCTTTCTGACTTCTTGAACGTCCACGGCGGTCTCCAATGCGCTCTTTGCAGTTCGGGCAGGTTTTAGGACGAGACGGTGCGCACCGCTAGTGCTTCGTCCTACACTTTATAACCCCTCAAATTACCGCGACCGGCAGCGGCGAAGCGCGTGCAAATACATGATTTCAATGCGGTTTTGAAGTCAGGCCGCGGCCGCGATGAGCAAAGGAACCGCTCCCGGAGATCACCCAGGAATTGCACGTGACGTTGAGGCTATAGAGCCCGATCGCCGAAATCATCTGGTCCATGGTGCGCGACGGCTCGGCGCAGCCGGCTTCGCCAACGATCTTCGCAGGCACGCCGGCGACGGTCACATTATGCGGCACCGGCTTCACCACCACGGAGCCCGCGGCAATGCGCGCGCAATGGCCGACCTCGATATTGCCGAGGATCTTGGCACCCGCGCCGATCAGGACGCCATGGCGGATCTTCGGATGACGATCCTCGTTCTCCTTGCCGGTGCCGCCGAGGGTGACGCCATGGAGGATGGAGACGTCGTCGTCGATCACGGCGGTTTCGCCGCAGACGAAGCCAGTAGCATGGTCGAGGAAGATGCCGCGGCCGATTTTGGCGTTCGGATTGATGTCGGTCTGGAACACCGCGGACGAGCGGCTCTGCAGGTAGTAGGCAAAGTCCTTGCGGCCCTTCAAATAGAGCCAGTGCGCGAGACGATGGGTCTGCAGCGCGTGAAAGCCCTTGAAGTAGAGCAAGGGATCGATGAAGCGCGAGGTCGCGGGATCGCGGTCGTACACGGCCACCAGATCGGCGCGGAAGATGTTGCCGAGATCGGGCTGGTCGCGCAGCGCCTCGTCATAGGTCTGGCGGATCAGGTCGCCAGACATCGCGGAGTGATCGAGCCGGTCGGCGAGACGGTGGATCACCGAATTCTCCAGGCGGTCGTGATGCAGCACCGTCGAATAGATGAAGGTCGCAAGCTCCGGCTCGCGATGCACGATGTCTTCCGCCTCGGCGCGGATGCGCTCCCAGATCGGATCGAGTGCGGCGACTTTGCCCTGCGGATTGATCTGATGCATCGCCATGGGTCGCTCCCGCATGATTGCCCGGCCATTCTATAACATGGCCAAAATACAGAGTCCTAACGGCGCCCCCTGTAGAAGGTGGAAAGCACCGGAACCGACACGTGGGAAAGAATTGCTGGAAATCAAGCGTTTCCCGGGCATCCATGAGCGCATTTCATGGATTGGGTGAAAGAAAATCATTCTACGGCGCGAGCCTTGGTCAGCCCTGGGTTAGCGCAAATCTCCTCGTCTCACTTCCGCCGTGAGAGGAAGTCCTCAACACCGGTCTTGTAGACCTTGTCGCCGACCGCGCGCATGTGGTCGCGGCCCGGAATATCCAGCACTTCCGAACCCGGAATGATGTGACCGAGTTCGTGCGCGGAGCCCGCGACCTCGTCGGAGGTGCCGACCGCGATCAGCACCGGAACCGAAATGCCCTCCGCTTCCTCCTTTGTCATCAGCCCGCGCGAGCCGCGCAGGCACGCGGCGAGCGCGAGGCGATCGGAGCGGGTCTGGTCGGCAAAGGCGCGGAACGTTCGACCCGCGGGATCGGTGACGTCCTCCAGCGACGGCGCTTCCAGCGCCAGCGCGACATTCTCGCCGGGACCGCCGCCCTCGATCATGGCAATGCCGATGCCGCCAAGGATCGCCGAGCGCAAACGCTCGGGCGCATTCAACCCCAGCCATGCGGTCATGCGACCGCCCAGCGAATAGCCCATCACGTCGGCGCGCGCGATCTCGAGATGATCCATCAGCGCGACGACGTCGCCGGCCATGATCGGAATGGAATATTGCGAAGGCTGGTAGAGCTTTGAGGAATCGCCATGGCCGCGATTGTCGAGCGCGACGACGCGGCGGCCGCTTTTCTTCAGTTCCGAGACCCAGGTCGGATAGACCCAGTTGACGTTCTTGGTCGAGGCGAAGCCGTGCACCAGCACGATCGGATCGCCCTCGCCTTCGTCGAGATAGGCAATTTCGACATCGCCGTGATTGAAGCTCGGCATTGGCATTTCCGTACCTGGTTTCAGTACTTGGGGAGATCGGTGGTCGAAGGCTTACGCTAGCCTTACGCGGCGGCCGTCGCCACAGCCGCCTGAGCCGTTTCAGCAGTCCTGGCAGCTTCCTTGGCAGCTTCCTTGGCCGCCGCCATCTGCCTGCGCAGCCGTCGCGCCTTCTTGTGGTCGAGCCAGGCCTGGGTCGCCCGCTCGGTGGTGGACTTGATCGAGCACAGGACGCCGAACACCGCAAACAGCGCGCCGAACAACCAGAGCGAAAGATCGAACATGCCGGTCGCAAGCAGCAACGCACCGCGGCCGAGAATTCTTCAGGATCGCGCGGGTCTGGTTGCCCTTGGCCTCGGCCAGCTTGGCGGCGCGGGCGACGTCCTTTGGACCTTCGGCGATCTTCAGCGTATCGAGCGCGCCGCGCGTGCCGGCTTTTTCGGTGACACGGCCGACGTCCTTGGCCAGGCGAACCAACGCGCCGGCCTTCTCGGCGCGGAACGCCGCCGAGATCGCGCTCACGCTGTCGCGGGGCCGCAGCACCGAGCTTGAGGCGACGGCCTGTTCCAGTGCGGGCGTATCGACAACTTCGCGCGCCGAGCGGCCGGCCCATACGGCGAGCCCCTCGCCGAGGCGGCCGACCTTGCGCGCATCCTTCACCAGCGAGAGACCGGCACGCACCGGCAAGGCACCGCCGACCGAGAAATAAGTCGCAGCCGTCACCGCGAGGCCTGCGGTCGCGAGCCCCAGCACCAGCCGATCGGTGTCCTCTCCCATCGCCAGATGCTTGCTCTCGCGCACGACATCCCTGACATCGCCGATCACGAAGAGATCGCCCGTCACCGTGCCCGAGAGGCTTGCGACATCATCCGAATTCCCGGTGACAAGCCCGGTCGCAAAACGTTTGGCGAAATGCGAAGTCGAATTTTCCTCCGTAATGGCGTCGGCAACCTTGCGCGACAGCTCATCCGTGATGGGAACATTTTTCGCGCGCGCCAGTTCGACAAAACTGTTGGCGAGATCGGCATCGCCTTTGGCGAGCGCCTGCTCGATATTTTCGGCGACTATCTTCTGGTTATTTCGCAGAGCAGAATTGAGCTGCGCGTCCGCAAGCGCGGCCGGATCATCCTGGGCGGCAAGCAATTGACCCGCCTCGCGCGCACGCGGCCACAATGCCGCGCACACCGCGCAGCTCACTGCCATTGCCGCAAGCGCCAAACTGATCCGCCGCCGTTTCATCCGGAAACCCAGGGTTTTCCTGCTCGTCGTGAGATTTTCCCGCTCGCCCAGAGATAGTATGCCGAATTTAAGACACAACGTCCCCGACGAAAGAAGGGCTTCTCTCCGACGACAAGATTGTGTCGAATTTACATGAGCAAATGAGCGGCCCCGGCTATAGGAATCAGCTCATACCGTCGGTATGGTGCACGGCATTTCGACCGCCCTGTCGCGTCGATTGCGTCCGCTTTTATTGCCACCAAGGTGAAAGACGATGGCCGATAATGTCGTTCCGCACTTCCACAACGATGCCGGAGTTCCCGTCATCGAGATCGGCTCGCAGGAATTCATGTGCGTCGGCGCCAACCCGCCGTTCGACCATCCCCATGTATTTCTCGACCTCGGCAACGACAACGAGATCATCTGCCCCTATTGCTCGACGCTGTATCGCTTTGCCGCCGACCTCGCTGCGGGCGAGGCGCGCCCGCCGGAATGCGTGCTGAAGGACGTCGCCTGATCTTGCGCTAAAGCGCGATGATTTTAAGATGAATTTTCATCGCGCTTTTGGTTATTGTTGGCGCATGATCTCCGCGCAAACGCGTTCCGCGTTTGTCGCGAGGGGAAACCACCGCACACTTTTCCGGATCATGCGCTAGTGGCGGCGTCACGCACCATCTTCATCGCAGGTGCCGGGATCGGGGGACTGACGGCATCGCTTGCGCTCGCCGCGCGCGGCTTTCGCGTGGTGGTGCTGGAGAAGGCCGAGCGGCTGGAAGAGGCCGGTGCAGGCCTGCAGCTTTCCCCCAATGCCAGTCACGTGCTTGCCGGCTTCGGCCTCAAGGAGCGGCTCGGATCGCGCGCGGTCGTGCCCGAGGCCATCAGCATCATGAGCGCGCGCGCGTGCGGCGAGATCATCCGCCTGCCGCTCGGCGAAACCGCAAGCTCGGCCGCCGGCGCGCCCTATTGGGTGGTGCATCGCGCCGACCTGCAGGCGGCGCTGGCGGCCGCCGTCAACGATCATCCCGATATTGAGCTGAGACTCGGTTTCCAGTTCGACGACGTGACCTCGCATGCCAAGGGCCTGACCGTGGTCTCGCGCAGCGGCAACATGCGCCAGCAGGATCTGGCGCTCGCCCTGGTTGGCGCCGATGGCATCTGGTCCAGCGTGCGGCATCATTTGTTCCCGGATGTCACCCCGCAATTCTCCGGCCTGATCGCCTGGCGCGGCACACTCGATGCCACGCAATTGCCGCGTGAATATACCGCGCGGCGCGTGCAGCTCTGGATGGGACCGGGCGCGCATCTCGTCGCCTACCCGATCTCGGGCGCGCGGCAGATCAATGTGGTGGCGATCGTGCCGGGCACCTGGAACCGGCCGGGCTGGAGCGCGCCGGGCGATGGCATGGAGTTACGAAACGCGTTCGATGCGTCGCGCTGGCCGGCACCTGCGCGGATGATGCTCGGCGCAGTCGATGGCTGGCGCAAATGGGCACTGTTCACCGTGCCCGAAGGCGGCGAATGGACCAGCGGCCCGATCGCCCTGCTCGGCGACGCCGTGCACGCGATGCTGCCCTTTGCCGCCCAGGGCGCCGGCATGGCGATCGAGGATGCGGCGGTGCTGGCGAAGGTGTTGAGCGAGGTGCAGCCGGAAACCGCCACGCAGGTCACGGCCGCGCTAAAACGCTATGCGCGGCTGCGCCGCTCGCGCGTGGCGCGGGTGCAACGGACCGCGCGCAAGCAGGGAGGCATCTACCATATGGCAGGTGCCTTGGCGCTGGCGCGCGACCTCTCTATCAAGGCGTTGGGCCCGCGCCGGATGCTGGCGCGGCAGGACTGGATCTACCGCTGGCGGGTGTGAGAGGCGCGCCTCAATAGACCGCTCTGCCGGCACGCGAGGGCGGCGCCGGCTTGATGTCGGGGCGCTTCGGCCCGGCCTGCACGGCCGCGGCGCCGGGCGGCGTCTCACGGCATTTGTTGTTGCGCCAGGCCTCGTCGGCAAACCGCATCTGGCCGCGCACCGAGACATAATCGTTGCGGTAGGCAAGCTCAGACACGACGGAGCCTGCGACGCCGGTCTCGGCCTTTGCCATCAGCCCCTGCAACTCCGCCGCCCGGACGCCGAGCGTCTTGCGCTCAGTCTCGAGCTGCTTGCAGTCGTAGAGCTCGTATTTCGCGGGATCGGCGAAGGCCTGGGTCATCACGCCGTCGCTCATCTCGGCGCAACCCGACAACGCAGGGCCCAGCGCCAGCAGTGCAGCCGCCATGGCTGCGCGCGACAAGGCTCTCACGACGGATACGGTTGACATCATAACGCGTTGCTAGTCCCACAAGATTGAGATTGGCTAAAGCAGGCGCTCTTGTCCGGATTGAGGCTTTGCTTTGGCCGTGCCGCACTTTAAGGAAGGGTTGCGCTTTTCCGCCCATAATAACCTCATTCCATTTGGCCGGAAAACGCGCTAAGTATTTGATCTGTTGGCAAAAAGCGGACGTGGCGGAACTGGTAGACGCAAGGGACTTAAAATTCGCTGCGCCTGTTGAGAACAAAGCGGTTTTTTGAAAAACGCCCACCAAGTTTCTCGCCGAACCTGCCCGAACAAAACGTAATTTGCAAAACGCTTCCGGCTTCTGAATTCCAGCAAAAAGCGCGCGCAGCAGGACTCCGCGCGGCCTGTGCCTGTCGCAAACCTATTGGCTGGCGGTTGACCGAGAATTGGGCGATGCTGATCTGTAATGAGAAGTCTTGTCAGGTTGTGCCTGTCGAAAATCAAATTCGGACATATTCGTGGTGCAATCCGCCGATCGGCGGGCGGCAAAGAATACGCCCTGCCCTCTTTACGGTGCGCGGTAGGGGCGCATCCTTGTTCAAAGCCAAGTGCGTGCGCGTCTCATTATGGTAGCGAGCGTAAGATTTCAGAATCCGGCGCAGATGTGTCTCGCCCAGGACGATGATGTGATCCACACATTCACACCGCATCGATCCGATCAACCGTCGACATGGCCATTCTGCCATGGTGAGGCCGGTGCAATAGACCTGTCCCGGATGCCCATAGCACGCAGTCGGCGTGGGGAACGCCTCCGTTATTTGACGCGCGATCCATTCGGCGGTCGGATGTGCCGTGACGTTGATCCAGACAAGATCTCTGCGGTCGAGCCGGACGATGACGAAGGCATAGAGCAGGTCGAAACCGATAGTTGGAACAATGGACAAGTCCATGGCGGCAAGGTTCGGCGCGTGGTTGCGCAAGGAGGTCCGCCATCCCTGGCTAGGTGGCCTTCGTCGTTTGACCATGTACTTGGCGACACTTGATTGGGCGACCTCAAACCCGAGCTTGAGCAGTTCGCCGTGAATGCGAGGCGCGCCCCAAAGTGGATTTTCGGCGCTCATCCGCCGGACCAATACGCGCAGCTCCGTGTCGATCTGCGGTCGCCCTCCCCGTCGGCCGCGACTTCCAACGCCAGTAGCAGCGAAAGCCGGCCCTGTGCCAACGCACGACCGTCTCGGGCCGGATGATTGTGAGAACTTTCAGGATTGATGGGAACCAGCGATACAGCTGGATAAAGAACCAGCGATCATGGTTCGCGAGCCGGACGCGACCATGCAGCCTACACCTCAAGACAATCAACTGATGTCGAAGCACCGCGTTCTCAGCTTCAAGCCGCAACTTCGACTTGAATGGCGAGGCCAGGACGGCCAGAACGAAACAGAGCAGCCCAATCATTCCGCCCAGCTTAGGCGATTCCATCACGTCATCAACTCGGATAGGGTTTTCGGTATACACAGGACGTGATAGCCTTGGCCAGCCAGTCTGAAATCCTGCTGCCTCACTCCAATCGCCTAGTTGACGAAGACGACCCGTGTTTCTAGCGAAACACGCCGGTACAAATCCTCGACGTCGTCGTTCACTAGTCGGATGCATCCGGAAGCGACGAGATGCCCAATGGTTTTAGGCGAATTCGTGCCGTGAATGAGCAGCCCGGGCTTGTCCAGCAAGAGCGCGCGTGCGCCCAGCAGACTGCCGGGATGGCCGGCTGCCGCGAGCAATGCGTCCGCGTCCCTCGTGCTAGCACCCGAAGGCCGCCAGTCGGGCCATTCAAGCTTGTTGGTGACGCGGAAGAAGCTGCCTCCCTTGAGACATTCCTGCGCAATCCCGATGCCGTAGCGGCGCGCCGAATTGTTGGCATCGATCAGGTAGAGAAAGCGGTTTTCCCGATCGACCACGATCGAGCCGGGAACGACGGTTGTGCGGTAGAACACCACTTGCCGCTGCAACGCGAACGGCAGGCCTTCGCCCGTAGAGCCGCCATCCATGCCGGGCTTGAGGTCCGCCACGACGACGTCTTCTTGTACGCGCCGCGCCTTTGACGATGACGCCGTCACGCCGGCGCTAAAGATGCCGGGACCTTTGGTTGCGATATATCCGTAGAGCAACGCCGATACGGCGATGAAGGCAACGACCGCGCCGGCACCGAAGACCAACGGCTTCCAACTTCTGCCCGTCGACAACACCTCGTTGATATCAGCCGCGGACTTTGCCTCTTCGGCGGCGATGTCATCCTCGATTCGCCGAATGGCGTCTTCGAGCGCGGCCGCATGAGATGCGGCGGCCTCGCGCGTGAGGTGGGACGACCTCCTAATGAGGCCGTACGCATCCTTGTAAATCTGGTCGCGCGCAGCGGCGTCCTTGCCTGTAACCGCTTTGATCAGCAGCGAATAATAATCCACGGTCATTGTCTGACCCCTGAACAACTACCTGATGGGAGGCGCGTACTGGATTCCGCCCTGCGTCCAAAGCGCATTCAGTCCGCGCGGGATGCTGAGCCGGGACTGCGTTCCGACGTTTCTCTCATAGATCTCTCCGTAGTTGCCGACCGCGCGGATGGCGCGCGCGGCCCAATCGTTCGCAAGGCCCAGTTGCGGGCCGAACTCACCTTCGGTCCCGACCAGGCGCCGTATGTTGGGGTTGGGAGATTTCACGGAATCGTCGATCGTTGCAGATTTGACGCCCAGTTCCTCGGCATTGATCAATGAATAGAGCGTCCACTTGACCAGGTTGAACCACTGGTCATCACCCTGTCGTACCGCCGGCCCGAGTGGTTCCTTCGAAATGATTTCGGGCAGGATGATATGGCTGTCAGGCGCGGCGAGCTTGAGACGCTCGGCATAAAGCTGTGAAACGTCGCTTGTCAGCACGTCGCATTTGCGATCGTCATAGGCCTTCAGGCTCTCTTCCGCGGTGCCGAGCGCGAGTACCTTCACCGGCATGTCGTTGGCGCGGAAATAGTCCGACAAATTCAGTTCGCTCGTGGTGCCGGTCTGGGTGCACACCGTCTTGCCGCCAAGCTGCAGGGCGGTGTCGATCCCGGCGTCCCGGCGCAACAAGAAGCCCTGGCCGTCATAATAGGCGACGCCGGCGAACATGAGGCCGAGCGAACTCTCCCGGGACATCGTCCATGTCGAATTGCGCGACAGCACGTCGATCTGGTTCGATTGGAGTGCCGTGAAGCGAGCCGCTGCATCGAGCGGCACGAACGTCACCTTGGCGGGATCGTCGAAGATCGCCGCCGCCACGGCCCGGCAGATATCGACGTCTAAGCCAGTCCACGCATTCTTGTCGTCCATGCTGGAGAAGCCCAGCAATCCCTGGCTCACGCCGCAATTGAGCGTGCCGCGCTCCTTGACGGCGTTCAGCGTCTGCGCGCGGGCGGGACAGTTTCCCGCGAACAGGGCCAGCAGCGTGATGGCCGTTAGGATGACGGGTCGCTTCCTGAAATCGGCCATTCGGGTCTCGCGATCGGTTGTGGCGTCGGCTTTCTCGGGTCGATTGTTCATTATCATGACTTGTCAGCGTAACGATCAAACCACCGCTCAAATAATGCTCTTTAGGGCAATCGATGCCGTGTCGGGGCGAATTTCGCGGCCAAGGACGGACTCGCACAACTATTTCGGTTGTCTCGTCCGGTCGAGCGCTAATCGATCGTGCGGATTGTCGGGCCAAGCGTCTTGGCAGTCTTAAGATTGGCGGACCAACGCTAACGCCAATTCTTTTGCATTGCGTTCATGACGGTATCCGACTTGTGGGTCTTGCAATAATTTCCAACGATCCTCGCGTTCCTTGCGTTGGGTTAGAGGCGCACCACGACTTCACATTCGTGACGTTTCGCGCGTAGGCATTCAGATCCACAAACACGTAGCCGGTCTTCTGATTGAACCACCCGCTCATCCATGCGGAGAAGACTGCAGAGTCTGCAGCTGACATCGCCAGATACTCTGCACAGGAGATACGAGCCATATCGACGCTTACCTGCGCGTGCGTTACAGACGGCAACGTCGCGCCGGCAAGCATCAGGCAAAATGCGGATTTCTTCATGGTCAAACTCCCTCGCCACGGACCAGACATTGAGGAAGCCGGGTCAGCAAGCTGGCATTGAGGCAGATCAAGCCACACGGCGACGACGCCTGAGGCTGCCCTCGGCGGCAAAGGAAATGTCTTCCGTAGATACGGTGAGCTCACCCGCGGATCGAGACACGGCGGGCTGCCCTTGGGCTAGAGCCTCCAAAAATGGGCCAATCGCATCCTGCCCACGATCGAGTACTTCCGATCTATCCCGGTAAGCAGACATTGCCCGTGCCTGGCGGCATGTCAGAAACGGGGCACGAAACGGACCAGCCGGGCCGGTCAGATGATGTCCGTTGATCGGGGCAGACCGAAAGTGGTTGGCAAAGGGTCAAACCGGCGCTTTTGACCCAAATCGGACCTTGCGGCAATTCGGCACGTACCCACGTTCGGGTCTTGGCGTCTACGATAGCTCCCCGAGGCGCGGCAGTTTCTCGTCAGCGCCAACTTTGCGGATGAGTCCGCTCGATCCTCGAAGCTTCATGGCGCAAGCCGGAATGGCCTCTGCGCATTTCCTGGCTGAACGATACGAGGATGCGAGGTTTTGGACTAATATCTCTCTGCATCAAAACCCGCATTATGTAAATTCACATTGTCTGATGATGTCATGTCACGCGATGGCCGGTCGGGTAGAAGAAACTGCGCAATCGCCCAAAAAATGGACTCCAGTCAACGCATCTCGCAGGTCTTGAAAAGCTGGCCCCTTCGACCCGAAGATCGTCAATTGTTTGCGAAAGCGTTCCGGATCGCAGGCATGCCGGAATGACTGTAATTAGCAGCATAACTCGGACGTGGCGCGGTGGTCCGACGACGTCTGCTGTTGGGGGTAGAACGGACATGCCGTTCAAGCGGGCCGACTTCCGAGTTGGACCCAAGCACAAAGTCGCTGCGCTCCAGCCCGCTGCGCGGGAGCAAGAGCCGAGAGGCCGGTAGCCGGTTGAGAGGAAGGCGATAGCCGGAGTGGCAAGGTCGACACGATCAACCAGCGTAGTGTTGGCGTGCAACGCATGATCGCGCGCGGATCAGCATCCTCGTGCCAGCCACATCATCGGCCGCACCGATAACGCGATGATAAAAAAATCCTTGACGAAAGCACCAACCAGTTTGCTTGAATGTGCCGTCTATATTGCGGCTCGCAAGAAATTGATTCACGCCATGTCGCTGGACATCGATCGACCGGTTAATCGCGCAGTGGTTGTCGGATGTGCTATTTCTGCCACGCGCAACCATTTGAAATTACACGTGTCGCAAACATTAAAAGTACTCTTGTGCAACACTCATGCCGAAACGCGGAAGTTGTGGAAGCGTTCTGCCGGGTTGCCGCCTCTCGAAGCATACCCGTCGATCAATTCACTAGCCGTCTATTGCTGCACTTCACGCGCCTGCCGAGATGACCACAAGCGGCGCCTGCATTAAATCCTCATAGCGCCCGCTGCTTATCCGGTGCCCAACTTCCCGCGACTTCGTGCCTTGGCGCTTTTCGGCCGCCGGCTACCTCGTCGTGTGGAGGCTCCCGTGATCCCGGCGTCCGAAAACCAGCACAACGCACGAAGTCGCTGCGCTCCAGCCCGCTGCGCGGGAGCAAGAGCCGAGAGGCCGGTAGCCGGTTGAGAGGAAGGCGATAGCCGGAGTGGCAAGGTCGACACGATCAACCAGCGTAGTGTTGGCGTGCAACGCATGATCGCGCGCGGATCAGCATCCTCGTGCCAGCCACATCATCGGCCGCACCGATAACGCGATGATAAAAAATCCTTGACGAAAGCACCAACCAGTTTGCTTGAATGTGCCGTCTATATTGCGGCTCGCAAGAAATTGATTCACGCCATGTCGCTGGACATCGATCGACCGGTTAATCGCGCAGTGGTTGTCGGATGTGCTATTTCTGCCACGCGCAACCATTTGAAATTACACGTGTCGCAAACATTAAAAGTACTCTTGTGCAACACTCATGCCGAAACGCGGAAGTTGTGGAAGCGTTCTGCCGGGTTGCCGCCTCTCGAAGCATACCCGTCGATCAATTCACTAGCCGTCTATTGCTGCACTTCACGCGCCTGCCGAGATGACCACAAGCGGCGCCTGCATTAAATCCTCATAGCGCCCGCTGCTTATCCGGTGCCCAACTTCCCGCGACTTCGTGCCTTGGCGCTTTTCGGCCGCCGGCTACCTCGTCGTGTGGAGGCTCCGTGATCCCGGCGTCCGAAAACCAG
>CAVUCB010000095.1:0-7231 GCA_963739755.1 uncultured Alphaproteobacteria bacterium | reverse complement strand
GAGGGCGCAGGGAATGCCGGGCGCTCGCCGCACCCGCGGCCTCGTGTGTAGTAGGAACACACGAGTTAGTCACCACAGGTACGCGGTTGCACCCGACATTCCCTGCGCAATGGCTCTACGGCTTATGGCGCGCTCTCCCCGGTGTCCGGGCTTGATAGCCACCGTCGCCCTGCGAACGTCTCGCAGGACTTGATCCCAGCGTCGGAGGATCGGGACCACGCGTTTTTGCCGTACGCGAGGGTTGCTTTCGTCGGCGCGCCAAAGCGCGCTGAACAACCTCACGTCCATCGCATCCCGCTTCCCACGTCCGTGACGATCGCGATACGCCCCTCTGGTGAAGGCGGGATGCGCGGAGACAATCATATTTTTCTGATAAACGGAAGCTAAATTTCTGCGATCCACGACCCACCGCCTCAATCGGCTTGAAATGGCTCGCGAAACTGGCTTTTGGGCGCAACGGGTTTTTGCGGCCCGAAAGCCCGGCTCGGGCCGAAGCGTAGTTCGCTCGCAGCCCGACGGGCAAATCAGTTGACCCTCATGGTGAAGAGCGCCGAAGGCGCGTCTCCGAACGATGCTCACACCAATACAATTGAAGTTTACCTCTCAATCCTCAAGCGCGGCATCATCGTAACGCATCATCATGTCAGCCCGCAGCACTTGAAACGCTATCTCGTCGAATTTGATTTCAGGTACAACGAACGCGCCGCCCTACACGTGAATGATAAAGAGCGCACCGCTAAATTACTTAAGGGTATATTGGCAAACGTCATGCCATCGACGGCCTGACGCCGTCCACGACGATTCGCCATAAGGTCAAGCGCTTTATCCTATGGAAGAAGCGCAAAAACCTTCTCTACTCAAAATAGCAAAGCGACCCACTATCAATGCACTATGGGTCCGCTAGCGCCGCCGTACACCACGGCGTTAGGGACGATGCGGAAACCTGTAGGCCGACGGCCCGGCCCCGATGCACTCGCTCCACAACAGGCGAACCAGCGAAAGGATACCCGGGGGTGACGTGGGGTCTACTGAAGGCGGTTCTAGAACGCCAATAGTGGGCCGAACCCATGAACGACGGCTTATTCGTTCGATGGGACGTTTCACGCAACCCTCACGGGCTGCGCGCGCGTGGTCCGAGGGCTCAATCATGAGAACTCGAATCATAATATGAGGCATCCCGCGTCAACCTTGCAGCATGCTTGTTTGGCATTGCGGCAATCATTAAAGCGCTGATGTAACAAGGTGGACTTCCGCTTCTTTGCTTTTTGCGGCCTTCTTTTTCTTAGCTCCCCGATGTTGCGGCGGGGCTTCTGCAATCTGCTTTATAAAACGCTCAAAGCGCGGCCATGGATCGGCACTAACTCAATTTCTTTTTCCGGAGCTTTCGCCATGTCCACCTATTCCGATATTCCCAAGGGCCTGGATTTACCTGAACAAATGCTGATTTGCATCGGCAAACTTGTCGCCGAATGGGCAAACTGCGAAAGCGTGTTCTATGTTGTATTCTTTTGCCTGACAGGACGTCCCAACGGGAACGCGGATGTTCTCTGGCATTCCGTCAAAGGCACAAGCCGACGGGTGGAGATAATTTCCCACCTGATCCGCTACGAACAGGCTCTAAATCTTGATCCAGAGCTAGCGGAAGCTCTCCAAAGGTGCCTCAATAACTTCAGAACCGTGACTGGCATCCGCAACTACTATTGCCACTCAATTTACAATGCCGACGATAAAGGCATGCTGGCCAGAGTAGAAAATTGGCACATTAGCGATGATGATAATGTCGTCATCGACGCAAAAACAAAATACGTCAGCAAAGATACCATCAATCAGATTTGCTGCGCCATAGACCAGTGTATTGATGTTTCAGAGAGAACCTTCAAGCTCGCCCACAGGCTGCGGGACGCACTGCAATTGCAGCACCTAACGCTTCCTCCATTGCCTGATCAACTCCAACGGAAAAGCTGAGAAACCATCATCCCAGCGGTAAGAGGCCAAAACAGCCTTCGCTGCCTTGACTATTTCTGGGGCAAGCAGCTATTTCGACCAGGTCAAGACGTTCGCGGGGGTGCGCCGGCGACGCCCTTATACGCAGCGGCCGCTCGCGCGGTTTCTTGCGCGATGCGCATGTCCTTTGCGGTCTTCAAGGCGCGACGGATGTAGGAGTCCTCCGACTCGCGGCTGAGGGTGATCAGCTTGTTGCAGTGCTGGCAATTCAGCTGCACGCCCTCGCGGACCCTGGTCATCCGTTCCCTGAACATCTGCTTGCAGCCCGGGCACCTGATCTTGACCTTGTCGTCCATGCGGAAGCCTCCCTGCGATAAGGAGGGCATTGTCCGCGCAGGCTGTTAGGAAAGGCACAAGCTGATTCGTAAACTGGGGCCAATCTTGACCGCAGATCATTAAGGATTGCGGCTAGCGGCGGCTCGCTGAAATGTCTGTTGGACAATCCTTTTGACAGTGGGCCGTGTGCGCCTTCTCGATCGCCAGCCAGAACGTGAAGGCGATTAATACAATCATGGTCACGACGAGCTTTGCCAAAATATCGTTGCTCAAATGCCCTCTCCCCCAGGAGGAGCACGCGTTAGCATGGCAGACTTACGCCAGCCTTACAGCCGGTGGGCGACGACCACACGGCGCCCAAATCACCGCAAGACAAGCATCACCCCTTCGGCGGCGCGAGCGGCTGCACGATTTCCTTGAAGGGCGGCAGCGCCTCGCAACGCGCGGCATGGGCGGAGAGCGCCGGATAGCGCGTGGCGTTGTAGAGATGCGGATGGGCTTCGGTGGTGAAGCGCAGCACGCAGGCGACCGCGATGTCGGAATGGCCGATGCGCTCGCCGAACCAGTAGGGCGTCTTCACCGCGGCGCGTTCCTGCTCCAGCACGTCGAGCGCTCCCGACACCTGCGCCTCGCAGCGCTCGACCCAGAGCTTCAGCTGCTCCTTGCGCAGCACGCTTTCATAGACGAGGCTCACCGACTTGTCGCCAAGCCCGGTCGCGAGCGCGCAGATGCGCAAATGCCGCCGCCGCTCGGCGCCGTGCGGCGGGATCATCGCCTTCTCCTCGCCAACCAGCTCGTCGAGATAATCGAGGATGATGTGGCTCTCGATCAGCGCCTCGCCGGAGTCGAGCACCAGCGTCGGCACCCGCCGCAGCGGGTTATAAGGCGCGATCTTCTCCGCATCGCCGAAGGTCGACCACGGCTTGTGATCGAAGGCGATGCCATAAAGCTTCAGCGCGATCGCGACGCGGCGGACGAAAGGGGAGTCGTACTGGCCGATCAGGAACATGGACACCTCTTACACGTTTCTTTTTACACTTTTTCGTCGATGGCGCGCTTCACCGCATCGATCGCCGCCTCGTTGCGGCGATACATCGTCCACTGCTTGATGCGCTTGGCGCGCACCAGTTTTGCCGCGATCAGCACGCGCATGTGCTCGCTCACGGTAGGCTGACTGACGCCGAGCTTTTCCGCGATCAGGAGACCGCAGACGCCGTCCTCGACCAGGTCGCCGTCGACCTGCTCGCGGAAATGCTTCCGCGGCTCGCGGAGCCATTCCAGGATCTGCAGCCGGCGTTCGTTGGCGAGCGCACGCAGCGTCATCGCGATTTTCATTTAGTCATTTTGCTAATTACCTAATTGATGTCAAGCGCCGGATGCGCTATCAGGGCTGCCATGACGGCGACGACGGACATCACGCGCGAACGCATTGCGGCGACCGAAGCCGTGATCCGGCCCTATGTCCGGCGCACGCCGATCGTCACCGCCGATCTCGGCGATTTCGGCCTGCCGGCGGCGCCCGTCACCTTCAAGCTCGAAATGCTGCAGCATTCCGGCTCGTTCAAGGCGCGCGGCGCGTTCGCCAATCTGTTGTTGCGGAAGACGCCGCCGGCCGGTGTGGTCGCGGCCTCCGGCGGCAATCATGGCGTAGCCGTTGCCTATGCCGCGCAGCGGCTCGGTATCCCCGCGACCATCTTCGTGCCCAACATCGTCTCGCCGGCGAAGGCCGAGCGAATCCGAAGCTGTGGCGCAAAGCTCGTGATCGCCGGCAACCGGATCGCGGACGCCCTTGCGGCAAGCGCGGCGCATATCGAAAAGAGCGGCGCGATGCCGATGCACCCCTTTGACCAGGCGGAAACGATCCTCGGACAGGGCACGCTCGGCATGGAGATCGAAGAGGACGCAGGCGATATCGATACGCTCATCGTTTCGGTCGGCGGCGGCGGACTGATCAGCGGCATCGCCAGCTGGTTTTCAGGCCGCGTTCGCATCATCGCCGTGGAGCCGGAGCAGGCGCCGACCTTGCATGCGGCGCTCGCCGCGGGAAAACCGGTCGACGCGCCGGCCGACGGCATCGCCGGCGACAGCCTGGCGCCGCCCCGGGTCGGCCAACTGACATTTGCGATCGCGCAGGCGCATGTCGGGCAGGCGTTGCTGGTCAGTGATGATGCGATCCGGCAGGCGCAAGCCGCATTATGGAGCGCGCTCCGCGTGGTCGCCGAACCCGGCGCTGCGGCGGCGTTCGCGCCGCTGCTGTCGCAGCAATATCACCCGGCGCCGGGAGAGCGCGTCGCCGTGGTGCTCACCGGTGCCAACACGACGGCGGTGAATTTCGACGGCTAGGTCTCTCCCTACGGCGCCACATTACCGATTTGTCAGTGGTGCACGCGCGCGAATCAGCAGTGAATGGCGGGCAGGCCAACGGAGAACACCCGTGTCGCGCCATCACATCCTGCCGCCGGTGATCTATTCACCACCGCCGCCGAAGCCGAAAGAGACCAAGCGCAAGCGCGGTGTCGGGTATGCGTCGGCCACGGAGGCCACGAGCGAAGCGGAGGAGACCAGCGAAGTCTCTGATACGCCGCAGGCGCGCGCCGCAGCCGCCCTACCTCAGCACCAGCGCCCCGTCGAAGCCGCCGAGCGGCACATCCCTTCTCCCAACGGCAAGCTCTCCGACGGCACGCTGAAGGCGATGCTGGAGGTACAGGAGGAGGAAGGCGGAAAAAACATCGAGACTTCGTAACGCGCGATAAGCGCCGCGAATTACGCCCGCAACTTCGCGATCCAATAACGACGCCTCTGGAATACCGCATTGCGGGGCGTGCTCATCCAGAATGACGGGATTGACCGGTTGCCGACCCAAGACGGTCGTGTAGATTGACTCACTATGCAGCAACACATCGGATACATTGCGCTGCTTGTCCGCGACTACGATGAAGCCATTTCATACTTCGGCGAAAAGCTGGGCTTCGCGGTAGCCGAGGATACTGACCTCGGTGGCGGCAAGCGTTGGGTGTTGATCGCCCCGCCGGGGTCTGTCGAAGCCCGACTCCTGCTGGCAAAGGCAGTATCCATAGACCAGTTGCACCGGGTCGGGGACCAGACCGGTGGCCGCGTCTTCTTATTTTTGCACACGGACGATTTCTGGCGCGACTATGAAACCTATCGGTCAAGAGGCGTCCTGTTCCGCGAGGAGCCTCGTGAAGAGCCGTATGGTATCGTTGCGGTCTTCGATGACCTTTATGGAAATCGGTGGGACCTGATCGAGCTGAAGCAATAACGCCGGCGCGGCCATCCGCGAAGAGAGTGGCCAACGCGCGCTACCCCGCCCCCTCATCACTCGCCAGCACCCCCCTCACCGCGCGCGCCCAGCCTTTCAGTTTGCGCTCGCGTGTGGCGGCGCTCATGTTCGGCTTGAAGCGGTGCTCGAGCCGCCAGTTGTCGGCGAACTTTGACGGCTCGGGATAGACGCCTGCGGCAAGCCCGGCGAGATAGGCGGCTCCGAGCGCGGTGGTTTCCTGGATCATCGGGCGGTCGACGGGTGCATCGAGGAGATCGGCGAGGCGCTGCATGGTCCAGTCCGAAGCAGTCATGCCGCCGTCGACGCGCAGCACGTTGGCGGCCTTCTCTCCCGGCCAGTCGGCGCGCATCGCCTCACGCAGATCGAAGGTCTGGTAGCAGACGCTTTCCAGCGCCGCATGCGCAAGCTCCGCAGGGCCGGTGTTGCGCGTGAGGCCAAACAGCGCACCGCGCACGTTCGGATTCCAGTAGGGCGCGCCCATGCCGACAAAGGCCGGCACCAGATAGACCGATTGCGTCGAGTCGGACTTGTCGGCGAGCGGGCCGGTCTCGGCGGCCTGCTTGATGATGCCAAGCCCGTCGCGTAGCCATTGCACCGCGCTGCCTGCGACGAAGATCGAACCTTCCAGCGCGTAGGTGCGCTTGCCATTGAGCTGATAGGCGATGGTGGTCAGCAGCTTGTTCTTCGAGGCGACCGGCGTCGAACCGGTGTTGAGCAGCGCAAAGCAGCCGGTGCCGTAGGTCGACTTGATCATGCCCGGCGCAAAGCAGGCCTGGCCGATGGTTGCGGCCTGCTGGTCGCCGGCGATGCCTGAGATCGCGATGGCGCCGCCGAAGAGGTCAGGCACGCTCTCGCCGAATGCGGCGGAGGAGTCCTTCACTTCGGGCAGCATCGAGCGCGGCACGCGCAGGATTTTCAGGAGTTCGTCGTCCCACTCGCCGGTATGAATATTGAACAGCAGCGTGCGCGAGGCGTTGGTGGCGTCGGTGGCGTGCACCTTCCCGCCGGTGAGGCGCCAGAGCAGGTAGCAATCGACGGTGCCGAACAGCAGCTCGCCGGCCTCTGCGCGCTTTCGCGCGGCGGGAACCTGGTCGAGGATCCACGCGACTTTCGTGCCCGAAAAATAGGGATCGATGATCAGCCCGGTCTTCCCGGAGATGATGGGCTCGCAGCCTTCTGCTTTCAAACGCGCGCAGATATCGGCGGTGCGGCGGTCCTGCCAGACGATGGCGCGATGTACCGCCTGCCCGGTGGCGCGGTCCCACACCACCGTGGTCTCGCGCTGGTTGGTGATGCCGATGGCGGCGATGTCCTTTGCCGAAAGGCCCGCCTGCTTCAGCGCCTCTCGGCAGACGGCAATGGTCGACGTCCAGATATCCTCGGGCTCGTGCTCGACCCAGCCCGACGCCGGGAAATGCTGCGGGAATTCCTGCTGCGCCACCGCCGCGATCGAGATGTCGCCGCGAAACACGATGGCGCGCGAGGAAGTGGTGCCCTGATCGATGGCCAGCACGAATGACATTGGCGTTCTTCCCGGAAGTTTGTTGTGTCGCGCCAAGGACAGCGGATTGAGACCGGAAGGTCAATATGTCCCGTCGCCGGCCCAACATTCAGATGTCGTCCCCGCGAAAGCGGGGACGACAGCTGTCA
>CAVUCB010000094.1:0-74357 GCA_963739755.1 uncultured Alphaproteobacteria bacterium | reverse complement strand
CTTTCCCGGAAAAGAGAGACCAACTTCAACTGCAAATTTGGCCGTCTCAGCCGGAAACGGGGGCCATGGTCGCCCGCAGCCCTTAGTATCCGTATTCACCCTGAGAGCCGAGCGTGTCCTTCGAGGAAGACTGCAGCCTGCCGCGCCAATTCGGCCGCAAACAGGTCAGCCGCCTTCTGCTTGTCGGCCGACTTCACGGCGCATCGAAGGTTGCTAAACCCGTCGGAAATCCGAACCGATAGCCGGCCTGCACGCCAGATGTAGCGATCCTGCTTTGGAAGTTGCTCACGGCCGTTTTGACCGCGGATACCTTGGTTGTGTCCGCGGCCTTGATCGTGGTCCGCATCGTTTCCAGGTTGGCGCTCATTGCTCATCTCCCGGTAAAGACGTCGAACGAACCGCCGGCACGGTTGGCAGAGCCGCGGTCCCGGCACATATCTTCACCGCTTCCAGTATCGAAGGATAGAGATCCCGGAAATCTGCGCCATCACGTTCCAGCGCATCATAAGTCTGCACTTATCGTCGACGCTTAGAGATTTCATCTCGTCGAGCATCTTCATTGCCGTATCGCAGGCAGGCTCGACACGCTGCATCGCTTCAACCGTGAGGTTGCCGTGGACCTGGCTTTTGAAGGATTTCAAGAAATCGGAGCCGCAAATCTGGCGTCATCTCATCCAGCAAAACGCGCTTCACCTGCGAGATGATGACGAGGTTATGCCGGTATCCAGGCGGGGTGCACGAACGGAAGATAGGCTACCCAGTTCCAAAACTCTCATAGCCGTCGGCACCTTGGGTGTCGGCGGCTTCTTTGTCATTGTTGGCACTAATGCGCGCCGCGGCCGCGCATTGTTTGGGTCCGGGCTGGCGGAGCGAGAAAACGCATCCACGCGGCCACGGCGCAGCATAGCGTGCCCCAACATCTCCGTCGCTCGGCGAGATCATGGGGGCATGCCCGCCCTCACATCCCGCGCAGTAGATTAATCAAATCCCTGAGGTAGGAAAAAGCGAAGTGATCGACGAACGCGGCGAATGACGGCCACACGATCAGTGCGACCCCAAATAGAACGATAGCGCCTGATCCGGTCAGCAGTTCTTTCGTACCGCGGTCCATCTCGGCGAGTTTAGCGGTAGCCGCGCGGGCTTAAATCAGTTCACTTTTGGCTGGGCTCGGTACCGGACGTGCGCACCACTGACCTGGCCGAAGCCCCATAAAGGCGACGTCGAAAACCCTTCGGCCGATCGCGCGAAGCATTGAGCACGCATAGTGCCCGTCGTAGCGCACTCAGCTCCCCCATCCGGTCTTCTAGTTCTTTATACATGGCACGTCTGGTTGAAATAGTCTCTCGAACCGACATGAAATCCCACCCCGAACTGAAACGGGATACGGTTAGCACAGAAATGTGAACCCTCTGCTGTAAAATTTTGCACAGTTAAAGATCGCGCCAATCTCGAAGCGGCGTTCCTACGATTATGCAGGCCTTCTGCGGATCAAAAAGTCGGTCCAAATTTTTTCCGTCATCGAAGCTGAGCCTTCAGCCAACGCGGCTGCTTGCCACGTCCCGCCCACGTCTCGCTACGATTTTTCGGATTACTATACCTGGGGAGCACCTTCGGGTAGGGGCGTCCTTGCGCGCTTCAACCCGCCATCTCCTGATAGCGCCACCAAGCTTTCGCAGCCGGTCCTCGAGCGTGGCCTGCTCCGCCCTATTTTTTGGCTCAGCTCCGCAGCCACCAGCTCGTGCAACTCCCAGAGTTCGTCCACGGACATCGATTTCAGGTTGCCGTTTTTTCTTCTGTTGAACTCAAATGTTGCTGAGGTTGTGCCACGCTGACCTAAGATTGTGCCACACTGATTTGAGATTGCCTGTCCGGTACCGTACACTCGGAGGTCGATAAAGTTTTTCAACCCCGGCTTACCTGTCAGACGTAGTAAGTGCCGATAATGCGCAGCATCCAAACCAGCCCTGCGGCGGCGTCAGATAGCTAATGACCAAAGGAAGTTCGTTCTTGCGCATCGGGTTGATATGCGCCTGCGGCGAGCCGGTTCAAGACAGGATCCCTGCACAATTGGAGCGTCAGTCCAAGCATTTAGTGCCAAAAAATGTTCAGCTGCATCGGTAGGACTTGGTCGTCCAACGCCTGCGCGGCTTTATATCGGAACTCGATTTTTTAGTGTCCCAAAACCCCTACCAACTCATAGAATGTCGCTGCAGACTCAGAAATGGCCGCTGAGGGCGCTTTGTGGTGAGCAGGCTGTCCGTACTTCGATGCGTTAACCTTGCCGGTTCTCCTCAGGTTGCTCGCATCTAAATCAGGCTTGTCAAAAATATTTAAAATAAGCTATTTAAACAAGGACGGTTTTAAAAAAGACGTTTGACGGGAGTACTTATTATGGACGAAAGAATTGCCCGTTTACGCGCCCACCAGAAGAACATAGGATCGCTATCAGCGGCTGCTCAAGACCAAGCTAAGCGAGGTTAAATCGCAATACCTCGAAAAGCGTCTGTCCGAAGAGCGTTTCTGGATGGCGATGCTGAACAGCCCAAGCAACACCCCGTCAAAGGGGCGTGATCTTTCCGGAGCGTTTGAATGGGGCTTGTGGGACTGGGTTCGGCTTCGTCTCGGCCACCGCTTTCCAATTCAGATTGTTCTTGGCGCGTTCTGGGCTACTGCACCTTTGCAGTGGCTAACCGGTGACCGTTGCTCTTGGCCTTGGAACCGCAGCTGCCTGCTTTGCAAATGCTGCTGGTATAGGCCGGATCAGCGTGAGCCGAGTGCCTTTTCGGGAGCTTTTCAGCCAATATTGACAGAAGGCCTGTCATGAACACCGCCACAAAACCGCAGATCGAAAGGCTTACCGCGCCTCGCAGAAGGAGTTTGCTCAACGCATAACGCACGCAAGATCTCTCAGCAAATGGTCGTCGCTTTGTTATCTCCAAAAATCCTTAAACCGATCTTGCGATAGTGGCGTGTAGACCGTTGTGTGCTGGATATTTTTGTGGCCGAGGTAAGCTTGCAGGGCGCGGGTATCATGGCCTTTATCGGCCGGCGCAAACCCGCAGGCGTGGCGCAGCATATGGGGATGGGCGTTTTGGGGATGGGCCTTGAAGGCGAGCTTGGCGGCCTTCCCTGCCCGTTCCACCATCTTGGCAAATCCGGCCGTAGTGCACGGTGCCCCGCGCTGCGAAGTGAATACAAAGGAGCGAGCTATCAGGCCGCAAACAATCACAAGAAAAAATGCGCTCTTCGCGGGCAGCCACGGCGGCGGTCGGACTTGGGCGACCATCGCCACGCTGCTGCAGACGGCCAAGATGAACGACGTCGAACCGACCGCCCCCTTTTGGGGATCAGCGAAGGATTTATATACGCCAGCTGGGGCCCTGTATACGAATGGCTTTGCTTGGGCCAGGCTAGGGGGTTCCGACGGAGAAATTGGTGTATCTGGCTCCGCCATGGCTTTGGCGGCAGCGTCGCATTTTGCTTGGTCCGGAAAATCTAGCGTGCTGATGCTTGAGCTAACGCCCGCTCCACGACCGGCGGAAGTTCCGATGTTTTGCGGTGTTGCGATTAACACGACAAGGACCAAAGTCCACATGGTCAACCTCTTGCTTAAGTCACCTCGGTCGGCAGGAAAACGCATAGACGCGGCCACGTAGGCATGGTCCGCTGACAACAACAAGGCGAAGCGCATAAGGACGACAAACGACATCGCGGCCAATATCTGGATAGGCCGCGCAATCGCCGCGCCGCCTCCTTAGGCCGAACTGCACCGGGCCGCGAGCGAGGTTCCAAAGCCTTCGCGGGTGCCGCAGGTTAACGCCAATGTATTGGGGTGAACCGCAAGCGGCTCCGCTCCAGTTCTCAACTGCGGGCTGCGATGCCAGGCCGGTGACGTCCGGCTATCCGAACATCGAGCCGCGGTTCATCTGCACTGCTTGCGGCAAGCGCGCCGCCGACGTGCGGCCGGGCTTGAATTGGAAAGGAAAGCCGGTCGCTTTGATGGGCTATCCATGACCGCGGACGTGACGCTCAGGGAGCGCCAAGCTTCCTCAACGCAAGTTTCGAGATCTGCTCCGGATCTTCAATCCCGGTCTTGCCGATCTCGATGATCGTCTTGGCGATCATTTGGGTGATGGGTCACCGCGGTCCTTAAGGGCAAAAGCTGTTAGCGTTTGCTCGTAAGCAGCCACGAGACGGCTTATCTCCTCTGGGGGGGAGGGGGGGGGGGAATGGGGGGGGGGAGAGGGGGAGGGGGAGGAGGAGGGAGGGGGAGGGAGGAAGGAGGGGGAAGGGAGGGAACGGGGAGAGGGAGGGGGGAGGAGGGGCGGAATGGAGGGGGATGGGGGAGAGAGAGAGGGGGAGGGGGGGAGGGGAAGGGGAGGGGGAGGGGGGGGAGAGGAGGGGAGAGGGGGGAGAGAGGGAGTGGGGATGGGGGGGAAGGGGAGGAAGGAGGGATGGGGATCCGATGGGGGAGTGGGACAGTAGGGGGTAGGGGGGTGGACGGAATCCGATGAGGTAGCGTAGATTAGAGGAGAGGGGGTGGTAGGGGGGGGTGTGGGGTGGAAGGGACCGAAGTCGCATATGAGGGGAGAACAGTGACGTCGCACCGGATATCCTCGGTCACAAGATGAGGAGGGAAAAGGGCTGCCCCCGATCACTTACAACCGCTCATGGCTGCCCCGCTATCGCAGGATGGACCCGCGAATTGCAGCTGACAGAGGTTTTCACGACGTCCCAGAGCAGACATGCAACTGTTGGTGAATGGCCATTGGATGCCGCCCCCTTGGACGGCAATTGACCTTACCGAGGAAAGCGGCTCTCGTCCGACAAATTCGGCTTGTTTACGCTTGCCGCAACGCAGCTTGAGGAGTTCCAACGGAAGGCCCTAGGACTTGATTGAACGCGCGGTTTGGCGCCCCCGGCCGCGCGTGGAATGGGCCCCGGGCTCGGAAGGATTGCCCCCGGGCTTGGGGCTTCCTCCTTATTAGGAACAAGGCGCCATCGAGTGCGTCGATTCCCTACCTCCGGCATGCCCCCTTGGTGATCCGCTGGAGGGAAACCTCCTCACTCTAAGTTGGCGGCTCTGGCGCTGAGCGACTCCGCAACGTTCGAGGAACTCACTGCCAAGGACTGCGTTATGGTGTGGCCACAAGCTCAAACCGTCCGGCCATTTGAGCCGCAAGATTGGCGCATCCGTCCAAGTATTTAGTTCCGGAAGATAATACTTGGGATGAGAATATCAATAGGATTTTTGTCATCCCAGAGGGGCTCGGCACGAGTCAAAGCAGAATGAAGAACGACAACCTGAAATCGATGTCCGTGGAGCAGCTCTGGGAATTGCGCGAATTGGTCGTTGCCGACCTGAGCCGGAAAATGGAGGCCGAGCGGGTCACGCTCGAGAACCGGCTCCGTCGGATTGGCGTGGTGGCAGGCGAAGGCGAGTTGAGGCGCAGACGTCCCTATCCGAAAGTCTTTCCCAAGTATCGCAATCCGAAAAATCATGCCGAGACATGGGCAGGGCGTGGCAAGCAGCCGCGTTGGCTCGCTGCCCAGCTCCGAATCGGAAAAGAGTTGTCTGACTTCTTGATCCGAATTGATAGCAAATCGCATTTAGTACTGCACAAAACTGCACACAAACGTTCATAATCTCATGGTAACATTACCTCATTTCAATCGGGGTAGTGTTCCATGTCACAATTCGATATTTCGAGTAGGTTTGCTGCGATTCTGAAGCTGGAATACGAGATGATGGAGCTGATCGCTCTACGACGCGCACTATGTGTGCTGAATGCTAAACGCAGTCGGCCAAACGGGTTTAGAAGGCGCGTTCATCGAGTTTCTGTTAGATCCGCATTGGTCCCAGAAAAACTAGCAGCCAACCAATTCATACCAAAGCGGCTCTGAAACGCTTATTTGCCACCAGTCTGCTTGGTTCTGAAGCAGGATTTTGACATCCCCTGTGAAACGCGTTTTCTTGCGGCCATTGGCTGCGCGAGCCCGAGTATGCTCGCTCGAAGAACTATCTTCTGCATATCGCATGGCACAGCTTGGCCGGCGTTATGCGCGGAGGGGGCATGGCTGTCGCGCACCGATTTCAGCTGTCCTGTAAACCTCTCCTTTGGGAGAGGGAAAATGACCGAAACAAACGCTGCTGTGGACCACGCCGAGCAAGGTGCGGCTCTGGCTTACTTTACTACCGCTAAACGTGGCGGACTGTTCGCTGGAGCGGGGCCTGTCTTTTGGGTCGTCGCCTGCGGTGCGGCGCTCATCTTAGCCATTGTTGCTGGGACGGGCCTCATCATCAGCAATTTCCGAGACCGGGAAATACAGAGAAGCGAACGAGAACTTGAGAATACTGTCCAGCTGCTAGCTCGGCATTTCGATCGGCAGATTGAAGGCTTCGAAGCGATTGAAAAATCGATCGCAGCAGAGATCGAGCGCCGCGTCAAATCTCCTGAAGAATTCAGGCACGATATATCTACCGAAGAAGTTCATCGTCTCCTGCGCAATAAGATAAGCGACTCAGTGGATTTTGCGGGTGTGAACCTCTGGGATGCGGATGGAGCATACATAAATTCATCTGAACGCTGGCCGGTGCCGTCTCTCAACCTATCCGATCGTAACTACTTCAAGGCGTTCAAGAGCGCCTCAAATAGCAGCCCAATGCTAATCGAACTGGTGCAGAGCCGAGTCTCCCAAGGACGAACAATAGTCATTGCACGGAAGATCTCAGGACCTGACGGCCAGTTTTTGGGGATGATTACCCGGAGCATCCCCCCGGACAGTTTCGAAAGCTTCTTTTCGTCCGTGGTAGTACCAAATGGCGCCATCGCTCTTCTCCACCAAGACGGGACTCTGCTCGCCAGATACCCTCACGTTGAGAGCGCCATTGGCCAAAACTTTGCAGGCTCCCCTCTAATTGCTAGCGCCACTTCTGCAGACGGCCACTCCACAATACAGCTGGTCAGCCCTGTCGATGGACAAGAGCGCCTCGCAACGGTTATAAAGCTCGCCCGTTTTCCGTTGTCTGTGCTCGCCACCACAACTGTCGATTTGCGGCGCTATCGGACTGGCGAGAGGAGACACGCAGTTTGGTTTGGGCAGCTGGTTTGGTAGCCGCCATCATCTGCCTGATGCTGTTTTTCATTACAAGATATCTGAAGCAGCAACATCGAAGGCTTGATGTCGCCGTGAACAATATGGCTCAGGCCCTACTGTTCTTCGACAAATCGGAGCGATTAGTCATCTGCAACAAGCGCTACCTTCAGATGTTTGGTCTCTCGTCAGAAATCGTAAAGCCGGGGTGTAAATTACGGGATCTAATTCAATACCGGAAAAACATTGGGTCCCTTTTTGGCGATGTCGACCAGCACTGCGAAAGCATTAGGGAGGCATCGAGAACCCGGCAAAGAACTCAAAGCACGGTGAACATTCCTGACGGACGATGGATGCAGATCGTCAATCAACCACTTACTGATGGTGGTTGGGTCTCAACGATTGAGGACGTCACGGAACAGCGCCGTTCCGAGGAGCGAACTGTACGGCTCGCCCTGTACGACACTCTGACCGAGCTGCCCAACCGTGCCTTTTTTCTCAAGCACTTACGCCGTGAGCTCGATCTGTGCAGTGAAAAAAATAAACTGGCTGTTCTGTTTCTGGACACCGACGAGTTCAAAACGGTCAACGACTCGCTCGGTCATCCTATCGGCGATGAGTTGCTGAAGTCGATGGCTCGCAACCTTCAAACGTGCCTTGGGACGGGAGAGTTTGTGGCTCGCATCGGAGGGGACGAATTCGCCGTTGTGGCAGCGGGCATTCGGGACAAAGAAGAGGTAACTGCGCTTGTCGATCGCATTTACGGTGCGATACGCCGGCCTCATGAATGCAACCACCACCAACTGACAATCGACTCAAGCATTGGAATCGCATTGGCTCCCACAGATGGCGCCAGCTGCGATGAAATTCTCCAAAATGCAGATCTAGCCATGTATGAGGCAAAATCCTCGGGCCGCAGAACCTATCGCTTCTTCGAAGCGGGAATGGAGAAGAAGGCAAAGGAACGGCGGCTATTAGAAATGGATTTGCGAAAAGCAATAGCTGACAGCCTAATCGAGGTTTATTACCAGCCCATTGTCGATCTCCAACGGAACGAGATTGTCGGATGTGAAGCTTTGGCCCGGTGGAAGCATCCTGAGCGAGGATTTGTCTCCCCCGCCGATTTCATACCGATTGCGGAGCAGTCTGGCCTTATTGATTCACTTGGCGACTGCGTTCTGCGAAAAGCTTGTAGGGAAGCGACGATCTGGCCTGAGCATATCAAGCTCGCCGTAAATGTTTCTCCCGTGCAATTCAAGAGTGGGACCCTTGCTTTAAAAGTGGTGTCCGCTCTTGCGGATTTGGGATTGGCGGCACGTCGCCTCGAGATAGAAATTACTGAAGCCGTGCTAATCGGCGACGATGAATCTGCGCTCAAAGTCCTGCATGAACTGCGTTCAATAGGAGTGCGGGTTGCTCTTGACGATTTCGGCACCGGCTATTCGTCTCTGAGCTACCTGCAGCGCTTTCCCTTCGACAAAATTAAAATCGATCGCTCCTTTATCAATGGTTTGACAGGCCAAGAGGGATCGTCTGGCATCGTAAGAGCCGTCGTGGCAATGGCTTCAGCGCACAAGATGGCGACTACTGCCGAAGGTGTTGAGACCGAAGAACAGCGAGACATGCTTCGACAGCTTCAATGCGAGCAGATGCAGGGTTTCCTATTTAGCCCCGCAAAGACTGCAGGCGAGATCAGGCGAATGTTTAGCGCGGATCAAGCTGGAGATATCGTCGCTGCTTCTTGAGAGCGGCCGTAATGGTGATCGCCAGCTAGCGGCGCAGTGAATGAGGAAAAGATGATCGAAAACCTATCAGAGTTCGAACGATTGTTGGGCCATGCAGCGCTTCAGCTCTGGCCCGAACTGCCTCGTCAAGTTCAAGAGAAGCTGTTCGAAACGGCAGTACCGATTGATCCTGTAATTCGAAATCGTTTAGCGATTTTTCTTCACGACCGTCACCCCACGAACTGCACATCCGCCTAAGCCAACACTATCGGCATAGTCATTACGCCGTGACCATCGGTGGCGGGAGGTCATCGTTTGTCGCATCGGTGGAGGGACAACTCCGAACCCTGTCGATTCGTCGAACGACCTACCAATGCGGTCAATGCGCCGAGGGAATGTCCCGGCCGATGTTGAACTAAGAGGAGCGGCGTTGCTCGCCTTGAGCCGGTAGGCTCGCTTCGACCATCGACGGGCGGTCAGCCGTCACGCCATCACCGTGAGAGTGGGATAATGGTGGCGCGACAAGTGTGTCCGAGGTTGCACTTTTACGTCGGCTTCCGGACGTATTGCCGGTGTAGGATATCATCATCACCGACCCACCTTCGGCTGTTATCGGTGACTGAGAGTGTTGCGCTCCCGCCTGACCCATCGGAGTGCATCACATGCCGGAATGCCATTCCCCTTGCATGATCGAGCGATCTCGCTGCCCCAAGTGCGAAATTCGCATGATGCTGGTCGGTGTCGAGCGCAGCTTTGCTGGTCCCGATTTGCGCACGCTTGCATGTCCTAAGTGCGAACTGGCCTACAAGGCGCTGGTAGACGCGCAAGACGAAGCCGGAGAAGTCGCCGAAGCCATGGAAGCCGACCAAGCGGATGGTGCGCTACTGGTTCAGGACCGGAGCACCCGCTTCGCATCGCAAGATCATCGAGGGGCTTGATCCGAGCAATGAGGCCGAAGCCCTGCGCCGCTATAAGGCGCATCTAGACGAACGTTGCAGCCAGGTTCGCAAGGTCCGGCAATTCCTACTTCTGCTTGAGACTCAGGATATAGGCGATCAGGTCATTTGACACAGCGCTTGAAAGTACGAAATCAGGCATATTGTTGTGGTTTGAATGAAGAAACACATTCAGAGAAATTCCCGTAGTCGACGGTAGATCAGCGATGCTCTGGAAGCTTGGCGGGTCAGCCCTGTCCGATAGGGTCATCGGCAGAACACGATGACATGAGCTGCACAGTCTTGTCGCAAGCTGACGACCAGACGCTGGATCACCATCACTAGGCTGAGCAAGTACTGGTGACTGTGCTGCTAAAATCGCCGAGGCGATGAAGTATGGTAGTATCATCCAACGCATGGTGATCACCATCGGCTGCGTGGGAAGTGCTGGAAGTTCAAACCTCTTCTACTACCAGAGGACCTTTGAAGCGAGTTACTGAGTTAAGCGTCCACCCCTCATTCACCAACTCTGCCTCCGATAGAGCCAGAAGTCGGTTGCGCTCTTCTGCCGGTAGTTCATTTGGAAGAAGTGAGGCTTCTCTGAAACCATCGTGGAGTTGATGCTCTTCGAACTCAAACTCTTCAAAGATGTTGACGCCCTCTTCTGGATTGTAACCGCTCAAATCGGGCAATTGGTTGACGATAATCCAACCTGAGCGATAGACCTTCAGGTGTTCAATTTTTAGATCTCCCTTTTTCCAGGTATCTATTGTCAAAACAGACTGACTAATTTCGGGGCTGATTTTCCACGCCGTCTTCTCTGTAGGTGTTTTCGGAGTTCGCTTATTGGCAGCTTTTTTCACCGACGTTTTTGCTGGCTTCCTCTTGCCCTGCCCATGTTTTTTGACTGTCTTCTTAGCGGGGGACTTTCTAGCAACCGCCTTCTTAACAGTTTTCTTGGCAGTAGGCTTCTTTGTCTTTTTTGTCTTAGCCGATGCCTTGACAGCGGGCTTCTTCACCTTTTTTGCCCTCTTCGCCTTCGTCGTCTTTTTAGTTTTTACGGGCATTGGTTCTACTCCTCAGTTCGATGATTGCCTTAGCAAGGATTTGACGATCCAGCGACGACGTTGGCTCTCCTGCAAGAATGTTAAAACTACAATTATCCTGTCATATTCAATAAAGCTTTGTCTCGTTGTCCGATTGAGGGCCTACCGTCCTTGTACTCACCGACGTACTTGTCGCCGTTAGCCCAAGTGTAGGTGCCTTGCCCGTTGGGTTGACCGTCTTTGAATTCACCGACGTATTTGGTTCCGTTGGTGAACTATCCAGTCTAACTCTTCCCCTTTTGTTGATCGAGGACAGCGACCGATCGCAATGCTGCCGGTTTATTCGCTTTCGCGCTCGGAGCATCTACAACCAAGCTGTCGAACTCCATCTCATGGCTGGATCCGATGACGGGTTCTTTTGGCGCACCATCGGAAGGTTCGTACCACGGCGGTTTCTCAATCGCCCCTCCCTCAAGCGCTCTCGCCATCAACTGACCAATTTCTTGTCCGCTCAAAGCGACAAGTTCACCGTCCTCGTTCTTGTAAAGCTGGGGACAGAAATAAAGTGCGTGTATCCGAGGGTCATATCCATCGAGAATCAAAAACAGCTCAGGCTTTCGGAATAACTTCCGCTTTTTGACGAGCTTTCGCTCCTGCGTCGTGAGCGCGACTCTAAGCTTTTCGCGTTGATGGCCGACAATGGTGGCTGCTTCCAACAGAATGAGCCAGTCTCTTGTATTCGCGTTGTTCTCATGGATAGGAGCCAAGGTTCCTCGCCGTTTTTTAAAGATGCCCATATTTACGTGCCCAACCTATCTGCGCGGTGTTGAAACGTAGTTACTTCGGAAATCGATTGGTGAGTCTCATAACTGTCGAGGGCGCACTACGCTGAAGATGCAAAGTTCTTTAATCGTTCGCTCAAGAGAAAGTTGACCCGTTTGGAGCCCTGATTCAATATTTTGCTCAAAGTCCACCGAACCGACAGCGAAATAGAGCAGCCCGATCATTCCGCCAGCTTACGCGATTCGATTGCTCCATCAACTCGGATAAGGTTTTCGGTGCACACATGGGTTGCGAAAATTCTCAAACTTCTATGCTTTCGTGCGGGTCCCCCGAGGTCCGCGTGCAGAATTAAGCGTTCGCTTTCCAATGCCCGTGTTTGACGCAGTAGGCACAGGGACCGAACTCATCAAGGACTATCGGGACTACGTCTGCGTGCATGCGGTTATACCTGAGGGATCGGCCATACGGATTGAGCGAACGGTCAACTTCATCGATATAGCCCTCCTCTATTCCGCTGGGCTCAACGTCCTCAGTCCGATCATCCTTGGCCATGTTCACCCTCATTACGAATTGCTGCCCGAGTTCTCAGTGCACTGCGGTCGACGCAGTTAGGCTGAGAGGGCGGGACGAAGGCGCGGGCGCGTGGTCAGGATGCGTCGCGGTGCCCACCAAACTCGACGGTAATTCGAATCCTTGAAAGGTCCGTCCGAGAGATCGCTAGAATTCGAACGACTCGATGGTTACTTGAATTCCGGTCTGGACCGACGAAGGTTGCTCGCTCATCTCGGAGCGCGAAGCTTTTTGGCTTTTGAACCCCTAGCAGAGCGCCCCCACATTTTGGGCCTGAAGAGAAGGGTCGTTACAAAATATAGGTCCAGCATCGAAACAAAAATTGATGGGACAACCTCAAAGCTGACTTGATTTCCCTATCCCCTTCAGGCGTCAGCCATTTTTATGGGGAAGGAGCAATGACTGATCAACAATTGGCGCTTCAGGCGGTCAGCGAAGCGCAACGAATATTGGAAGAATACCTTCAACCTCGACCCCAGAACAACGAGCGGCGCATTCTAGACCAGTTGGTGGAGGTTCTCGAACGGCCCGATTTGGTAGTTGCTGTAGGTCGATTACAGCAACGAAGCAATCTCTAAGTTGCTTCAATCATGGCGAGACAGTTTGCTTCCATCACTCTTGCAACTCTCCTGACTGCACTGTGGTCAATTGAGGTCCCAACAGCGGAGGCGGGACAACGGTGCAGTGCGGCTATGCCATTAAACCCGCAAGGTCATTGGTGGTCCTACCGTCTGATCGATGGACGAAAATGCTGGTACGAAGGCAAGCCCGGGCTTTCCAAATCATTGCTAGAGTGGCCTAGCACTACAGTTGCTTTTTCCGCAGGTTTCTGAATCCATGGGCAACCATGATTCGAAGATCGTGGACGCGGCCAGCGTCGATTGAAGAGACGCTTGCGCTGTGGGCGTCGTCGCTCCGTGAGATCAAGAAACGGATACGTCCGTTGTTCAATCAAGATCGTGTTGCGACGAATGCTGGCTTGTTTCTGGAAAGTCTGCTCGGAGATGAGCAACGCAAAACCGGTTGGATGCGCGCGGAGGCAGCTGGCGATCCTGGCCCTCGGCGGCAACAGGCGATCCTGGGGCGCAGGTCGGAAAATCTGAGGGTCGGCTAAAGCCCGCCGGATGGCTAGCGCTGGCCAGTCCTGAAATCGGACAGGGTTGCCTGACACGAACAGCCCGAAAAACAAACCCTCACCAGCGGCCTTCCTAAACTCGGGGTGGGCTATTTGGCGGGCTTCGGTCCCGGCGCCTAGCCGCCTGGCATGCCTTCGTCCAGGAGATGTTGGCCGCCACCAGGCTGCAGACCACGCGCTACCTCGTTCACGATCGTAATGATCCCCGGCACGATGTCCCCGCGGTCACTGCTGCCGGCGCCCGGGGCTGGGTACATTTTAGAAACAGTGAATTTTCGAACCCGGTTGCCGCAGAGCGGAAATGCCTGCGGCTTTTTGCGGAGGCGTCCGCTATTTGCTCAGCGGCGGCCGTTTGGCATTTCAAGCTCCTAACTGACAACGCCGCCCAAGGGCAAAGGTTACCTAGCCGCGAGTGACCTCGGACAATAATCGTCGAGCCAATGCGCCGTGCCCTTCGCTCGATCGGGCGGCTTGCTGGCGTCTACAGCAGCGTTCCCCGCAGGATGATGGAAGCGACGGTGAAATAGATCACCAATCCCGTGACGTCGACCAGGGTCGCAACGAATGGTGCCGAAGCGCTGGCCGGATCGAACCCGATCCGTTGCAGGATGAACGGGAGCATTGATCCGGTCAGTGAGCCGAACATAACAATGCCGACCAGGGCGACGGCGACCGTCAGCGCGATCAGCATCCAGTGCTCGCCGTAGTCGTAGAAGCCGAGATACTGCCAGAGCGAAATGCGGACGATGCCGACAAGGCCCAGCATCGCTCCGAGAGCCAGTCCATTCGGGATTTCCCGCAGCGCCACGCGCCACCAGTCCTTGATCTCCAGTTCAAGCAACGCCAATGAGCGTATTAGAAGGGATGTGGCTTGCGATCCGGAATTGCCCCCCGAGCTCATAATTAACGGGATGAACAGCGTCAGCACGATCGCCTTCTCGAGTTCGCTTTCGTAGCCCTGCATCGCCGACGCCGTCAGCATCTCGGACAGGAACAGCGCGCACAACCAGCCGCCGCGCTTCTTCATCATCTGCCAGAAGCCGACCTCCATGTAAGGCTCGCTGATGGCTGCCATGCCACCGAACTTCTGCACGTCCTCAGTGTTTTCCTTCACGATGGCGTCGATGACGTCGTCGACCGTGACGATCCCAATTACGCGACCGTGATCGACGACCGGCACCGCAAGCAGGTCGTACTTCGAGATCAAGCGCGCCACATCTTCCCGGTCCATGAGGGGATTGGCGGTGATCAGACGGCCTGGGCGGGCTACCGAGAGCACCGGTGCTTGCGGATCTCCCGTGATGAGCCGGCGCAGGCTGATCGCCTTGACCAGCTTTCTGCTGAGTGGATCCAGCACGTAGATCGCGTAGACGGTTTCCCGGCTGCTTTCGACGTGACGGATATAGTCGAGTGCCTGCTGGACGGTGTAGGTCGAGGGAACGCTGGCGAATTCCGTCGTCATGACCGATCCCGCAGTGTCCTTCGGATATTCCAGTAAGCGGCGGATGTTGACCCTGGTGTCGGGGTCCAGCAGATCGAGCAGATCGGAGCAGTGCGGCTCTTTGACCTGGCGGAAGGTGTCGGCGAGGCGGTCAGCCGACACGCCGGCCAGCAGTTTTGCGGCTGCTTCCCGCGGCATCAGCGTGACGAGTTCTGGTTCGCGTTCCAACCCCGGCTGATCGAGGACTTCAATGGCGCGGTCGGGCGGCAAGTGAAGCAGAACTGCCACTGCGAGTTCCGGAGGCATGTCATTGAGGGCTTCGACGATGTCCGGCGCGCGTTCTTCGATCATGCTTGCGGCGAGGAACGCCGGATTGGCCATGTCGTCGGCCTTCGCCGCAGCATCCTGGACGTCAAGGTCGGTCATGATTCACATCTCCGTGCAGACGACGGACGGATATCACTTCCGATCAACCCCGATAAGCAGACAATTTCAGAGCCCGCTGGCACTTCGCAAAAAGTGCCATGAGCGCGGACGTTAGCGACTTGAACCGCGGTAACGCAACGCCTCGACCAACAAAGCGAACGCTGGCGCAGCTTGTCGGCGGCTTGGATAGTACAGGTGATAGCCTGAAAACGGCGGGCACCAATCGCCGAGGACCCGGACGAGACGTCCTTCGGCGACGTGCTCCTGCACCTGGTTTTCGGACAAGTAGGATAGGCCCAATCCCGCCAGCGGCGCATTCACTCTCAGCGCGATGTTGTTGAACACCAGCTGTCCTTCGACGCGCACCTTCAGTGCACGTCCTCGCTTTTCGAAATTCCCAGGCGTATGCCGCCATAGGTCGGCAGGCGGATATTGATGCAGGCGTGCGCGGTCAAGTCCTGCGGGTTCTTCGGCTTCGGGCGTCTGGCGAAATAGGAAGGCGCGCCGACGACCGCCATGCGAAAGTGCCGATGCGCACCGCAATCATATCGTTTGCCACTTGCTCGCCGAGACGAACGCCGGCGTCGTAGCGCTCCGCGACGATGTCGGTCAGGCCATAGTCGATTGTTGAGCTCGACCTTGATGTCGGGATAAATAGACATCGCCCTTTGGGTCTCGCCGAACCCATAACGTCAGCCACAAATCGGGACCATCGCGAAGCGCTACGGCGTAGCGATACTCGCCCGGCCGCAATGGCTTCAAGTTCATCAAGCCAAACGAACCGGACGGCCTGCATAAACGCTGCGCCACATTTCAAGCTGGTCCGGCGCAAGGATGGCGTCGCCAACCTGATATTTGAGCCATCCCTCGAACGTCCCGATATCCTCCTCGCTGGTGAAGTCCGGCATCCATGGCCTCCTGAAAGCGCTAGCAGGACCATATTCCTGAGAACAGCGCTGCATCAGGTGATCCCCTCGTGGGCGAACGTGAGCTTGAATACAGTTCCGATCGTGGCATATCAGAATTGGCATTGGCAGTAGCTAACCGGCGAAGCCCGATGCTAAAGCAAGCGATCGGAGTGAAATTTATGAAGTTCAAGCCCGGCCAAAGTGGCATCCTGGCGGCCGACCAAAGGTTCTCGGCGAACTTCAAGAGCTCGCGCGACACCATGCTCCTGACGTGATCGTGGAGTTGGCGCGCTTAGCGTTGAAGGCCAAGTCGGAAACGGCTCGGATCGCAGCGGCAAGGGAACTGCTTGATCGGGCCTATGGCAAGGCGAGGCAGGGCGTGGAGCTCACTTCTCAGCCAAACGACCCCATCCAGACCCTTCTCAACGATATCGATGAGCGCATGCGAGGTGGCGACGGCGCTTCAAAACTGGGGTATCCGGCCAGCGCGTTGAAGGAGCGCCTTTACGTGCCGCCGCGCCAACGTTGGGGGGTCTCGTGGAGGTTACGCGGCGCTTCGTCCGGCTTCTCAAGTCCGCCCTGGAAAGAGAGCGCCTCTGCTCCGGCGATCCAGTCTGCGCGGACCACAATCCGACGATTGCCCATGACGATCGAACACTGCATGGCGCCGCCTGCCACGGATGTCTCCTCGTTGCGGAGACGAGCTGCGAAGCCAGAAATCTGTTTCTGGATCGCGCGCTGATCGTGGACACGGTAGGGCAGACGGGAGCGAGCTTTTTTAGCTAAGTGCGAGAGCGCTCGGGATTAGGAGAACTCATCGTGAAAGCGTCTCGCCGGAAGAAATTAGAGAAGATCGCGTTGGAGCGAACTCAAGGCCAACGCCGAGGATCCATACGATTACTTGTGGGTGCTCTATGAAACGATTGCCGCCACCGTTTCCGAACGTGGCCGAACCATCTGCGCCGATGACAACGCCGTCTTTGCAGCGGATGCCCACGATAGCCGTCACGTCGGTGGTCTCCCATCGACGCTTCGGCTGCTTACCCGGTGCTTACCCGGACCAGACCGGCAAAATCGACATATTCAAGAAATGTCTGATTTTATTGGCGCGCCCGACACAATTCGAACGTGTGACCTTTGCCTTCGGAGGGCAACGCTCTATCCAGCTGAGCTACGGGCGCTTGAGGGGCACCATTTAGCCGATTGGCCCGATGTCGGCAATGCCCCCGCGCGGCGGGCCGATTGTCGGGCGCCGTCGAGGCTGTAAACTGCGACCCAAAGCTCTGCCCGCGCGTTTCAGGAGAAGCCCAGGAGAAGGATATGCGTCCGCTCGAATTTGGCTGGTATCTGCCGACCCATGGCGACACCACGGCCTATGGCCTGGCCGAGGCGCAGATCGCCGGCTCGCCGGAACTTTGCGAGCGCGTGGTTGCGGCTGCCGAAAAGGCCGGCTTCGAGTATCTCCTGATCCCCGTCGGCTCGACCTGCTGGGAGGCCTGGATTTCTGGCGCCTTCATGGCGGCGCGTTCGGCCACGATCAAGCCGCTGATTGCCGCGCGGCCCGGCTATATCAACCCGGTGCTGATGGCGAAGATGATTTCCACCTTCGACCAGATGTCGGGCGGGCGCATCTGCATCAATTTGATCGCGGGCCAGAACGAGAGCGAGGTCGAGGCCGAAGGCGTGCGCCATGCCAAGGAAGAGCGCTACGCGCTGATGGAGGAGGAAGTCTCGATCCTGAAGGCGCTGTTGACCACGCCGGGGCCGGTGCATTTCCAGGGCAAGTTCCACACGCTCTCCGGCGCGCAGATCAGGCCGAAACCGCTGCAGAAGCCGTTTCCAAAATTCTATCTCGGCGGCGGCTCGCTTCAGGCCTGGGAAATGTCGGCGAAACATTCCGACGTGCATCTGTTCTGGGGCGACCTGCCGGACAAGATCGCGCAGAACATCACCGAGATCCGCGAGATGGCGCGCGAGTACGGCCGCGAGAACGAGATCGGCTTCGGCATGCGGTTGCAGATCATCTGCCGCGAACACGAACAGGAGGCGTGGGAAGCCGCCGACCAGTTGGTGCGGCACGCCACCGAACGCCTGAAACAGGAGCGCAACACGCTCTACAGCAATTCGGTCGCCAACCAGCGCGTACAGCAACTCGCGCGCGAGCACGGTGACCTGCTGCTGCCGCATTTGTGGACCGGCATCACCAAAGTGCGGCCCGGGGCCGGCATTGCCGTGGTCGGCAATCCCGGCCAATGCGCCGGTCAGCTGCAGCAGTTCATCGACGCCGGCTGCCACTCGTTCTGCCTGTCCGGCTATCTGCACGACGAGGAAGCCGAACGCTTCGGCCGGCTGCTGCGCCCGATCCTCGCCGAAAACAACCGCGGGCGGCTGGCGGCGTAACGAGGAGGGTCAGGAAGGGTTTTGGGCGCCCTTGTTGGCGGCAACCTGCGCCGCCAGCATCTTCCGCGTCGCCTCGATGTCGACCAGCGGATAGACATCGAATTCGGCCGGGATGATATCGGCCCATTCGTTCAGGATGCGGTGAAGCTGGTCATTGCTTTCGACGTTGAACACCGCAACGGCGCCGCGGCCGACGCGGGCATAGATGTGCTTGCAAATGCCCGATGCCTCGTATTGGCCGATCCACGGCCAGAAGCTTTGCCGCCGCGTGGCTTGCTCGGAGGGGCGCTCGGGTCGCGGGGTCGAGACGACGAGAAACAAGGCGGTCACGATGGATCGCTCCGTGAGGTGAGTGAGGCGCGGCTAGCGCATGATCCGGAAAACCGTGTAGCGGTTTTCCCTCGCGACAAACGCGTAGCGTTTGCGCGGAGATCATGCGCCAACAATAAGCCAGAGCGCGATGATGATACATCATCGCGCTTCAGGCCGGCACGATGGCCTTGCCTATCGGCCACAGCGCGATGCCGGCGAGTTTCAGATGCGCCCAGGCAAAGGGAATGCCGATGATGGTCAGCGCCATCAGGATGGCGGTGATGAGATGCCCGAGCGCGAGCCACCAGCCGGCGAGGATGAGCCAGATCAGATTGCCGATGACGCCGAGCGGGCCGGTGCCGACGTCTTCCTGGCCCGTGATCTCGGAACGGTTCACAGCCCTCGAGCCGAACGGCAGCAGGGTGTAGGCGGCGATATTGAAGGCGGCGCGGGCCCAGGGAATCCCGATGATGGTGATGGCCATGATAATGGCGGCGACCAGCCAGCCAAACGCCATCCAGGCGCCGCCGACGAGAATCCAGAGCACGTTGAGAAAGATTGAGACAGGCTGCATGGGAGCCTCCATCGCAAGAAGATGCGTGTCTCAATATAAGGGCGCCGCCGTCGAAACGACAGTGAAGCTTTGGTGGCGCGAGCGGTGGCGTCCGATTTATTTACGCCACGGCGACGGCGTCGCCGGCCATTCCAAACAACCGCCTCACCTCGGCGCCCGGCTTCGGGCGGCTGAACAGATAGCCCTGCATCTCGGTGCAGCCGAGCTTGCGCAACAATTCGCGCTGCGCCTCGGTCTCCACGCCCTCCGCCGTCGTCGTCATGTTGAGCGCAGTCGCAATATTGACCACGGCCTGCACGATCGAGGAGGAGGCGTCGACTTCGGAAATGTCGCTGACAAAGCAGCGATCGATCTTGATCTTGTCGAACGGGAATCGCTTCAGATAGCTGAGCGAGGAGAAGCCGGTGCCGAAATCGTCGAGCGCGATGCGCACGCCGATGTCGCGCAGCTGGTGCAGGATGGCGAGCGCGGCCTCGTCGTCGCGGATCAGCACCGCTTCGGTGATCTCGATCTCGAGCCGGCACGGTTTCAGCCCGGACGCGGCGAGCGCGCCGGCAATCCGCAGCGCCAGCGTCTGGTTCTTCAGCTGCACCGGCGAGACGTTGACGGCAAGCCTTATGTGCTCGGGCCAGGTCGCGGCCTCCGCGCAGGCGGTGCGCAGCACCCAGTCGCCGATCTCGTTGATCAGGCCGGTGTCTTCCGCGACCGGAATGAATTCGGCCGGCGAAACCATGCCGCGTTCCGGGTGACGCCAGCGGAGCAGCGCCTCGCATCCGGACACTTCGTTGCGCCCGAGATGGACCAGCGGCTGGTAGTGGAGCTCGAAGCCGCCATGGGCCAGCGTCTGCCGCAGATCCTGTTCCATCATCAGGCGCGCCTTGGCGCAGGCATCCATCGCCGGCTCGAAGAAGCGATGGGTGCGGCGGCCGCTGGACTTGGCGGCATACATCGCAAGATCGGCGTTCTTGATCAGGTGATCATGATCGATGCCGTCCTGTGGCGCCAGCGCAATGCCGATCGAGGCGTCGGTCGACAGCTGGTGGCCGAGGCATTGATAGGGTTGCCGGATCGCCGCATGAATACGCGCAACGAGATCGGCGGCCTCGTCGGCCGAACCGATCGCGGTCTGCACCACGGCGAATTCGTCGCCGCCGAGACGGGCGATCAGGTCGCTTTCCTTGAGGCAGCCGCGGATGCGGCTTGCGACCGTCTTCAGCAGCTCGTCGCCGACATGATGTCCGAGCGAGTCGTTGATGCCCTTGAACTCGTCGATGTCGATGTAGAACAGCGCAAACTGGTGGCCCTCCTCCGCCTTTTTCAGCTCCCGCTCGATGCGCTCGCGGAACAGCACCCGGTTCGGCAGGTCGGTCAGCGCGTCGTAATGCGCGAGATGCGCGATCTTCTCGTCGGCCTCGCGGCGGTCGGTGACGTCCTCGACGACGTTGAGGATGTAGCGGGGGCTGCCTTCCTTGTCGCGGATCGCAAGCCGCTTCGAGGTGATGATGCGGCTGCCCAGTGTGCGGGTTTCCCAGCGATGGTCGTCGATGAAGACCGTGCCGTCGGACTGCAGCGACAGCGCGTCATCGGCGATGACCCGCTCGGCAATGTGTTTTGGAAACAGATCGTATGGCGTCTTGCCAACGATATCCTCGCTGACGCGGCCGAATTGCTCCTCGGCCACGGAATTGACCAGCACGTAGCGGCTGTCCTGCACGTCCTTCACCGTGATCTGGGTCGGGATGTGATCCATGATCTCGCGCAGGAAGGCATGGTTGCGGTCGCGCTCCTGTTCGAGCTTGCGGCGGTCGGTGATGTCCTCGATGGTCGCAACCCAGCCGCCGGTCGCGAGCGGCTTGTTGAAGATCAGGTAGGATTTTCCGTCGGGCGTTTCCATAATGGTGCTGGTGATCTTGCCCTGCGAGACGTCGCGCATGATCGGGTCGCAGAAGGCGCGGACATCGCCGTCATAGGATCCGGTATCCTTGCGGTGCTGGATCAGATCGTAATAGTGCAGGCCCGGCTTCACCACATCCGTCGACAGGTTGTACATGTCGATGTAGCGCTGGTTGAAGGTGACGATGCGCGCCGAGGAGTCGTAGAGCACGAGGCCCTGGGTCATGTTGTTCAGCGCGGTGTCGAGCCGGTGCTTTTCCGCCGCCAGTTGCCGGCGCGCATCCGCGTTCTGCCGGTTGATCTGGCGGACGATCATGAACAGGATGAAGGCGATCACCGAGGCCGACAGCGCTGCCGCGACGACCAGGAAGCGCGTTTGCGCCTGCCAGTCGCCGAGTGCGGAATCGACGCTGTTGGTGGCGACCACGACGATCGGGAAACGCGTCAGCATCGCGGCGGCGCCGAGACGATCCATGTGATCGATCGGGCTGTTCACCCGCAACGTCTGCAGGCCGCCCTGGTCGAGCACGCGTTGGACCAGCGGCGCCGACTTGAATTTCTTGCCGATCATCTCCTCGACATGCGGATAGCGCGCCAGCATGGTGCCGTCGCCGTGGAACATCGAGATCGCGGAACCCGGCCCGAGCGTGACGGAGGCAAAGAACTTCTCGTAACTGGCCGGATCGATCCGGCGCGCCATCACGCCGAGGAATATGTCGTCGGCACCGCTCAGCCGGTGCGCGATCACCGTGGTCCATTCATGGGTGAAGACGCTGAGCACCGGTTCGGTGAGGACCGTCTCGGAGCGCGGATTGGATTTGAATTCCTTGAAATAGGCCCGCCCCGACACGTTGGCGGCAGGCATCGGCCGGTCACTCGACGAACTGATCAGCCGACCGTCGGCATCGAAGATCATGACATCGCCGACATAGGGCAGCACACTGACCTTGGATTTCAGCATCCGGTGGGCTTCCGCGCTGGACATCTTCGCCCTGAAGTCTTCGGGCGTGGCCATCTCGGCGATCTTCATCTGGGCCATAATGTCGCCCGCGATGATCTCGGTATCCTCGAATTGCTGGTCGAAGTGGCGGGTCAGGAGCAGCACCGCGTTCTGCAGCTCGCGCTCGCTGTTGGCGATCGCGCGCTCGCGGAATTCGCCGATCATCGTCATGGTGCCGAGCGTGATGGCTGCGACGAGCAGGCAGCCGCAGATGATCAGCCAAACAATGGGGTCGCGGCCGCGCGACACGGCAATGCGCCGCAGCGTGGCTGCCGTGATGTGAGACGTTCTGCCCCGAATGCTGGAACTCAACTCGCGCATTCCCCACTCCCAGGAGGGCCATGCATACAATGCGGAGATGGCATAACCCGTTAGGAAATCGGGTTACTTTCGATTTAATCGATATCGCAGCCGAGATGCTCGCTGCGATTGCACTGCACCATGAAGCATCACTGCCGTCAGGCCGCGCGAGCGCGGCGCGTGCGCGGGTTAACGGCGCCTTAACGCCGGAAGCGCTCGCGGCGCGGATAGGACGGGCGGTTCTCCTGCGCTGGACGGCTCGACAGGCTGATGCGCGCTTCGCTTGCGAGCGGTGTGGCCGGCCTCAATTCCTCGAGAAAGATCGGCCGCGAGAAATAGATAGCCCTGCGCATAGCGGATTCTTGTCGCCGCCTGCAGATAGGCGAGCTCCTCGAAGGATCTCGACGCCCTCGGCAATCACGGTCATGCCGAGCGCCTCGCTCAGGGATTCGATCGCGCGGAGGATGCCCTGGCTGCGCGGACGCTTATGGATGTCGGTGATGAAGGAGCGGTCGATCTTGATCTCGTCGGCGGTGATATCGGCGAGCGCCGACAGCGACGAATAGCCGATGCCGAAATCGTCGATGGAGACGCCGACCCCGAGCTTGCGGAAGATCGGCAGGATCTTGTCCTGGAAGTGCGTCTTGGTGACGAAGGCGTCCTCCGTCACCTCGATCATGAAGCGCGTAGGGATATCCGGTCGCCTCCAGCGCCCGCGCAAAGGACTGCATGAACTCGGGATTGCCGGCCTGCTTGGCCGCGACATTGATGCTGATGGTGGCGGTCGCTCCGAAGGTCTCGTTGATGAGGTCGATCGATTTCACGATCTCCGCCAGCACGAGATGGGTCAATTCGTCGATCAGCCCGAGCTCGACGGCGAGATTGATGAAGGTGCCGGGCGCCTGGATGACGCCCTCATTGTCGCGCAACCGCACCAGCGCCTCGATGCCCTTGATCTCCTGGGTGCGGATGTCGACCTTGGCCTGGAACGCGCAGCAGAACCGCTTCTCGAGGATCGCGAGCCGCAGCGACTGCTCGATCTTCATGCGCGCCAGTGCCTCGTGCTCCATGGTGGCGTCGAAAAAGGCGGCGGCGCCCTTGCCGTTGTTCTTGACGCGGTACATCGCGAGATCGGCGTTCTGGCGCAGCACGTCGTAGCTCTGGCCATGGTCGGGATAGATGCTGACGCCAACCGAGGTCGAGGCAAAGATCTCCGATCCGTCGATGAAGAACGGTGCGGTCAGCCGCGTCCGTATCGACTCCAGGAAATCCGCCACTTCCTGCTGACCCTGGATCGGGCTCAGCAGCAGCAGGAATTCGTCGCCGGAGATCCGCGCCAGCATGTCGGAAACGCGCAGCTCCCGGCCAAGCCGCTTGGCGAGCTCGATCAGGAGCGCATCACCGATCGCGTGGCCGTAATAGTCGTTGATATGCTTGAAATTATCGATGTCGAGAAAGGCGAGCGCAAATTTCCCGCGTTCGCTCCCGCCCCGCAGCAGCACGTTGGCGCGATGCTCGATCACCCGCCGCGACGGCAGCTCCGTCAATTCGTCGTAATAGGCAGCGCGGAACAGCTGGTCTTCGAATGCCTTCTGCTCGCTGATGTCGGCTGAGCTCGAAATCACGAGGTCGCGGCCGCCAATGCGGACCGGGCGGTGGCTGGTGAGCAGGACCTGCCGCGCCTTGCCGTCCTCGATGCATTCCTCGGCGACGCTGGCCTGGCCGATGCGCAGGAGATCGCGGCCGACCTCGCGGCGCTGCACGAGATGTGACGAAACCGAAGCCCGCTCGCCCTCTGCGATGCCGAGTTGGGCTGCGGCCGCATCATTGACGATCAGGAAGCGGCCGTGTGCATCCTGCACCGTGACGCCGCTCGGCAGCATCCGCAGCACATCTCTCAGAAGCGAGATCTCCGGCGAACTGACATCATCGGCTTGCGTCAGAACAGTCTCGAGATCGTGGGCGGCGCGGAGTTGCATGGCCGCAGAGTGTGAGCGTTTCCTTCTTAGTTTTGGTTAAGCGATCCGTATAAAAACGGGTTGGCTTGAACAGGTTTATGGCGTCGCCATGCGACGGCCGCCAATTGTCATTAACAGAGTATCAACGACGACTTCGGCGCGCCGCTATTTCTCGTTTTGGGGCACACGGCATTGCATGGTGCAATGAACGCCGGTCTTCAAATAGGTGATTTCGGTTTTGCCATCGAACGGCGTCAGCGCCGATTTCAGTAATTTGGTGCCGAAGCCGGCCTCGCCTACCTGGTCCACCACCGGCCCCTCGGTCTCGTCCCAGATCACATTGAGGCGGTCGTCCGACAACGTCCACGACACCTGCAGGAAACCGCGCGCGGAAGAAAACGCGCCGTATTTGCCTGCATTGGTAGCGAGCTCGTGGAATATCAGCGCCAGCGACACTGCCAATTTCGCCGGAAGAAACAGGGGATCGCCGTTGAGGTTGAAGCGGACATGGCCATAGGGCCCGAGCTCGGAGAGCAGCAAATCCCTGATGTCGCAGCCCGAGCCGTCGACCCGCCCGATCAGATCGTCGGTCGCCGACAGCGCACGCAACCGGTGGTCGACGCTGCTCCAGACCTTCGGCTCCTTGTCGAGCACCTGGTGCATTACTGCGTGGATGACGGATAACTGGTTCTTCAGCCGGTGCTGAAGTTCGCCAACGATCAGCTTGCGGTATTCCTCTTCCTCGATCAGGCGTCTGGAAATCCGCCGCTGCTGGGTCGCGATCGAGCGGTAGTGCTCGATCCCCCAGATCGTGAAGCCGCAGGCCATCCAGAAAATGACGAGCAGCGCGATTCGCGCGGAATCGGCAGACGCGTCGCCGAAATTGACGAAGACGCCGAGCGCGCCGCCGACGAGCGCGGTCAAGACCCCGATCCGCAGGCCGCCGACCGCGGTCGCGAAAAACACTGCCGGAATGTAAGGCGTGAAGAACACGTCGGGCCGGATCAAGGAAAGGCCCCACCGCGCCAGTGTCGAGAACCCCAGGCAAAGCGCGCCAAATCCGACGCCAAGCAGCGGCGTCGGCTCTGCGATCCCCTGCCAGCCGTGCCGGAATTCGTCGATCAATTCGCTTCATACGCCACATCAGCCCGATCAGCCGATCCAAATTAAGGCCGCCAATGATGCAAAAAATAGGCGTTTCCCGCTACGGCGCATAATTGCCCCATGGGTCCGTCTTGAGCTCGTCGGAAATATCGGTTCCAATATCACGGTTCCCGCCCGCCAGGCAGATTTCAAGTGCATCGTATGAGGAATAACGACATGGGACGGCTCAACGGCAAGGTCGCGATCATCACGGGTGCCACCAGCGGCATCGGCCTGCGCACAGCGGAGATTTTTGTCGACGAGGGCGCGAAGATCGTCATCGCCGGCCGCCGGGTGGCGGAAGGCGAGGCGCTGGTGAAGAAGCTTGGCGCCAATTGCATCTTCCGCCAGACCGACGTCACCGAGGAAGACCAGATGCGCGCGCTGTTCGCGCTTGCAGTGGAGAAATTCGGCAAGATCGATTGCCTGTTCAACAATGCCGGCGGTCCGGCGCAGACCGGTGGCATCGAGGGCCTCGAGGTCAACCGCTTCGATGCCGCGATGGCGACCTTGGTGCGCAGCGTGATGCTCGGCATGAAGCACGCCGCGCCCTATATGCGCAAACAAGGCTCGGGCAGCATCATCAACAACGGCAGCATCGCGGGGCGGCTTGCCGGCTTCTCGTCCTCGATGGTCTATGGCGCGGCGAAAGCCGCGGTGATCCATCTCACCAAATGCACGGCGATGGAGCTTGGAGAATCCGGCATCCGTGTCAACTCGATCTCGCCGGGCGCGATCGCAACCGGCATCATCGGCAAGGCGCTGGGACTTGCAACCGATGCGGCGGAGAAGACAGACGCGGTGATGCGCGAGGTCTACAAGACCGCACAGCCGATCCAGCGTGCCGGCCTGCCCGACGATATCGCGCATGCCGCGGTGTTTCTGGCGAGCGACGAGTCCAGCTTCATCAACGGCCACGATCTAGTGGTCGATGGCGCCATCACCGGCGGGCGCAACTGGAGCCAGCAGCAGCAAGGCTATGTCGCGCTGCGCAAGGCGTTCGACCAGCATACGGAATGACGCAGGTACTCCAAGGGAGATCACGATGTTCTCGACATTCGCATTATCGCCGTCGCGCCTCGACACCCGCCCGCTGCTGATGGCCGCGATCGGCGGCCTCGCCTGCGCCTTCGCGATCGGCAAGACGCTGCCGACGATGATCGGCGCGGTCTCGACCGCGATCGAGCCGCTCTGCGCGACCGCCGAGCCGACGGGCTCGAAGCTCGATGTCGTCGAGCCGATCGGCTCCTACGCGCTGCCGAATGTGCCGGGCAAGCGCGTCACCATCGTGCGGGTGTTCTATGGCCCCGGCGGCTTCACCCGTCCGCACAAGCACGCGGGCTCGGTCACCGCCACTATCACCAAGGGCGAAATCCGCTCGCAGCTTGGCGGCGGTCCGGTCGAGACCTTCAAGGTGGGGCAGTCGTTCTTCGAGCCGCCGGGCTCGACGCACATCGTGTCGGCCAATGCCAGCGCCACCGAGCCCGCGGAATTGATCGCGGTGTTCGTCGCCGATGAAGGCGCGCAGCTGACGACGTTTCTGGAGTAGCCCCTTTGTCGCTGTCATTCCGGGGCGATGCGCTAGCATCGAACTATGGTGCGCAGTTGCGCACCTGAGAATCTCGAGATTCCGGGTCTGGTCCTTCGGACCATCCCGGAATGACAACCGTCACACAGCCTTCACGACCACCCGCAACCCGTCGCGCGGCTTCGGGATCGGCCACATCTGCCAGTCCGGCCGATATCCCGGCGGCAGCGACACCTCGAGATTCTGCAGGAAGTGCCGCGCGAAGGTCTTCGCCTGCATGTAGGCGAAGTGCAGGCCGAGGCACATATGCGCGCCGCCGCCGAACGGCACCCAGGCATAGCGATGGCGGTTGCGCTCCGCCTCCTTGGTGAAGCGCATCGGGTCGAAAGTATCGGGCTCGGGCCAGATCTCCGGCATGTGATGGGTGAACAGCGGATTGATCCCGACCAGAATGCCGGCGGGTAGCGCAAAGCCCTTGAAGGTGAAGTCGCGCACCGCCCGCCGCGGCATCGATGGCACCGGCGGCTTGACCCGCAGCGCTTCCTTGAACGCCATCTCCGTCAGCGGCATGGCTTCGAGATTGTCGAAGCAGGTCGGCGCATCCGCCGCAAGGCCGAGCGCGAACACTTCCTCGCGCAGCTTGCGCTGCCATTCGGGGTGGGCGGCGAGCGCGCCGATGAATGAGGTGAGCGACGAGGTCAGCGTGTCATGCGCCGCCATCATCAAGAAGCTCATATGGTCGATGATGTCCTGGGTCGACAGCAGCGCGCCGTCCTCATGGGTCGCGCGGCAGAGCTGCGAGAACAAATCTTCGCCGTCGTCCTTGGCGCGGCGGATCGGAATCTGCTCCGAGAAATAGGCGATGATGCGCTTGCGCCCCGCGACCCCGCGCGCCATCTGCGTGCCGGGCAGGGGTTTCCTTACCACCGCAACCGCAGCCGCTACCATGTCGACAAAGGCGCGCGTGATCTGATCGACCTCGGGTCCGATGTCGGCGCCGAGGAATGAGGTCGCAGCGAGATCGAGGGTGAGCTGCTTCATGGCGGGATAAAGCAGTATCTCGCCGGGCTTCGCCTTCCATTGCGCGATCCGCGCGGCGATACCTTTGTCGAGATCCGCGAGATAGGATTTCATCGGTCCGGATTTGAATGCGACCGAGAGCGCGCGCCGGTGCAGCCGGTGCTCATCGAAATCGAGCAGCATCAGCCCGCGCGGAAACAGCCGCCCGAGAATCGCGCCCCATCCATAGGTCGAGGAAAACAGTTTCGCCTGGTCGAACAGCACGAGCTCGTTGGCCTCGGGGCCGAGCAGCGAGATGCTCGTCTCACCGAACATATGGGTGCGATAGACCAGGCCGTATCTTGCGGCGTTCTTCTCGATAAAGCCCTTGGGGTCGGCCAGCACCTGCAGCGTCTTGCCGATGACCGGCCAGCCTTCATTGCCCGGAATATGCGTCAGCGAATTGCGCTTCGTCGGGGTGAAGCTGAACGCGGGAGTGGCCACACTCTGCATCGACATGGCAGGCGCTCCTTTTTGGACGCGAAGCAATGGTCCGGTATCTGATAAATAGCCCGTTACCGGGCAACTCGCAAAGGCTGCCGCTTGTATCCGGCAAAATTGCGCCAATCCGGCCACCGCGACAAGGCTGCGCTTCGTGCTAGATTGGGACAAAATGAGTCAGACAGGGAGAACTGAAATGCCGGGAATGAGCAGGGCCATCTTTGCCGCGCTGGCGCTGGCCGCTTTTGCATCGGCCGTACAGGCGCAGACGAAGCCAACCGTCACCAGTCTGGGGCCCGACTACCCGAAGACCGAAATCTTCATCGGCAACAGCTTCTTTTACTACAACAATGGCATGCCGGGACAGGTCAGCCTGCTCGAAAGGCCGCCGACCCCGATCACAAGAACGACTACCGCGCCACCATGGTGACGATCGGCGGCTCCGGCTTCGACTGGCATGATGTCGCGAGCTATTTCCGCCCCAACGCCATCGGCTCCTACTCGTTCGACGACAACAACAACATCGTCTTCGACAAACGGGAGAAGCTGTTCGATGCCGCGGTCATGATGGATTGCAGCCAGTGCCCGATCCATCCGCAATTGAAATCGGTGTTCACCGAATTCGCCAAAAAGGATGCGGACATTGTCCGTTCCCACGGCGCGACGCCGATCTTCTTCATGTCGTGGGCCTATTCCGACAAGCCCGAGATGACCGCACAGCTCGCCGAGGCCTACACGGTTGCCGGCAACGCCAACAATGCGCTGGTGATTCCGGCAGGCCTCGCTTTCGCGCGGGCGCGGCAAAAGCAGCCGGAGCTCAATCTCTACCAGCCCGACAAGCGCCATCCGTCGCTTGCGGGCACCTATCTTGCGGCTTGCACCACGTTTGCCGCGCTAACGGGGCGTTCACCAGTCGGCAATTCCTATCATGCGGGAATCGACGAGCCGACGGCCAAATTCCTGCAAGAGACCGCCTGGGAAACCGTGCAGGACTATTACGGGAAATGATTTGAACAGGCGAGGAGGCGGCGCTTGAGCCGCCTCTTTTCCTTCATACCTTGCTCTTCAGCTTCGCCGCTTCCTTCTGCAGGTCCGGCGCGTTCACCGCCGGGATCGCGATGCGGCCGGGGCCGGTATGCGCGAGCGCGGCCGCGGCCTTCTCGTTCTGCATGATCTTGGCCATGACAGCCTGACCGGCGCGTTCGAACACCGCGCGGTTGTCGACTAGGAATTGCCGCGAGTCGCGCAAAGGTTTGATGAAGCCCTGGATCTCCGGGATCACGTAGCGCGCCACCATGTCCCAGCTCCGGCGCGTGTTCTCCGGATTGGCCCAGTCATGGACGAAGCCGACGATGGTGCCGACGCCGCCCGAGACCTTCACGAGATTCTTGATGGTGGCGATGAGGTCGTCGGGCGTGCCGATGGTGGAGGCCGCGGCCGGCCCGCCGGCGGTCTTCTCGATCGCGTCCTCGGGCGACTTGAACGGCTCGAGTCCGGGCCGCATCAGGGTGCCGACATTATATTCATTGTGCCAGCGCATCAGGCCTGCGCCGGCCTCGCGATGGGCCTGCTCGCGGGTCTCGGCGATGTGCCAGCTCAAGAGCACGCGCCAGTTGGCGCGGCTCACGGTGGTGCCGGCCTTCTTCGCGGCGTCCTCGGCAAATTCCCATTGCTGCGGCAGCGCCATCAACCCCTGCGTCGACATCGAGCCGAGCGAGATGATGCCGATGCCGTATTTGCCGGCCAGCGTCATGCCCGAGGGCGAAATCTGCGACGCCACCACGAACGGTATCTCTTCCTGCAGGGGCAGAAGCTGCAGCGCGGCGTCGTGCATCTCGAACCAGTCACTCTTCACCGTGACGCGCTCGCCGTTGAACAGGCGGCGGATCACCGCGATCGCCTCGTCCTGGCGGTCGCGCTGGGTCATCGGGTCGATGCCGAGCGTATGCGCGTCGGAAGCGAGCGCGCCGGGGCCGGAGCCGAAGATGGCGCGGCCGCCGGTCATGTGGTCGAGCTGCACCATGCGCTGCGCGACGTTGAAGGGATGGTGATAGGGCAGCGAGATCACGCCGGTGCCGAGCTTGATGCGCTTGGTGCGCTCGCCGGCCGCCGCCAGAAACATCTCGGGCGAGGCGATCATCTCCCAGCCGCTCGAATGATGTTCGCCGCACCAGAACTCGTCATAGCCGAGCTCGTCGAGCTGCTGCACGAAATCGAGGTCGCGGCGGAATTGCAGCGTCGGATGCTCGCCGATCGGATGATGCGGGGCGAGGAAGGCTCCGAATTTGAGGCGCGCCATGGCGTTTCCTGTGCAGTTGTCGCTGTTCTTGCTGGCTCATTGGTAAGCCAGCCGTACCCCGGTTTCAACGTGCCTGCCAGCGGAGCGGCAATGCATTTTCCTGCGCGGCTGCAAGTGGCGCGCGGCGTAGCGACTAGACGCATATTTCCGGCTCGATGGGCAGCATTCGCGCGTGGAATCCGGGCCCGTTTTGCAAGCCATTTCGCATCGAACTCGGCCAAAATCGCTGTTGTCTCGGCGCTCATTCCGTCTAAAAGGCGGTTCGCCGACGGGGTGAACTGCCGGCGTTCCCGTCCTGATCAAATCGTCGGTTTCCGAGGCCTTCATGAACCTGGCGCCATCCGCCGCTTCCCTCAAGCTTGCCAATCCGCGCAAGCAGAAGCTGATGGAGGAGATCGAGGCGAGCCTCGACGACGCCGAGCGCTGGCGCAAGTTCAACGCCGCCTATCACGAGGACGACCTCAAGTTCATGCGTTTCCTGATCCCGCCGGGCAAGCGGGTGCTGGAACTCGGCTGCGGCACCGGCGATCTGCTCGCCGCGCTTGAGCCCTCCTATGGCGTCGGCATCGATTTCGGCGCGCAGACGCTCGCGCGGGCGCGACAGCGCCATCCCGGGCTCACCTTTATATTGGGCGATGTCGAGGAGCCAGCGACGCTGAAGGGTATCGAAGGCCCGTTTGATTATATCGTCGTCGCCGACACCATCGGCATGTTCGAAGACATCGACGGCACACTGCACCTGATCCACAAGTTCTGCGCACCTTCGACCCGCATCGTCATTTCCTATTATTCGCATCTGTGGGAGCCGGTGCTGAAAACGGCGGAAGCCGTCGGACTGCGCCGCAAGCAGCCGAAGATCAACTTCATCGCCACCACCGACTTTCTGAATCTGATGGATCTCGCCGATTTCGAGGTGATCAGCCGCGAACAGCGCCAGCTGTTGCCGCAGCGCTGGTTCGGGCTCGGGCCGTTCATCAACCGCTTCATCGCGCCCTTGCCGGGAATCCGCAAACTCTGCCTGCGCACCTATCTGGTCGGCCGGCCGGTGCGGCTGTTTCCGGAACGCAAGTTCTCCGCCAGCATCCTCATTCCCTGCCGCAACGAGCGCGGCAATATCGAGGATGCGATCCGGCGCATGCCGCGCTTCGGCAGCGCGCAGGAGATATTGTTCGTCGAGGGCAATTCAAGCGACGGCACCTTTGAAGAATGCGAGCGCATCCGCGACGCCTATAAGGGCCAATGGGACATCACGGTGCTGAAGCAGGATGGCAAAGGCAAGGGCGACGCCGTGCGCAAGGGCTTTGCCGCGGCCAAGAACGACGTGCTGATGATCCTCGATGCGGATTTGACCATGCCGCCGGAAGCGCTGCCGAAATATCACGCCGTCATCGAGAGCGGGAAGGCCGACTTCGTCAACGGCACGCGGCTGATCTATCCGATGGAAAATGAGGCGATGCGCCCGCTCAATTTCATCGCCAACCGCTTCTTCGCCTACTCTTCTCCTATCTCGTCAACACCCGCCTGACCGACACGCTGTGCGGCACCAAGGTCTTGATGCGCAAGGACTACGAGGTGCTCGCGCGGGAACGCGGCTATTTCGGCAATTTCGATCCGTTCGGCGATTTCGATCTGATCTTCGGTGCCGCGAAGCAGAATTTGAAGATCATCGAGACCCCGATCCACTACAAGGCGCGCACCTTTGGCGAGACCCAGATCTCGCGTTTCCGCGACGGCTGGCTGCTGCTGAAGATGGTCTGGTTCGCCTATCGGAAACTGAAGGCGATCTGATCAAGCGTCATTGCCGGGGCGATGCGGAGCATCGAATATGGTGCGCAATTGCGCACCGAGAATGCGATGGTTCCGGGTTCATCGCTTAGCGTGCCCCGGAACGACAGGATCGCTTCACCGCGTCATCCTGTTCCACGCATCGAGCCCGGCGATCTTGTAGGCTTCCGCCAGTGTCGGGTAATTGAACGTGTTCTGGATGAAATAGTCGATCGTGCCTTTCAGGTTGAGCACGGCCTGGCCGATATGGATCAGCTCGGTCGCGCCTTCGCCGAGGATGTGCACGCCGAGCAGGCGGCGGGTCTTGGTCGAGAAGATCATCTTCATCACGCCGCTGTTCAGGCCCATGATGTGGCCGCGCGAGGTTTCGCGGAAGCGCGCGACGCCGACCGACCACCAGCACCGATTTGCCGAGTTTCGCGAATTGCACGGCGGCGCGCCGGCCGGAGGGGCCGGACCCGATCACCAGCATGTCATAGTCGTACATGGAAGGCAGTCCCGAACGCGAAACGACTGAAAATATGCAGCAAACCGTGGAAATACATGCAGCAATCGGGCCAATCCGGACGACGCGCTTACCTCCGGGGTAATCGCGGGAATGACCGGAATCTGTAGATCATGGATGCAACAGATTTCGGACAGGACGGCTTGTCATGCATCAGCTGGTTTCAGCCAATCTCGAGACGTCACGCCGCTGGTGGGTGCTCGCGATCGTGGTCGCGGCGCAATTCATGTTCGGCGTCGACGCCTTCGTCGTCAATGTCGCGATCCCGACGATTGCAGCCGAGCTGCATGCCTCTACGGCCGAGATCGAATCGGTCATCGCGATCTACCTCATTGCCTATGCGACGCTGATCGTGACCGGCGGCCGGCTTGGCGACATCTACGGCACCAAGGGCGTGTTTCTCTGCCGGCGTCTTCGGCTTCACGCTGACCTCGCTCTGGTGCGGGCTGGCGCAATCCGGGCCCGAGCTGATCATCGCGCGGCTCGCGCAGGGCGCGACCGCGGCGCTGATGGTGCCGCAGGTGCTGGCGACGCTGCATCTGTTGTTTGCCGATTCCTGCGCGAAGCCGCGCCTTCGGCATTTACGGCATCGTGCTGGGGCTTGCGGGCGCCGCCGGCTTCGCGCTCGGCGGCATCCTGGTGACGCTCGATCTCGGAGGCGTCGGCTGGCGCGCGGTGTTCTTTGTCAACGTGCCGTTCGGCATCCTCATCATCGCGGCCGCGATCCGGATCATGCCCTCGGTGCCGCGCCGCGCCGGCACGCGGCTCGACGTACCAGGCGCCATCGTGCTGTTCCTCGGCCTGCTGTGCCTGATCGGGCCGCTGTTGTTCGGCCATGATTTGCATTGGTCGCCGCTGGTATGGCTGGTCATGGCCGCGGGCGTTGCGATCGTCGCCGCCTTCGTCAGGCTCGAGCGCGTGGTCGAGCGCAAGCGGCGGCATGCCGCTGATCGATCTTACGCTGCTCTCCGACAAGGCCTTCATGCGCGGGCTGGTCGCGGCGTTCTTCTTCTTCTTCGCCAATCTCTCATTCTATCTGGTCATGACCATGTACATGCAGAAGGCGCTGCAAATTCCGCCGATCAAGGCCGGCCTCGTCTTCGTGCCGCTGGCGCTCACCTTTGTCGTCGCCTCGCGGCTCAGCGGCGTTCGCGCCAAACATCGCGGCACGCTGGTGCTGATCGAAGGCTGCGCGATCCAGATCGCAGGCCTCGCCGTGCTGGCGCTGACGGTCGCGTTCGTGCCGGCGCCGATCGGCGCTGATGCTCGCATTGATATTGATGATCTTCGGCTACGGCCAGGGGTTGGTGATGGCGCCGCTGTCGGGCGTCGTGCTCTCCGAGCGTGAAGCCGGCGAGCGCCGGCTCCGGCTCGGGCATGTACGGCACCACGGCGCAGATCGCCAATGCCGCCGGCGTCGCTGCGATCGGTGCGGTATTCTTTGCCGTCGAAGAGGCACACGCTCGCGCGAGCAGCGTTGCTTGTCGCGATTGCGCTGTTTATGTGTCTCGATCAGTGACCAGCGCCGCATTGCTGTCATGGATGCGTCGCGCCTCTGCCTGAAGTTTGGGCGATGACGCGTGAACGCGTTAATCCGCTTGCAATTGCGGCTAATCAATTCAATAGCCGTATTCGCTGGGGATTGACAGCACACGGCCTTTTTATTTCGCAGTGCAGCAACTATCTTGGCATGCTGGGGTTTACGAATCTCGTGTGAAGGAGTTGCCGGTGTCGCTTGCCAATAATGTCGATTTTCTGAGACGCCTGCCGAAGCTCGATCGGTTCAGCAGCCTTTCCGAGCTTGGCCGCGGCTTGCGTCCGGATATCGCAAGTCCCCTGGTTGAGGTCCGCGACTTCGGACCGAACCCGGGCGCTTTGCGCATGTTCACCTTCGTGCCGGCAGAGCTGCAGTCAGCACGCGCGCTGGTCGTCGTGCTGCATGGCTGCGGCCAGACCGCAGCTGGCTATGACCACGGCGCCGGCTGGTCGACGCTGGCGCAGCACTATGGCTTTGCCTTGCTGATGCCGGAGCAGCAGACCTCGAACAACGCCAATCGCTGCTTCAACTGGTTCAACCCGGAAGACACCACGCGCGATCACGGCGAGGTCGGCATCGATCCGGCAGATGATTGCGCGCATGGTCGAGGGATCATCACATCGATCAGCGCCGCATCTTCGTCACCGGGCTTTCCGCCGGCGGCGCGATGACCTCGGCGATGCTCGCGACCTATCCGGAAGTGTTTTCGGCCGGCGCCATCATCGCCGGCCTGCCGTTCGGCGTCGCCAATGATGTGCGCGAGGCGCTGACCATCATGCGCGCCACGCCGGTCCGCACGCCGCGCAGGCTCGGCGATCTCGTGCGCAAGGCCTCGCATCACAAGGGGCCGTGGCCGAGGCTTTCGGTGTGGCACGGCAGCGTCGACGGCATGGTCGCACCCGCCAACGCCCGTGAGATCGTCAAGCAGTGGCTCGACGTGCATCATCTGCCGCAGGCGCCGATGTCGGAAGGCATGGTCGACGGCTATCCGCGCCGGGTCTGGTGGAATGCGGACGGCGAGACAATCGTCGAATCCTACACCATCACCAACATGGCCCACGGCACGCCGCTCGGCATCGCCGACAACGAGCAGCGCTACGGCGCGCAGGGCGCATTCATGATCGAGGCGGGGATTTCCTCCTCCTATCACATCGCGAAATTCTTCGGCCTGACCGAGTGGATTGTCAGCCGAAGCCGGCGCCAAAGGTGGCCGCGGCGGAATCGCCGAGCGCCAAACTGATCCCGATGGTGTCCCCGTTGCAGGAGCCGGCTCCGGGGACGATGCCGGATCTTTCGAAAGTGCTGTGGCCGTTGGCGCCGCCGCTGCCGCGTCCCGAGCAGCCGACGCGCAAGCAGCGGCGCCGCGGCATTGACGTCGGCGCCGTGATCACCCGCGCGCTGACGGCCGCGGGGTTGATGAAGTAAACAAGCGAGTTAGGCCGCCGTCGCAGCGATCACCTCGATCGGCGTAACCGTGACGTTGCCGTTCGCGGCGACCTCGCGGGTTTTCGCCTGGTAGGCTTTGAAGAAATCGCGCGACTGCAGCGTCTTGACGGCCGCGTCATCGGCGGCCGCGGCAAGATGAAAATAGCTGGCATCATCGCGGTTCTTCATGACGCGGTAGCTGATCCGGCCCTTCAGCTCCGGATCGCCGTCGAGCGCGGCGACGAAGCGAGCCACCTCGCGATGCCAATCCTCCGTGGTGCCGTTGGCGAACTGGTACTTGATCATCGAGTATTTCATCAGATCCTCCCTGGTCGAGTTGCGGCGATGATCTGGCGTTCGGAAGCAAACGCGCAAGTATGGACAAAAATGTCAGTATGGACATTCTTGCAATGAGCGTTCATTTTCGCCGGCTCACGGAGAGCTTTTGCATGGCCAAGCGGGAGGCGGGCGCCTGTCCGGTCGCAGCGTTCCAGAAACTGATCAGCGGCAAATACAAGCTCCGGATCGTCTGGGACCTGAAGGATGGACCGCGCCGCTATGGCGAGATCAGGACCGGGTTGTTGCGCGGGCTCGGCGGCAGCGCCGAGATCGCGCCGCGGGTGCTGAGCCGGGAATTGAAGGCGCTGACCGAGAGCGGCCTGATCGACCGCAAGGATTCCGGCGTCGTGCCGCCCAAGGTCGAATATCGCCTGACCCGCAAGGGCAAGAGCTTCGTGCCCGTCATCGCCGCGATCCGCGACTGGGGCCATCGGCATCTGGTTGCCGAGGGCGACAAGATGATGGCGGCGGAATAAACAAGGCTGCCGCGTCGATCTCGGTTCACCTCGCCCCGCTTGCGGGGAGAGGTCGGCGCGTAGCGCCGGGTGAGGGGACTCTCCGCGCGCGCATCTATTTCCGTCTTTGCGGAAACAGCCCCTCACCCCAGTCCTCTCCCCGCAAGTGCGGGGAGAGGGAGAGGAGGCAGATCGCCGAGATGGATATGGGTGGAGTTACAACTCGCCGGTGATGAACGGATTCGTCATCCGCTCCTGGCCGATGCTCGAGCCTGCGCCATGGCCGCAGATGAAGCCGACGTCGTCGCCGAGCGGCAAGAGCTTCTCGATGATCGATTTGATCAGCGTCTCATGGCTGCCGCCGGGCAGGTCGGTGCGGCCGACCGAGCCGTTGAACAGGACGTCGCCGACATGGGCGAAGCGCAGCTCCTTGTTGAAGAACACCACGCTGCCCGGTGAATGGCCGGGGCAGTGCAGGATGTAGAAGGTGAGATCGCCGATTCCCACCTGTTCGCCCTCCTCGAGATAGCGGTCGGAGGTGAAGTTGCGCACGCCGGTCATGCCGAAGCGCGCGCCGCTCTCGACCACATGTTCGAGCATATGGCTGTCCGCCTTGTGCGGCCCCTCGATCGGCACCTTCAGCGCGTCGCGCAACTCGGCGGCGCCGCCGACATGGTCGATATGGCCATGCGTCAGCCAGATCTTCTCGACGGTGACTCCGGCCTGCCTGATCGCCTCCAGGATCTTCGGCACGTCGCCGCCGGGGTCGATCACCACCGCCTTCTTGCTCGGCTCATGCCAGAGGATGGTGCAGTTCTGCTCGAACAGCGTCACCGGCACGATCATCGCGCCGGCCTTCGCCTGGGTCTCTGTTTCCTGGCTGGTTTCTTGGGTGTTTTCCTGGGTCATGCGAGCACTTTGCCGATTTTTGGCAGCCCGCCAAGCGAAAGATTCGTGCGGCCGGCGTTGCGAAATCCGCTAGGATATGACGATGGAATCGCCCCTTCGCCAGATCAGCCTGGTTCCCCCGCAGGACCGCCGCCAGTCCGAGACGGCGCTGGCGGTCGCGCGCGGCACGGCGCGGCTGCTCCGCTCGCTCGGCTTCACTTCAGTCGCCGAATTGCCGCTGCCGTCGGGCCGGCGCGCCGATCTGGTGGCGCTGAACGAACGCGGCGAGATCTGGATTGTCGAGATCAAGTCCTCGGTCGAGGATCTCCGCGCCGACCACAAATGGGAGGATTATCGCGCCCATTGCGACCGGCTGTTCTTCGCCTTCACGCAGGAGCTGCCGCCAGAGATCTTCCCGAAGGACACCGGCCTGATCGTCGCCGACGCCTATGGCGCGCATCTGCTCTGCGACGCGCCGGAGCATCGTCTGCCGGCGCCGACGCGCAAACTGATGACCGTGCGCTTTGCGATGGCGGCAGCGCTGCGGATCAACCGGTTGGTCGATCCGCATGGCCACGGAGAGTTTTAGAGCAGGCGGAAGAGTGGGTGAGGTGATGCGAGGCAGGTCCATTGACGTGACAGCTGGTAAAGCTGCTCGTTGTGAGAGCTCCCCGCCGTTAGTCTCTGCCGCAAGGTTGCAGTTCACTGTGACCGCTTTTACTCAAACGCTCGGCCCCGCTGCGTGGCACGCTACGGGGCCTGATTTCACGAGGCGGTGAGTTGTGATTACGGTCCGATCTGCCTGCTGACGGCGTTTTCCTGCTGATTCAGCGCGCGTTGCTCGGCCGGCGTGATGTAGCCGCCGTTAAAGCGGGCCATCGCCCGCTCTTCGGCGCGGATCGTATGGTCCTCGGCATGGAGTTGGATGGCCTGCATCGGGGTGATGCGGCCAGAGGCTTCGCCCTGGTTGATGCGGAAATTCTGGAAGGCGAGGCGATCGTTCACTTCGGCGCGGCGCGGGTGGTTGAACTGCCACGGCGTTGCGGATGCGGCTGTAAACGACGAGCCGAGCGTGACAAGAGCGAGTGCGATCATCGAGAACTTGCTGACGGGGGTCATGACTGCTTCTCCGAGGTTTGCACCATCTTGGTGCTGACATCATCCACCACGGAAGAGAGTTTGCGCCAGCGCGTCCGAAGCAGCTCTGAACGCTGCATTCATCGCGGCATCACCAATCTTGCATCGGCGTCATCTACCTTGCCGCCTTGGAAAGCTTTCGCGGGCGGGGTCGGTCTTCCCGGCAGCAATTCGGATTGATGGGCGCGCAAAACAAAGAGCTTTATGCCGCGCGTACCGAATCCATGAACTTCGCGACCTCGCGCTTCAGCCGGCTGCTCTCGGTCGACAGCGACTGGGCCGCCGACAGCACCTGCGAAGATGCCCCGCCGGTTTCCGAGGCGCCGCGCTGCACGTCGCTGATACTGGCGGCCACCTGCGAAGTGCCTTCGGCGGCGCGCTGCACGTTGCGGGAGATTTCCTGGGTGGCGGCGCCCTGTTCCTCGACGGCGGAGGCAATGGCCGAGGAGATTTCCGAGATTTTGCCGATGGTCGCGCCGATCTCCTTGATCGCCGAGACCGAATCCTGGGTCGCCGACTGGATGTCGGCAATTTGCTGGCTGATCTCGTCGGTCGCCTTCGCGGTCTGCTCTGCAAGCGACTTCACTTCGGCGGCGACCACGGCAAAGCCCTTGCCGGCGGAGCCTGCCCGTGCCGCCTCGATGGTGGCGTTCAATGCCAAGAGATTGGTCTGTCCGGCGATCGATTGAATGAGATCGACCACGTCGCCGATCCGCGCTGCCGCCTGCGAGAGCTGGCTGATGCGTCCGTCGGTCTTCTGCGCCTGCTCGACCGCCTCGCCGGCGATACGAGCGGAGGCGCCGACCTGGCGGCTGATTTCATCGACCGAGGAGGCGAGCTCTTCGCTGGCCGCGGCCACGGAGTGGACGTTCGCGGACGCCTCGCCGGACGCGTTCGAGGCCTTTGCGCTGACTTTCTCGACAGTGTCCGCGGTATGGCTCAACGTCTTGGAGGAGGAATTCGAGCTGGTTGGCCGCGACCGACACCAGGTTGATGATCTCGCCGACCTCGTTTTCGAACTGGTCGGCAAGGCGATTCATGTCGGCCTTGCGCGCTTGCGCTTGCCGCTGCTCGGTCTCGGCCTGCTGTCCGCGCAGGCGATTGGTCTCGATCATGGCATCGCGGAACACCTGCACGGTGCGCGCCATCTGACCGATTTCGTCGGTGCGCTCGGCATCGGCGACGGGCGCCTCGAGCTGGCCCTGGCTGAGCGAGGCCATGCGGTCCTTCAGGCCCGACAGCGGCTTGACGACGCTGCGGGTGATGAGCCAGGCGATACCGATCGAGGCCAGCATCAGCGCTGCGATCACGGCGGAAGCGGTCTTGACCATCGACCAGAACGACGCATCGACTTCCGAGATATAGGTCGCGGTGCCGATCATCAGATGCCAGGGCGCGAAGCCGCGGGTGAAGGCGACCTTGTCGAGCGGGGTGGGATCGGTGGCGCTGCGCAGGAAGGAATAGCGCAGGCTGCCCTGGCCCTGGCGCGCCAGATCCATCAGCATCTGCGCGAAGGGAAGCCCGTAGGCGTCCTTGACGCCGCGCATGTCCTTGCCGAACAGGGTCGCGACGCCGGGATTGGAGACGCAGATGCCGGTCTCGTAGTCATAGATGTAAACATAGTTGGTATGATTCTCGTACCAGACGTTGTTGGCGGCCTCGAAGAACTTCTTCCTGGCTTCCTCCTCCGTGATCTTTCCTGACGCAGCCATGCGCTGATAGCCGTCGGCCAGCTGCCACACGGCGTCGACGATCGCGTGCGCCTTCTCGGTACGCTCGGTGATGAGCTGGCTGCGGGCGATCAAGAGCACGGTGGTGGCGACCAGCGCCATGCAGATGGCGCCGACGATGGTCATGGCAGCGAGCTTGGCGGCGATCGAGCGATTCGAGAACAGTTTGAGCATCGTCCGTCCTGGCAGGACGACGCGCCGGGGCACGGCGCATCGATAAATGACTGGAGGACGGCAAATTAGAATCGAATCGTTAAGAACTGAGTTACCTTACGCGCCTGCCGCGCAATTTCCGGCGGTTCCCGCGTTAGGGCTCTCTTAACCAGTTGGCAGCAATTGACGCCGCTCAGCGCGGCGCGCGCTTGGCCAGGATCCGCTGCAGGGTGCGGCGATGCATGTTGAGCCGCCGCGCGGTCTCGGAGACGTTGCGGTTGCACATTTCATAGATGCGCTGGATGTGCTCCCAGCGTACCCGGTCCGCCGACATCGGATTTTGCGGCAGCTCGGATTTCTCCGTGCCGGTCGCAAGCAGCGCCGCGACCACATCGTCCGCATCGGCCGGCTTTGCGAGATAATCAACCGCACCCATCTTCACCGCGGTGACGGCGGTGGCGATATTGCCATAGCCGGTCAGCACGATGGCGCGCGCGTCGGGCCGCTTGCGCTTCAATGCGGAAACGACATCGAGCCCGTTGCCATCGCCGAGCCGCAAATCCACCACGGCGAAGGCCGGCGCGGCCTTGCCGATCTGCGCCAATCCGTCGGAGACGGTGTCGCAGGACGTCACGTCGAAGCCGCGCGTTTCCATGGCGCGCGCCAGCCGCTCCAGGAAGGGCTTGTCGTCCTCGACGATCAAGAGGGAGCGGTCGGTCTGCTCGGCCAGTTCGGTGGTTGCGGTCAAGGTTTTCGGTCCCGGTTGCGTCTATCCAGCATATGGGTGGTCCAAGCAGGCTGCCAAGGCCGCCAAACGTTGTATGCGGTCAAGGCGTTGGGTCAACACGGCTTTCGCCCTCCTCGAAGCGGGCACGGGGCCACGCGATCTGTACCACCGCACCGTGGTCGGGAAATATGCGATTGGTAAACGACACTTTCGCGCCGGTGCGCTCCAAAAGCGTGCGCGCGATGAACACGCCGAGCCCGAGTCCGGCGTGTTCGCCCGGTGTGTCATCCGGTCCGCGGCGCCGCGACAGATAGGGCTCGCCGATACGCTTCAAGATGTCGGGCGCGAAGCCAGGACCATCGTCGGACACCATGATTTCAACGGTCTCGTTGTTCCACCAGGCATTCACCTCGACCTCGCCCCGCGCGAAATCGACCGCATTCTCCAGGATGTTGCCGACGCCATAGAGGATCGCGGGATTGCGCGAGCCGACCGGCTCGCGGCTCCCCGCGACCGCGATCCTGACCTTGATCGCGATGCCGAAATCGCGATGCGGCGCCACCGTCTCCTCGATCAATGTCGAGAGCTTCATGCGGTCAAATGGCGCACCGGTGGACGACAGCTGGGTGATCTTGGACAAAATGTCGCGGCAGCGCTGCGCCTGCTCGCGCAGGGTCTTGATGTCGCCGGCGACCTGGGAGTTGGCCTGCGGCTTGTCGGCCAGGGTCTTCTCGAGCTCGCGCGACACCAGCACGATGGTCGAGAGCGGCGTGCCGAGTTCGTGCGCGGCCGCCGCGGCAAGTCCATCGAGCTGGGTCAGATGCTGCTCGCGCGCCAGCACCAGTTCGGTGGCGGCAAGCGCGTCGGCGAGCTGGCGCGCCTCCTCGGTGACCTGGAATGCATAGAGGCTGGTGACACCGATCGCGAGCACGATCGAGAACCAGACCCCGATCAGGTAGATCGGCGGCAGGATCAGCGGCTCGTCGCTGTCCCAGGGCAGCGGCTGGTGCAAGAACACCAGCAACGTGGCGCAAGCGACCGCAAGAAGCCCGAGCGTGATGGTCAGCCGCACCGGCAGCGCGGTTGCCGAGATCAGGACCGGCGCCAGGAACAGGAATGAGAACGGGTTCTCCAGCCCGCCGGTCAGATACAGCAAAGCGGCGAGTTCGATGATGTTGAGCGCGAGCAGGCCCGCGGCATGCAGCGGCTCGAGCCGCTGCATCGGGTTGAACGCGATCTGCAGCGCCAGATTGAGCAGCGCCGACAGGCTGACGATGACGAGGCAGGGGATGATCGGAACGTCGAATTCAAAGCCCTGCGCCACCACGAAAATGGCCGCGAGCTGACCCAGCGCCGCCAGCCAGCGCAGCCGCAGGATAGTGTCCAGCCGGACATGGCGCCGCGGATGGAGGAAGTCGGAAGCGGCCGCGATTTCGGTCATGATTTCAAAGTCTAGGGCATGATCCGGAAAAGTGGATGCCGGTTTTCCGAAGAGATCATGCCTCAATCAAAGATGCGGTGGCCTGCCGATCACAAATTGCGCCCGACGCGACCTGCGGAGGTTGCACTTGCCGATGTAATGGCTCAATGAACGCCCCGCATGGCCCATAATGACGCAAGCCCCAGCTCGTTTGCAGCGGCGGATCCGGCAGGACCCGCCGCGATCGAGGCCGTGCGCCTGGTCAAGCAGTACAAGAAGACTCGCGCGGTCGACGACATCTCGTTTCGGATCGCGCGTGGCAGCATCACCGGGCTGCTGGGCGGCAACGGCGCCGGCAAGACCACGACGATCGCGATGATTATGGGGCTGGTGCTGCCGACCTCCGGCCGCGTGTCGGTGCTCGGCCATCCAATGCCCGCGGGCAGTGCTCATGTGCTTGGGCGCATGAATTTCGAGAGCCCTTATGTCGACATGCCGATGCGGCTGACGGTGCGGCAGAACCTGACCATCTTCGGCAGGCTCTATGCGGTGAAGCATTTGAGCGAGCGCATCGGCCAGCTCTCCAGCGACCTCGACCTCCATGATTTCCTCGACCGTCCGAACGGCAAGCTGTCGGCCGGGCAGAAGACCCGTGTCGCGCTCGCAAAGGCGCTGATCAACCAGCCCGAACTGCTGCTGCTCGACGAGCCCACCGCCTCGCTCGACCCTGATACCGCGGACTGGGTGCGGGAGCATCTGGAGACTTATCGCAGGACCCACGATGCCACCATCCTGCTCGCCTCGCACAACATGTTCGAGGTCGAGCGGCTCTGCGACCGCGTGATCATCCTCAAGCGCGGCCGCATCGAGGAGGACGACAGCCCCGATCGTATCATGGCCCGCTACAGCCGCGCCAATCTCGAGGAGGTGTTCCTCGATGTCGCGCGCGGCCGTGTGCAGGAGGTCGCATCTTGAGCGAGCTCGCACTCCACCGCGGCATCTCGCTGCAGCGTATCGGCGCGATGATCCTGCGCTACTGGTATCTCCTGCTTTCCTCGTGGCCGCGGCTGATGGAGCTGATGTACTGGCCGATCCTCCAGGTCATCACCTGGGGTTTCCTGCAGACCTACATCGCGCAGAATGCCGGGTTCTTCGCGCGCGCCGGCGCAACGCTGATCGGCGCGGTCATTCTGTGGGACATCCTGTTCCGAGGCCAGCTCGGCTTCTCCATCTCGTTCCTGGAGGAGATGTGGGCGCGCAACCTCGGCAACCTGATGATGAGCCCGCTGAAGCCGATCGAGTTCCTGCTCGCGCTGATGGCGATGAGCCTCATCCGGCTCGCGATTGGCGTGATTCCGATGACGGCGCTCGCCTATTATTTCTTTCACTTCAATTTCTACGGCCTCGGCCTGCCGGCAATCGCCTTTTTCTGCAATCTGATCTTCACGAGCTGGGCGGTCGGCATCTTCGTCTCGGGGCTCGTGCTGCGTAACGGGCTCGGCGCGGAGAGTATCGTCTGGACGTTGATGTTCGCGCTGATGCCGCTTGCCTGCGTCTATTATCCGGTCGGGGTGCTGCCGCCCTGGCTGCAGCATGTGTCCTGGTGCCTGCCGCCGACCTACGTCTTCGAGGGGCTGCGGGCGCTGCTGACCGATCACGTCTTCCGCGCCGACCTGATGCTCTCGGCGCTGCTGATCAATGCGCTGCTGCTGGTGGCGTCGTTTGCGGCATTCATTGCCCTTTTGAACAGCGCCCGCCGTCACGGATCACTGCTCGGGGGTGGTGAATAACTCACTTTCCCGTGGATTTACGGGCTGTTCGGTTGGTCCGGGGCGTGGATATACCGATCTATGCATTGACGCATTATTTTGCATTGTTCAGTATGCTGCGGCGCAAAACAGGGGTCTGAGATCAATGGCGATTGGTGAATTTGGCAAGGCACCGCCGCTGGCGGGCGAAGGCGGTCCGGCGCTGACGACGCCGATGTACTGGATGTACGAGATGGCGCATGCCTCGCTCAATCCGGTGCGAGCGGTGTCGGATGCCACCAAAATCCTGTTTCAGAATCCGCTCAATCCCTGGACGCACACCCAATTCGGCAAATCGGTTGCCGCGGCCTGCGAGTTGTTCGAGCGCACCACGCGCCGCTACGGCAAGCCGGAATGGGGCCTGCACGAGACCGAGGTCAACGGCATCCGCACAGCGATCGAAATCAAGAGCGTGTGGGAAAAGCCGTTCTGCCGCCTGCTGCATTTCGACCGCAAGCTGACGCGTCCGCTGCGCAGCCCGCAGCCGCGTGTGCTGATCGTGTCACCGATGTCCGGCCATTATGCGACGCTGCTGCGCGGCACCGTCGAAGCCTTCCTGCCGACCCACGAGGTTTACATCACCGACTGGGCGGACGCGCGCATGGTGCCGCTGGCGGAAGGCCGCTTCGATCTCGATGACTATATTGATTACGTCATCGAGATGCTGCATGCGCTCGGCGGCAACATGCATATCATCGCGGTGTGCCAGCCCTCGGTGCCGGTGCTGGCTGCGGTCTCCATCATGGAAGCCAACCGCGATCCGTTTGTGCCGCTGTCGATGACGCTGATGGGTGGGCCGATCGATACCCGCCGCAACCCGACCGGGGTCAACAATCTCGCCGAACAACGCGGTATCGAATGGTTCCGCAACAACGTCATCACCAAGGTGCCGTTCCCGCATCCCGGCGTGATGCGCGACGTCTATCCGGGCTTTTTGCAGCTCAACGGCTTCATTTCGATGAATCTCGACCGCCACATGGACGCGCACAAGCAGCTGTTCGCCAATCTGGTGAAGGGCGACGGCGATCTCGTCGACAAGCACCGGGTGTTCTACGATGAATATCTGGCGGTGATGGATCTCTCGGCCGAGTATTACCTGCAGACCGTCGAAACCGTGTTCATCAAGCACGCGTTGCCGAAGGGCAAGATGACGCATCGTGGCCGGCCGGTTGATCCTTCCAGGATCATGCGCGTCGCATTGATGACGGTGGAAGGCGAGAACGACGACATTTCCGGCCTCGGTCAGACCGAAGCGACGCATGGACTCTGCACATCGATCCCCAATCATCGCCGTGTTCACTACATGCAGAAGGGTGTCGGACACTACGGCGTGTTCAACGGTTCCCGTTTCAAATCGGAAATCGTGCCGCGCATCAACGATTTCATGATGTCGTCGGCGAATCCAAAGTCATTGCTCGCACTCGCCGCTGAATAAGCGACGACTCATCGCGGTCATGTACGAAGTTGTCGCGCGAACATCGCGGGGCATGCGAATTGGCGGCTTGGTTAAGTCACTGAATCCTCGTTAAGAATGTCTGATTCTGGGCTTGCCGAAGGAGTGAGTATTAACTCAGCCCTTGAGGGGCCTCCGGGGACGGGTTCCCGGCGAAAAATTTTGCCTGCAGGCCCATCCGGTAGGGTCTAGTAAAGGGCCAGCCCCTGTATATTGGGCAAATGATTTGTTTTTGCGCCGAGCGATTTCCCTGGCGGCGGATATGGCAGAATCCGGGCGAGCTACTCCTCCCCGGACTGACAGATATGGCCACCCGCGCGCTCCTGTATCGGCGCCCTGCCGAACCCTCGACTCTTCTGGTCAAGCATGGGTCGCAAGTCTTTGCGATCAGGCTTCGCCGGCACAGACGCGCGCGCCGCTACACCCTGCGAATCCATCCGACCGACCGCGAAGCCATTCTTACGATGCCTCCGCGCGGCACCCTTCCCGAAGCGCGCGAGTTCGCGCAGCTCCATGGCGGCTGGATCGCCGCGCGTCTCGGCCGTTTGCCGAAGGCGGCACCGTTCCAGCCCGGCACCGTGGTGCCGCTGCGCGGCGCGCCGCACCGGATCGTGCATCGCTCGGGCGAACGCGGCACGGTGTGGACGGAGACGCGCGACTCCGGCGACAAGGTCATCTGCGTCGCCGGCGATTATGATTTCATCGATCGCCGCGTGCATGATTTCCTCAAGCGCGAGGCGCGCCGCGAGTTGCAGCAGTCGGCGACGGAATATGCGCGAGCGCTAGGCGTGCGCGTCAAGCGGCTCTCGATCCGCGACCAGTCGAGCCGTTGGGGTTCCTGCACTTCGGCAGGGTCGCTGTCGTTCTCCTGGCGGTTGATCCTGGCGCCGCCCTTCGTGCTCGATTATCTCGCCGCGCACGAGGTCGCCCATCTCGTCGAGATGAACCACTCGCCGCGCTTCTGGCGGGTGGTAGCGCGCGTCTGTCCCTCGGTCGAGCGCGCCAAGAAGTGGCTCGATACCTACGGCAACGATTTGCATCGGTACGGGATCGAGGATTGAGCCTCTGTCGTCGCGGCGAAAGCCCGGACCCATAACCACCGGCCTTCGTTGTTGCGAAGATCGTCCGCCATCAAGCGATCCGGATAAGATATTCCGCGGTATGGGTCCTCGCGTTCGCAAGGACGACAACTGTATTTGCGGCGCCGTCTAGCGATTCCCGCCAAACAACCGGTCCATCAGCCAGCCATCCAAGCCTGCCGCTGGCTCCGGTCGCGCCGGCCCTCGTGGTTGACGCATACCTGGACCTGCCTGCACCGGCGCGGACGGTGTCGGCGCGGTGATCTGCGAAGCGATCTGCGCGAGCGTGGGTCCCGTCAGCTGCGAATTCGGCAGCGCCGCCACCGGCACGCCCTGATGCGCCGCGCGCATGAAGCGGGTCCATACCTCCACCGGCAGTCCGCCGCCGGTGGCCTTCTTGGTCGGAGAATTGTCGTCATTGCCGAGCCAGACGCCGGTGACGAGATTGGCGGTGTAGCCGATGAACCAGGCGTCGCGGAAATCCTGGCTGGTGCCGGTCTTGCCGGCGGCCGGCCAGCCCGGGATATCAGCCTTCTTCGCAGTGCCGGAGATCAGCGTCTGCTCCATCATGGTGTCCATCATCGCGACACTGCGGGGCTCGATCACCTGGTTCGGCTCTTCGCCCTGGCGGGTGTAGATCACCTTGCCCTCGAGCGTCTTGATCCGGGTCACGACATGCGGGGACACGCTGAGGCCGCCATTGGCGAAGGGTGCATAGGCGCCGACCAGTTCCAGCATTGATACTTCCGAGGTGCCGAGCGCGATCGAGGCGTTGGGCTCGAGCTTGGAGGAAATGCCGAGCCGGTGCGCGGTGCGCACCACGTTCTTCGGTCCGACTTCGAGACCGAGCCGCACCGCGACCGTGTTGAGCGACATGGCGAGCGCCTGGGTCAGCGTCACCGGCCCGAAATATTCATGGCCGTAGTTCTCTGGCTTCCAGCCCTTTACGTCGATCGGCGCGTCCTGGCGGATGGTTTCCGGCGTTAGCCCGGCCTCGATCGCGGTGAGATAGACGAATGGCTTGAACGCCGAGCCCGGCTGGCGTTTCGCGGTGACCGCGCGGTTGAACTGGCTCTCGCCATAGTTCCGCCCGCCGACCATGGCGCGCACCGAGCCGTCGGGGCTCATTGCGACCAGCGCGCCCTGGCTGACATTGAACTTCACGCTTTTCGCCGCGAGCTCGTCGATGATGGCGGCCTCCGCCACGCTCTGCAGCCTGGGATCGATGGTGGTTTCGACCACGACGCTCTGTTCGATCTGGCCGATCAGGTCGTCGAGCACCTCGCCGATCCAGTCGGCGACATAGTTGACGGTGCCGGCGCCGGCCGGCTTCACCGAGATCGCTGGGTGTGCGCTCGAGGCCTGCGCCTGGGCCTCGGTGATGAATTTCGCTTCCGCCATTGCCGCGAGCACGGTCTTCGCGCGTGCCTCCGCACCCTCCGGGTTGCGGTTTGGCGCGAGCCGCGACGGCGATTTGACGAGGCCCGCCAGCATCGCGGCTTCCGCGAGTGTCACGTTCTTCGCCGACTTACCGAAATAACGCTGCGCGGCGGCCTCGACGCCATAGGCACCGGAGCCGAAATAGACGCGGTTGAGATAGAGCTCGAGGATTTCGGCCTTGGAGTGCTTGCGCTCCAGCCAGAGCGCGAGTTCGACCTCCTGCAGCTTTCGCGCGAACGTGCGCTCCTGGGTCAGGAACAGGTTTTTCGCAAGCTGCTGGGTCAGGGTCGAGCCGCCCTGCGACACGCCCCGATGCAGCACGTTCGCCACCGCCGCCCGGAGGATGCCCCAGGGGTCGACGCCGTAATGCGAATAGAAGCGGCGGTCCTCGATTGCGATGAAGGCCTTTGGCAGATAGGGCGGCAGGTCCTTGAGCGGGACATTGGCGCCGGCCATTTCGCCACGCTGGGCGAGCACGCTGCCGTCAGTGCCGACGATCTCGATGGTCGGCGGGCGCTTGGGGATTTCCAGCGACTGGATCGGAGGCAGATGCGCGCCGGCCCAGACCACGGCGCCGACAACCGCAATCGCGGCCCACAGGCCGAGCACCGCGCCCCAATAGATCAGACGTCCGAGACTGAAGCGCGAGGGCGATCTGGCCCGGCGGCTGCTGCCGCCTCGGGAGGGGCGCGGCTTGCGCTCCACCGGCGGCTCCACGTCGTCATCGTCGTCATCGTCGAATTTGCGTTTGGAAGCCTTCTTCGGCTTGTCTTCGCCGGCGGCCGGGATGCGGTCTTTGGGGTCGAGGCGCAGATCGGCGAGAGTCGCCGCAAGCCCGAAGCGCGGCTCCTTGCGTCCGCCACTTTTTTTCCGTCCCCACGCCATACGCGATACGCCGCCCACATCACTTCGCGCGAACGCTACGCCGCAGGGTTTAAGGGCCGGTTACGGAGAGGTTAATTCGTGATTAGGGGGTAGGGCGTTGGCCTTGCTAAGGAATGGCGACAATCGAGATTTTGGGGAGCGCCGCATGGGCCATATCGATCCGACCAAGGAAGTTTTCGCGCAATTTCGGGAGAGCGACCGGCCAGGCCCGATCCACATGCTCAATCTGGTGCGGCTGCGTGCAGAGGCGGCCTATCCCGACGGTCGCAAGGCAACCGGCGCGGAAGCCTATGCGGCCTATGGCCGCGAGAGCGGGCCGGTGTTCGAGCGGCTTGGCGGCCGGATCGTGTGGCAGGGCCGCTTCGAACTGATGCTGATCGGCCCCGAGGCCGAACGCTGGGACCACTGCTTCATCGCCGAGTATCCGAGCGTGGCCGCCTTCGTCGAAATGATCCGCGACCCCGTCTATCGCGAGGCGGTGAAGCACCGCCAGGCCGCGGTCGAGGACTCGCGCCTGATCCGGCATGCCGTGCTTCCGGTCGGCAAGACGTTCGGCGAGATTCCGAAGTAGGCGAGTTGCTGCGGATCAGGGCTCACATGTTCGAGCAGACCGAGAGCAGCCCGCTGCGCGTGCAGTTCAGGCCCTGCTCCGGATCGTAGTAGTGAACGGTGCCGCTGGGCGGACCGCAGACCGAGGCCCCGCCGATGTTTTCGCAGTCCATGCCGCTGTCACGGTCAATGAAATGGCCGGGCTTGAGCCTGGCGTCCGAGCGGAAATTGGGGTCGGAAGGCTGTGTCGGCACCTGGACGCGCGTCACCGACAGGAACTTCCAGCCGTGCTGGAGCATGCAGCTGCGATAGAAGGGGGTTGGCGCTCCATGCTGGGTGCCAACCATGGCGTCGCAGCTTGCGGCGTCGGCCTGCAGCCGGGCATCGAACTCCGCGGCGCCGAGCGCAGGCTTGCCGATATGATCCCAGTGGTCGGTGTAGTGGTAAGTCGCGGCATGCGCGGCTCCGCCTGCGAGGACGGCGGCGAGCAGCGCGAGGGGTGCGATGGCAAATAGCTTCATGGCTCTCTTCCGATGTTGATGGACATTGGACGAGGCTAAAACCCGCAGCGTTCGCAACCGGGGGATTACAAATCGTCAACGCTACAAAACAAATCGGCGGCCCGAAGGCCGCCGGCAATCCATTTGTAGCGTGGGCAAAGCGGAAGCGTGCCCACCAAAATGCGTCTCCGCAGCGAGGTGGTGGGCACGGCCCAAGAGCGCCTTTGCCCACCCTACGAAGCGAATGACTAGTTAACCCGCCGCGCCGGTGTCCTCGAGGATCGGGCCGAACAGCTCCCAGCGCTCGCCGTTGAACTTCATCATCTGCAACTGCTTGTTGACGCGGTAGTCGTCGGGCGTGGTGTTGATCTTGATGCCCGGCAGCGCAATGTCGGTTACGACGTCCTTCAGCGAGGTCGCCTGCTTCATGACGTTGTCTCGCGTCAGGTTGTCGCCGCACTGCTTCAGCACGTGAATCAGGAGCTGCGTGGTCGCGTAGCCGTAGGTATTGAAGTTCGAATCCTTGTCGCCGTCCGGATAGTACTTCGCCATGAACTCGAAATACTTCTTCATGCCCGGATCGTCCTTCCAGGTCGGATCAAGCGGATCCTTGCCGTAGTTGACGCTGATCACGCCCTTGGAGGCATCGAGCCCCGCCGGCTTCATCACCGCGCCGACCGAGGTGGCGTTGATGTCGACGATCTGCACCGGATGCCAGTTGAGCTCGGCGATCTTCTTGATCGCCTGCGCCGCCTGCTTCGGCGTCGTGGCGGAGAAGAACAGGTCGGTGCCGGCGTCCTTGATCTTGAGGATCTGCGAGTTGACGGTCGGATCAGACACCTCGTAGGAGGCTTCCGCGACGATCATGCTCGCCGCCTTGTCGCCAAGGCCTGCCTTGATGCCGTTGAGGTAGTCCTTACCCAGATCGTCGTTCTGATAGAGGATGCCGACCTTGGCCTGCGGATGATTCTTGATGATGTACTGGCCGTAGATGCGGCCTTCGACGAAGTAGTTCGGGTTGAAGCCCATCGTCCACGGAAAATTCTTCGGGTCGGTGAACCTCGAAGCGCCGGTCGCCGCGAACAGCTGCGGCACCTTCTTGGAGTTGAGATATTTCTGCACAGCGGCGTTCGACGGCGTGCCGAGGAGCTGGAAGGTGAGCAGCACCTCGTCGCTCTCGACCAGCTTGCGCACCTGCTCGACCGCCTTTGGCGGCGAGTAGGCGTCGTCATACTGGATCAGGGTGATCTTGCGGCCGTTCACGCCGCCCTGATCGTTGATCATCTTGATAAAGGCGGCCTGGGTCTTGCCGATGGTGGCGTAGGCGGAGGCCGGTCCGCTGAACGGATTGGTCTGGCCGATCTTGATCTCGGTATCGGTCGCGCCGGTGTCGTACTTCTTCTGCGCGAAGGCCGATGACGCCGCCAGCGCCAGCGCGAGCGCCGCGGTGCCGGCAAAATGGAGAAAACCGTTCCTCATATTGGTGCGTTCCTCATGTGTGGGGATTGTCCGGATGGTCTTTAAGTAGCCATCGCTGGGCGCGGAGTGTGGAGGAAGCTATCCCGCAATGCAAGATGACGCGGTGCGGAAAGGTGAACCAACCCTAGGCTAAACAAAGCAAAATCAATGCGATCGCGGCGGGTGCGGCCTGCACGAACAGGATCTTCCGGCTGACGCTGATGGCGCCATAGACGCCGGCCACGATCACGCAGAGCAGGAAGAACACTTTGATCTGGAAGGCGAAGCCGGGGACGGTCTGCACCAGCCCCCAGATCAGGCCGGCGGCGAGGAAGCCATTATAAAGACCCTGGTTGGCGGCCAGCACCGCGGAATCCGCGGCCTTTTCCGGCGTGAGGCCGAATGCCTTCAGGCCCGCCGGCTTGGTCCAGAGAAACATCTCCAGGATCAGGAAATAGACGTGCAGTGCGGCGACCAGCGCCACCAGGATATTTGCGACCAGACCCATGCCGTCCCCCGGTTTCGGGTGGACGCTAGCATGCGTGGGCGAGAGAGTGCGACGGTCTCGCGCTGCCTTCCGGGGTCGAAGATGACCATGTCCGGAAACCGCGAGACAGAGATGCCTCGAAGCACCATGTTGCAGCCATGGATATGGACCGCCTTGCCTGCTACCGCGCGATCTCGACCCGCGACGCCCGCTTCGACGGCCGGCTGTTCGTGGGCGTGAAGACCACGGGCGTCTATTGCCGGCCGATTTGTCCGGCGCGCACGCCGAAATTCGAGAACGTTTCGTTCTTCGCGTCTGCTGCAGCCGCGCAGGAAGCAGGCTTTCGTCCGTGCCTGCGCTGCCGCCCCGAGATTTCGCCGGAGCTTGCGTTCTGGCGCGGCACCTCCAACACGGTGTCGCGGGCACTCGCGCTGATCGAGGCCGGCGGCCTCGATGCCGACGACGTCGAGGGCCTCGCCGACCGGCTCGGCGTCGGCGCGCGGCAGTTGCGGCGGCTGTTCCGCCAGCATGTCGGTGCCTCTCCAATCGCGGTGGCGCAGACGCGGCGCGTGCTGCTGGCCAAGCAGCTCATTCACGAGACCTCGTTGCCGATGGCGGAAGTGGCGCTCGCCTCCGGCTTCGGCAGCGTCCGCCGCTTCAACGAGACCTTTCGCGACCTGTTCGGCCGTCCGCCGGCGACGCTGCGCCGAACCAAAGACAAGCCGCGGCGCGAGGCTGACGCGCTGTCGGTGCGTCTTTCCTATCGGCCGCCCTATGACTGGGACGCGATGCTGACGTTCCTTGGTGCGCGTGCGATCCCGGGCGTCGAGCTGGTTTCGCGCGGCAGCTACAAGCGCAGCATCGCTTTCGGGAAGCACAGCGGCGTCGTCACGGTGATGCCGGCCGACAAGAGCCGTGTCGATGTCACCGTGCGCTTTTCCGACATGGCGGCACTGCCGTCGATCATCGCGCGGGTGCGGCGGGTGTTCGATCTCGCCGCCGATCCCGACCAGATCGGCGCGCATCTGGCGCAGGACCCGACGCTAGCGCCACTGGTCGCGGCGCGGCCGGGCCTGCGCGTGCCCGGCGCCTGGGACGGCTTCGAGCTTGCGATGCGCGCGATCTGCGGCCAGCAGATCACCGTTCCAGCGGCGACGAAACTGCTCGGCAAATTAGTACAGGCGCATGGCACGCCGTTGTCAGCTTCGATCCGCGATAGCGACGGGCTGAGCCATGTCTTTCCCTCGCCAATGGCGATCGCATCCGCCGACCCCGCTGGTTTCGCCATGCCCGGCGCGCGGGCGAGGGCACTGATCGCGCTGGCGGCCGCAATCTCGGCCGATCCCATGATCTTCAGCCGCGGCGCCAGCCTCGATCAGGCCATCGCCAAATTGCGCGCGCTGCCGGGGATCGGCGAATGGACCGCGCAATACATCGCCATGCGCGAATTGCGCGAGCCCGATGCGTTCCCTGCCGCCGATGTCGGGTTGCTCCGCGCCATGACAGATGCCGCCGGCCGCCGGCCGTCGCCGGCGGAGCTGCTTGCACGTGCGGAAGCCTGGCGGCCGTGGCGCGCCTATGCGGCGCTGCATCTGTGGGCCGCGGGCGCAGCGGCGTCCGAACAGGTTCAGGACAAGGCCGATGCCCGTGAAGCCGCCTGAAACATTTACGGTCGATCGGCTGGAAACGCCGATTGGGCCGGCGCTGGTCGTCACCGACGGCGACGGCGCGCTGCGTGCGTTCGATTGGGAGGATCACGCCGCACGGATCAGGAAACTGCTGCGGCTGCAATATGGCGCGGCGGAGTTGAAGGAGTTGCGCGCTCCGAAGGCGATCAGGTCAGCCCTCGCTGATTATTTCAACGGCGATCTCGATTCGCTGAAGTCGATCGAATGGCGCATCGCCGGCACGCCATTCCAGCGCAAGGTCTGGAACGCGCTGCCGAAAATTCCGGCGGGCCAGACCATGACCTATGGCGCGCTGGCCGCAAAGCTCGGCTCGCCGAATGCGATGCGCGCGGTCGGTCATGCCAATGGCTCGAACCCGATCAGCGTCGTCATTCCCTGTCATCGCCTGATCGCGGCCAACGGCTCGCTGGTGAAATACGGCAGCGTGCTCGCGCGCAAGCGCTGGCTGCTGATCCACGAGGGGGTTGCGCTATAGCGTTTTCAAGCGAAGTGGATCCCGGTTCGCGTGAAGAAAACGCGTCAAACAAAAAAGTGGCCGCGAGCATGAACCGTCAGGTCCGGAAATCGCCAGACGATTTTCCCCGGCGCCGCTAGGTCTCCATCACCTCAAGATGGAGACGACGACATGACCAACGAAGAAATTCAGGACTTTGTCACCCGCTTTGCGGCGGCCTGGGCGGCGCGCGACGGCAATGCCTTTCTCGAGCTCTGGCATGCGGACGGCACGCTCACCACGCCGCTGGTCGACCGCCCGATCAAGGGCACCGAGCTCGCCAAGCTGATGGAGGTGCAGACCGCGGCGGCGCCGGACTTCGTCTGGCAACTGCTCGACTGGACCTCGCGCGGCAATGTGGTGATCATCGAATGGCAGACCACGCGCAATGTGAATGGTGCGCGCTTCTCCTGGCGCGGCGTCGACAAGTTCCGGCTTCGTGACGGCAAGATCGCGGAAGAGGTGGTCTATAGCGATACCGCGCCGCTGCGCGCCTTCCGTTCCGGCCAGACGCTGGAGCCGATCACGAAGTTTTAGAGCTGCGCTTCGAAACCTCTTCCGCTTGCGCGAAGCTGTAGGGTGGGCAAAGGCGCTCTTGCGCCGTGCCCACCGTGTCTCGGCAGCGCTGCCGCGAATGGTGGGCACGCTTCCGCCTTCGCTTGTTGAGCTACCGCGGATGTGGTCGCTTTGCCCGCCCTACGGGCGAGGCCACTGCTCAAGCCGCAGGCTTGGCTACCGCCTCGTCCGTGGCGAGCAAATGCAGCAGCGCGCTCTTGATCGCGGCCTGTCGGGTCGGCGCGTTGATCTGCGCGCCGAGCAGGTCGGTGACATAGAACACGTCGCGGGCGCGTTCGCCGAATGTCGCGACATGGGCGGATGCGATGTTGAGGTTCAGCTTCGAGAGCGCGGTGGTGAGCTGATACAGCAGTCCGGGCCGGTCGAGGCCGGACACCTCGATCACTGTATAAAGCTCCGACCACTGGTTATTGATGATGACTTCCGGCTCCACAACGAAGGGCCGGAGCTTGCCGCGGCCGGCAGCGCGGCGGGCGACGGCTTCCGGCAGCCGCAGCTTGCCTTCCAGCACGTCCTCGATCATCTCGCCGATCCGGGTAGCTCTGCGGCCCTCATCTTCGTCGCGGTCGTATTCCCGCGAAATCGCGATGGTGTCGAGTGCACGGCCGTCGGTCGTGGTGTAGATCTGGGCGTCGACGATGTTGGCGCCGGCCGATGCGCAGGCGCCAGCGATGATCGACAGCAGCCAGGGATGGTCCATTGCGAGGATCGTCAGCTCGGTGACGCCGCGCGCTTCGTCGAAGCCGACATTGATCGCGAGCTTGTGGCCGGCCTCTTCGCTTGATCGCATGAACCTGGCGTGGCGGATCTTGCGCGGCAGCTCGACCTTGAGCCAGTAGGCCGGATAGTGCCGGCCGATATAGGTGTTGATCTCGGCTTCCGGCCATTCGGTGAAGGCTCCGCGGAATTCCGCCTGCGCCGCGGCGATGCGGCGGGCGCGGTTCACTTCCGAGAAGCCGCCGGTCAAAACCGGCTCGGTCTCGTAATAGAGCGTGCGCAACAGCTGCGCCTTCCAGCCGTTCCACACCCCCGGGCCGACGCCGCGGATGTCGGCGGTGGTGAGAATCGTGAGCAGCTTCATCTGCTCCACCGATTGCACCACGCCGGCAAAGTTCTCGATGGTGCGGCGGTCGGAGAGGTCGCGCGACTGCGCCACCGTCGACATGGTCAGGTGCTCCTCGATCAGCCACGCCACGAGCTCGGTATCGCTGGAGGAGAAGCCGAGCCGCGGGCAGAGCCGCCGCGCCACCTTGGCGCCGGCGATCGAATGATCCTCGGGCCGACCCTTGGCGATGTCGTGCAGCAGCACGGCGATATAGATCACCGGCCGGTGCTCGGGGCGGATCTTGCGCATCAGGTCGCTGGCCATCACCAGCTCCTCATTGCCGCCGCGCTCGATGTCCTGCAGGAAGCCGATGCAGCGGATCAGATGCTCGTCCACGGTGTAGTGGTGGTACATGTTGAACTGCATCATCGACACGATCTTGCCGAAGGCGCGGATGAAATGACCGAGCACTCCGGTCTCGTTCATCCGCCGCAGCACGGTCTCGGCGTCGTTGGAGGTCAGGATCTCCATGAACAGCCGGTTGGCTTCGGGATTCTCACGCAAGCTGGTATCGATCAGCTTCAGCGAGCGCGTCACCGTGCGCATCGCGTCGGGGTGGAAGGCGAGGTTGTTCTTCTGCGCCAGCCGGAAGATCCGGATCAGATTGACCGGGTCGTGCTTGAACACGTCGGGCGCGGCGAGATTGATGCGGTTGTTGTCGACGATGAAATCGTCGCTGTCGGGTACGCGACGCCGCGACGTGCTCGGGCCGCAGCCGCGCCATCATCCGGCTCAGCACCGGCGCGGGCTTGGCCTGCTGGTCCTCCAGCTTGGCACAGAGGATCGCGGTGAGATCGCCGACGTCCTTTGCCACCAGGAAGTAATGCTTCATGAAGCGTTCGACGTCCTGCATGCCGGGATGGCTGGTATAGCCGAGCCGGACCGCGATCTCGCGCTGCAGGTCGAAGGAGAGCCGCTCTTCGGCGCGGCCCGCGAAGAAATGCAGGTTGCAACGGACCGACCAGAGGAAATCGGCGCAGCGGCGGAAGATGCGGTATTCCTGCGCGTCGAACACGCCGCGCTCGAGCAGCTCGTCGGTCTCGCGAACGCGGTAGACATATTTCGCGATCCAGAACAGCGTGTGCAGGTCGCGCAGTCCGCCCTTGCCGTCCTTCACATTGGGCTCGACCAAATAGCGCGATTGCCCGGCGCGGCGATGCCGCTCCTCGCGCTCGGCGAGTTTGGCGGTGACGAACTCGGCCGCGGTGCCCTGCACGACTTCCTTGTCGAAGCGCTCGACCAGCTCGTCATAGAGCGGCTTGTCGCCGGTCAGGAACCGCGTCTCCAGGATCGCGGTGCGGATGGTCATGTCGCCGCGCGCCTGGCGGATCGATTCATCGACCGAGCGCGTGGCGTGGCCGACCTTCAGCCCCATGTCCCACAGGCAATAGAGAATGGCTTCGGCGACCTGCTCGCCCCAGGCGGTCTGCTTGTAGGGCAGGATGAACAGGAGATCGATGTCGGATTCCGGCGCCATCAGCCCGCGGCCATAGCCGCCGGTCGCGACCACTGCCATGCGCTCGGCGCCGGAGGGAATCGGCGAGCGGTAGAGATGTTGCGTTGCCGCCGCAAACAGGATGCGGATGATCTCGTCCTGCACGAAGCAGAGCCGCTCGGCGCAACGCCGGCCGTGACGGTCCTTCAGCAGGATCGCCTGCGCTGCTGCGCGCGCCGCCATCAGCTCCGCCTTGAGCAGCTGCGCCACGGACGAGCGGAACACGTCCTCGCGGCCGGCGTGCTTTTCCGCCAGCGCATCGACCGCCGCGGCGATCCGCTGCGAGTCGAAGCCGGTGTCGGCCTTGCCATCTGCCTCGCTATCAGCCGTGTTATCGGCCTTGGCTCAGTCTGTGCGACGATGTTATCCATCACCTAACCGGATATCGGACAGCGGCAGCGCTGTCACGGGACATTGTGGGGCCAACAGCGCTTCCATGCTGCTTTCGCGTCTCCTCGGGCAAAGCTGTTCTCGCGCGGCCGTTCGCATGGTCGGATTTTCTCGTTGATCTCAATGTATAAGGTATTGAATTAAAACGCGGTTTCAAGGCAGGGCGGAAGCGAGGGGTGTTCGAATGGGTAAAATAAGACGTTGGGCGTTGGCTGCGATCGCGGCGGTTTCATGATGCGGTCGCCGGGCGGCATTCGCCGCCGATGCGCTCGAAGGAAATCCGCATCGACTGGGCGACCTATAATCCGGTCTCGATGGTGCTGAAGCAGAAGGGCCTGCTGGAGAAGGAATTCGCCAAGGACGGCATCAGCATCGTCTGGGTGCAATCGGCCGGCTCCAACAAGGCGCTGGAGTTCCTCAATGCGGGCTCGATCGATTTCGGCTCGACCGCGGGCTCGGCGGCGCTGGTCGCCAAAATCAACGGCAACCCGATCAAGTCGATCTATGTCTATTCGCGTCCCGAATGGACCGCGCTGGTCACGACCAAGGACTCGAAGATCGCCAGTGTCGCCGACCTCAAGGGCAAGCGCGTCGCGGTGACCCGCGGCACCGATCCGCACATCTTCCTGGTGCGCGCGCTGCTCGGCGCGGGCCTCACCGAAAAGGACATCACGCCGGTGCTGCTGCAGCATCCCGACGGCAAGACCGCGCTGATCCGCGGCGACGTCGATGCCTGGGCCGGGCTCGATCCGATGATGGCGCAGGCCGAGATCGAGGACGGCGCCAGACTGTTCTACCGCAAGGCCGACGCCAACACCTGGGGCATCCTCAATGTGCGCGAGCAGTTCCTGAAGGATTATCCCGATATCGTCCGCCGCGTGCTCGCGACCTACGAAGAGGCGCGCAAATATTCGCTGGCGAATTACGATGAGCTGAAGAAGACGTTCATGGCGGTGACGAAATTGCCGGAGAATGTCGTCGACAAGCAGCTCAAGGAGCGCACCGAGCTGACCCACAGCCGCATCGGCGCCGCCGCAACGCGAGTCGATCCTCGCCGCCGGCATCGCGCTGCAGCAGGCCGGCGTGATCGACGCCAAGGTCGACGTGAAGGCGGCGCTGGATTCGCTGATCGACGATCAGGTTCCGCTGCCGACGAATTGACGAGCACTACACCCTCGTCACCCTTGTGGGAGAGGGTGGCTTCAGCGAAGCGAAGCCGGGTGAGCGGTCTCTCTCCGCGGAAAGAACCCCTCATCCGTCGCGGACTGCGTCCGCGCCACCTTCTCCCACAAGGGGAGAAGGGAAGCGGAGTACGCCCTATCGCCGCCTTGCAATCCCCCGCGAGAAGCGTCTTGCTATGGCCATGACTGTCGAATTGCCGATCGCAGCAAACCAGCGCGACGCGCCGCGGGCGCATTCTGCGCGGCTGCGCGCGTTTTGCGCGGCCGGCGCTCGGGCTGCTGCTTGCCGATCGGCGTTGCGCTGGCTCTGGGAGCTGATCGTCTGGCTCGGCTATTCCAACGGCCGGCTGGTGCCGCCGCCGAGCCGCGTGTTCGCGACCATCGTCGATCTTGCCGCAGCAGCGGCGAGCTGTCGCGCCATATCGTGGCGACGCTGACCCGCGTCGTCGCTCGGCTTCGGCTTCGGCGTCATCGCCGGCACGATCCTCGGCGCCATCTCCGGCTATTGGGCGCTGGCGCGGCGGCTGCTCGATCCGACCGTGCAGGCGCTGCGCGCCATTCCCTCGATCGCCTGGGTGCCGCTGTTCATCCTCTGGCTCGGCATTTTCGAGACCTCGAAGGTCGCGCTGATCGCGGTCGGCGTGTTCTTCCCGGTCTATCTCGGCGTGATGGGCGCGATCCTCTCGGTCGACCGCAAGATCGTCGAGGTCGGCCGCACCTTCCGCCTGTCCGGCTTCGCCATGATCCGCCGCATCCTGCTGCCGGCGGTGCTGCCGGCCTATGTCGTCGCGCTGCGCGTCGGCCTTGGCCTCGGCTGGATGTTCGTGGTCGCCGCCGAATTCATGGGCGCGTCCGAAGGCCTGGGCTATCTCCTGATCGACGGCCAGCAGCTCGGCAAGCCCGCGCAGATCCTGGCGGCGATCGTGATCTTCGCCATCCTCGGCAAGCTCACCGACTGGCTGATCGAGGTCGCGGCCGCGCCGTTCCTGCGCTGGCAGGACGCGTTCGGCAAGCAGGGCGGAGCAGGCTGATGCTCGCGCTCGACAAGGTCGGCAAGATCTATCCCAACGGCGTGCATGCGCTGGAGCGCTTTTCCGCCGAGATCAGTCCCGGCGAGATCATCGCCATCATCGGCGGCTCCGGCTGCGGCAAGTCCACGCTGCTTCGCGCCATCGCCGGGCTCGACCGCGCGAGCTCGGGCACGGTGACACTCGATGGCACCGCGATCCTGGCGCCGCATGCCAAGATCGGCATCATCTTCCAGGAGCCGCGGCTGCTGCCCTGGCTGAGCGTCGCCGACAATATCGGCTTCGGCCTGTCCGACCTGCCCGCCAGCGCAAGGCGCGAGAAGGTCGCGGCCGCGCTCGCGCGCGTCGGCCTCGCCGACAAGGCCAATGCCTGGCCGCGCGAGCTTTCCGGCGGGCAGGCGCAGCGGGTGGCGATCGCCCGCGCGCTGGTGCCGCAGCCGGAAGTGCTGCTGCTGGACGAGCCGTTCTCCGCGCTCGATGCCTTCACCCGGCGCGACCTGCAGGATCATCTGCTCGACCTCTGGGCCGATACGCGGCCGACGCTGATCCTGGTGACGCATGACGTCGACGAGGCGGTGGTGCTGGCCGATCGCGTGCTGGTGATGCGGCCGCGGCCGGGCCGGCTGTTCGAGGAGATCAAGGTCAATCTGACACGGCCGCGCGACCGCGCACTCCGAGCTGTTCGAGCGCTTCAAGCGCCATGTCCTGACCGCGCTCGACCGCTCGCTCGACCGCAGCATGCCCGACCGCGATGCCAAATCGAGCGTCGGGGAATCGATGTGGTGGTGACACGGCCGCAATTTCGCATTAAATCCGGCCTCGAAAATAATCCGGGAGAAGAAGATGGACGCCGCCGAACTCCGCGCAATGCAGGCCCCGATCAAGGAACGCTACAAGCAGGACCCCGCGGCCGCGGTCATCACCCTGAAAGCCAAGGGCTCGACCGATACCGAGGGCCTGACCTGCAAGGTCGAGACCGGGCGGGCGCTGGCAATTGCAGGCCTGCATCCCGCAACCGGCGGTTCAGGGCTGGAGCTCTGCTCCGGCGACATGCTGCTGGAGGCCTTGGTCGCCTGCGCCGGCGTCACCCTGAAATCGGTCGCGACCGCGGTCGACGTGCCGCTGAAGAAGGGCCTGGTCTACGCCGAAGGCGATCTCGATTTCCGCGGCACGCTCGGCGTCGACAAGGAGGCGCCGGTCGGCTTCGAGGAAATCCGCGTCCGCTTCGAGGTCGAGACCGACGCGCCGCAGGACAAGCTCGATCTGCTTGCTGAAACTCACCGAGCGTTATTGCGTGGTCTACCAGACCATCAAGAACGGCCCGAAGGTTTCGGTGAGCATGAAGCGGATTTAGCTGGCCGTCGTCCCGGCCAAGCGACTACGTCCGCCGTAGCTCAACAAGCGAAGGCGGAAGCGCGAGCCGGGACCCATACCCACAGGCGTCAATTGTTGCGAAGGCTTTAGCCGCCCACCGCCCAAAATCGAGGGGCCGCGGGGTATGGGTCCTGGCTTTCGCCGGGACGACAGATAAGATGTCCCCCGATCTCACTTATTTTTTCCTGCTCGGCTTCCGCATGGCGGTGGCGGCCGCGTTTGTGGTGTCGGCCTCCTTCATCGCCGAGCATTCGGGGCCCGCGATCGGCGCGCTGGTCGCGACGCTGCCGATTTCGGCGGGGCCGGCCTATGTCTTCCTCGCGCTCGACCATGACTCCGCCTTCATCGCGCAGGGCGCGCTGACGAGCCTGCCGATCAACGCGGCGACGATCTCTCTGGGGCTGACCTACACGCTGCTGGCGCAACGCCACGCTCTCTTGGTCAGCGTCGGTGCCGCGGTCGCGGTGTGGCTCGGCATCGCGGCGATCATCGCCTCAATGCAGTGGTCGGTGTGGGGCGGGCTGCTCATCAACGCGGTCGCGTTTGCGATCTGCACCCCGCTGATGCAGCGCTATCGTCACGCCAAAATGCCGCCGGTCGCGCGACGCTGGTATGACGTGCCCCTGCGGGCATCGCTGGTGGCCACGCTCGTGCTGACGGTCGTCACGCTGTCAGGCCGGGTCGGTCCGAGCATCAGCGGCATCCTCGCGCTGTTTCCAGCGGTGTTCACCAGCATGATGCTGATCCTGCATCCGCGCATTGGCGGACCCGCGACCGCCGCCGTGATCGCCAACAGCGCCTGGGGCCTGATGGGATTTGGCATGGCGATCGCGGTGCTGCATGTCGGCGCGCTGCATCTCGGCTCCGCGGCCGGCCTGAGCCTTGGGCTCGCGACCTGCGTGAGCTGGAATCTGATGCTGTGGTGGATCGGACGGCGGCGGGCGGCGCTGGCGAAAACGTAGGGCGGGCAAAGCGACCACGTCCGCCGTAGCTCAACGAGCGAAGGCAGAAGCGTGCCCACCATTTGGATATTCATTCGCGGTGGTGGGCACGGCGCAAGAGCGCCTTTGCCCACCCTACGATTTCTCGTTCCTCGCAACGACGGCTATTGCTTCGGCAGCTTCGCCTTCAGCGCATACAGCGCCTCCAGCGCCTCGCGCGGCGACATCTCGTCTGGATGCAATGCCTTCACCGCTTCCAGCAGCTGCTCGGCCTCGCTCAGCGGCGCGGGCTCGGCGGCGGCGCGCGAGGGTACGGCGAACAACGGCAAATCGTCGGCGAGCGCGCGGGCCGTCTGGCCGCGGTCCTGCGCTTCGAGTTTCGCCAGCACCGCCTTAGCGCGTGCGATCACCGGCGGCGGCAGGCCCGCGAGCTTGGCGACCTGGATGCCATAGGAGCGGTCGGCCGAGCCCGGCAGCACCTCGTGCAGGAACACCACGTCGCCCTGCCATTCCTTGACGCGAACCGTGGCGTTGAACATCCGCGGCAGTTTGGCGGAGAGCGCGGTCAGCTCGTGATAATGCGTGGCGAACAGCGTGCGGCAGCGGTTTGCCTCATGCAGGTGCTCGATCGCCGCCCAGGCAATCGAGAGCCCGTCGAAGGTCGCGGTTCCCCGGCCGATTTCGTCGAGGATCACCAGCGAACGTTCACTGGCCTGATTGAGGATCGCCGCGGTCTCGACCATCTCGACCATGAAGGTCGAGCGGCCGCGGGCGAGATCGTCCGCCGCACCGACGCGCGAGAACAGCCGGTCGACAATGCCGATCCGGGCGCGCGCCGCCGGCACGAACGAGCCGATCTGGGCAAGAAGCGCGATCAACGCGTTCTGGCGCAGGAAGGTCGATTTGCCGGCCATGTTCGGGCCGGTGATCAGCCAGAGCTGGCCGGACTTTTGGCTCGGCGCCGGCGAGAGATCACAGGTGTTGGCGATGAAGGGCTGGCCCTCGCGCTTCAAGGCCTGCTCGACCACCGGATGCCTTCCGGCTTCGATGGCAAAGCCAAGCGAGGCGTCGACGTCGGGCCGCACATAATTGTCGTCGACCGCGAGTTTCGCGAGCGCGGTCGCGACATCGAGCAGCGCAAACGCATGGGCGGCGGCGCGCAGATCGTCGCTCGCCTCCAGCGCCTTGGCGCAGAGCCGCTCGAAGATTTCCAGCTCGAGATTGAGCGCGCGCTCGCCAGCATTGGCGATCTTGGCTTCGATCTCGCCAAGCTCGGCGGTCGTGAAGCGGACCTGTCCCGCCAGCGTCTGGCGATGGATGAAGGTCGCGTTCAGCGGCGCCGACATCAGCTTGTCGCCATGCTGCGCGGTCACCTCGACGAAATAGCCGAGCACATTGTTGTGCCGGATCTTGAGGCCCTTGATGGAGGTCGCGTCGGCGTAGCGCGCCTGCATCGCCGCCACGACCAGCCGCGAGGCGTCGCGCAGGCTGCGCGCTTCGTCGAGCGCCTGCTCATAGCCCTCGCGCACGAAACCGCCGTCGCGCTTGATCAGCGGCAATTGCTCTGCCAGCGCCCGCTCATATTCACGCGCCAGCTCCCGCGATGGCCGGCGCAGGGCCGCGATCACGGCAGCGACTTCCTGTGGTGGCTGCTCCAGCTCTTCCAGCCGCGCCAGCGCCTGGTCGGCGGCGAGGACGCCGTCGCGCAGCCCGGCAAGATCGCGCGGGCCACCGCGCCCAACCGAGAGCCGCGCCAGCGCACGCGACATGTCGGGCGCGCCGCGCAGGATGGATCGGATATCCTCGCGCGCGGCATTGTCGGCGACGAAGGCGCTCACTGCATCCAGCCTGCGTGCGATCTGCACGCTGTCCGTGAGCGGAGCGGCGAGGCGTTGGGCCAGGAGGCGCGATCCCGCAGGCGTCACCGTGCAGTCGATGGCATCGAGCAGCGAGCCGCGCCGTTCGCCTGATAGCGTGCGGGTCAGTTCGAGATTGGCGCGCGTAGCGGGATCGATCGCCATGGTCGAGCCGGTGGCTTCACGCGCGGGCGGCGACAGCGGCGGGCGCTTGCCCACTTGCGTGCGGTCGATATAGGTGACGGCGGCGGCTGCAGCTGTTGCTTCCAGCCGCGACATCGCGGCCAAACCGTCCATGGTCGCGACCGCGAAATAATCGCACAGCCGCCGCTCGGCGGTGGAACCGTCGAAGACGTCACGGGTCAGCGGCGTCACCGCCGGCAATTCATTGAGCAGGGCCGAAAACTCGCTGTCGCTATAAAGCGCGTCGGTGACAACAGCTTCATTCGGATTGATGCGCGCCAGCGTCGCCTGCAATTCGCCGGTCGCACATTCCGTCACCATGAACTCGGAAGTCGAGATATCGATCCAGGCGAGCCCGAAGCGGTCGCCGCCGGCCGAGGAGCGGGCGCGCGCGATCGCGAGCAGGTAATTGTTGGTGCGCGCATCGAGCAGCGTGTCCTCGGTCAGCGTGCCCGGCGTCACCAGCCGGATGACGGCGCGCTTCACCACGCTCTTGGAGCCGCGGGCGCGGGCGGCGGCCGGATCCTCGGTCTGCTCGCAGACCGCGACGCGATGGCCGGCGCCAATCAGGCGATGCAGATAGTCTTCGGACCGCTCGACCGGCACGCCGCACATCGGGATATCCATGCCCTGGTGCTTGCCGCGCTTGGTCAGCACGATGCCGAGCGTTTTCGAGGCGATCTCGGCATCCTCGAAGAACAGCTCGTAGAAATCGCCCATCCGGTAGAACAACAGCAGCCCGGGATGGGCAGCCTTTATTTCAAGGTACTGCTCCATCATCGGCGTGACGCGCGCATTCGCGTTCGCATCCGCAGAAGGCGTGGCGTCGGCGGAGGCGGCAGGCGGAACAGGGACGGGCTGCTGCATGGTCATGGGCGGCGCAACCTAGCCAATTTCGTTCGTCCATCCTATTGCTTTGCCGCCGTGGGCAGGGTTTTCCACCCCCGCCACGGTATGCCCGGCCACGCATGAATGCGATGCTCGGGGCGAAACCCTCAATTGACCTGAATGGAACGCACTCCTACAAATCGCCATTAAATTCGAGCCGTCTCAGGGAGAACGCCGATGGGTGATGTCTTTATTTGTGATGCCGTCCGAACCCCGATCGGCCGCTTCGGCGGCTCGCTCGCCAAGGTGCGCGCCGACGACCTGGCAGCCGCGCCCATCAAGGCGCTGATGGCGAAACACCCCAAGCTCGACTGGTCGTCGGTCGATGAAGTCTTTTTCGGCTGCGCCAACCAGGCCGGCGAAGACAACCGCAATGTGGCGCGCATGGCGCTGCTGCTCGCGGGCCTGCCGGAGACGGTTCCCGGCCAGACCCTCAACCGGCTTTGTGCATCGGGTCTCGACGCGGTCGGCGCGGCGGGCCGGGCGATCCGCGCCGGCGAGATCGATTTTGCGATTGCCGGCGGCGTCGAGTTGATGACACGGGCGCCGTTCGTGATGGGCAAGGCGGCCGAAGCGTTCTCGCGCTCGGCCGACATCTACGACACCACCATCGGCTGGCGCTTCATCAATCCCCTGATGAAGGCGCAATATGGCGTCGACGCCATGCCGGAGACCGGCGAGAACGTCGCCGAGGAATTCCAGGTGTCGCGCGCCGACCAGGACGCGTTCGCGATCCGCTCGCAGCAGCGCGCGGGCGCCGCGATTACGTCAGGCTATTTCGCGGAAGAAATCACGCCCATCACCATTCCCGGCGGCAAGGCCGGTCCCGTCGTCGTCGACAAGGATGAGCATCCGCGCCCGGAAACCACGTTGGAAGGCCTCGCCAAGCTGAAGCCGATCGTGCGCAATCCCGGCACGGTCACCGCAGGCAATGCGTCCGGCGTCAACGATGGTGCGGCCGCGATGATCCTCGCCTCCGAGGCGGCTGTGAAGAAGCACGGCCTGACCCCGCGCGCGAGGATTTTGGGCCTTGCCTCGGCCGCGGTGCCGCCGCGCATCATGGGCATCGGCCCGGTGCCGGCGACGCGGAAGCTGATGGAGCGGCTGGGCCTGAAAATCTCCGACTTCGATTTGATCGAGCTCAATGAAGCCTTCGCGTCGCAGGGGATAGCCTGTCTGCGGCAGCTCGGCGTGAAAGACGATGCCGACTTCGTCAACCCGCATGGCGGGGCGATCGCGCTCGGCCATCCGCTCGGGATGAGCGGCGCGCGCCTTGCGATGACGGCGGTGCACGGCATGGAGAAGCGTGGCGGCAAGCGCGCGCTCGCCACCATGTGCGTCGGCGTCGGTCAGGGCGTCGCGGTCGCGATCGAGAAGCTGAATTGACGCCCGCAAGGGCGTCATTGCGAGCGAAGCGAAGCAATCCACGGTCACCAAGAGCTGGATTGCTTCGTCGCTTCGCTCCTCGCAATGACGGAGCCAGATAATGACCTTTCTTTACCCCATCGACAGCAACAAAGCGCATCCCTTGCCGCTGTCGCCGGGCTACAAAAGCTCGATCAAGCGCGCGCCGCAGCAGCCGCTGATCCCGATGCGCCATACGGTCTCCGAACTGACCGGACCTGTGTATGGCCACGAGACCGTGCGCGAGGGCGATGCCGATCTTACCACCCAGCACAAGGGCGAGCCGCTCGGCGAGCGCATCATCGTGCACGGCCATGTGCTCGACGAGGACGGCCGCGGTGTGCCGAACACGCTGGTCGAGATCTGGCAGGCCAATGCCTGCGGCCGCTACATCCATGTCCGCGACCAGCATCCGGCGCCGCTCGATCCGAATTTCACCGGCGCCGGCCGCGCGCAGTCGGACGCCTCCGGCTACTACAAGTTCGTCACCATCAAGCCCGGCGCCTATCCCTGGGGCAATCATCACAACGCCTGGCGGCCTGCGCACATCCACTTCTCGGTGTTCGGCCATTCCTTTGTCTCGCGGCTGGTGACGCAGATGTATTTCCCGGGCGACCCGCTGTTCGAGTTCGACCCGATCTTCAATTCGGTGCCGGAGGCAATGGCGCGACAGCGCATGGTGTCGTCCTTTGATCTGGAAAACACCCAGCCGGAATGGGCGCTGTGCTACCGCTTCAACATCGTGCTGCGCGGCAAAAACGCCACTCCCATGGAGAACAGTTAAGTGCAGGACAAGGGTATCACGCCGTCGCAGACCGTCGGCCCGTTCTTCAAATATGGCCTGACGCCGAACGGCCAGTACGACTGGAACGACGCATTCACCGGCAATCTCGTCACGCCGGATGCTTCCGGCGAACGCATCCGCGTCGAGGGCCGCGTGTTCGACGGCGACGGCGCGCCGGTGCCGGATGCCATGCTGGAGATTTGGCAGGCCGACAGCCAGGGCCGCTTCGCCGATCCGCAGGACAAGCGCGCGCAGCCGAATACCAAATTCCGCGGCTTCGGCCGCGTCGGCACCGACGCCAATGGCGCCTTTGCTTTCGACACGGTCAAGCCAGGCCCGGTACCCGATCCCAACGGCATACCGCAAGCGCCGCATCTCTTGCTCGCCGTATTCGCGCGCGGCATGCTGCGCCATCTCTACACGCGGATCTATTTCGGCGACGAGGCCGGCAACTCGATCGATCCCGTGCTGGCGCTGGTGCCCGCCGATCGCCGCGCCACCCTGATCGCCGAGCGCGAGGCGGGCAACGGCAGCGCGGTCTACAAACTCGATTTGCGCCTGCAGGGCGACGACGAGACCGTGTTTTTCGACGTGTGAGACGAGACGTCGAGTCTATAGCGAGGAGTGGCTGGTCGCGCAGGCTGGCGATGAAGAAGCCCCGCACACCGACACCCTGATGTTGGCGGTCACCATGCCGTGCGCATCGATGAAGACGAGATTCGTCACGCCGGCCTTAAGCGGCTCGATCACGACGGATTGATTGTCGTCGGTGCGGACGTCGACGATGAGGGGATCGCCGACGATCACGGTTTCGAAAGCCTTCTGAAGGGAAATCCTGAACGCGGTGCCGATGCCGAGTGCGACTGCATCATCTTCGGCGCGCGCGCCCGATGTCGCGGAAAAGAGCAGCGTCGCCGCAAGGACAAGCGCAGGAATGTTCGGCTTCATGGCAGGGCTCCTCGTCGTCGCGTTGATGAACGTTCAAACGTAGGATCCAGCCAACCGAACGTACGTGAGGTAGCCCACACTTCGCGCGCGGCATTCAGTCGCGCGCCCACGCCTCTTCACCTCTCCCCGTTCTTTACGGGGAGAGGTCGGATCGCTCTTGCGATCCGGGTGAGGGGCAGGGCACAACGCCTAACCGAATGGCAGCAGCTCCGGACCCACAGAATGCAAGCGATGTCGGACGGATTTTAGTTGGCAGCACCAGCGTGCCTTGCCCCTCACCCGAAGCCTCCGCTGCGCTCCGACTTCGACCTCTCCCCGTAAAGAACGGGGAGAGGTGAAAGAGTTACTCCATCACCGCGTGCTCCGGCCCCGCCGACTGCTTGCGCAGCGCGGCCTTGGTCGAGCCGATCATGATCGCGAGCGGGATCGAGCACAGGATGAAGAGCATTACGAGCTGGTAGTCCTGCGAAAACGCGATGATCTGCGCCTGCAGGCCGATCATCACGTCGGCCATGGCGCGGCCCTTGTCGGTGCCCATGTTGATCATGCCGGTTACGTCGGGCATCTGCATGGCGTGATTGAAGGGGGTGACGTGCTCGTTGAGAACCGCGTAGATGCGCCGCGAGCCCTCGGTGAGCTGCGCGATCACGATGGAGATGCCGACCGAGCTCGCGACATTGCGCATCAAGGTCAGCATCGAGGTACCGTCGGTGCGCAGATGGTTGGGCAGCGTCATGAACGCCACGGTCGACAGCGGCACGAACACGAGGCCGAAGCCAAAGCCCTGGATGATGCTGATGGTGACGATCTCGCTTGACTGGGTCTGGTCGGTCCAGGCGGTCATGTAGTACAGCGACAGCGCGGTGATGCCGAGGCCGGTGATGATCAGCGTGCGCGCCTCGATATAGCGCATCAAGCGGCCGACCAGCATCATGGCGACGAAGGTGCCGCAGCCGCGGCTTGCGAGCAGCACGCCGGCGGTGATGATGGGATAGCCGATCACGTTCTGCAAATAGGGCGAGGCCAGCGCCATGGTAGAGTACAGCACGAGGCCCATCACGCGCCATGAAGATGCAGCCGGTGAGGAAGTTCCGATCCTTGAACAGCGCGAACTGGATGAACGGCTTCGAGGTCGTGAGCGAATGCGCGAAGAAATAATAGAAGCCGATCGCCGAGACGATGAACTCGGCAATGATCTCGTTGGATTCCAGCCAGCCGAGCTGCTCGCCGCGGTCGAGCGCAAGCTGCAGCGAGCCGATGCCGACCGCAAGCGCGGAGAAGCCGAACCAGTCGAAGCGCAGGTTCAGGTCCTTCTTGGTCTCGTCCATGAAGACCATGAGGCCGAGCACGGTGATGAAGCCGAACGGCATGTTGACGAAGAACACCCAGTGCCAGGAATAGGTCTCGGTCAGCCAGGCGCCGAGCGAGGGCCCCATGATCGGGCCCATCATCACGCCCATGCCCCAGATCGACATCGCCTTGGCGCGCTCCTGCAGCGTGTAGGAGTCGAGCATCACCGCCTGCGACAGCGGCACCAGCGCCGCGCCGAACACGCCCTGCAGCAGGCGGAACAGCACCATCTGGTTGATGTCCTGCGCGAGCCCGCACAGCACGGAGGCGATGGTGAAGCCGGCCGAGCAGATGATGAAGATGCGCTTGCGGCCGAAGCGGTTGGCGATCCAACCCACCGGCGCGGTCATGATCGCGGCCGCGACGATGTAGGAGGTCAGCACCCAGTTGATCTGGTCCTGCGAGGCCGACAGCGTGCCCTGCATATAGGGCAGCGCGACGTTGGCAATCGTGGTGTCGAGCGCCTGCATGATCGTCGCCGTCATGGCGCAGATCGTCACCATGTTCCGGCGCAGGCCGGGAACCATGGAGGCTGCTGGCACCGTGGTCGGCGACATCGTGGCTTAGTCCTGGTGGCCGGCATCCGCCGGCGCGAAGCCGAGCAGGCCCGCCAGCGAACGCTTATGGCCGGTGTCGATGGTGGCATAGACGCTCATGCCGGCCTTCAGCTTCTTCACATACGGATCGTCCTTGTCGAAATAGATGCGCACCGGCACGCGCTGCACCACCTTGACGAAATTGCCGGTGGCGTTCTGCGGCGGCAGGATCGCGAATTGCGCGCCGGTGCCGGGCGAGAGCGAGCCGACGTAACCCTTGAACTCATGGTTCGGGAACGCGTCGACGTCGAGCGTGACCGGCTGGCCTTCGCCGACATAGGTGAAGTCGGATTCCTTCGGGTTGGCGTCGACCCAGGGGTTGGCGATGTCGATCACCGAGAACACCGGCGTGCCGGCGGCGACAAAGCGGCCGAGCTGGATCTGCTCGACCTGGGTCGCGACGCCCGCCATCGGCGCGCGCATCACGGTGTGGTCGAGATTGCGCTGGGCCATGTCGAGCTGCGCCTTGGCCTGGGCATAGGGCGGGAACTCGTCCAGCGGCAGGTCGGGGTTGCCGAGCAGCTGCGTCTTGGCGTTGGACAGTTGCTGCTTGACGAATTGCGCCTGCGCGCCGGCGGTGACGAGCCGGTGGCGGAATTGTCGAGGTCGAGCTGCGAGCCGACCTTCTGTTGACCAGCTGCTGCTTGCGTTCGACGTCGCGCTGCTTCAGGTCGACGCCCTGCTGCGCGAGGTCGAGCATCTGGCCGTAGATCTTGATGTTGGCGACGAGATTGTCATAGGTGGTCTTGGCCTGCTCGAGCTGCGCCTTGGCCTGGTCGAGCGCGAACTGGAACGGCTCGCGATCGATCTCGAACAGCACGTCGCCCTGCTTGACGTGCTGGCCTTCCTTCACCACGACCTTGTCGATCTTGCCGGAGATGTCGGGCGTGATCAGCACCTTCTGCGCGCCGACATAGGCGTCGTCGGTGCCGACATAGCGGCCGCCATTGAGATAGAACACGAGCCCGCCGATCGCGGCGGCGAGCGGCAGCACGACCAGCAGCAGGAAGCGGCGATAGCGCCGCAGGCCCGCCATCAGCCGGCGCCGCGGCTCGGCGGCGAGCTTCTTGGTCGGCCGGCCGGAGGGGGCGCCCTTCTGCTCGGGCGGAAATTTGAGGACGGGATCAGCCATAGCGCTGCTCCTTCTTGGGCACGTTCGCCTCGGCATTCTGAATGGCGTTACGCACGTTTTCCTTGATTGCTTCCAGTTGGGCGAGCAGCCGCTGCGCGTCGGCCGGGCTGATGCCGTCGAGCGCGGTGGCGGTGAGTTCGGAGCGGAGCCCGGCGAGCTTGCCGAGCAGCGGCCGCGCCGGCCTTGCGCAGATAAAGCCGGTTGACGCGGCGGTCGTTTTCGTCGCCGCGGCGCTCGATCCAGCCACTGTCGCAGAGCTTGTCGATCAGCCGCGTCAGCGTGATCGGCTGCATCTCCATCTGCTCGGCGAGTTCCGTCTGCTTCATGCCCTCGTTGCGCTCGACCTTGGCCAGCACCGCCCATTGCGCGCGGGTGATGCCGTAGCGCGCGGCCTGCCTTGTCGGCATAGGCGCGCACCAGCCGCTGCACTTCGCCGAGCGTGAACAGGAAGTTCATGTCCACGGAACCGCGGTGCATAAGCATTGTCTCCAATAAGCTTGCAATATAATAAGCTAGCTTATGAATTTTTCATGGCCGGTTAACGGACCGGCTGCGCCTGCCGAAACACATGGCTGGGTGCCGGTTCCCGCCGGGCTTTGGGATCCCCGGCCGAAAATGCTAGCAACTGGCGCAATGACCCCGACAAAGCCGGCCTTTCCCGCGCCCGACCACGACCACGACCGCTGCACTGCGGACGCGATCACGCATGCCGAACGGGTCTGCAAGGAGCGGGCGCAGAAATTCACCCCGATCCGCCGCCAGGTGCTGCAGGCGCTGCTGTCCAGCCACCGGCCGCTCGGCGCCTATGAGGTGATCGACGAACTCGCCAAATCGATGCCGCGGCCGGCGCCGATCACGGTCTATCGCGCGCTCGATTTCCTGATGGACGAACGGCCTCGTGCATCGCATCGAAAGCCGCAACGCCTATCTCGCCTGCGCGCATGACCATGACGCAGGCCGCGCTGGTGGCGTTCCTGATCTGCGAGCGCTGCGGCTCGGTCGGCGAGATCCCGGCCGCGCCCGTCGCGCAGAGCCTGACCGCCGCGGCGCGCGCCTCCGGCTTTGCGCCAAAACTCTCCGTCGTCGAAATCACCGGCACCTGCGCGCACTGCCAGAAGGCGGCTTAGCGCATGATCCGGAAAAGTGTGCAGCGGTTTTCCCTCGCGACAAACGCGGATGCGTTTGCGCGGAGATCATGCGCAAACCATAAAAGAAGCAACGCGGCGCCAAGCCGGCACAAGGGAAGAAATGTCCTCAAACGAAATGAAGTCCACCGCCGGGCGGCCGCTCAGCCCGGGCGCCATCGCGCTGATGCTGATGCTCTGCCTGTCCTGGGGATTCAATCAGGTCGCGGTCAAGCTGGCGCTGCCGGACATTCCGCCGATGATGCAGGCGACGTTCCGCTCGATCGGCGCGTTGCCGGTGCTGCTGATCGTCGGCTGGCTGCGCGGCGCGAATTTCTCCTTGCGCGACGGCACGCTTGGCCCCGGCCTGTTCGCGGGCTTCGCTGTTCGGCATCGAATTCGTGCTGATCTATCAGCGGCCTGCGCTTGACCACGGCTTCGCGCGCGGTGGTGTTCCTCTACACCGCGCCGTTCTTCGTCGCGCTCGGCTCCTATCCGGTGCTTGGCGAGCGCCTGCGCGCCTCGCAATGGGCTGGGCTCGCGCTCAGTTTTGCCGGCGTGGCGCTCGCGATCGGCGTGCCGCAGGCCAATGTCGATGCCAAGCGTGCTGCTGGGCGACCTCATGATCGTCGGCGGCGGCGCGCTGTGGGGCGCGACCACCCTGATCGCCAAGGGCACGCCGCTGCGCCACGCCGCGCCGGAAAAAGCGCTGGCCTACCAGGTCGCGATCTCGATCCCGATTCTGGGGCCGGCGCCTGGCTCTCCGGCGAGAAGCTCCACGCATGTGCCCGGGCGTGCTGGCGGTCTCGGTCGTCACCTATCAGGCGACCTGGATTGTCGGGCCTGACGTTTACGATCTGGTTTGCGCTGGTGCAGTCCTATTCGGCGAGCAAGCTGTCGGCCTTCACCTTCATCACGCCGCTGTTCGGCGTGGTCGCGAGCTATCTGATCATGCACGACGAGCTGACGCTCGCGTTTGGTGCGGCGGCGGTCCTCGTCATCGCCGGGCTTTATACTCGTCAACCGTGCCGAGTGACGGGCCCGAGGTCGTGCCCGATCCGAACGTGCCGGCTTAACCGGTTTCGATGGGC
>CAVUCB010000093.1:0-9985 GCA_963739755.1 uncultured Alphaproteobacteria bacterium | reverse complement strand
CTCGGCCGCGCGGCCTCGCTCGGCTCGCCGGGGGTCAACGAGCTGCGCTGGCTCGCACCCTTGCGGCCGAGGGACGATTTGACCCTGGAGGTCGAGGTGGCGGAGGCGCGGGTGTCGAAGAGCCGCCCCGAGACCGGGATCGTGACCTTCAAGGGGGTGGCCTTTAACGCGAAGGGCGAGGCGCTGTGCGAGATGGTGTCGCCGATCATCATCGGCCGGCGCGCGCGAGTGCAAGGCTGATGAATTTCTTCGAAGACATCGAGATCGGCCAGCGGCGCGAGCTCGGCTCGTTTACCTTCACCGCCGAGGACATCAAACGCTTCGCGCGGCAATTCGATCCGCAGCGCTTCCATCTCTCCGAAGAAGAGGGCCGCAACTCGCTGTTCGGCGGGCTTGCGGCCTCGGGCTGGCATGTCGCTTCCGCCTGCATGAAGGTGATGGTTGCCGACGGCCAGCGGGCGGCGCGCGAAGCGGCTGCGCGCGGCGAGACGGTCGCAGTATGGGGACCCTCGCCGGGCTTTCGCGAGCTGCGCTGGCTGCAGCCGGTGCTCGCCGGCGATACGCTCAGCTTCGCAACCGTTGTGGAAACCAAGCGCACCTTGGCCTCGCGTCCCGAATGGGGCATCGTGCAGATCCGCAACAGCGGCACCAATCAGCGCGGCGAGCTCGCTTTCTCATTTTTGGGCACTGCGTTCATGCCGCGGCGAGGCGCCGGCGCTTAACCGGAAAACAAGGTTACCGCTCTGTTGCAGCGCTGCATCGTCAGCGAAGAATTCGCGGAACAAATTTTTTGCTAACGCATTTTGAACGGGTGGTGGCGATAGTGGCCCCGCAAATTCGGCGGGGAATGACAATGGCGGATCGCAGCGGCTTGAGACTGGTGGGCTTCATCTTCGCAACGGTGACCGTTGCGGTGATGCTGACGGCGGCGATGGTGGTGAAGGGTTATGCCGACGGCTCCTTCACGCTGGAACCGACGGTGGTCGCGAGCGAGTGATCAGGCTTCGTTTAACGATACGAAGCGGTGGCCGCGAAAAAATCAGCGGCTGTAGACCAGCGCCAGCAAGGTGACGGCCAAGAACAGCAAGCCGACGAAGCGCAACATCAGCGTCCTCAGAGGCGTCGACGAGCGCATCTGGACCGGGTTGGGATTTTCCGGCTGGATCGTTTCCATCGACATCGTTTCCCCCTAAGCACTGCTTGTTGAGAAGGCAGCTCAATCCCGCGCGCACCTTCTACCTGAATCGAAACCGCCGCGCCCCCGAAATCGGAAAACGCGGCGGTGATTTGGTCGCGACTGTTGCAAATTAGCCGTTGCGCAGCGCTTCGGTGGCACGCTTCCACTGCTGCACATTGTCGGAAACCATGCGGGTGGATTTCATCGCGGCCTGGCTCAGGTGAGCGTAGCCGGAAATCTCGCGCTGGACGCGCTGACCTTCGGCATGCAGCAGGTCGCGCAGCGCCTCCAGCTCCGAAATCAGGTTCTCGATTTCCGACAGCGAAGTTCCGGCGACGCGCTGGATCAGCGAATTGACATTGTTCACGGTAGCCTCGGCACTCGGCTCGAGCGGAGCCTCGGGGGCGGCGTTCACCGACATCGGACGGCGCAGATAGGCGACATCGTTGCGGACGAAATCGCGGATCCCAGCCTCGACTTCGGAGACCGCTGAGAGGTCGGTATCCTGGATTTCAGTTTCATTCGACTCCATTCTTGGCAAGACGTTCATCGGCCATTCCCCTGTTTCGCGTTGTTGCGAGCGCGAGTGTCCCCCGCACGACGAAAGTTGACGGGCCTATGAGGGCGGCTGAATTTGACCGCATCGCGACCAAGTTGCGGCGGAGATCGAACATTAACCGGCATTGCAATGGCGTGTAAAAGGGCGAAAAAGCGGCAATTACCAGCTCTTCTTGATGCCGGCGCTGATGCTCTTGTTGATGGTGCTCCGGGGCGTCTCGCCGACCGATCCGGAGACGGAGACATCGCCGAACAGCTTCTGTTCGGCGCCGATCTTGCGCAGCCGTTTATCGTCGGAGGTCGACAGCGTCTGGCCGGCGGAAAAACTTGTCCCAGTTTCGGACAGTTCGACCTTGGCCGACTGTTCGGTCTGGTAGGTGCGCTCCTGGCGGGTGGCGATGCCGGGCACCGGCACGACGGTGCCTTGCTGGATGACGTTGTAGCCGTTCGAGAGCGTGAGCGAGGTCGCATCGCCAAGCGGCACCTGCTTGGAGATGGAGGTGCCGAGCTTGCTCTGATCCGTGCTCGGGTCGACGCGGGCCTCGACCGCGGTCTTGTCCCAGACCGGCCCCGCGCCGGGCGCGGTGATCGCGGCCCAGGCGCTGCCGCCGGATTGCGGCAAAGAGCCGCCATTTGCAGTCTTTTCCGCGAGCAATTCGGACATGGTGGTGGGCTCGCGGGTGACGGTCATGTCAGCGCCGACACGGGTATCCCAGAACGGCGAGACCGACTGTTTCATCGACACCGCCGAAGCGCCGTTCGCCTGGTTCCTGTTCGACCAGTTCATGCCGCCATCGGCCGCCGTCCGTGCCGCGCGCGCTTTCGCGGCCGGTCCGTCCGCCAGCGTCGAGGCGTCGACATTGAGCTGGCTCCAGTCGAGCTGGTTGACGTCGATGTCCTTCAGCACGTCCTCATCGTTGACGCTGGGGGCGGTTTCCTCCGCGGGCTGCTGATTTTCTTCGGCCTGCGGCGCCTGGGCGTGGGCCGCAAGCACCGGTGCAAGCAAAAGGCCGCCGGCCAGCACAAAAGCCTTCGCCCGATCTCGAAGTGTCGTGGAAATCATGACCCCGCCCGCGTCCGCCACCGCCTGAAACGGGGCACCTGATTTGCCTAGGATGGGGTGATTTTGGCGCAAAATTGTGACAAGACGAGTTACGAGCGCGTCAGCGCTAGAGCGCGATGGTGATCAACACATCCCATCGCGCTCTAGGCGAAACGATCCGGCGGGGCTGGTTACCGGATCGCCTCAAGGCTTCGCCGCGATCAGGCGACGGAAGTCATTTTCGGCAAATGGATGTGTCGGCCGAGCGCCTGCTCGACCAGGTCGAACGAATCGATGAGGACGCGGATGTTGCGCAGCCGGCCGTTCCTGAACTGGGCGAAATGCGCGACGCGCAGCGAGATCGGCTTGTTGGATTCGAGCGAGGTCAGCGAATAGCGCAGCATCGAGGAGGCCTGATCGACGCCGAGCATCACGGTCTCGCGGTCGAAGCGGTAGACCCGGAAGTTCTCCGCGATCTGGCGGACGACCTCCATCACCGCTTCCTTGCCGCGGCGGGCGCCGAGAAACGGAAACATGTCGATCGGGCCGTAGATCGCCCAGTCCACGTCGTCGTCGAGGAGGGCGTTGAGGTCTTCAAACTGGCGCTCGTTGATTGCACGATGCAACGCACGTGAAAAACGCCAGAGGCTATGCTCTGTCATGATGGCTTGCTTTCCGAATGGCTGTGACCGACAGCAACCGTCCCGCAATGGACGACGTAAAAGGCCGGCGTCACGCTCGACGACCGGCCGGAGTTGCTGTCCCTGTTATTTGAAGTCTCAAGTAGTCGAGTTTGGTTCAAAGGCAATGTGCAATTTTGCATTGCACGGATGCGAAGCTCCCGTGAATTTGCGGAGTGTCTATTTCCGGTTTTGCGGGTCGTGGCCTGCTGCCGGCTCCCGTTCGATCGCGATTTCGTTATCGCGCCAGGCCAGCAGGCCGAACAGGAAGGCGCCGCCGAGCCCGCCGATCACGGCGCCGAGCGGCATGAAGGTGAAGAATACCAGCATGCCGCTGTAGCCCTCGAAATCCGTGGTCTTGAAGATTTCTATCCAGGCAAGCCCGGCGCCGATGCCGAGCGCCGCGCCGCCGAGCACACCCAGGATCAGCCCCAGCACCGCCAACAACACAATTTTCATGAGTAACGCTTGGCCCGCAAATTCCCGTGATGGGTCGCGGCAGGAGGCGGGGAGGTTCAAGAGTTGCCGTTGTCATCCCGGGGCGGTGCCACGCGGTGCTCGACTAGCCCAAAGTATGCCGCGCATGTCCGCGATTTAATGAAACGCCGGCGGCCGGCCCGCTGTTTTTCCCGTAAGGGCGACGAATTCCTCCAGGGAGTACCAGTGATGAAGAGATCCACTTCGCTCGCGCTTGCCGCCGTGCTGGCGCTGTCAGGAGCGACCGCCGCCTCCGCCGCGAGCCACATGTCGAGAATGAACAAGACGGCGGCCGCCAGCGACACGCTGAGCCTTTCCGGCGACCAGCAGAAATCGATATGGAAGGATATCAGCGCTCACGCCACCAACGAGACCACGCCATCCGGCTTCACCGCCGCGGTCGGGACCCAGGTCCCGAGCACCATGAGCACCTATCCCGTGCCGCGGCAGGCCGCGCGCGACGTGCCGGCGGCAAAGCCCTATCGCTATGCGATGACGCAGGACAAGGTGATCCTCGTCAATCCGTCCGACCACAAGATCGCCGATGTCGTGACCAAGCCGTAAAGCTTGCGCCTCCAGCGGGAAGCGGCGGCCGCCGGAGCTGTCGGATCGATGCGAGAGCGATCCGGCGCAAGTGATAATCTCCTGATCGTGCCGGCCGCCGCCGCGCTTTGCTTCGACGCTGCATGAGATGCGCGCCCCGCGAGGGAACCGTCATGGCCGCTCGCGGTTAACGATGCAGATCCCGCTTCCGGAGGACACATCATGAAGACGCTGCTCGCTGCTTTCACCGTCGCCGCACTCGCTTTTGCCGCCGGCGCGCCGGCCAACGCCAAGGGCTGCATCAAGGGCGCCGTCGTCGGCGGCGTCGCCGGCCATTATGCCGGCCATCACGGCGTGCTCGGCGCTGCCGCCGGCTGCCTCTACGGCCGCCACCGCGCCAACGAGCAGGACAAGCCGCAACAGACGCAAGGCCGGCCGCGCGACGCGCAGGGGAAGATGTGAGTGGCGGGGCGCGAGCGAGCGTCGCCTATCGGTTTCAGATTTGAATTTCAAACAGCAAGTCGTCCGCAATGACGGGACCGTAGGGTGGGCAAAGCGACCACGCTCACCGCAGCTCGAACGGGCGAAGGCGGAAGCGTGCCCACCATTCAGCGGCGATGCTGTCGATAGACGGTGGGCACGGCGCAAATGCGCCTTTGCCCACCCTACGTTCTCGCAATGACGAACGAGAGCATTCCCGCGGCACGAAATGCCCGAGTGTATCATCGTTGTCCCTCGGAATCAGGAGGGCGCAGGGAATGCCGGTGCGACGATCGCACCCGCAGCCTCGTGTGCAGAAGGTAGAAAGCACACGAGTTAGTCACCACAGGCACGCCGAAACATCCGGCACTCCCTGCGCAATGGTTTTGCGGCTTATACGCGCTCTCCCCGGTGTCCGGGCTTGTTAGCCACCGTCGCTCCGCAGGAAGCGCCCGCGAAACTTGATCCCAGCGTCGGGAGATCAGGACCACGCGATTTTGCCGTCCGCATCCGCGCCCTTCGTCAGGTAGCGCGCACGCGTCCATCGCATCCCGTCTCGCGTCTGGTGACGATTGGCCAAACGCCCTCTTGGGCGAAACGGGACGGCGCAGACTGTGCAGGTGATTTGGGGAGGCAGTCAAGGGATATTTTCGAAAATCAGAATAATTTTTCTGTAAATCGGAATGCAATTATGACGACGCGGCATCAGGCATTGGCCGGGACCATCCTGGCGCGCCGCCGCACGCCGATGGTCCGCATGGTGACGTATCCGACCAGGAACAGCGCGGCCTTGCTGACGATGCCGTAGAGGGACATGAAGGAGGCCCAGGTCACCACGCTGAAATTGAGCGCGACGATGATGTTCAGGCCTGCGGAAAAGAACATCAGTCCCGCCCAGACGAAGCCGAAAATGAACGCGATGTCGGGCACCACCTCGATGGCGACGGGCGGCAGATAGCAATTCATCCAGCCCGGCCTCAGCATGACGATACCCACGATGGTGTAGATCAGGGTGGGTTTGAGCATCACGAAGCGTGGATCATGGGTGAGCAGGGTTGCCGTCCCCGAGCCCAGCACCAGAAACAGGCTCATCCACTGCATGGTGTCGATCGGCTTCTTGCGCGCGAGCTGCCAGCCGATCTGTGCGGCGCCCAGCGCCATGCCGAGGATGACCGACAGCGTGATGTTGCCGGTCAGCAGAAACATTGCGAGAAAAAACAGCGTCGACGCCATGTCGACCAGCAGCAATTTCCCCGCGTGGAAAAGATTCTTCATCGGAAATCCGGGCCATTCAGGAACGGGAATTCTTGCAGTGCATCGTCGCCTTCAAACCGGCAATCCGCCTGGTCGATCGCGCCGGGCGTGACGCGCATCACGCCGCGCCCGGCCGTGCCAGCCTAGCATGGAAGCATCGGACGCTGATCCAGGAAAATGCCGCCATGAACGCTCTCGCCGCTCCGAAATCCCCGCAAATGAATTGGCTCGAAGGTTTTGCGCTGACCGCGCTCTTCCAGGGTTTCCCGACCTATGCCAGCGCCGTGCTGGTGTTGAAGCTGATGGGCGCGCACGAGATCGTCGGCGAGCGTTTTGGCGCGGCCATTTTCGTCGTGCTGGCGACGATCTTCCACGGGATGTTTACGCCCTGGCTCGCGCAGACATTTCCAAAGTTCTTTGCGAATGCCTACGCGCCGTGCTTCTTCGACGAGACGCTGTCGTTTGCCGAGAAGATCGCGCAGTGGCGCACCCAGCCGATGGTCTCGGTGCAGCTCGTGGCCTCGCTGCTGCTGCTGTCGCTGCTGGCGGTGGGCGTTGCGAGTATTCGCTAGTCCATCCGCCCGTCATTCCGGGGCGCTGCGAAAGCGGCGAGCCCGGAATCCATAACTACGATCGGTTGTTTCGACCCTCATCGGCCGCCGCCCAGCCTTCCACAACGGCGCGCATCATGTTAGTTAGCCGTCGCGGCAAATCGGCCGTGCACAAACAGATGGAGGATGCCATGCGTAAGCATCGCGATTTCGATAACCTCCCCAGCTTTCAGCATCACGCGTAAGCGGCGGAAGTCCTTCCCCTCGGAAACCCAGGTCAAGCGCGGACGGCGCGTCGTTCATGGCGACGTCGAGCTGACGGAAAAGCTCGGCCGCAACGATCTGCGCCCGTGCGGCTCCGGACGCAGGTTTCAAGGCCTGCTGCATGAAGTCCGGCGCATATGATGGGGCGAACCGCAACTATTACTTTTAGGGAGTAATAGGAGCTGGCGCTGCTACGGCAGCGTCAGTGCTTCAATCCGCGCGGCGCAAGGCCGAAAATCGCTGGTGCGCCGCCAGCGCAGCCGCACGCTAGATGCGCGATCGCCCAGCTTCCTAAAGCTGAGCTTCGATGGCCGCCTTGTCGATGACCGACCATACCTGCACGATCTTATTTCCTCGAAACTCGTAGAATACGTTCTCGGTAAAGGAAACTCTCTTCCCGTTGACGTCGAGGCCAAGAAACCTTCCCCTTGGCGAACAGTCGAAGGCCAGCCGGCTCGCGATGTAAGGCGGATCAGCAATCAGCAGTTGGATGTTGAAGTGGAGGTCCGGGATATCGTCGAAGTCTCGCTCCAGCATCCGGCGATAACCTGACAGCCGGAGCTGCTGGCCGTTGTGGTGCACATTTTCATCGACGAACTGTCCGAGCTTCGGCCAGTCCTGCTGGTTCAGGCAGGCAATGTAGGCTCGGTAGATTTCGGAGAGGTCGGCTTTAGTCATGAAGGTCGCGCCATGTTCCCTCAAGGTCCCTACCGCAAGGTAGGGCGACGCAGACATTCTGCAACCGGCTTCCACCGTCATTCCGGGACGAGGCGAAGCCTCGAGCCCGGAATCCATAACCACGATCGGGAGGATGGATCACCCGTCAACGGACAGGAACTCCATCGCTTTTTCGCGCGTCGGGAAGCGCCCGAGCTCTCGGTAGTCTGGGTTGTGCTCGGCCGTCTCGGGTGACCACAGCACCACGAACTCACCGCGCTCTTCCTCGATCAATGTGGTCAATTCTTCGCTCTCATAGGGAGTCATGTCGCGCATGCCGCAATGCGGGCATTGATCGTCACACATACAGGACCATTCATCGGTCCATCGGCGTCTGCAACGATCGCATTTGTAGAAGTTGAGAAACCAGGCCATGCAAGTCTCCTAGGATCGCAAACGATAATTTCCGCGGGAAACGAACTCGATAAACCCGCGATCACGCAAATATTGAAGCTGTTGGCAAATCTTGGGCCTTACGTTCTGGTTGCCCGGATAGAGATCGCCCAGATGCCGATCGAAAGCATAGACCTCGTCAAGCGTGAAATCACGTTTGCCGAGCAACTCCACGCATTTCATGACGTCGAGCAGCCAGCCGCGCGCCTCAAGCAATTCGCTCCTGAGAAAGAGGGTCTTCTGCCATTCCTCAAGAACGGCTTCCTTCGGGCGAATGATGCCATTCTGAACAATATGAATTTTGCCGATCTCCGGCACCTTGCCAAGCAAGATGTTCGAGCCGATCCAGCCAGCGCGGCGGGCGGTCGCCGCAAGGGGTTTGCGTTCCTCGATGAGATCGCGGACGAAGAAGTGTTTGGGGACGATGAAAAGGTTCACGACCGCAAGCGATTTCCGATCGTAGTTCATCAGCAACAGGTTGGGATTGTTGCTTGCGACGAGGCGCTCGCACTTCGTCTTGTAGGCGCCGTCGGCAACCCTGGCGCCGAATTTTCCCTTTTAGCTCTTGAGTTCGAATTCCTCACTGCAGGACCCGCAGAGGAAATCAGCAACCGGACTGTTGTTCGGGAATTGCGACATCTTCGCGTTGCCGCAGTGCGGGCAGTATGCCCACAGCTTAACCCATGCCTCGGTCCACGCGCGGGCGCTCTGCGAGCCGCTCGTGTAAGGCAATTGCGATTCTTCGAAGCCCAGTTTCATTTGTCGTCTGTTTTGAGCTTGGTCATCAAGAACGCTAGCGCAGGAAGTGAGCAAAGGTCAGTGGGACACGGGTCAGCCAAGATATCGCTCCTTATTGTGCCACCTAAGAAGGTCAACATCTGGCCAATCGGCCTTTCTATCCGGACGCCGAACGATATTGCCGTGCAGTCGAAGGTATTCCTCTCCATTGTTGAAGACTTCCTTGACTTTCTTGCTAACCAAGAAGGTGAAATCGTCTTTGATCGTCACATACCCCGCGTCGAAGATGGAATGAATATCCTTTCGCAGCAATATGCCGTTTGATTTCGCATGCTCGCCACCCTCGCCATATGGCTTGATGTGTGCCGCATCCAGTGCAGGCAAGACCTTTCCCTTCGTAATCGCGCACTGTCTTCCATACGCTTCGGTAACTGCAACTCTGAATGCGCCCTGTCCGAGCCGTGGAATGATCAAGGTGGGCGAACCAAAGCGAGCTTGCCCCGGTGATGTGATCCCCTGCGTGTTCGTCGTTTTAGACAGGCCCGCCGTCTCTAAAAGATGGTCCCAAAGCGCAAGACCCTCGTGATTGTCTGTCGAATATAGCTTACATTGTCTGTCGAATATAGCTTACCGCGCTGGATGCTGGGCGACCACGATTCCGGCACATCGAATTCAAAGGTGAGGAGGGAAGAATACAGGCTGAACGAGAACGGTAGAGCCAATGTCGGTCGACGGACCAACGGTGATATTGGTTCGTAAATTTGCTATTGCGCGGCGGAGTCCCTCTAGCGACGGCACTCCGTTTGCCCGACCGAAAGTCTCCCAATCAGTTTGAATGGGAAGTCGAGCGTGGTCGCTAAATATACCGAAGCCGCCGATCTTGTTTCTCGGACTCTTCAATCGAAACGCCAGAATCTCGCCCTGCTGGAGAGCTCGAAAATTCGTTTCTCCCGGCCACCAGAAACGACTTCCTTGAGGTCGTGTTCCGACCCAAGGAAATCGAACCAAGAGTTGTCGGTATTGGCGACAAACAAGTTGATCATGGTGGCCCCTGCGACAATTTAGTCGCAAAGGGCCGTGCTTCGCCAGCAGGTTGTTATTATCTCCGCTT
>CAVUCB010000092.1:0-18533 GCA_963739755.1 uncultured Alphaproteobacteria bacterium | reverse complement strand
GGGCGCTCAGCAATGAGCGTCCCTACCGCGAACCCTTTCCGCATGTTTCTGAATCCATGGGCAACCATAATTCGAAGATCGTGGACGCAGCCAGCGTCGATTGAAGAGACGCTTGCGCTATGGGCGGCGGCGCTTCGTGAGATCAAGCAACGGATACGTCCGTTGTTCAATCAAGATCGTGTTGCGAGGAATGCAGGCTTGTTTCTTGAGAGTCTGCTCGGAGATGAGCAACGCAAAACCGGTTGGATGCGCGCGGAGGCAGCTGGCGATCCTGGCCCTTGGCGGCAACAAGCGATCCTGGGGCGCAGGGATTGGGATGCTGATGGCCTGCGCGATATCGTCCGCGATTATGTCATCGAGCATTTGGCGGATGACGCCGCGGTACTGGTAATCGACGAGACCGGCTTTCTCAAGCAGGGCAAAGCGTCGTGCGGGGTGGCGCGGCAATACACTGGTTCCGCAGGCAAGATCACGAACTGCCAAATCGGCGTCTTCGCTGCCTACGTATCGCGCCACGGTCATGCGTTCATCGATCGCACGCTGTATCTTCCGAAGGAATGGACTGACGATCCAACTCGCCTCAAAGCCGCATACGTGCCCCCGGACGCTGGTTTTGCAACCAAACCAAAGCTTGCGACGAGAATGATTGCACGCGCGATAGCCGCGTCTATCCCATTCAAGTGGGTCGCCGGCGATACTGTCTACGGTGTTGGCGATATCGAACAGCAATTACGCAAAGCAGGCAAAGGTTATGTACTCGGGGTCAGCAGCGCTCATGTCTTCCATTCTTGGGGCAAGCAGCAATCGGTTGCTGGCGCGGCCGCGGACATCGCCCAGAGCCGGCCCACGTCCGAGTGGAAACGCCTGTCTGCAGGGGCTGGAACCAAAGGACCGCGGCTGCATGATTGGTGCTATCTCGAATTGGCCGATCTCGAGGTTGAAGAATTTTACGGCGCAAATCACGGTCTCTGGACACGCGGTCTACTGATCCGTCGTTGTATCGCCGATGGCGATCTCGCCTTCTTCACCACTTGGTGCCCAGCAGCAACATCCATCGAAACGCTGGTGGCGATCGAGGGCCATCGGTGGGCGATCGAGGACAGTTTCGAGACCGCGAAAAACGAGTTCGGACTCGATCACAACGAGAGCAGATCCTGGCATGGGTGGAATCGCCACGTTTCGCTTGTGATGCTCGCCTTCGCCATGATGGCGGTGATCCGCCATCACGCTAATTCGCCGTCGCCAAAAAAAACGCAATGGCGAACCAGGGCAAAATCCAAAGCCTCGCCACCCCGTCATTGATCCGTTGGTCAATCCAAGAAGTCCGCCGCATCGCCATAAGGCTCGCCCGAAAGCGGATCCAACCCGCACACATCATCGCATGGTCACTCTGGCGCCGAGCTCACCAGGCCGCCGCTCAGCGTGCGCATTTCAAAGCAAGTAGGCAACTGTAATGCTAAGCTGGAAAAAGCTTAATTGCCTACCGCTTCTTCCACCCACCCCGCTTCCCCGGCGCGCCACCGGTAGACCTCGGCGCCGGCCCAAACTCCGGGCCGGACTGGCGCGAGTCGGTGGGCTGGAAGATTTTGCTGCCGCCGCCGAGCTCGGGTTTGCTCGGGAGGTCGCGGGTCGGGCGGAAGGGCAGGGACTCCGGGCCGTGCATTTCGTCGAGATGGGGTTTGTGGACTTTGGAGGTGGAGGCACCGCCCGTGGGTCGCCCCTCACCCCGGCCCTCTAAGAGCGAGCTTTGCTCGTCTCACCCGTGAAGAACGGGGAGAGGGGGAAGAGGCACCGCCGCGGCGTTTCGCGTATTTGCCGGCCTTTGCGACGGCTTCCGGCAGATTGGCGGCGTCGCCGTATTTCTTCGTGCCCGCATAGGCGCCCGCTTGGTCCTGCACGGTGCGCTGCTTGACGGTGGGATCGTCGACCACTGCGAGCTCGGTGGCGCGCAGGCGTTTGACTTCGTCGCGCAGTCTGGCGGCTTCCTCGAAATTCAGATCGGCGGCGGCTTCGCGCATCCGGGTTTCGAGATCGGCCAGCACGGTCTCGAAATTGTGGCCGATCGAGATGATGTCGTCGGTCATGTCGTGGCCGCCGACCTCGACCAGCACGTGGTCGCGCTCGTAGACGCTGTTGATGATGTCGTCGATCGAGTTCTTGATGCTCGCCGGCGTGATGCCGTTGGCGGTGTTGTACTCGACCTGCTTCTCGCGGCGGCGGTTGGTCTCGGCGATGGCGCGCTCCATCGAGCCCGTCATCTGGTCGGCATAGAGGATCACCTTGCCGTCGACATTGCGCGCGGCGCGGCCGATGGTCTGGATCAGCGAGGTCTCGCTGCGCAGAAAACCTTCCTTGTCGGCGTCGAGGATCGCGACCAGCGCGCATTCGGGAATGTCGAGGCCCTCGCGCAACAGATTGATGCCGACCAGCGCGTCGAACGCGCCGAGGCGGAGATCGCGGATGATCTCGATGCGCTCGATGGTGTCGATATCGATGTGCATGTAGCGCACGCGAATGCCCTGCTCATGCAGATATTCGGTGAGGTCCTCCGCCATGCGTTTTGTCAGCACCGTGACCAGCGAGCGATAGCCGGCCTGCGCGGTGGCGCGGACTTCGCCGACGAGATCGTCGACCTGGGTGCGCGCGGGGCGGATGTTGACGGGCGGATCGATCAAGCCGGTCGGGCGGATCACCTGCTCGACGAACACGCCGCCGCTCTCGTTCAGCTCCCAGGCGCTCGGCGTCGCCGACACCGCGACCGATTGCGGGCGCATCATGTCCCATTCCTCGAAGCGCAGCGGGCGGTTGTCCATGCAGGAGGGCAGGCGGAAGCCGTATTCGGCGAGCGTCGCCTTGCGGCGGAAGTCGCCGCGGAACATGCCGCCGATCTGCGGAACGGTGACATGGCTTTCGTCGGCGAAGACAAGCGCATTGTCGGGCACATATTCGAACAGCGTCGGCGGCGGCTCGCCGGGCCGGCGTCCGGTGAGATAGCGCGAATAGTTCTCGATGCCGGCGCAGCTTCCGGTCGCTTCCATCATTTCGAGATCGAAGGTGGTGCGCTGCTCCAGCCGCTGCGCTTCCAGCAGGCGGCCCTGCGCGTTCAACTCGTCGAGCCGCAGTTTCAATTCGCCCTTGATCGAATTGATCGCCTGCACCAGGGTCGGGCGCGGCGTCACATAGTGCGAGTTGGCGTACATCTTGATGAATTCGAGATCGTCCTGCTTGTGGCCGGTGAGCGGATCGAACTCCTCGATGTTTTCGATGGTGTCGCCGAACAGGTTCACGCGCCAGGCGCGGTCCTCATAGTGCGCCGGGAAGATGTCGATGACGTCGCCGCGCACCCGGAACGTGCCGCGGGAAAAATCGGCCGAGGTGCGCTTGTACTGCAGCGCGACCAGGTCGGCGATGAGCTGGCGCTGGTCGATGCGCTCGCCCTTCTTCAGCGCAAAGGTCATCGCGGTGTAGGTTTCGACCGAGCCGATACCGTAGATGCAGGAGACGGAGGCGACGATGATGACGTCGTCGCGTTCCAGCAGGGCACGCGTCGCCGAGTGCCGCATGCGGTCGATCTGCTCGTTGATCGACGAATCCTTCTCGATGTAGGTGTCGGTGCGCGGAACGTAGGCTTCGGGCTGGTAGTAGTCGTAATAGCTGACGAAATACTCCACCGCGTTGTCGGGGAAGAAACTCTTGAACTCGCCATAGAGCTGGGCGGCCAGCGTCTTGTTCGGCGCCAGGATCAGCGCCGGGCGCTGCGTCGCCTCGATCACCTTGGCCATGGTGTAGGTCTTGCCCGAGCCGGTGACGCCGAGCAGCACCTGGGTGCGGTCGTTGCGGTTGATGCCTTCGACCAGATCCTTGATCGCGGTGGGCTGGTCGCCCTTCGGCTCGTATTCGGACTTGATGACAAAGGGCACGCCGCCTTCGGATTTCTCCGGGCGCGGCGGACGGTGCGGCGTCCAGACTTTCAGCGAGCCGTCGTCGCCCTTGAATTCGGGGCGGCCCTCGCGGATCAGGCTCTCCAGCGCCTCCGCGGTCGCCTTGACGCCGAACGCTTCCATCTTGTTGCGCGGCGGGCGCGCGAGCGCTTCGTCGTCGTCCTCCGCGGTCGGCAGGCCGAGCTGCCGCGCCAGTTCGGGATCGAGCGTCGGGATGGTGGCCGAGGTGCCGTAATTCGCTTGCGGGGCTTCGTCGAAACCTTGTGGCGTTTCCGCTTGCTCCGCTGCGCTCCCTCCCACGGTTGGGGAGGGAGGTGCCCCGGGCTCGCTCTGCGCCGCATCCCGCTTCGCGACATCCTCGCCCTTGCCGCGGGTCGAGGCGCGCGCGCGATGCGCGGCGGCCTCGCCGCCGGCGCGGCGGTCCCAGGAATTATCCGGCGGCGGCTGCAGGCCGGTGCCCGAGCCCATGCCGGCGTCGCCGCGGTTGATCGCGGGATTCAGCAGCTCGGCCAGCGCCGGCCCGATCGGTTGCACGTCGGGGCGGCCTGCCTTGGATTTCGGGGTTTTGCGGGGTTTTTTGCTGCTGTCAGGGGTCTTCGCCATGGGGCGAATATGGGACGAGTCCGCCGGACATGAAAGGGCAAAGAACGCCCGGCCGCGCCGGCGGGATGCTGTCAGCACGTTGTCAGCAGGAAAGGTTCCGCGCGCTATCCGCTCATCCTGAGGAGCGCGCAGCTGCGTCTCGAAGGATGTGCCACGGCCGGGCTCATGGTTCGAGACGGGCTCGCGCTCCTCACCAGAGGTGCCTACGCCGCGCGTGTTCCGGCGCGGACGCGGGGATTGACGATGTCGAGATGGATGCCGCCGCAGTGGGTGCAGCGCATGGTCCAGTATTCCGAGCCTTCGCGGCCGGGGATGACGCGCAGGATGGCAGCCCGCCGCGGCATTCCGGGCAATCGGTGCGGACGTTGCGGGAGAGCGGTGAGAGCAGTCGGGGATCAAGCGGTGACATACGGCGTTACTCCTGATCAGGCCGCCCGGACGGCATTCGCGGCTGTTCCCAGCGATGCTTGAAGCGGTCGATGTGATGCTTGGCGTCGTCGATGGCGGCGTCGGGATCGTCCCAGGCGAAGCCGACTTCGAGCGTGGGGAAGGCATGCCGTCGATGATGATCGGGGGTCTGGTCGGCGCGGCGGATGCGGGCGTGCCACAGCCGCGTCCGGCCTCGAACAGACTCGATGCGGTAGCCCTGATAGAGGCAATCCATCTGGTCGTCCCCCTGTTGTCGGGGCGAGCAGACCACGAATTTCAGGAGGTCAGATGTGAAGCCGTTCACAAGGCTTTCTCGTTTTTTGGATCTTTTTGTGCGATGCGGCGGCGCTCGCCGGCGCTGCCGGCGCGGCGGGCGCGCGCGGCCCGCATGATCCAGCGGCGGAAGGCGGCGAAATCGCGCTGCTCGGCCTGGAACTGCGGTAGACCAGGTACCAGCGCATGCCCTTCGGCACCGATCAGCGCGAACGGGGCGACCAGCCGTCCGGCGGCGAGGTCGTCGTCGATATAGGGCCGGATGCCCATGGCGATGCCGAGCCCGTCGAGCGGCTGCCTGCAGCGCCTGGCCGTAATATTGAAACTCGGTGCCGCGCGCGGTGAGGCGGGCGACGCCCGCGGCCTTCAGCCAGGCCGGCCAGTCCTCCGGCGAATGCGCGACGCGGAGCAGGCTTGGGCCCTTCAGGTCGGCCGGCGCGCTTGAGGGATGCGGCGAGTTTCGGCGTGCAGACCGGCGTAGATCGGCGGCGAACAGCGGCTCGGCGACCAGGCCCGGCCAGTCGCCGTCGCCGAGCTTGATGCCGCAGCTCCAGTCGTCGCCGAACGGCACCGCGACGCCGCCGGTGGTGAAGCGCACTTCGATGGCGGGCTCCTGCCGGCGGAAATCCGCCAGCCGCGGGATCAGCCAGCGCATCGCAAAGGTCGGCCCGACGCCGATGGTGAGCACGCGCAAGGCGGCGGGCGCCGTCACCTGCGCGGTGAGGCTTGCGAGCGCATCGAAGATCGGCGTCAGCCCGCTCTGATAGGCGCGGCCCGCCGCGGTCGGCAGCAGGCGATTGGCCTTGCGCTCGAACAGCACGACGCCGAGCCGCTGCTTCCAGGAGATGCACCATCCGGCTGATCGCGGCCGGCGAGACGTTGAGCTCGGCGCCCGCCGCGGCAAAGCTGCCGCCGCGCGCGGCCGCTTCAAATGCCTTGATGCCGTTGAGAAAAAGCAGCCGCCGCACATCGACCCTCAGGAAAACTGATGCTAAGCGCAAGATAACTCCGTTTGCGGGAAGCGCACAAGCGCGGCAGAAATATCGGCGGAGAATTCGAATGACGCCGCTGATGATTGCAGCCCTTGGCGCGCTGATGGTTGGCGACCGCGTTCCTGTCGGGCCTGTTCGGCATGGCCGGCGGCATGATCCTGATCGGCGTGCTGCTGGTGCTGATGCCGCTGCCGACGGCGATGGTGCTGCATGCGATCACGCAGATGGCTTCCAACGGCTGGCGCGCCTTTCTCTGGCGCGCGCATATCAGCTGGCGGCCGGTGTCGCGTCTATCTGATCGGCTGCGCGATCGCGCTCGCGGTCTGGTCGATCACGCGCTACGTGCCGGACAAGCCGATCGCGCTGCTGCTCCTCGGCATCACGCCGTTCATGGCGCGGCTGCTGCCCTCGGACGTCAAGCCCAATCCCGACAGCATCTGGCAGGGCTCGGTCTACGGCTCGATCTGCATGGGGTTGATGCTGATGACGGGCGTCTCCGGGCCGCTGCTCGACACCTTCTTCCTCGGCGGCAATTTCGAGCGCCGCGAGATCATCGCCACCAAGGCGACCTGCCAGGTCGCGAGCCATCTCACCAAGCTGATCTATTTCGGCGGCATCATCGACCAGGCCGCGACGCTCAATCCGGTGCTGGCGCTGGTCGCGGTCGCGGCCTCGATGCTCGGCACCACGCTGTCGCGGCGCGTGCTGGAGGCGATGAGCGACCAGCAATTCCGCCGCTGGGCCAACCACATCATCACGACGGTGGCGAGCTATTATCTGCTCTATGGCGGCTGGCTGCTGCGTGACGAAAAGCTCGGCCGCGCCGTTCTGAAGGAGAGAGCGATGACCGAGATCGCCGATCCGCTGGTGCTCGATTTCGTCGAATGGATCGCGCGCGAGCCGCGCGCCTATTCCGAGGTGATCGGCACCTGGAAGACCTCATGCCCGCGGCTGACCATCTGGGAGGACGCCGCCGAGCGCGGCTATGTCGCGCGCGAGACGGTCACGGGCTTCGGCCTGGTCGTGACGGTGACGGAAGACGGCGAAAGGCTGCTGCGCGCGCATGGCCGCGTGAGCTGAGGCGCGATCACTTTTCCGCACGTTCCTGCGCCTGCCATTGACTTGGCGACGCGCCGTGGCAACATTCATGCAATCGCATCTATCTGCGACAGCGCCAACACGACAGCAGGACAGGAACGCCCGTCATGATCGACCTCTATTATTGGACCACGCCGAACGGCCACAAGGTCACGATGTTCCTCGAAGAGACCGGCCTCGAATACAAGATCTTCCCGGTGAACATCGGCAAGGGCGAGCAATTCAAGCCGGAGTTTCTGGCGGTCGCGCCGAACAACCGCATTCCCGCGATGGTCGATCATGCGCCGAAAGGCGGCGGCAAGCCGATCTCGATTTTCGAGTCCGGCGCGATGCTGCTCTATCTCGCCGAAAAGACCGGCAAGTTTCTCCCCGCCGATCTCCACGGCCGCTACGACGTGATCCAGTGGACGTTCTGGCAGATGGGCGGGCTCGGGCCGATGGCCGGCCAGAACCATCACTTCCGCAACTATGCGCAGGAAAAGCTGCACTACGCCATCGACCGCTATGTCAACGAGACCAACCGCCTCTATGGCGTGCTCAACAAGCGCCTCGCCGACCGCGAATATATCGGCGGCGATTATTCGATCGCCGACATGGCGAGCTATCCCTGGGTCGTCCGCTACAAGAACCAGGGCCAGGACATCGACCAGTTCCCGCATCTGAAGCGCTGGCTGGACACCATCAAGGCGCGGCCCGCGACCGAGCGCGCCTACGCCAAGGCCAAAGAGGTCAATCCGAATTTCGGCCAGCCGGTGATCCGCACCGAGGAGGAGCGCAAGATCCTGTTCGGGCAGACCGCGTCGGTGGTGCGGTAACATTCGATCGTAGGGTGGGCAAAGGCGCGCTTGCGCCGTGCCCACCAGTTGAATCCGGGTAGCGTTATGGTGGGCACGCTTCGCTTTGACCACCCTACGGATTTTGGTGGCTGCACCATGAATCTCCAACTCTTCGAACTCGTCGGCACGCGACGCGACGCGTCCGTTCAGCCCTTATTGCTGGCGGACGCGGATGGCGCTGGCGCACAAGGGGCTCGACCACGGCTCGATCCCCTGGCGCTTCACCGAGAAGGCAGGCGATCGCGCCGCATGGCTCGGAGAAAGTGCCGGTGCTGCTTGCATGTCGACAAATCGGTGGCCGATTCCTGGGTGATCGCCAACTATCTCGAAGACAATTTTCCCGACCGCCCATCGCTTGTTCGGCGGCGAGGGCGGCCGCGCCGCGGTACGGATGATCAATTCCTGGGGCGATATCGTCGTAACGGCGGCATCTTTCCGCTGATTGTCGCCGATATCCCGGCGCATCTCGGCCCGGTCGATGCCGACTATTTCCGCACCTCGCGCGAGGCGCGCTTGGGCAGGAAACTCGAGGAAGCCGCCGCCGAGCGCGACAAATCCGTCGTCGCGTTTCGCCGCTCGCTGGAGCCGATGCGAACTGACGCTGCGGGCGCAACCTTTCCTCGGCGGCGCGGCGCCGAACTATGCCGACTACATCGTGTTCGGCGGCTTCCAATGGGCGCGCGTGGTGAGCCCGTTCAAGCTGCTCGCAGAAGACGATCCCATCTATGCCTGGCGCGAAAAGCTGCTCGATGCGTTCGATGGACTTGCGCGCAAATCGCCGGGCTTTGCGGTGTAGCCTTCAGGCGCCGCTGTAGGTGGGTGCGCGGCGCTCCTTCCAGGCGGCGAGGCCTTCACCGAGATCGTGGCTTCCCACCAGCGCGGCAAACTGCTCGCTCTCCACCAGCAGACCTTCGGCGATCGGCATATTCAGTCCGCGGGTCACGGCTGATATCACGGAGCCTAATGCGAGTGGCGAATGGCGGATGATCCGCTGTGCAAGGCCGCGCGCAGCCGGCAGCAGTTCGTCGTGTGGCACCACCGCGTTGACCAGCCCGATCGCCAGCGCGTGCTGCGGCGAGAAGGGATCGCCGGAGAGCAGCAATTCCAGCGCGCGCTTGCGGCCCGCCAGCCGCGGCAGGCGCTGCGTGCCGCCGAAGGTCGGCGGCATGCCGAGATTGATCTCGGGCTTTGCAAATGTCGCGCGCTCGCTGGCCACGGCCAGATGCACGGCCTCCGTGATCTCGCAGCCGCCGCCGAAGGCGAGGCCGTTGATGGCGGCGATGACCGGCTTCTTGAAGGCTTCCAGCCGCGCCGTCATCGCCTGTCCGCGCCGCACGAAATCGCGCACCGCAACGCTGGCGCCGCGGCGCACGCTCTCTGAAAATTCGTGGATGTCGGCGCCGGCCGAAAAGGCGCGCTCGCCCGCGCCGGTCAGGATGACCGCGCGCACGCTGCGTCGACTTCGATCGCATCGAGCGCCGCCATCAGGTGATCGATCAGCGCGTAGTTCAGCGCGTTCAGCCGTTCGGGGCGGTTCAGCGTGATCAGCGCGATGTCGTCCTTGATTTCGAGCAGGATGGGTTCGGACATCGTGGCCTCCGGAGCGGTGAGGCGGACGCTAGGCCGCAAGCGGCGTTGTGTATATTCACTGGTCAGTATACATGACGGCCATGGCCGGACCCGCAAATCCCACCCGCGAGCGCATCATTTCGGCGGCAAGCAAGCTGTTCTACAGCGACGGCATCCGCGCGGTGAGCGTCGATGCGGTGGCGGAAAAGGCCGGGCTCACCAAGCGCACGCTGTACTATCACTTCCGCAGCAAGGACGATCTGGTCGCGGCCTATCTCGCCGCGCGCGACCAGCCCAACCTGGCGCTGTTCAAGCGCTGGTTCGACGAAGCGGCGGGCGGGCTGCCCTCAAAAGTGCAGGCGATCTTCCGCCAGCTCGCGCGCAACGCCGGCCATCCGAAATGGAAGGGCTGCGGCTTCCTGCGCACCTCCGCCGAGCTTGCCAATATGCCCGGCCATCCCGCGATCAAGATCGGCGCCGCGCACAAGAAGAAGTTCGAGGCCTGGCTGCGCGCGACCTTCGAGGAAGCCGACATCGCCGGTGCGGCGCTGCTGGCGCGGCAAATCCTGCTGCTGCTCGATGGCTCCTTCGCCGTCGTGCAATTGCACCGCGATCCCAGCTACATGGAGACAGCGGGCGAGGCGGCCTTTTCCTTGATCGATGCCGCAGTCAGGGCGCGGCGGAAATCGCGATCGGGCGCGAAGCAGCGTTGACAAAAGCATGGCGCCGCGCTCATGCTGGCAACGCTGCATGTAGGGCGCATCGGTCGAGGCCGAAGGGGCTATGCCCACCTACGCAATCTCAACCGTAGTTGCGCCCATGCCTAATCTCGAAAACCTCCGGAAGCAGGCCAAGCTGATTTGCGCTGGCATCGTGACGGCTACTATCCCGTCGCGGCCCAGATCAGGTCGGTCTTGCCCCGCTTCAGCCAGATGACCGACCGTGAAGTCCTGGCGCACAGCCTCAAGCTCAGCGATGCGCAGGAACTGATCGCGCGGCAGCATGGATTTGGGAGCTGGCAGGCGCTCAAGAAAGGATTTTCCGCCATGCCTGACCACGCAGAGCAGACTGCCACCAAAGCCATTATCGCTGGTGCCGAACCGCAATTGTTCGTCGCCAACATCAAGCCGTCGTGCGATTTCTTCGCCGAAAAGCTCGGCTTTGCCATCGTCTTCACCTATGGTGAGCCGCCCTTTTACGCGCAGGTCAAGCGCGACGGGGCGCGGCTCAATCTCAGATGTGTCGACCGCGCCGTGATCGATCCGGATTTCCGGGATCGCGAGCAACTGATCTCGGCTGCGCTGACGGTCGCAACCGCCGATGAGATCAAGCAGCTCTTTCTGGAATTTCAGGAGGCGGGCGTCACGTTCTTCCAGACGCTGAAGCGCGAGCCGTGGGGCGCACGCGACTTCATCATCAGGGACATTGACGGCAACCTGCTCTTGTTCGCCGGACCTGCGGAGTAACACGCATCGTGTCCCGGACGCTGCGCACCGCTGACGCGCTGTGCGCGTTGGGCATGGCCCGATGTCACCTCCGCCGTCAGCCCGCGCAGCCTGTTCCGGTGACGCGTTCGTTCTTGACGACGGCCGCAACCAGCTTGCCGGCGACGCCGTCGAAGTCCGAAGGCTTCAAATAGCCGCGGCGTAAGCTTCCTGGGTCAGGCGTTCGATGCGCTTGTCCTCGCCGGTCGACCATTGTGTGGCGATGTAGTCGGCGCCGAGCTTGCCGTGGATTTCGGGGTAGCGTTCGTACTGGTTCTGGCGGCGATAATAGTACTCGTTGATGCCGCGATGAAGCCTTGCGCGCCTCGCCGCAGCGGCTGCTCCAGGGCAGATCGAGGCCGCCATCGCGCCCTTGCGCTGCGAGACCCGCGATTTAACCGCATGTTGCTCGGTGTCGCCGTACGGCCTGCCGGGGTCGGTGGGTGCGGGCTGTGCGTCGGGCTTGTCCGGCGCGAAGGCCCAAAGCGCGATCTGCCCGACCACCATCGCCCACAGGATGAACCAGACGGGCTTCATTGAACAGGATTGGCGCTGCCGAGCTGCCGCGGCAGGCAGACCGGCGACGGATTGTCCCAGAAATGCGAGCCGGCGAAGATCTTGACGTCTTCGCGCACATCGTCCGGAAAATCCGCCTTGACGATGCCCTTTTGCTCGAAGGCGGCGTCCAGCGCCGCCTGCACGCGCTTGTCGAGCGGCGTGTGGATGCTATCGGCGGCTTCCTTGTCCTGCCGGTCGTTGCAGCTCATCATGCCAAGCATGTTTTGTTTACAGCTGCGCATGGCTTGCCACGCCCTTGTGTAAGCGGTCAGCGCGTCGACCAGGTTCGCCTTCATGGTCTTGTCGCAGGGCGACATCGCATAGGCATTGGCCGCCTGCAGCGTTTCGAGCCGGATGGCATTGCGCCTGCCGTCATCGTCGCCACGGGCGGTGTGTTCGGCTTCCCAATCCTTGCGGGCGTGCTCCTTGGAGCTGCCATCGCCGAAATACGCGTCCACCGTCGGCTGCAACGGAACGACCGCGACCGGCGAGGAGGAAAAGTTCATGGGGAATCCGCGCGCGGCCCATGACACGCCGACAAAGGCGGTCACGAACGCCATGCAGACGAAGAGAATGAAGCGGAGCATGCCAGAAATTCCCGATGCAATCGCCAGACAACCTAAAGGTGTCCGGTTAATGTTTTGGCGTGCGCCAGCGCGGTCGCTCAGAAATGTCGTCAACGAACCGTTAGCGGAATTGGTCAGGTTGCAGACATTTTGCCCGGCGGCATCGTCGCGGCCGCCTTGCGCAAGCATTCCCGGCACCAGGCAATCTTCGCCGGCGATCGACTTCTGCGCAGTCAACGCGATCGTGTCGGCGATTTCCGGCTCGTCGCACGCCTGCTTGATCGCTGACGCCTGCTGATCCTGTAGGCGCAGCGACGGGCGCCGGCGAGAATGTGATCGGTCCGCTCGACGGTTACGTCGGTTCCGAGCACGGCGCGGAAGATCGCCAGTTCCGACCGACAGAGCCCCTGACAAGCTGTCGCCGCCGCGCAAATCGGGCAGTGGTTTTCGATGAACAGAAAGCTGTCCCGGCCGTCTTTGGCGATGCTGGCCATGTAACCCTCGCGGCTTCGAATTTTTGCCAAAGCGGTAAGCTTTTGATGAAGCGAACGTCGTTCTCCGACGAACTTGCGGTAAGCCGCAACGCTCGCATGCTCGCGGTGCTCGATCAGTTTTTCCAATCCGCGATCCCCAAAGACGTCGCGCATGGACTGCAACAGATCGAGGGTTAGATCGGAATGACGGTCGGGGAAGCGGTTGTGACCTCGCGGCGCCAACCGCCAATATTTTTTTGGTCGACCTCGCCCCTCTCGTTGGTCTTCGCTCTCCACCAGGCCCGCCGCTTCGAGCTTGAGCAGATGCTGACGTGCGCCGGCTGAAGTCATGCCGAGGCGCGTCCCGACGTCGGCGGCGGTCTGCGATCCGCGGGTCTTCAGCTGGAACAGGATGCGATCCCGACTGCGGTCTTCGTCTTGACTTATCGTGACTTTAATTTAGAAAGCATATGCTATCCAAAATAGCCCGGATATCGATCGCTGGCAATCTCCCGCGCCGAACCCCTGGAGCAACAATCATGCGGCAGTCGCCGGTGCGAGAGGGATGGCGATCGCTTCTCAGGCCGGAGTGGATGCCGACGCTCGCCGTTCTGCTCGGCGGCGTGCTGCTGCAATCGATGAATGTGCTGATGCTGACGACGGTGCTGCCGTCCATCGTCGGTGAACTGGGCGGCGTCGCCATGTTGACTTGGCCGACGACCGCGTTTCTCGCGTCATCTATTGTCGCGGCGAGCTGTGCCGGCATGCTCGCTTCCGTCGTCGGTGCCCGGGCGGCCTATTGCGCAGGGGTAACGACATTCGGACTTGGAGCATTGGTTTGCTCGCTGGCGCCGACCATGGGCTGGATTGTCGCGGGCCGGCTAGTCCAGGGTTTCGGCGGCGGGCTGGAGGCGGCCGCAGCCTATGTGGCGGTGCGCGCGACTTTTCCGGAAGCGGTCTGGTCACGGACCATAGCATTGATGTCAACCAGTTGGAGCATGTCCGTACTGGTCGGACCCCTTGTCGGCGGGATGTTCGCCCGCTTCGGCAATTGGCGCGGCGCGTTTGTTGCGACCGCGATCACCGCTGGCGCATTGGCGGTGGGTGCCTTCTTCATTCTTGCGCCGGCGACTTCAGTGCGTCAGACGCCAGCTCCGCGCGTACCTGCCGGTCGTGTCGCTCTGATCTGCATCGCAATCGCGCTGACGTCTGCGACGTCCATCGTCATGTCGCTGCTCGCCAAGGTCGGACTGATTATCACGGCGATCGTCTCCCTGGCGGTGATGTTGCGGCTCGATCGCGCCGCGTCAAAACCACTGCTGCCGAGCGACGTGTTTTCGGTGCGCACGCCGACCGGTGTTGGACTGTGGCTGGCGCTGATGCTTTGCGTCACCTACAGCCCGCTGCAGATCTATGTGCCGATCTTCTTGCAGCAATTGCATGGGTTGGATCCACTGGCCGCGGGCTTCACCGTCGCCAGCGCTTCGCTAGGCTGGACCGCCGCCTCCCTGGCCACGGCGGGGGTGTCGGAAGCCTGGCGAGATCGGTTGATGCTGGCCGGGCCAACCACGATGGGTGTCAGCTTGATGGCCATTGCGCTCCTCACGCCGCATGCTGCGACCTTGTTGTTGGTTCCGGCAATTGTCCTGCTCGGTATCGGCATCGGCCAATGCTGGCCCTTCGTCGCACAGCGCGTCATGGCCGGCGCAAAAGCCGGCGACGAGGCCGTCGCGGCCTCATCGGTCCCTACCGTCCAGCAAATGGGTTTTGCGCTGGGCGCGGCGCTTGCAGGTCTGGCCGCAAATGCCAGCGGACTCTCGGCCGGAACTGCGGATGCTGGAATGGTGCGGGCAGCCTTCTGGGTACCGGCGAGCTTTGTCGTGTCGGCTGCCCTTGCTTTGTTAGCGGGGCTGCGCTTGCGACACCTGCGGGGACTCTGAATTTGCGTTCGGCTTATTCGGCGGAAGGCCTCTGTTCCGCCGCCTTGCGCAAGCATTCCCGGCACAGGCAGTCCTCGCCCGCAAGTGGCATCGGCAGCCGCACGGTTTCATCCGCGCACCAGCACGATCCGTCCGGATTGCAGTCGAATTCAGCGCCGCATCGGGAACAGGCAGGGCGGCGGAAGGCGAGGCTTTCTGTCTGATTTGTCATGAATGCCAGGAAAATTCCGCAGTGTTTTCATGCCGGGTTCATCTCGAACGGCGGTATAGTCTCGCACGACCAAAGCGCAACGGAAACTCCGCCGAAGGAACCCCCAAGGGGCTATCAAGGGGCTATCAAGGGAATACCAGATGGCCCGCGATTCCAGAAATGCGCTGGTGGCGCTCAATCGATTTGGCTTCGGCGCGCGCGGCGGAGCCTCCGGGGATTTCGTCAACGCGGCTTCCGACCCGCGCGGTTTTGTCAAAGCCGATCTGGTCCGGCCGAGTGCCGTGCTGCTGGAAGTGCCGGGGCTGCAATCGACGCCCGATCTCGCCAAGGCCGTGTTCCAGTATCAGTTCGAGCAGCAGCAGGCGCGCGCCGCCGTGAAGGCTGCGGCGCCGGCTGCGACTGAAGCGCCCGCGTCAGATGCAAAACCACCGCAGCGGCGCAACCTGTCGCTCGCCAATCTTGCCCAGGACATTTCACCGAAAGAGCAGCCGGTTCAGCCGGCAGCCAATAGCAATTCGACCATGGCGCCGCCGGACGCGATGCAGCCGAATGCCGCGCCGCAGCCGCCAAAACCGGCGGCCCCACCGCTCAACGTGATCCAGAAGACCTTTCGCGCTGAGGCGTTGGCGCGATTGCAGCGCGCCGCGCTCGTCGACTGCGGCTTCGCCGAGCGGCTGGTGGTGTTCTGGTCCAATCATTTCTGCATCTCCGCCAACAAGGGCGGACTGGCGCGGATGTGGGCCGGCTCGTTCGAGCGCGAGGCGATCCGTCCGCATGTGCTCGGCCGCTTCGCCGACATGCTGAAGGCGGTCGAGCAGCATCCGGCGATGCTGTTCTTCCTCGACAACCAGCAATCGCTGGGGCCCGATTCGCGCGCCGGCATCAACCGCCAGCGCGGCCTGAACGAAAACCTCGCGCGCGAGATCATGGAGCTGCATACGCTCGGCGTGAACGGCGGCTACACCCAGGACGACGTCACCTCGCTCGCGCGGATCATCACGGGCTGGACCTTTGCCGGACGCCAAGGCATCCTCGGCGTGCCCGGCAGTTTCGTGTTCAACGCCAATGCGCATGAGCCGGGCGCACAGCGCGTGCTCGGAAAGGTCTACGAGGCCAATAGCCTCGCGCAGGGCGAGGCGGTGCTTTCGGATATCGCGCGCCATCCCTCGACCGCGAAATTCATCGCGACCAAACTGGCGCGCCATTTCGTCGCCGACGATCCGCCGCCCGCGCTGGTGGCGAAGCTGCAGGACATCTTCACCAAGACCGATGGCGATCTACGGCTGCTGGCGAACACGCTGGTCGACGCGGATGAAGCCTGGACCGCGCCGCTGTCCAAGATGCGCTCGCCTTACGAATATCTGGTCGCGACGGGCCGCGTCTTCGCGCGCGTGCCGGAAGATCCCGGCCGCTATCTCGGCGGGCTCAATCTCCTGGGCCAGCCCCTGTGGTCGCCGGCAGGGCCGAACGGCTTTCCCGACACCAATGCCGCCTGGGCCGCGCCCGAGGGCATGAAGCTGCGGCTCGACATCGCCGCGCAGGCCTCAGTGCGGCTTCCCGATACGCTCGATCCGCGCGAGCTTCTCGAGCTGGTCGCGGCGGATGCGGCCTCGGAAGAGACCCGCCGCACCATCGAGCGCGCGGAGTTGCGGCAACAGGCGATGGCGCTGCTGTTGATGTCGCCGGAATTCCAGAGGAGATGACGATGGATTGCTGTGAAGGCTATGCCCGGCTTGTGACGTCGCGCCGCGCGCTCCTGCTCGGCGGCGCCTCCTTCGCCGCCTGGGCCTATTTGCCGAAATTCGCCCGCGCCGCCGATGGCCGCGATCCTCGCCTGATCGTCGTGATCCTGCGCGGCGCGCTCGATGGGCTTGCCACCGTGGCGCCGATCGGCGATCCCGATTATGCCGCGCTGCATGGCTCGATCGCGCTGACATCAGGCGGGCAGCATCCGGCCTTCATGCTCGACTCCTTCTTCGGCCTGCATCCGTCGATGCCGGAGTTTGCGCGGATGTATGCCGACAAGCAGGCCGCGGTGATCCATGCGGTGTCGACGCCTTATCGCGATCGTTCGCACTTTGACGGGCAGGATGTGCTGGAGAGCGGCTATGCCGGGCCGGGCCGGGTGCAATCCGGCTGGCTCAACCGCGCGCTGGAAGCGCTGCCGCGCGGCGATCGCGTCGCGAGCGCGCTCGCGGTCGGGCCGACCACGCCGCTGGTGCTGCGCGGCGCCGCGCCGACGGTGGGCTGGGCGCCGGTGGCGCTGCCGCAAGCCGACGACGACACCGCGATGCGGCTCGTTGAACTCTATCGCCATCAGCGACCCCGCGCTGGCGACCGCGCTGTCGCAGGGCCTGCAGCTGGAGAAGGCCGCGCTCGGCAACGACATGAAGCCGCAGCCGGGCGGCAATGCCATTGCGGCAATGCGCACGGTGGCGCGCGGCGCGGCGAAACTGATGGTCGCCGACGACGGCCCGCGCATTGCCGCACTCGCTTTCGATGGCTGGGACACCCATGCCAATGAAGGCGGTCCGGTCGGTCGTCTCGCGCAGTTGCTGTCGGGTCTCGACGGCGCGTTTGCGGAATTCGAGAGCGGACTCGGCGATCACTGGCGCGACACCGCGATCGTGGTCGCCACCGAATTCGGCCGCACCGCGCATATCAACGGCACCGAAGGCACCGATCACGGCACCGGCACCATCGCACTGTTCGCCGGCGGCGCGATCAAGGGCGGCCGCGTGATTTCGGACTGGCCGGGGCTTAGAGCCAGCGAACCTCTACCAGGGCCGCGACCTCGCGCCGACCACCGATCTGCGCGCGGTGATCAAGGGCGTCTTGCAAGATCATCTCGGCCTCAGCGAACGCGTGCTGGCGCAGACGGTGTTTCCGGACAGCGCCGCCGCGAAGCCGATGAAGGGGCTGATCGCTTGATCTTAACCTCTCCCCGCCCTTTTGCGGGGAGAGGTCGGATTGCGAAGCAATCCGGGTGAGGGGCAAGGCAATGCGGGGCCGCAACGACAAGACGATCCGAATCGCGAGACGGCTACGCGCCAATCAAACAGATGCAGAGACGGTTCTGTGGAATCGCATTCGCAATCGGCAGATCGACGGCCATAAATTCGCGAGGCAAGTACCGATAGGCCGCTACATCTGCGACTTCGTGTGTCGCGAAAAGCAGATCGTGATAGAAGTCGATGGAGGACAGCATGCGGAGTTTGCCACCGACGCTGCCCGCGATCGTTACCTCATCGCTGAAGGATATCGAGTACTTCGATTCTGGAACAACGACGTGCTCGGTAACTTGGAAGGCGTACTGACTACAATTCAGAGCGAACTGCGCGGATAGAGCCCCTCACCCAACCCTCTCCCCGCGAAGGGCGGGGAGAGGGAGCGCGAGAGCGGTGCCCGTATCCCGGAATGACGAACGTTACAGCGTGATCTTGTCGATCTCCACCATCTCCTCCGCGCTCAGATTCCACGCGATCGCCTTCACGTTTTGCTCGACCTGCTCGACGCGGGTGGCACCCGCAATGACGCTTGAGACTTGCGGGCGGGCGGCG
>CAVUCB010000091.1:0-176445 GCA_963739755.1 uncultured Alphaproteobacteria bacterium | reverse complement strand
CGCCGCGCCGCCCTCCTCTGGGTCCTCTTCCCTTCGCGGCCCTCGCCTGCAAGTGCCAGTTGACCATGTCGGTCTGCAATGAGGTCGCCGCCACCGACATCATCTTCGTCGGCACCGTCGAAGCCATCGAGCCCAGCTTCCTCGACTCCTGGAATGCCGGACAACGCGCCGCCCTCGACCTGCTCAATCAGGAATCCGCCCGCGCCCAGACCGACCGCTCCCCCGCCGCCTTCGCCAAACTGCGCGACGCCTATCTCAAGATCTTCCCCGACCTGCCCGCCGATCACAAAAAACGCCTCGCCGACGCCACCTCGCCCGATCAACTCGCCGAACTCTTCTACTGGATTCTCGACCACGGCAAGCGCGTCCGCCTGCGCGTCAAAACCGTTTTCCGCGGCGAAATCGGCGACGACGACGATGACGACGCGCCCGCCAAAACCGTCGAGGTCTGGACCGCTTTCGGCGATTGCGGCATCAATTTCCAGACCGGCGAAACCTACCTCGTCTATGCCGACGACGACGAGGAGTCCAACATCATGACCACCGGCGCCTGCACCCGCACCCGCCGCCTCACCGACGCCGGCGACGATCTCGCCTACCTCTACTTCTACAAGAACTACGCCGACACCGCCGGCCGCGTGGAAGGCTTCGTCACCGGCGACCTGCTCTTTCTACGCGATCTGGACCTGGCCCACTATACCGGCCGCATCGGCGCGCCGGTCGCCGCGGTCGTGGAACTGAAATCCGGCGATCGCAGCCGCTACACCGAAACCGACGACAAGGGCCGCTTCGTGTTCGACGGCCTGCCCGCCGGCGATTTCACCGTGAACGCCTACGCGCCCGGATTCCCCGCCGAAACCCGCCAGCTCGCCGGGCCCAAGACGGTCCGCCTGGAAAAACGCGGCTGCGCCAGTCCAGGTATTGGTGGCGCCGCCACCCGGGGCACATGAATGAACTGCTAATGTATCCAGCCGCACGAAAGCGCCATTTGCGGCGGATTTATTTTTCGCACGGGATTTATCCCACAAACGTCCGTCTCTTCTCCCCTAGTCCTCCGTACCGAACGCGCCGCAGTGCGTTATCGTATGCCTTAGATGCCAGAGCCCTACATCCGGGCGCGGGGAGTCACCAAGACCTACCGCTCGGGCACCAGCGACCTGGTGGTGTTCGAAAACCTCGACCTGGACGTGGAACGCGGCGAAATGTTGGCCCTGGTGGGCGAGTCGGGCGCGGGCAAGTCCACTTTGTTGCATCTTTTGGGCGGTCTGGACAGTCCTTCAAGGGGTACGATACACTACGGAAGTAGAGAGATCACGGGTCTGTCGCCGGCGGAACAGTCGGATTTCCGGAATCGGGAGATTGGGTTTGTTTGGCAGATTCACTACCTGCTGCCTGAGTTTACGGCGCAGGAAAACGTGATGATGCCGTTGTTGATTCGGGGGTGGGAGCACGCCAAGGCTGCCGCCGAATCGCTCGCGAGGTTGGATGAAGTGGGGCTTCGAGCGCGGGCATCGCACCGCGCGGGTGAATTGTCGGGCGGAGAACAGCAGCGTGTCGTGCTGGCCCGTGCGCTTGTGGGAAAACCCAGTGTTTTGCTTGCCGATGAGCCTACCGGCAACCTGGATTTCCGGACCAGCGAAATGATTTTTCAACTGCTGGAAGACCTGCACCGCACGCACCAGTTCACGTCGGTTTTTGTCACGCACAATTTGGGGTTCGCACGGCGCTGCGACCGAGTACTGAACCTGGAAAAGGGTGGCCTGGTACCGGAAGGACCATCCAGTTCGCAACCTGGAGCCGACCCGGAGTATCCTTTAAAGTAATAGGGGGCCATTTTTTATGTTTGAGCGTTATACGGAGAAGGCGCGTAGAGTGATCTTCTTCGCGCGGTATGAAGCCAGCCAGTTCGGCAGTCCGTACATCGAGACCGAACATCTGCTCCTCGGCCTGCTGCGCGAGGACAAAGCACTGGCGAACCGTTTTCTGCGGTCCCATGCTGCCGTAGAATCCATTCGAAAGCAGATTGAAGGACACACCACCATCCGCGAAAAGGTTTCCACCAGTGTCGACCTGCCGCTCAGCCACGAATGCAAGCGCGTGCTGGCCTACGGAGCCGAGGAAGCCGAGCGGCTGAGCCACAAGCACATCGGCACGGAGCACCTGCTGCTCGGCCTGTTGCGCGAAGAGAAGTGCTTCGCGGCGGAGATCCTGCACGAACGCGGCCTCCGGCTCTCCACCATCCGCGAGGAACTGGCGCGTTCGCAGAGTGAAAAAGTGGCGTCCGCCCGGCCCAAGGAAAGTTCGCTGCTGGCCGAGTTCAGCCGCGACCTCACCCAGGCCGCCATGGACAACACCCTGGACCCGCTCATCGGGCGCGACTACGAACTGGAGCGGGTCGTCCAGATTCTCTGCCGCCGCACCAAGAACAACCCGGTGCTGATCGGCGAACCCGGCGTCGGCAAGACGGCCATCGTCGAAGGCCTGGCGCAGCGCATTTCCGAAGGCGACGTGCCTTCCTTCCTGGCCGACAAGCGCATCCTGGCGCTGGACCTCTCGCTGATCGTGGCCGGCACCAAGTATCGCGGCCAGTTCGAAGAGCGGCTCAAGACCATCATGAAAGAGTTGATGGAGAATCAGAACGCCATCATCTTCATCGACGAGTTGCATACCCTGGTGGGCGCGGGTTCGGCCGAAGGCTCGCTCGACGCCGCCAACATCCTGAAGCCGGCGCTCTCGCGCGGCGAAATCCAGTGCATCGGCGCCACCACGCCGGCCGAATTCCGCAAGTCCATCGAGAAGGATCGCTCGCTCGAACGCCGCTTCCAGGCCGTCAAGGTTCCGCCGCCCAACGAAGCCGACGCCATCAAGATCCTGTTCGGCATCAAGGACCGCTACGAGAAGTTCCACGCCGTGGGCTATACCGATGAAGCCATCGAGGCCGCGGTCTACACCTCCAGCCGCTACATTCCGGACCGCTACCTGCCGGACAAGGCCATCGATCTGATCGATGAAGCCGGCGCGCGCGTCAAACTGCGCCAGACCACGCTCCCCGCCGATCTCGCCGACATCCAGAAGCGCATCAAGTTCATCGTGCACCGCATGGAGAACGCGATCGCCAATCACGAATTCGAAAAGGCGCGCTTCTATAGCGATGAAGAACGCAAAGAGCGCGAGAACATGCGGCAGCTCCGCGAGAAGTACAACCTGGACGATTCCTCCACCGGCTGCGTGACCAAGGACGATATCGAAGACGTGGTGGCGCGCTGGACCGGCGTCCCCATGACGTCCATCAAGGAAGAGGAAATCGCCAAGCTGCTGCGCATCGAAGAAGAGCTGCACAAGCGCGTGGTCAGCCAGGAGAAAGCGATCTCCGCGCTGGCGCGGGCCATCCGCCGTTCGCGCGCCGGGCTCAAGGCGAGCAATCGTCCGGCCGGCAGCTTCCTGTTCCTCGGCCCCACGGGCGTCGGCAAGACCGAAGTCGCGCGCGCCCTGGCCGGGTTCCTGTTCGGCAGCGAGAAGAGCCTGGTGCGCTTCGACATGTCCGAGTACATGGAAAAGCACTCGGTCTCCAAGCTGATCGGTTCGCCTCCCGGCTACGTGGGCTACGAAGAGGGCGGCCAGCTCACCGAGCGCGTCAAACGCAACCCGTACTCCATCATCCTGCTGGATGAAATCGAGAAGGCGCACCCGGACATCTACAACATCCTGCTCCAGGTGTTTGAAGACGGCCAGTTGACCGACGGACTCGGCAACCAGGTCGATTTCAAGAACACCATCATCATCATGACCAGCAACCTGGGCGCCCGCTTCCTCGAAAAGCGCGGCAACCTGGGCTTCTCGATCCCCGCCGGCGAAGCCGGTTCGACCAAGGTCGAGGACATGGTGCGCAGCGAGGTCAAGAAGGCGTTCAATCCCGAATTCCTCAACCGCCTCGATGAAGTCATTCTCTTCACGTCGCTGACCGACGACGATCTGATCAAGATCATCGAACTGTTGGTGAACCAGGTGAACGTGAACCTGGTGGCCAAGCAGGTGAAGATCCGGCTCACCCCGGAAGCCTCGAAGTACCTGCTGGAGAAGACCTGCGCGGATCGCAGCTACGGCGCGCGCCCCTTGCGCCGGGCCCTGCAGAAGTACATCGAAGACCCGCTCAGCGAGGCGCTGATTCAGGGCACCCTGCCGCGTCCCGCGGACCTGGAAGTCTATCTCGGCGATACCGGGATCTACTACCGCGTGCTGAATGCCGAAGGCGATGCCGCCGTGACCGCGGGCGGTCCGGTGGAACCGCCGGCCGGCACGCTGCTGTACACGTTTTAAACCTCCAAACCAAAAAGGGGCGGATCGCGGCGACGCGATTCCGCCCCATTTTTGTGTCCGGCAGGCTCACTTCTTCCGCGCCTGCGCCACCATCTCCTTCACGCGCGCCATCAGTGTCGGAGCGTGATACGGTATGCCGTCCTTGATGGTCCACTCGACGCCGCCGCCGTGTACCTGCTTGCCGTCGCGGATCTCTTCAGTGCCGGTCGGGTAGAGCACCTTCAAATTCTCCAGCGGATTCCCGTTCACCACGATCAGGTCCGCGGCGAACCCGGCGCGCACGCGTCCCAGCTTTTCCTCCTGCCCCAGGATCTTCGCGTTATTGCCCGTAGCCTGCTGGATGATCTTGATGGGATGGAAGCCCGCCTCCTGGTGGAGTTCCATGCTGCGGATCAGCCCGAAGCCGTACATCTGGTAGATGAAGCCGGCATCGTCGCCCATGCCGATCAGGCCGCCGCGCCGGTCGAACTCGCGCAGCGCGGCCATCCAGAGGCGATAGTTCTCCTTCCAGTACATCTCGTCGGTGGAGGTCCAACCCAGAAAGTAGGACCCGTGGTTGGCCGGGTTCGGCTGGAAATACTCCGCCAGCACCGGGTGCAGATACTCGGCGAACCACGGCTGATTCTGCGCGCGCTGCAGATCGCGGCTGGCCTCGTAGATATCGAGCGTCGGCACCCACGCCACGTGCGCCTGCACCATGCCGTCGAGCACCTTGCCCAGCCGCTCCGGGTTGGCTTCGCGCCACAGGTGGCCGGCATAGCGGAAACGGTCGGTCTCGTTGTTGTAGTTGTAAGTCGAGGGAAAGTTCTGCACGCCGCCCTCGATGGCCGCGTCCGGAATGCCGTACCAGTGCTCGATGCTGGTGGTGCCGAACTTGATGTCGTCCCACGCGTTGGTCTCTTCGACGCCGGCGTGGTGCGCGATGCGCAGCCCCACCTTGTGCGCCTCGTCCTCCATCGCCCCCATGATGTCGCGATCGATGCCGAGAATCTTGATGCCGTCCGCGCCCTGCTGCTTCAGCGACTGCACGCGGGCGCGCGCTTCGCTTTCATTGCGCACGCGGCCGAACATGGGATAGACGAAAATGCGCGGCGCGGCGAGTTCGCCCTCGGCGCTCTGCTTGCGGATTTCGAGCGCGCGCTTGGTATCGCTGCCCACGTCGCGGATGGTGGTGATGCCGCAGGCCAGCCAGATGTCGAGTTCGTATTCCAGCGGCTGCGGCTTGCCGCCGCGCTCCTCCTGCAAATGGGCGTGCGCGTTGATCAACCCGGGGAGGACGTACTTGCCGGTGGCGTCGATCACCGCGTCGGCCTGCGCCGCCCCGCGCGATCCGCGGGCGGCGGCGACCGGGTCCAGCGGGATGACGTCCGCGATCATGTTGTTCTCGATGACGATATCCTTGGGACCGCTGGCCGGCGTCCCGTTGCCATCGACCACGATGGCGTTGTGGATCAGCAGGCGGCGCACGCGTTTGCCATTGACCGGCGCCTGCGCCATGGCGGAGCAGGCGAAAGCGAGCGAAAGCGAGGAGGACAAGCGGGGTTCGGGACATGGCAACGATTGTGGCACGCCACGGGCAAGCGGGCAACACACAGCTGGCCGGGGTGAGGCGCTTTGCCAGAATGTCCGCACCCGCGTTTGGAGACCCTTGCGCCGCCATGTTAAAGTCGTCAATGGTGGCCTCTTGAAGTTTTCGGGGCGCGTAGCTCAGTTGGTTAGAGCACCTCGCTTACACCGAGGGGGTCCGGGGTTCGAGTCCCTGCGCGCCCACCATTTTCCAAATGATCAGGTTCCGTTGTGGTTAGCCCGCGTCTTGTCGCCGGATCGGCCCTGATCGTTCTTGTTTACCTCGGCTTGGGTCTCACCAATGTATTCACGCGCGCACCCTGGTGCGACGAAGCGTGGTTTGGAAATCCCGCTTACAATCTCGCCTACAAGGGGTTCATGGGCACCACCGTCCTGGAACCCGCCAGCAGCACCTGGAAGAGCGTGAAGCTGACAGGCATCGACCGGCACACGTATTGGGTGATGCCGCTGAATCTGCTGGTGAATGCCGCGGGGTTTCGCGTATTCGGGTTCAGCATCTACTCCATGCGCCTGCTCTCGCTGCTCTGGGGATTGATCGCGCTGTGCGCCTGGGGCGCGATTCTGTGGAAACTCACCGGCCAGCCGCTGCTGACGCTGGGCAGCCTGGGGCTGATCGCGGTGGACTACCACTTCCTGCTGCAGGCGTCCGACGGCCGTATGGATGTGATGACGGTGGCGCTCGGGTGGAGCGGCGTGGCCGCCTACCTGCTGCTGCGCGAGCGCAGTTTTCCGCTTGCCGTGGCGGTGAGTCAAAGCCTGGCGGCGATGGCCTTCTTCACGCATCCGAATGGCGCCATGCTGGCGCTGATTCTGGCCGTCACGACGCTCTACTTCGACCGCCGGCGCGTGCGCTTCGGCACAGTGGCGCTGGCAGCGTTCCGTACCTCGCAATCGGCGCCGGATGGGCGCTGTACATCGCGCAGAGTCCGGCCGATTTTCTGGCGCAGTTTCTGGGCAACGCCAGCGGCCGCGGGCCCACCATCACAACTCCCTTCGCGGCGCTGTGGCTGGAGATCTCGCACCGCTATATGGACAGCTACGGGTTGGCTGCGTGGTCGTCGCGAACCGGACGGCTGAATGCGATCCCGCTGGTGATGTTCCTCGCGGGAGCGGCCGCATGCCTGTTGGTCCGCGAAATCCGGCAGCATCGCGGCTACCGGCTGCTGCTGATCTGGACCGCCATCGTGCTGGTTTTCCTGACGGAATTCGAAGGCCTCAAGACTCACTTCTACCTTATCTACCTGACGCCGCTATACTCCATCCTGCTGGCGGTGGCGGTTCGCTGGATATGGCTGAAGCGCGCCGCGCTGGCGATGGGCGCTAGCCGCCGCGATGCTCCTGTTTGTAGGATTGCAGGTGCCCCGCACACCGAGTTCCGCGTGGCGCAACCGGAGGCAGTTGACTTACAATCCGGCGGTCGAATACCTGCGCGGGCAATTCGATCGAAATCACGCCGATCATGGGAGACGCCGCACTGATTTTCGGCCTGGGACCGGACTGGAATGTGTTGGACGATTTCCGGCTGGGCTATGACAGCGGCAAGCGGGCCGAGGTGGTGGTCATCGATCCCTCGTGGGACGACCGTATTCTCATGATGCAGACCCTCTCGCCGGAGATCCACGGGTTTGTTTCGCATCTGCTTGCCACGGAGTATCGGGAGGTCTATAACCAGGGAGGGTATCGCATTCTGGCAAGAGCGACTCATGACTAAGACTTCACTCGATAAGAGTAAGATCAAGATCCTGTTACTGGAAGGCATTCATTCCAGCGCCGCGGAGAAATTCCAGGCGGACGGCTACAGTAATATCGAGTATCACCAGAAGGCGCTGCGCAGCGAAGAACTGGCGAGCGCCGCGGCGGACGCTTACTTTGTCGGCATACGTTCGGCCACCCAACTGGATCGCGAGTTTTTCGAGAATGCGTCGCGCTTGACCGGGGTGGGCTGCTTCTGCATCGGCACCAACCAGGTGGACCTGGCGGCGGCCGAAGAGCGCGGCATTCCGGTGTTCAACGCGCCGTTTTCCAACACGCGCAGCGTTGCCGAACTGGTGCTGGCGGAGATCATCCTGCTGCTGCGCGGCATCCCGCAGCGCAATGCCGCGGCGCACCGGGGCGGATGGCTGAAGACCGCCACGGGCAGCCACGAAGTGCGCGGCAAGACGCTGGGAATCGTGGGCTACGGACACATCGGCACGCAGGTGGGGGTGCTGGCCGAATCGCTCGGCATGCAGGTGATCTTCCACGATATCGAGACGCGCCTGGCGCTGGGCAACGCGCGGCAGGCGCAATCGCTGGACGCGCTGCTGGAGGCGGCCGACGTGGTCACGCTGCACGTGCCGGAAACCGCGGCCACCTTTCAGATGATCGGCGCCGGGCAACTGGAGCGCATGAAGCCCGGCGCGGGCCTGATCAACGCGTCGCGCGGTACGGTGGTGGAGATCGAGGCGCTGGCGGGCGCGCTGCGATCGGGGCAGCTATGCGGCGCGGCGGTCGACGTCTTCCCCGCCGAACCGAAGAGCACCACGCAGGAGTTTCTGTCCCCGCTGCGCGGCATGGACAACGTTCTGCTCACCCCGCATATCGGCGGCAGCACCGAAGAAGCGCAGGAGAACATCGGCATCGAGGTAGCGAGCAAGCTGATCCGGTACAGCAACAACGGGTCCACGCTGGGGGCGGTCAACTTCCCGGAAGTTTCGCTGCCGGAGCACCCGGGCAAGCATCGCGTGCTGCACATCCATCGCAATCAGCCCGGCGTGCTGAGCGCCATCAACGCGGTCTTTTCCGAGGAAGCGATCAACATCGCGGGCGAGTATTTGCAGACGGACGCGAAGGTGGGCTACGTGGTGATCGACGTGGAGACGGACGAGCGCGCCGAGACGGTATCGATCCGCCGCAAGCTGGAACTGGTCCCCGGAACCATCCGCACCCGCATTCTGTACTGATTGAACTCTGCGTGGGACAGACGATCGCGAAGCGTCGTCTGTCAACTGACTTTCTTCCCACCTATGCCGTAGCCGCCACCTTGCGCGGCAACAAACGTCCGGCGACGGCGTGCAGCATCAGCTTGCGGTGGTCGGGAGTGACGCAGATAAAGAAGGCCGGCACGAAGAAGGCAGCCGACGTAAAACCTCCCATCAGGATCAACTGCGGCCAGGTCCGCCCGCTGACGCCGGCGGCTTTCAGCGCCTGCGCGACCAACAGCACCGGAACGGCAGTCAGCAGCGGCCGTGCGTAGATGCCCGCGCATATAGTTGAGGAACGACGAATCCAACGCGCGGCAGACCAGCCACGGCACGTAGAGGCCGCGGTTGAGAACGGACAACATGCCCACCACCCAGGCGACGCCCAGGATGCCGTAGTGCGGCAGCACCAGCCAGATGCCGAGCACGCCGAGTAGCGCCTCCACCAGCAGGCCGCGCGCCATACGGTCGTGGCGGCTCAAGCCGTAGAGCATTGAGGTGGAATTGAACTGCCCGGCCACGGCGAACATAGTGGTGAGCGAAATTACCGGCAGCAGGGGTCCGCAAGCTACCGCGAATTCCATGTTGACCCAGCGGCGAAGCAGTTCGGTGCCGTACACCAAGCAGGTAGATCACGAGCGGCAGGAACAAGGTCACGCAGTAACGGTTCAGGTAGATGCCCAAACTGTAGACGGCCTTCTCATCGCCTTTCGCCTGCATTTCCACCACGTTGGAGCGGGTGACGAATCCGATGCGCGTGACCGCCTCCACCGAGTAGGCCAGTAAGCGCGAGGGAAACGTGTAGAAGCCCACGAAAGAAGCCCCGCTGAAATGGCCGATCATGACCGGCGCACCCTGATTGAGCAGCAGATTGGAAATGTTGGCGACGAAGGAATGCACGCCGTAGTTCCACATCTCCCTGACCAGGTCGAACTTCACATAGAGGGACGAAAGGCGCATCTCCGGGAATACCGAGCGGAAGGCCAGCATGGCGAGGGAGTTGCCCACCAGTTGTCCCACCACCATCACCACACCCAGTTCCCTCAGGCCGAAGCCGAAGTACAACAGCAGCGCGCAGCCCACCGAGCGGATGAGAAGCTGGGCCACCCAGGTGCGCGTGATGTGGTCGTAGCGCTGGAAGGCGTCCAGGCAGGAGCTGAAGAAATGGAGCGGAAAATTCAGCGCCCATCCCAGGCCCGCAATCAGGATTAAAACCCGGAAATCCTGGCGGTCGACGGGGCTGGCAATCTTGAACAACTCGACGCCGCGCCAGGCAACCAGCAGGGTGGCGAGGGCGAACACGATAGCCACGGCGCAGAAATAAACCAGCCCCGTGCTGATCACGCGGTTGATCTGCTCCGGCTCATTCCTGGCACGGTATTTGGCCACGAATTGGGTGACGGACGTATTGAACCCCAGGTCGAAAAACCATAGGTACTCGACCAGGGAAAACACCAGCACCCAAATGCCGTACCGTTCCGAGCCGAGCTTGCGCGCGATGTAGGGCGAAAGCAGAAGGCCGATGGCGACGTTCAGCGCCACCCCGACCCAGTTCCACAGAACACCGGCGAAAAAACGGTGGGCACGCGGCACTTCTGAGGCTGGCTGGTTTTGGAACTCAGACAATTCACTTGAGTCTAGCGCATCGGTTCTACCGGACGCGACAGGCGATAATATTACTTCCCATGAAAGTCATCGTTCCCATCGTGCTGGTGTTCGTTGCGGTCGCTGTCTTGTGCGCGCACACGAACCTGCCGTGGTCTGACGAGGGGTGGTTCGCCAACCCCGCGTTCAATCTGATCACCAAGGGGAACTTCGGCACCACGGTGCTGGACCCGACAGCGTCTTTTCGCACCAACAATCTGACCGGCATTCACGAACACACGTACTGGATGGTGCCCCTATTCCCGCTGACGGAAGCGGCGTGGTTCCGCGCCATTGGCTTCGGCCTCATGCAAGCGCGCTACCTCTCGATTCTCTGGGGACTGGTGGCGCTGTGGGCGTGGTACCGGATGCTGAAGATTCTGACGGGCGACGAACGCGTCGCTGTGCTGGCCCTGGGCTTGATGGCGGTGGATTTCACCGTGCTGTGGACCTCCTCAGTGGGCCGCATGGACATGATGGCGGCGGCCTTGGGCGCCGCCAGCCTGACGGCCTTCCTGCTGCTTCGCGAACGCAACTTCACGCGGGCCGTGCTAGTAAGCCAGAGCCTGGTAGTGGCCGCCGGATTGACTCATCCGATGGCGGCGGGCTATTGCTGCGGGCTCGCTGTCCTGACGCTTTATAGCGATTGGAAACGGATCCGGATTCGGCATATCCTGGTTGCAGCAGTGCCTTACGTGGTGGGGGCGATCGGGTGGGGACTCTACATCATGCAGGCTCCGCGCGATTTCCTGGCGCAGTTCGGGGGCAACGCCGCCGAGCGTGGATTGCCCCTCACGGACCCGATGGCCATCTTTCACAGCCAACTCGTGGTGCGCTTCCTCTACATGTTCGGAATGGCGCCTGATACCACGGGTTTCAGTCACAGCAAGATTCTGATTCTGGCGGCGTATGCGGCCGGAATCCTCGGCGTGGTGTCGAACCGGGAACTGCGCAGCCGCCGGGGCATACGCAGCCTGCTGCTGGTCTCCGGCGTGAGCCTGGCGGTGATGATTGCGCTCGACCGCGAGGCTCAGCACCAATATCTGATCCACTTTGTGGTGTGGATGATCTCGTTAACCGCAGTCGCGGGAGTCTGGTGGTGGGATCATCGTTCCCTGCCCCGATGGATGCTGGCAGCAGCTCTGGTGGCGCTGGTGATGATTCAAGTGGCGACCACCGGACGGCGAGTCTCGCAGCGCGCTTATTCCACGATGTACCTGGCCACCACGAATTACCTGAAGGCGCACGCCCAGGGGAAGGACACGATCATGGGCAGCGCCGAGCTGTCGTTCGAACTGGCGAACGGAGGCGTAGTAGACGATCCGCGCCTGGGGTATCGCAGTGGGCATCGGCCGGACTTCATCGTGATCGACAGGAATCGCTACGCCGAATGGATTCCGCAGTACGAGCAGCGCGAGCCGCAGACTTATCGGTATATCCGAAGCATGATGGCCCACGAATTCCACCAGGTGCTGGAGAACAGCGCCTACACCGTATATGCCCGCAACGGTCTGTGATGTGTGTGTGCAGTCCGAGCCGCGACCGTCAGGGAGCGGTTGCTTAAAACGACAACCTCGTACCCAACTGAAAACTGCGCGGGCCGCCGGTACCGAAGATGTTGCTGAAACGGGCAGTAGGCTGGCCGAAACCGGGGGCCAGCAGGTTGTCGGCGTAGCCGCTGAGGTTGGCGGTGTTCAGCACGTTGAAGACTTCACCGAAGATCTGCCATTCCACACGCTCGCGGAATTTGAAGAGCTTGGTCACGCGCAGGTCCTGCGAGTTGAAGACGTGCCCGGTTTCGAAGTTCTGCGGCAGCGTGATGGTGGGAAACGTCTGCGCCGGGTTGGGCCCCTTCTTGCCGCCGTAGGTCTGGTTGTATTGGTTCACCAGCCTCACCAGGTCGCTCTTACCCAGGCCGAAGTTGAACTGGTTGGTGCCGGAGCCCGGGAGCAGAAATTCGTCTATGCCGGTGCCGTAGAAATCGGTCCCCGTAATGATCGGCTGGAAGGGCTGGCGGCTGTTGAAGCTGGAAATGAATGACACCTGTATGCCGCCCGGAGCTTCCACCATGCCGGAAATATTCAGGACATGGCGGGGTGAGGATGGCCCGACATTCTGTGTCCAGTTGTTCAGATTCGTGATGGGCGTGTCCAAATCGTTGAGTCCGTAAATATTCTGGTCGCTCTGCAGGGCGTAGGAAACAGCGACGGAATGATGGTGGCTGAAGCGCTTGTCGGCGCGCACCAGGAGGCCCTTGTAAGTACCGTTGCCGCCGCTGATAGTCGCCTGTATGGGACCGTTGGAGCACTCGACGCCGGGCACGGTGGCTTGCGCCGCGGTGCACGCCGGAATAACGGGACCGCCGACCGCCGTGTAGTGGTTGAGATCCACGCCGCGCAGCTTTTCGTGAATGTAGTGGCGGAAGACGAAATCGGCCGTGACTGCGAAATCGCTGGTGACCTGACGCTGCGCGCCGAGGCTGAGGTGCTGCGCCTGGGCCGGCACAAAATCCTGCACGAACAGATCGCTGGCGGTCTTGAAAACATCGATGTTGCGTACGGAGAGATCGGTATTGTTGGGGTTGACGTTGAGCTGCTGGATGGCGCTCGCGCGTATCAGCGGCAGGATCGCCGTTAGCAGATTGCCCGAGAAGAGCGTGGGCACGCGGATATCGAGCGGCGCTCCGGCGGGCAACCCCGGAACGGGAATCGGGTTCGGAACGATGGAACCGGGCAGCGGCAGATAGCCGGTGCCGAGAGGGCCGAGGTAGGCGCGCTCCACCAGGCGGGTTTCGATGTTGAGAGTGTCGTAGAAGATTCCGCCGCCGCCGCGGATGACGGTGCGATTGTCGGGCAGGCTCCATGCGAAGCCGGCCGCGGGGCTGAAGCGCAGGTATGCATGCTGCTCATGGCCGAGGCCGCCGGCGCCGAAAATGGGCGCGAGGTATTGAGGCTTGGTGAGGTCGTGGTTGAGCGCGTTGCTCTCAAAGGACCAGGCGAGGCCGTAGTTGAAAGCGAAGTGCGGCCGCACTTTCCAGGTGTCCTGCCAGTAGACATGGAAGAGACGGTCGTGATCGGCCTGGCTGCGCTGGAAGGTGGGCGGCTGATTGATGTCGCCGATGCCGAAGACGAAGGTCTGTAGGGGCAGGCTGAGAACGTCGGAGAGCGTGTTGAAGGTGGTGGGCATGAGGGCAGAGAGGGGCGGCGCCAACTGGCGGACCTCCTGCGGGGAAAAGAGGGTGATATCGGCTGGCGCGTCCAGCGTATAGGTGCCGGTGCCTTTAAGGAATTCGATCTCACCGCCGAATTTCATGCGATGGTTGGCGTGCTGCCAGGTCATGTTGTCGGCGAAGATATTGCGGCGGACGAGACGGCTCTGCGGGGAATTGGTATTGATTGCCGAATTCCACGCCGGCGCCTTCGACCGTGACGTTCGGGCCGCCGAGTCCGAGACAGCCGGGGCACTGGTCGGCGGTGGGCGGCGCGTTGTGATTGCTCCAGAAGGTATTGGAATAGCGGAATTCATTGACCAGGGTGGGGCGGATTGTGCTGATGAGGGAGAAGACTCCGGAATCGGCCCAGTTGGTGTTGGTCTCCCAGGCGGAGGGCATGGAGTTGACGTCACGGGGCGCGAAGGTGTTGTTGCCATCGTGGGAGAACCGGACGAAAGCGGTATTGGCGGCGCTGATGCGGTAATCGAGGCGGGCGTTGGCCAGGTTATCGTGCTTAGGGCTCGCGGTGACGCGGGCCAGACTGCTGAAGGCGGGGTCGGTGGGGACGCTGGTGAAGACGCCCTCCTGATTGTTGTGCTCGTAGGCGGCGAAGAAGAAGAGGCGGTCCTTGACGACGGGTCCGCCGACCCACAGACCGCTCTGGCGGCGCGCGAAGAACGGGTCCGGCGCAAGGGGATCGCGTTGCAGGCCGGGATAGGCGGCCATATGGTGATCGCGGAAGAAGAAGAAGCCGCTCCCGTGGAACTGGTTGCTGCCGCTGCGCGTGACGATGTTGATGGCGCCGGCGGCGGTGATACCGGTGGAGAGATCGAAGTTGACGCTGGAGATCTGGAATTCCTGCACGATTTCCTGAGAGAAGTTCTGCTGGGTGCCGCCATCGACGGAGTCGTTGATGCGCGCGCCGTCGACGGCGATGCGGGTCCGGTCGGGGTCGCCGCCCAGAATGGAGACGTCCATGGCGCGGTTGTAGTCGCCCTGGTAGTTGGAGGAGATGGCGATGCCGGGGGAGAGGAAGGCGAGTTGCAGGAAGCTGCGGCCGTTGAGCGGGAGTTGCTGGATCTGCTGGCGGGTGATGACCTGATCGATGGTGTGGGATTCGAGTTCGATCTGCGGGTTGATGGTGTCCACGGTGACGGTATCTTTTTGCTCTCCCACCTGGAGGTGCGGATCGACGGTGGTGACGCCGCCGGTCGCGACCACGGCTTTGACTGAGTAGGTGGCGAAGCCGGGTGCTGCTACGCGCATTTCATAGGCGCCGGCGGCGAGCGACGGTACGCTGTACTGACCGTTCTGATTGCTGAGCAGGGCGCGCTCGAAAGCGGTGGCCGCGCTCTTAACTTTGATGGAAGCGTTGGGCACGACACCGCCGGCAGGATCGTAAACGGTGCCGGCGATTTCGCCGGTGGGCGCTTGGGCAGACAGGGCCGCGACAAAAACGCCAATGAACAGCATCCCCGGATAACGGTGCATCTGCATATTCAGACACAGTGAGAGACGGATAGCAAGCGGTGCGCAGATCACTGTTACAGTAGAGGCTGATTATGGGGATCACGGCGCCGGCTTTGGCTACGTTTGTGGGGTTGCTGGGTGCGGTGCTCGGGATCTGGATGACCGGGTTGCGAGAGCGAGCCCGGGCGGTGGTGCCGTTTAGCGCGGGGATTCTGTTGGGCGTGGCAATCTTCGGACTGGTGCCGGAACTGGCGAGCGAGATTGGGTGGCGGGTGACGATACTGCTGTTTTCCGTCGGCTATGGCGTGCTGCTGCTGGTCAATCGATTCGTCTATCGGGTGTGTCCGACGTGCGCGCACGATCACGATCACAATGCATGTTCCACCGAATTGCACGGGTTCGCGGCACCGTTGATTGTGGCTGCGACGGTGCACAGTTTCCTGGACGGGTGGAGCGTGGCGACGGTACAGTTGGCGGTACCGCTGGGACTGCGAGTGGCGGTGCCCCTGGCGGTGGCGCTGCACAAACTGCCGGAAGGAATCGCGCTGGGCGGGATTCTGCGTGCAGCGGTGAAATCGCGAAAGGCGGCGATGGGGTGGGCGGTGCTGGCGGAAGGCTCGACCCTGGCGGGCGGCGCGTTGGGGCTGATGATGGGGCCGCGGCTGGGTTCGGAGTGGATCACCTATCCGATGGGAATCGCCGCGGGATGGCTGTTCTACCTGGGATATCACGCGGTGCACGAGGAATGGAAGCGGAGCGGGGCGCGGCCGGCGTTTGCATCGGCGGCGGCCGGCGTGGCGGGGGCGGCGGTGATCCAGCGGGGAGTCGAAGCTCTGTTCCGGTAGTTCAGGCGTTGATTTTCTGGTCGAGGACCTGGCGGACCTTGTTGGCCAATGAGGATGGGGTGAACGGTTTTTGGAGGAAGTTCACGTCAAGGTGCAGAAGGCCGTGGCGCACCATGGCGTCATCCGTATAACCGCTCAGGTAGAGCACTTTCATCGCGGGGAATTTCGGCTGGAGGGCTTGCGCCAGTTCGCGGCCGCTCATACGCGGCATCACCAGGTCGGTGGCCAATAAGTCGATCCGGCCCCGATGTTGTTCGGCGATGTCTACGGCCTGCCGGGCGTCACTGGCCTGCAATATCCGGTAGCCGTGAGACTGCAAGGAACGCAGCGCAAAACGGCGCACCGCCTCATCATCCTCCACGAGCAGGATGGTCTCGACGCCATGCGGGTCAATGGACGGTTCGGTGTTGGGGGATGGGGCGAACTGCTGATCGGCGGTAGGGAAGCAAATCTCGAACCTGGTACCGGCGCCGGGTTCACTATAAACCTCGATGGATCCGCCGCTCTGCCTGACGATACCGAGGACAACGGCTAAACCCAGGCCGGTTCCCTTTCCCACGTCTTTCGTAGTAAAGAACGGCTCGAAGATACGGGCTTTGACCTCCGGGGACATGCCCTCGCCGGTATCGGTCAACACCAGCATGACGTGCCGGCCGGGATGGCATTCCGGATGGCTGTCGTGGGGCATTTCGTCCAGTTCCACGGCGTGGGTTTCAATGGTCAAGAGTCCACCTCGCGGCATGGCGTCGCGAGCGTTGACGGCCAGGTTCATGAGGACCTGCCCCAGTTGGCCGGGATCGACTTTTACCAGACCGATCCTGGGATCGAGAGAAGCTGTGAGCTCGATGTCCTCACCGAGCAGGCGCTGCAACATGCTCTCCATGCCGTTGACCACTACGTTGAAGTCCAGCACCTTGGGTTCGAGTACGGTACGCCGGCTGAAGGCGAGGAGTTGGCCGGTGAGAGCGGCGGCTCGAGCGCTCGCCTCCAGAATTGGCTCGACGCTGGAGCGCAACTCATCGGCGGCGGGCAGATCGGAGAGGATCATCTCGCAGTATCCCGAAATGATGGTGAGCAGATTGTTGAAATCATGCGCCACGCCGCCGGCCAATTGCCCGACGGCTTCGAACTTCTGGGACTGGTGGAATTGCGCCTCCAGTTTTTGCTTTTCCGAGATGTCCTCCACGATGCCGACGAAATGACGGCGGCCCTCCAATAGGAATCCGGTAACGGTGAGATCCATGGGAAAGGTAGCGCCGTCTTTGCGTAATCCCAGGACTCGCCGGGAGCGGCCGATCACCTTAGGCTCGCCGGTCCTCAGATGGTTAGAGAGGTAGCCATCGTGCTCCGACTGGTAAGGCTCCGGCATCAGCAGTTTGACATTGGCACCGATTACCTCGGAGGCAGCCCTGTGGAAGATGTCTTCGGCGGCGCGGTTAAAGAGAGTGACGATACCTTTTTCGTCGATGCCGACGATGCCATGGACGGTATGGTCGAGGACGGAGCGCAGCAACTCATCGTTGCGCCGTCTTTCCGTGAGGTCCCTGGCGATCTTGGTGAAGCCCTTCAGAGTGCGATTGCTATCGAAGAGGGCGATCAGTGTGCCGGTGATCCAGAACCGCGAGCCATCGGGACGAATCCGCCAGCCCTCGACCTCGGCTTTACCGGCGGCCGCCGCACGGACCAACTCCTGCGAGGGAACACCTGCGGCAACGTCTTCGGCGGTGAAGAAAGAAGAGAACGATTTGCCGAGGATTTCGCCGGCATTGAAGCCCTTGAGGCGTTCCGCTCCGCTGTTCCAGGTCTGAACGGCTCCGGACGGGTCCATCATGAAAATGGCGTAATCGTTGACGCCTTCGACCAGCAGGCGGTAGCGGTCCTCGGAACTGCGCAACGATTCGTTGGATTGCGTCAACTCCGCGGTGCGTTCGCGGACGCGATCTTCGAGGAGTTCGTGGGCCTCCTGGAGCGCCGCTTCCGCGGCGCGGCGGCGCGAGATGTCGCGGTTGGTCTCAATCACGTAGGCGCTGCCAGGCTCGCGGACCAGCACCATGCGGGAATCCACGGTGATCGTGTTGCCGTCGCGAGCGGTGTGGAGAAGTTCGCCTTCCCAGGTGCCCTCGCATTCCAGGGTATCGAGGAACGGAGCCATGCCATCGGGCACGATGGTGGACAAGAGACTCTGGCAGGCCTGGCCCAAGGCATCGGAGCGGGGGATGCCATAGAGCCGCTCAGCGCCGCGGTTCCAGAAAGTGATAGGCCCGTTCCAGTCCCAGACCAGGATGGCGTCGTAGGCCTGGTCGATGACGGCGGCCTGACGCCGCGCCTCCCGGGAGCCGGACTCGGACTTGCGCCGCGCCGACTGCATGGCTCCGCCGAGCAAGGCAATCCCCGAGCTAATGCCTAAATAGATACCCAGGCCCATTGCTGATCGAAGCCGCGCACCGCGAAACTGCCGCGCGGTGGAAGCAGGAAATATTCGGCAGACAGACCACCGAGGACGGCGGCCAGCAGGGCAGGCCGGACTCCGCCGAACCAACTGGTCAGCAGGACAGCGAAGAACAGGGGGCAAAAGGGAACTGGTAACCGATCACCGGGACCAACAAAAGGCGCACCCACATCGCTAGCGCGACGCTGGCTACGGCCATGACGTACGGCAGGAATGGGCGCAATCGATGAGGGATTTTATCCAGGATGGACTCCGATTCTTACAGTATCAGAACTATTCGGCGCTTCAGGTTAACGTTATTCTCAAGTATTATTTTGTGTGTAGACTTCAAATGGTCACGTCTTGTGATAGGGCACGGGGGCGGCGGGGCGGAATGATTGCAAGTGCTGCCAGGCGACTTGCGCGGGGAGGCGGGCGAATTCATGTTGGATGATGGACTGTAGTTCGGCGGGGTCGGCGAGCGCCCTGAGGTTGAGGAGGATTTCGTGATCGCGCGGCGGGGGAGGCGTCGAGAGTGCCTTCGACGGCGGGGTCGGTGTGCGAGGCGGTGAGGGCGGCTTTCAGATAGCCGGAGTTGCATTGCGTCGAGGATTTTGAGGTGGACGATGTTGGGGACCGCGACGGAGAGGCGATCGAGCAGCGGGCCGACCAGCATGGCGGGGGAAATCGGCGGGTGGCTTTCGACGGTGACGCGGGCGTTGAGCCAGGCCAGGGACGCTTCGGCTTGGGCGTAGCGCGCGTAGTCGATGGTCAGGGCGTTGACGCCTACGGGATGGGCGCCGGCGAGAATCTCGTCGAGCCATTCGGCCACGCCTTCGCCGGTGGCGGCATTGACGCGGCGGGCGGTGGGGGGCAGGCTGGGAGCCCAGCCGACGGTGAGATCGGCTTCGGCCTGCTGGTTGGCGTTGAGGAATTCGAGATCGGGATCGGCGAAGGGCGCGGCGGGGTGAAGCACGACGGTGAGGGGCGCGACACGGAAACGATCGGGGTAGTCGCGGAGAAGCGGGCGGAGGGTGGTGGCGACGATGTCGGTACAACTGCCTACGGCCTCGGCGAAGACGACTTCGGGGGCGTGGGCGGCGAGGCGATCGAGGGCATCGATGAGATCGGGGAAGCGGCAGCAGAAGCAGCCACCGGCGACCTGGTCGGCGGAGACATGGCGGGATTGCACGAGATGGGTGTCGACGAGGTCGTCGCCTTGATCGTTGAGGATGACGGCTACGCTGACTCCACGGCGCTGGAGGAGTTCGGCGGCGGCGAGGATGAGGGTGGTTTTGCCGGCGCCTAGAAAGCCTCCGATTAGGGCTATGGTGGGTTTCATGAGTCAGACGATGGACAGGCCGGCAGGCCGTCCGAGGGCTCAGGTCCGTCCTTCTTTCAGGGTGGCGTTGGGGGTGTGAAGCTTGCCGTTGAGGGTTAGGGTGCGGCATTCCAGCGTGCCGTGATCGACGTGGAGAGTGTCAGCCGGCCGCTGTCACGTGGAAGGTTCCCCAGGCGGTGGCAGTGCTCCAGAAACAGCGGTGGCCCGTTGGAGGCTTTGACTGTGATGGCTCGATCTCCTCCGCGGTAGTGGAAGCCGCTGATGGCGAGCAGAGTACTCCAGGCGGACATGGCGCGGGCGTAGTGATGGCCGCACTCGGGCTCGTTCCAGGGGTTGCGCTTTTCGCCATCGTGGCGGGCGCGGGTGTTGCGGACGCACTCGACGCCCTGGGCGGTCATGCCGGCGTAGATCATGTGCGAGGCGGCGAGGTATTCGAGGCCGGTCCAGGCTTCGGCGTAGTAGGGGAACGGAATGCGCGGGCGCTCGGCCTTGCCGTAATCGCAGATGACGAGCGCGGCTTCGTCGTTGAGGGCGTAGGTGCGCTGGACGGTGTTGTGGCCGGTGAGGGTGCGCTTGTAGTTGTAGCGGTAGATGGATTCGAGGGTTTTGCGAATGTTGACGGGTGAGACCAGGGGGCCGAGGCCGGCGACTTCGGCCATGTACTGTCCCACTAATTGATCGAGCAGGCAGCCGGCGCCCACCTGATATTGCGGCTTCTCAGTGTCATCGGAGCCCATGTTGCTGAGCAGGGAGGCAGCGATTTTGTCTTTGGCGACGCCGCGGATCTGCTGGATGTAGTATTCGCCGTTGAAGAGATTGGCGTCGGTCCACTGGCGGCCGTGCTCGAAGAGGCGGCGGTATTCGGCGGCGGCGGCGAGGTCGCCGGTGGCGCGGGCCATCTCTTCGGCGGCGCGCAAGGCGCCGAGGTAATAGATGCCGCACATGGGGTTGGGACCGTAGAACTCGACGTCGTAGGTGTTGTGCTGGACGCCTTCGAGGACGCCATCGCGGTCGGCATCCCAGCCGCCGGGGATCCAGGCGAACTCGAGGGCTTTCTTGACGCGGGGCCAGATGCCGCGCAGCCAGTCGAGGTCGCCGGAGAGGGTCCAATCCAGGTAGGCGTGCATGATCTGGCCCATGGTGCCATCGGCGGCGGCGTGTCCCCAGAGTGGCGTTTTGTGGGGCAAGTTCTCGCGGAAGTGGAGGGCGCCGGCGTCGTCGAGATCGTAGTTGAAACTGGTGGCGCGGAGGGAGCGGGCGAAGGTGGGGAAGAGGTGGGCGGTGACGGTTTCGTAGTTCCAGACGTGGGTGCAACTGCCGTGGCAGCAGCCGGCGTGATCGTTGGCGCCTTCGAAGCCGTGGAACTCGCCATCGGCGGTGCGGAAGCAGACGGGGGTGACGAGGGTGGAGAGATTGGCGCCGGCGGCGTCCTTGATGGCGGCGGGGATGGTGGACTCGCGGAGGGCGGCGGCGAAGCGGCGGGTCCTCTTTTCGAGGGTGTCGAGGTGATCGGCGGCGTATGCGGCGGCGGCCCAGGCGTCGGGGAAGCGGGTGGTGTAGTGATTGCCGAGGAGGGTGTCTTCGTCGCCCTTGGGAGCGTTCCAGCCGCAGCGGCGGGGGGTGCGATTGGGGAAGTGCCAGGCGAGCAGGAAAGTGAAATCGGCGTGCGCGCCGGGGGCGATGGTTCGGTTGAGGCAGAGGGCGCCGACGGCGCTGCGGGCCTCGGGTTCGGGGCCGAGTTCGCCATCGGCGGAGAAATCGTCCCAGAAGAGCATGGGGGAGTTCCACCAGCGGTCGCGCTGCCAGCCGCGGAGGTAAGTGATGTGGTGGGCGGCGGGGTCGAGGGCGGCGAGGGCGAAGGTGCCCTTGAGGGGATCGGCGGCGGGGAGGTCCGGACTGTGCATGAAGAGGCCGGCGAGGGTGGGGGAGGAGCGGTAGTCGTTGACGCGGGTGTCGCCGGGTTGGGGGCCGGCCGGCGGGGTTTTCGATGGACCAGGCGATGGAGACTTTGGCGGGGACGGGTCCGGGGTTGGCGACGCGGTAGCGCAGGATGGCGACGGGGAGTCCGCTTTCGTCGGGGTCGTGGGGGATGAAGGGGGTGAAGGCTTCGAGGGAGACGCGGACGGGGAGCGAGGAATCGGCGAAATCGATGCGGGCGAGGGGGAACTCGCCGGTGAAGGTGGCGGAGGCGAGGCGGACGAGGCCGGGGGCGTTTTTGGTGCCGAGTCCGCTGGAGCCTTCGTAGGGCGGCTGGATGCGCGATTCGAGGACGCGGGCGACGGGTTTGCGGGCGCCGGACTGCACCCAGATGGCGGGGAAGGCGTAGTTGGGCGCGTTGCCTTTGTCGGGGCGGTTGAAGATTTCCCAGTCGCGGAGCTGGCCGCGTCCGCCGAGGGAGATGGCTCCGGCGGCGACGCCTCCGAGGGGGAAGGCGATGGCGGTGAGGTGTCGGCCGGTAAAGACGCGGGGGTAGGCGATCTCGGGGGCGGGGTGGCGGTGCGGTCGTGGCGGGGGTGGGAGTTTGGGCCGGGGCTTCGGTTTGGGTGGCGGCAGTAGCGAGGGCCACTTGCTGGAGGAAAGTACGGCGCTTGGTGGACATCACGTATAGAGTACTCTCATGTGGGGACGGGTGGGGGCGATCCTTGGGGAATGACGGAACGAAGCCAATCGATGGATTGTTTTCAAGCGGTTGATGGATTCGGCTGTCGGCCTGGGCTGCTTTAGGTCCTTGGGTTGCTTGGGTTCGTTGGGTTCGGCAACGCACCGAATTTTGTTGTAAATGAAGGACTTCTTGGGTTCGGAGGGCAAATTCGCAGGTCGCATGGCGCGACTCGGGTGCGCAGGGGTGAGTTGAGCAGAAGGCGTCATGAGGCGAACAGGTACTCCCAACTTCGACGCTAGCACGGCGAGGAAAGGGAACCGGCCCCCGTTGAGAGCCAGGTGCTTAAGGAATAATGAGTTAGAGATTATTATGTTGGCGTGAACTGCCGGGCCCCAGCCGGGTCTTAGCGGCGTCCAAACCGGCACCGAATGGCTGTTGGGCAGGGGGTATGCGTGCCCTCTGGTTGACCAGCGCGGCTGCGCCAGGCCTGACGTCAGCGTGCCACGCGCCGCAGGATCAGCGGCTGAGGCGCCTGACCGCCACCCCGGCCTCCTCCGCCGAAGCCTGCGCCAAACGATGGGTCCGTGCCGGCGGGCGGCGGACCGATTGCCGGGCGCGGACCCGCATCAGCGCCAGGGGCGCCCGGCGTTCCGGATCCGCCGCGGCCGCCGCGACCCCCAGGGCCGCCGCTCCTTTGCAGGTCGATGCGGTCTCCGTTCACCGTGCCCGTGTAGGTCGCCATCCCCACACGGAACGAGACATTGGCGCCATCGACTTTTCCGTCCTGGATCGGGCCGCCCGCTCCGCCACCGCCGCCGAAGCCTCCGCCGCCCGCGGATTCCAAAAGGCCCGTGAGGGCGCCGCCCTCCTGGCGCAGCGTGAAGACCATGTCGGCGTTACCGCCGGCGAGGGCCATGGGATTGTTGATTGCCACTGCCGCGACCGGCGCTGCCGGTCTCCACAGGCCGGTTACGCCAGTGCCCGTGGGCCTGCTCCCATACCGCGACCTGCGGCCGCAGCTTTACCGCCTTGCAGGTGATGGTGGCGGACGCCGCGGTCAGCCCCGGCGACGTCGCCTCTACCTTCAGGCTCCCGGCAGTCTTAGTGGACTGCACGATCGCCATGCACAGCCCCGCAAACGCCTTCCCGGCGCTCGCGGAGGACCACGCGGCTGGCATTCGCTTCCGGCGTGGCGGAAACGGAGCGAAGTTCGTCCTCCACGATGATCACCTGCGCTTCGCCGTGAATTGCCAGTTGGGCGTCGAGAATCTGAGGGTGTTGGAGGTCGAAGTCCTTCTTCTGTGCGGCGGAGAAGCCCTTGGCCGTGATGTGGACTTGATACCTGCCGGCTTGGAGTGATGGAAACACATACTGGCCGGTGTGGTCGGTAGTGTCGCGCTGCTCGCGGGCCGGTCCGCGCAGCCGGATGACGGCGCCGGCGATCACTGCGCCCGCGGGATCGGTCACGGTGCCGCGAAAGCTCGACGCGAGTTGCGCCGATGCGGACGCAAGTAGGGCGAGGAGTAGGCAAAGATGGTGCATAAAGATGGGGGGAAGAGACAGGCCGCGGCTCTGATTACTGGATCATTGTGGGGAGGCTGATGCCGGTGGGACCCGCCAGCATTCCTCCGTGCAGGCGATTGATCGCGTCCATGCCGCTTTCGCCGGAGCTTTGGCCCTGCGCCATTCGAACCAGAAAATCGGCGTTTGTCAGAAGCAGGATGGCAGTCACGGCATCGCTCTGTACGCCTTTGGTGCTGGTGACGATGACGCTGCCGCCTACCTTCAGGTCTTCGATGCGCGCCACGGGGAGGCGCTCCATTGTCGCCTGGATATCGAATTGGGCGGGCGCGGGCGCTGCCGGCCCATGGGTCAACATGGCGCGCATGTCGGGCATGGTTTTCAATTGCGAAGCAGCGATGACGTGGATGGTCAGCGGCTTCTTCGTGGTGACCTCTTGTATCTCGATCTCGCCCGCCTCGCGATGGATCGCCGTGATCGGTCCCATGCGCGTGAGGAACGTCCCGAACACCACTTCCTCGGCGACGACCATGGACCCGTCGTCGCTCTTCAACCCACGGGCGCGCACCTGATCGCCGGCCGCGATCTCAGCGATGCTGCTCGCGATGGCGTCGCTGAATTTCACGGAGTCCGGAGCGTAGCGGCGAACCTTGGTGCTCTCCGTGACGGTGACAGTTGCATGGTGGGCGCCCTGCGGCGTGCGAATTTCCAGCGTGATCTCGCCGCCTTTTTGAGATACCGCGATGCCGGAGATGCCTCGCTGTCTTCCAATCCAGCTTCTCCGCCTCGTTGCGGGTGACGATGTCGCGCGAGGAGATCAATACGATGCGGCGCGCTTCCCGCATGCCGTCGGAGAAGGACACCATGACGCGATCGCCCGGAAGAATGCCGGTCACCGCGACGGGAGTGGCCTTGCCCAGATCGCGCTCGCCGGGCGGAATCTGCACCACCTCGGTATCCGTTCCGAAGGGAACGAACATCGTCTCGCCGGAGTCGGACTTCACACCCATCTCAAACGCGTTCGCCTTGAACTCCGTCACGGTGCCGAGAATCGGTTTGGCGGTCTGCGCGGCGCGACCGTCGTCGAAGCAGGATAGCGCCGCCGCGAGGGCGAGAGTTCTCATATGCGGGTGGCGGTCCACTCGCCGCCTTCCGGGTCTGTGCCCCCGCTCATCTTGTTGCCTTCGACGGTGCCGGAGAACGTGATCTTCTGGCCCGTCCTGAACCTCGATGGTGAACGAGATCCGTTTGCCATCGACGGTGCCCGTCAAGGCCAGAGAGCCCATGTGATCCGTGTCGCAGGTGCCGTTGATCTTGGTGCCATCCTGTTTCACCTGCAGGCCCGCCTTCATCGGCCCGTGCGGCGTCTGCAACGACATCTGCCACTCACCGGCGACGGCGGCGGCAGCGCTCTTGGGCGGTCCGCTGTCCTGCGCCATCATGGCGTGTAAGTGTTGATGAACGTCGCACGACAAAGTCAGCGCGGCGACGGCAACTACCGAAAGCAGCATCCTCATGTTTCTCTCCTGTAGTCGAAGGTACGCGCCGCCCGGGAAGGGCTCAACGCAATTAGCTTGAGCGCGAAAGCTTTCGCATGAGCGCGGAATTTTCCGCCGCGAGCGAACCGCTCACAGGCCGGGGATGCGCTGGCGGAGCGAGCGGGCCTGGCGTTCGCTGACCACGATCTCCGTGGCGGCGGCGTCCGGCATGACGAGCAGAAATCCGCTTTTGAAGTAGGGGCGAATCTCGCGAATGCGCGTGAGGTTCACCAGCACTTCGCGGCGGGCGCGAAAAAACACTTCCGCCGGCAGGCCGGCTTCCAACTCGCCGAGCTGATAATTCACCGTGAAAGTATCGGCGGCGGTGTGCGCCTTCACCACGCCGTCCTCCACCTGAAACCAGCAGATCTGTTCCGGAGGCGTGAGCACCACGCGATCGCGTTTGCGGCAGACGATCTGGTGCAGCACTTTGGGCGATTCGCGGGCCACCCGCATGACCTGCGCGCGTTCGCGCTCCGCCTCGCCCGATGGCGCCGCGAGTTTGCGGGCGCGCTCCACGGCTTGCGCCAGCCGCTCGGGTTCCACCGGTTTGAGGAGATACGCCAGGGCATTGGCGTCGAACGCGGCCAGCGCGTGCCGGTCGTACCCGGTGACGAAAATTACCAGCGGCATCGGCACGGCCGGCGGAATGGACTGCAGTACTTCGAAGCCCGTCAGTCCCGGCATCTGAATGTCGAGGAAGAGAAGGTCGGGCTGCAACTCTTCGACCTTCTCCACGGCTTCGAGCCCGTCGCGCGCTTCCCCCACCACGACGATGTCCGGATGGGCGGCCAGCAGGCGGCCCAGGCGGGCGCGCGCGGGTTCCTCGTCGTCGACGATGATGCTCCTCATACCGGATTCACGTCCTCCCCGCGCGGGATCCGCACGGTGACGCAGGCGCCTCCTCCTTCGCGCGCCTCGAGCTTCACCGAAGCCCGCTCCCGATAGAGCGTGCGCAGGCGCCCGGCCACGTTGGTCAGGCCGTGACATTCGTCCGGCGCGGCAGCAGGGGCGGATTGCGGCCCCATCCCGTCGTCTTCAATTTTCACGCACACCTGATCCCCGTCGATGTGCGCCGAGATCCAAATATTGCCGGGTCCGGGCTTCGGTCCCAGGCCGTGTTTCATGGCATTCTCCACCAGGGGCTGCAGGATCAGTGAAGGAATCGCTTGACCGGCGGCTTCCGGAGCCACGTCGATGGTGACGTGCAGGCGGTCGCCGAAACGCGCCTCCTCAATGTATAGATAGGTCCGCAGGAACTCGATCTCCTCGCGAATGGTAGTCATGGAGCGGCTGGAGTGCGCCAGCACGTGGCGGAACACGCTGGCCAGGCGCAGCGTCATGGCTTCGGCGCGCGGCGGATCGCGGACGATCAGATCGGCGATGGTGTTGAGCGAATTGAACAGGAAATGCGGATTGATCTGTGCCCGCAGGGCGCGCAGTTCCGCTTCCGCCACCTGTTGCAGCAAGAGCGCCTCGCGGCTCTGGCGCTCGATGGCGTCGCGCTCGCGATGCAGGGCGTCGAGACGATTGCCGAATTGGGCTGCGACGGCGCGCAAATAGTTGAGGTCCTGCGACACCAGTCCCGGGCGGGCGGGGCCGGCCGAAACCACCAGGACGTGGGCGATGTGCCCGGCGGAGGTGACCGGGATCAGCACCTCCGCATTGGGTATGGGGAGATGTTCGCGCAAGGGATCCGTGTGTGCCAGTTCCACCAGTTCTCCTTCCAGAAGGCGGTGGACCACGGAGACGGAGGCAGGTCTGGACCGCCATCAGGCGGGCGCCGCGCAGTTGCAGAACGCTGCGCGCGGCATCTTCCACGGCGGTGGCCATCTCGGGTTCGAGATTCAGTTGGCCCAGCTTGATTGCGAGCTGGCGATTGGCGGCGCGGTAATCCGGCGGGCGGAAGAGCCAGCGGTTGACCAGGCGGCTGATGCGCTCGTCCACGAAAGTGAAAGAGAGCAGGAGCGCTCCGGCAAGCAGAATTACGCGAAGACGTGGAGCGCCGCCGGGGAGGGCGTTTGCCGGGCCTTGAAGCAGTATCGCGGATTGTGCAAAGAACGCGAGGATGGAAGCCCACACTCCGGCCAGGAGGATCCGTCTCGATTTCCTATGCGCAACTCTGCATCTTCAGGGCCAACGGCGCCTGCGCCGAAGCTTTGGAAGATCGAGATGACCCTGCTTCACCTGCACCATGGCGACGCGAACGGCTTCGCCCGCCAAAACACGCTCTGGATCGAGAAGGTTTTGAGGCGCATTGGCGCCGCGCTCCGGACGTTTCACCGCGCCATCGTGCGCGCCAAACTGCGGCGGCTGCGGAGCGAGTTGCTGTTCCGGCCGGATTACAACGAAATGTTCGCGCCCGAGCAGGACGCGACCAGATCTCCGCAGCGTCCGCTGATCCTCGGCGACAAGTGGGATTTCTGAGGCGCCAAGGTGCGCGCCGACCGCGACGATGCCCGCATCGGCGCCATCACGCCGCGCTCAGTGGATGCCGGTCGTCTGTTGCGCGATCTTGTTCTGCGCGATGATGGCTTCGGCCCGCGCAAGATTTTCCAGCAGGCGCTGGCTGGTCAGGACGAGGAAGTAGTAGCCGAATTGCGGGTTCTGGAAGTAAATCTCGAGCAGCTTTTCGTAGGTGATGGTCAGCACCTGGCCGTCCTCGATGCATTCGATCGTGGCGGTCCGGCGGTTGTCGGGCGTGAGGAAGCCGAGTTCGCCCATCAGGTGTCCCGGCGGCAGCTCGACGTCGATTTCGATGACCCGGAATTGTGCCGGTGACGGTCAGCAGCATTTCGTCGGCGACGTCGCCTTTTTGCATCAGGATATCGCCCTTGCGATACTTGCGCTGCGGTCATGAACGGCTTCAGCCACTCCATCGACGTGTCGCCTTGTGTTGCGCTTCGGGCCTTCTTCACGAGAGCGAGCATTTGACGGAGGCGATAGGCATTGATGGGGATCATCAGGAGATACAGGAGGAAGGTCGTGACGGCTCCGGTGAGCGCGCCGAGCGACGGCGAAGAAAGCGCACCCGATCATGTTCGCGACCCGCAGCGGCACCATCGTCTGCGTCAACAGGGTGGCGACAAAGAAGATCGCGCCGACCAGGGCAAACATGTTGGCGAGGTTGATGTTGTGCAGGAAGATTTCGAGCAGGCGGTTGAAGATTGCGTCATAGGTGACGTTCCCCAGGTAGAAGCCCATTTAAATCAAAATCTTTGCGACCCTGAGGTTGTCGGTTGCTGCGTCGAGAATGCGGTCTAGCACGTTGGACATGTCCCCACCGCTCGGCATGGTCGGTTTTCGCCATAATTCGGCTATGAATTTGTACGGTGGTAAGGAGGGTATTCAAGCCTGAAATCCGGAACAGCCCACTCTAGACGAAAAATTTGGCCAGCGCCAGATGTTGCGTGAACAGGAAGCCGGCGCCGGTCACGCCGCCAGGTCCCGTCTCGCCGATCGCCGCCACGGCCTGCGCGATTTCGCGGGCTGCCACGCTTTCCAACTCGACCAGCGGCAGCCGCATGGTCGGGCGCATCAGGCCGAGCGCGCTCAACGCCGACTTCAGCGCGGCCGGACTTTCCCGGCCGAGCGCCGATGCCAGAGGAACGAGGCGGTGGTGCAGAGCCCGCGCCGATTGCCAGTTCTCATGCCGGCAGCAGGCGAAGATGGTGCGGCACAGCCCCGGCACGACATTCGACACCAGCGAGATGCAGCCGTCGCCGCCATTGGCGATGAAGGCAAGCGCTGTCGCATCGTCGCCTGACATCAACCGGAATGCAGCCGGCAACAGCGGCCTCAGCCGCGAGACGCGGCCCACGTCGCCGCTCGAGTCGCGCAGCCCGATGAACCTGCCGGATTGTGCGAGCCGGGCCAGGGTGGCGTCGGCGAGCTCCCGGTGGTCCGGGACGGGATGTCGTGCAGGATGATCGGCAACTTGGTTGAGTCGGCGACTGCCAGGAAGTGCGCCTCGATGCCGGCCTGCATCGGCTTGTTGTAATAGGGCACGACCGAAAGCACGGCATCCGCGCCCGCTGCCTCGGCGCGTCTCGTCAACTCAATCGCCTGGCTGGTCGAGTTCGAACCGGCGCCGGCGATGACCCGGGCGCCTCCACGAGCGACCTCAGCCGCCGCGCGGATCAGGCGGCTCTGTTCCTCCGGGGACAACGTCGAAGCTTCGCCCGCGGTCTCGCAGACCACGATCGCCGTCGCGCCGGCTTCGATCTGTCGCGCACAGAGTTTTCGGAACGTGTCGAGATCGATGGCGCCTGCCGCATCGAACGGCGTGGGTAGATCGGGGATTAGCCCGCAAGCCAGGTCGCGGAATCATCGTTTCACGCGGCCTTTCCATGGGAGGCGCCGGCAGGCGGAGAGGAGAGTTGCCGCCCATGTCGAGCTCGATCTCGCGGGAGAGTTCGACGATGGTTTCGGGATGATGGCCGTTCTCGGCAAGTGCGTATTTGATCGCCTGGGCGCGATTGACGAAGAGCCCGCCATAGCGGCCGTTCTGTTCCTGGGCGACCCAATGACCACTGTGATTTTGGCCGATGAAGACGAGGGAGAAAGCAGCAGAGCTGCACGAGGGAGGTTCGACAAGCTTCACGTTGATGTCCTTCCGAAGATCGAGTCCCGCATCCCTTCAGGGCAGCGGCGAACTCATGCGACAGGATATCCTCGGCGTTGGATAGGAAATCGAGGGCGAGTGGAAGACGATCTCATAAGCGCGCTATAGGATCGCGATGCAGCTTCAGAGCGGTGAGGACAGGCCGAGCGCAACGGTCAGGAAATAAAGCGCGGCATAGGCCAGCGCTTCGTCCCAATGATTGATCGCCGGCGGGAAGGCCGTCTCGCGTCGCACCACTGCGAGAACGGCACAAAGGATCGCGGACATCGCCAACAATGCAGCCAGGCTCTTGCCAACGTCGATACTGCCCAGCGCGGCGAACGCCGCCAGGATGGTCGTCCTTATGGCGAAGCGAACAAGCACCCGGCGGGAGCCGAGCTCCCGCGGAGGATTTTGGATCTGGGCCAAGATGTCGAAACTCCGGTGTCCGATCGTTCGCGGCTCAGAGAAAATTATCGGTCGGTACCGGCTCGTAGAATTCCCACATGCTCCCGCTCACCGTGGGCACACTGGTCCGCGTCTCCGGTTCGCTCGCCTGTTGGGCCTCGACAAACGCGCTGAGGATGGCGAGCGCCAGATCCGCATGGCGGGCCTCGATGGATTGATCGAGCCAGTCCGGCAACTCGCGCTCGCGCGACAGCGCGCAATGCCATTCGCCTTCGTCATAGGCGATACGGCGGACCTGCCAGAGCGGCAGTTCGAGATCGATCAGCGCCAGCGCCGCGTCGGTCCAGGCGGCGGACCGGATCAATTGCTCGACGCGCGCGCTTTTCCCGCTCTGGCCGAGCGAGGGATACCTGCGGCATGCAACCTCGAGAACTTCGGTCATCAGCTTGGCGCTGACTTCGCAGGCGTCGCGGAGCCGTGCGCCGAGTTCGCCGAGATTGTGGTGTTTCATGATTTGCAGCATGGCTTCGTCCCAGATCAGGCCGCGACCGAAAGCGCCGGCCGCAAGCCAAAGGTGGTCAAAACGCCATTTGAAAACGAGAGGAGGCGGGGGGCCGAGATATAGGAATGTCATAAAGGCCGCGGCGGAAGATGGCGCACGCGATCGTGCGTTTATGGAATTCCTATAACTTTGGCATAGCCGCCGCCTCGAAAACCTATGCGCAGGGTGCCACTTCTCCCGCCAGCAAACAGCGGCCGCGTGCAGCGGCGCCGCTGTTTCAATGCATAGGAGTTTCTCATGATGGACATCTTTATGTCGGCGCTCGGCCTCGCCTTCTTCGCGGCCGCCATCGGCTACGCCTACGCCTGCGAACGGCTGTAACGGGAGCTAGCCATGATCTTCGACTATTCGCTCGCCGGCCTCGTCTCGCTCGGCCTTCTCTTCTACCTCACTTACGCGCTGTTGCGGCCCGAGCGGTTCTGATCCTCCGCGGCACCGCTTCGCATCATCTTAAAAGGCTGAAACTCCCATGACCGTCATCGGCTGGATTCAAATCCTTCTTTATTGCGCGATCGTGGTCGCGCTGGTGAAACCGCTCGGCTGGTACATGACGCGCGTCTTCAATGGCGAGCGCACGTTCCTCTCCCCGATCCTGCGTCCGGTCGAGGCCGGGCTGTACTGGATCAGCGGCGTCGACGAGAAGCGCGAGCAGCACTGGCTGACCTATACCGTCTCCATGCTGCTGTTCCATGTCGGCGGCGTCTTCATCATCTATGGTTTGATGCGGCTGCAGGCCGTTTTGCCGTTCAATCCCGCCGGACAATCCGCCGTTGCCGAGGATCTCTCTTTCAATACGGCGATCTCCTTCATCACCAACACCAACTGGCAGAACTACGGCGGTGAAAGCACGCTGTCCTATCTCGTGCAGATGCTGGGCCTGACGCACCAGAACTTCCTGTCGGCGGCGACCGGCATTGTGCTCGCGGTCGCGCTGATCCGCGGCTTCGCACGCGCCTCGGTCCGCACCGTCGGAAATTTCTGGGTCGATGTCACCCGCTGCACACTCTACGTGCTGCTGCCGATCTGCATCGTCTACACCCTGTTCCTGGTCTGGCAAGGTATCCCGCAGACGCTCGGCGCCTATGTCGATGCCACGACGCTGGAAGGCGCCAAGCAGACCATTGCGGTCGGCCCGGTCGCTTCCCAGGTCGCGATCAAGATGCTCGGCACCAATGGCGGCGGCTTCTTCAACGCCAACGCCGCGCACCCCTTCGAGAATCCGACCGCGCTGTCGAACTTCGTGCAGATGATCTCGATCTTCGCGCTTGGCGCGGCGCTGACCAACGTGTTGGGCCGCATGGTCGGCAACCAGCGCCAGGGCTGGGCGATCCTCTCTGTCATGGGCGTGCTGTTCCTCGCCGGCGTCATCGTCACCTATTGGGCCGAAGCCAACGGCACCACCGTGCTGCACGCGCTGGGGCTGAGCGGCGGCAACATGGAGGGCAAGGAAGTCCGCTTCGGCATCGTGGCCTCCTCGCTGTTCGCCGTCATCACCACGGCCGCCTCCTGCGGCGCGGTCAACGCCATGCATGACAGCTTCACCGCGCTCGGCGGCATGATCCCGCTGATCAACATGCAGCTCGGCGAGATCATCGTCGGCGGCGTCGGCGCCGGCCTCTACGGCATGCTGCTGTTTGTCGTGCTCTCGATCTTCGTGGCGGGCCTGATGGTCGGCCGCACGCCGGAATATGTCGGCAAGAAGATCGAGGCGCGCGAGGTCAAGATGGCCATGCTTGCGATCCTGGTGCTGCCGCTGATGTATCTCGGCTGGACCGCGGTTGCCGTTGTCTACCCGACGGCGGTGGCCTCGATGGCCAATGCCGGCCCGCACGGTTTCACGGAGGTCCTTTATGCCTACACCTCGCAGACCGGCAACAACGGTTCGGCCTTTGCGGGCCTCACCGGCAACATCTTCTTCTACAACCTCACCGGTGCCGTGGCGATGTTCGTCGGCCGTTTCTTCATGATCGTGCCGGCCATGGCGATCGCTGGGTCACTCGCGGAGAAGAAGTCCGTGCCGGCATCGGGAGGCACGTTCCCGACCACGGGCGGCCTGTTCGTCGGTCTTGTCGTCGGCGTGATCCTGATCATCGGCGGCCTCACTTTCTTCCCGGCGCTCGCGCTCGGCCCCATCGTCGAGCATCTCGCCGGCAACGCCAACACCCTGTTCTGATCTGGAGCGACCTCCATGGAAACCTTGAAACTGCAAAAGCGTTCGTCGATGTCGGCGATGCTCGACCCGAAAATCCTCAACCCCGCGGTCCGCGCGTCGTTCGTCAAGCTCGACCCGCGGGCGATGATCAAGAACCCCGTGATGTTCGTGGTCGAGACCGTGGCCGCGCTTACGACCGTGATCTTTCTGCGCGACCTCGTGACCGGCGGCGAACATCTCGGCTTCACCTTCCAGATCATCATCTGGCTGTGGTTCACGGTGCTGTTTGCCAACTTCGCCGAGGCCGTCGCCGAAGGCCGGGGCAAGGCCCAGGCGGAGTCGCTGCGCAAGACGCGCACCGAGAGCCAGGCCAAGTTGCTCTCGGGCTCGGATGGTACGGTTCGTTTGGTGCCAGGCACCAGCCTGAAGGTCGGCGATGTCGTGCTGGTCGAAGCCGGCGACAACATCCCCTCCGACGGCGAGGTGATCGAGGGCGTGGCCTCCGTCAACGAAGCGGCCATCACCGGCGAGTCCGCGCCCGTGATCCGCGAGTCCGGCGGCGATCGCTCGGCGGTGACCGGCGGCACGCAGGTGCTGTCGGACTGGATCAAGGTGCGCATCACCGCGGCACAGGGTTCGACCTTCATCGACCGCATGATCAAGCTGGTCGAGGGTGCCGAGCGGCAGAAGACGCCGAACGAGATCGCGCTCAACATTCTCCTTGCTGGCCTGACGATTATCTTCGTGTTCGCGACCGTGACTATCCCGAGCTACGCGGCCTATGCCGGCGGATCGATCTCGGTCGTGGTGCTGGTGGCGCTGTTCGTGACCTTGATCCCGACCACCATCGGCGCGCTATTGTCGGCGATCGGCATCGCCGGCATGGACCGCCTGGTGCGCTTCAACGTGCTGGCGATGTCCGGCCGCGCGGTGGAAGCCGCCGGCGACGTCGATACCCTTTTGCTCGACAAGACCGGCACCATCACGCTCGGCAACCGGCAGGCGACCGCCTTCCGCCCGGTCCGTGGCGTGACGGAGCAGGAACTGGCCGACGCCGCGCAGCTCGCTTCGCTTGCCGACGAGACGCCGGAAGGCCGTTCCATCGTCGTGCTGGCCAAGGAGAAATACGGCATCCGCGGCCGCGACATGGCCGAGCTTGGCGCGACCTTCATTCCCTTCACGGCGCAGACCCGCATGAGCGGCGTCGATGCCGGCGGCAGCTCGGTGCGCAAGGGCGCGGTCGATGCGATCCTCAACTATGTCTCGGGCGGTGCACAGCCGGTCGCGAGCGGCAATACGGTCCGTTCGATCCAGCCGCTGCTCAACTCCGATATCGGCCGCGAATTGCAGGCGATCTCGGACGAGATCGCCAAGTCGGGCGGCACTCCGCTGGCGGTCGCCAAGGATGGTCGCCTGCTCGGCGTCATCCAGCTCAAGGATATCGTCAAGGGCGGTATCCGCGAGCGCTTTGCCGAGCTGCGTCGCATGGGCATCCGGACTGTCATGATCACCGGCGACAATCCGATGACCGCGGCGGCGATCGCGGCCGAGGCCGGCGTCGATGACTTCCTCGCCCAGGCCACGCCGGAGGACAAGCTGAAGCTGATCCGCGACGAGCAGGCCAAGGGCAAGCTGGTGGCGATGTGCGGCGACGGTACCAACGACGCGCCGGCGCTGGCGCAGGCCGACGTCGGTGTTGCCATGAACACCGGCACCCAGGCAGCGCGCGAGGCCGGCAACATGGTCGACCTCGACTCCAACCCGACCAAGCTGATCGAGGTGGTCGAGATAGGCAAGCAGCTGTTGATGACCCGCGGCGCGCTGACGACGTTCTCGATCGCCAATGACGTGGCGAAATACTTCGCCATCATCCCGGCGATCTTCCTAGCGTTCTATCCGCAGCTCAATGCACTCAATATCATGCATCTCGCGAGCCCGCAGAGCGCCATCCTGTCGGCGATCATCTTCAACGCGCTGATCATCATCGCGCTGATTCCGCTGGCGCTGAAAGGTGTCGCCTATCGCGCCATCGGCGCCGGCGCGCTGCTCCGCCGTAACCTTTTGATCTATGGCGTCGGCGGCATCATCATTCCCTTCATCGGCATCAAGGCGATCGACCTCGTCGTCGCCGCCTTGCACCTCGCGTAAGGAGGCAAACATGTTTCGCGAAATTCGTCCCGCCATCATCCTTTTGCTCGGGCTCACGCTGATCACGGGCCTCGCCTATCCGCTCGCCATGACCGCGATTGCTGGCGTCATCTTCCCGAAACAGGCGCAAGGCAGCCTGATCGAGAAGGACGGCAAGGTGGTCGGCTCCGCCCTGATCGGGCAGGAGTTCAAGAGCGACAAATATTTCCACGGTCGTCCGTCGGCGACCACGGCACCCGATCCCAACGACTCGACCAAGACGGTGGGCGCGCCCTACAACGCGGCCAATTCCGGCGGCTCCAACCTCGGCCCGACCAGCAAGGCGCTGAACGACCGAGTCAAGGAGGACGTCGAGAAGCTGAAAGCCGAAAATCCCTCGATGCCGGTGCCGGTCGATCTCGTGACGACCTCGGCCAGTGGGCTTGACCCCGACATCTCGCCGGAGGCCGCGCTGTTCCAGGTGCCGCGCGTCGCCAAGGCGCGGAGCCTGCCGGAAGATCGCGTTCGCCAGCTTGTCACCGACAACACCCAGGGTCGTTTCGGCGGCCTGCTCGGTGAGCCCCGCGTTAACGTCCTGGCGTTAAATCTGGCGCTCGACGCCGCGTCGAAATAAGGCAGGCTAGGCCCGGCGCTCCGCCACGCTTATATTGACCGGATGGCAAATCAGCGCCGTGACCCCGAACAACGTCCCTCGCCGGAAGCCTTGCTGGAGGCGGCCCGGCGGGAGGACAGCCCTCTCGGCAAGCTGAAGATTTTTGTCGGCGCCGCCCCCGGCGTCGGCAAGACCTACGAAATGCTGCAAAGCGCGCACGCCAAGCTTAAGGCCGGGACCGACGTGGTGGTCGGCTTTATCGAGACCCATGGCCGCGCCGAGACCGAGGCGCTGCTGCGGGGGCTCGAAGTCATTCCGCGCAAGCGTATCGAATACAAGGACCAGATCCTCGAGGAGATGGACCTCGATGCCGTGATCGCGCGGCATCCGCAGATCGCGCTGGTCGACGAACTCGCCCACACCAATGTCACCGGCAGCCGGCACCCGAAACGCTATCTCGATGTCGAGGAGCTGTTGTCGTGCGGCATCGACGTCTATACCGCGGTCAACATCCAGCACATCGAAAGCCTCAACGACGTGGTCGCGCAGATCACCCATGTGCGGGTGCGCGAGACCGTGCCGGATTTGGTGTTCGATCGCGCCGATGCCATCGAGCTGATCGACCTCACGCCCGACGACCTGATGCAGCGGCTGAAGGAGGGCAAGGTCTATGTCCCCAAACAGGCCGAGCGCGCGCTGGAGCATTATTTCTCGCCGGGCAACCTGACCGCTCTGCGCGAACTAGCCCTGCGCCGCACCGCCGACCGCGTCGACGAGCAGCTGCTCAACCACATGCAGGCCAATGCGATTGCCGGCCCCTGGGCCGCAGGCGAGCGCATCCTGGTCTGCGTCAGCGAAGATCCGCGCGCGGCGGGGCTGGTGCGCTACACCAAGCGGCTTGCCGACCGGCTCCACGCGCAGTTTACCGCGATCTCGATCGAGACGCGGCGCAGCCTGCAACTCTCCGACCAGGAACGCGACCGGCTTGCCGACACGCTGCGGCTGGCGGAGTCCCTGGGCGGCGAGGCGCTCACCATTCCCGGTGTCGGCCGCCGCATTGCCGACGACGTCATCGGCTTCGCCCATGCCAATAATGTCACGCAGATCATCATCGGCAAGTCGACCCGCTCGCGCTGGTTCGAGATGACGCGCGGGTCGGTCGTGCATGATCTGGTCAGGCGCGCAGGCAATATCACGGTTCAAGTGATTGCCGGCGAGGAGTTGCCGGCCGGGCCGGGGCCAAAGCCGACGGTGCAGACCGCTGCGCGGAGCGAACCGTTCGACGTGCGGCCCTATTTGATGGCGCTCGTGATCGTCGCGGTGGGCCTGGGCGCCGCCGAGCTGATCCAGCCGTGGTTCGGCATTGAGAACGTCGACCTCGTGCTGCTGACCGCCGTGGTGGGGGTCGCCGTCCGCTATGGGTTGGGGCCCTCGCTTCTGGCCACAATCGCGGCCTCGCTCTCCTACAATTTCTTTTTCCTGCCGCCGATCTTCACCTTCACCATCACCGATCCGACCAATATCGCGGCCTTCGTCCTCTTCATGGTGGTCGCGATCCTGGTCTCTAACGTCGCGGCGCGCGTGCGCATCCAGGCCGATACCGCGATCGGCCGGATCAGGACTACCGAGCAGCTCTATGCGTTCAGCAGAAAGCTCGCCGGCACCGCAACCCTCGACGACGTGCTGTGGGCGACCGCCTATCAGACCGCACTGATGCTGAAGGTTCGCGTCGTGCTGCTCTTGCCCGAAGAGGGTGTGCTGACGGTGAAGGCCGGCTATCCGCCCGAGGATGAGCTCGACAAGGCCGACCTCGCCGCGGCGAACTGGGCCTGGAGCAACGACCGGCCCGCGGGGCGCGGGTCGGACACGCTGCCGGGCGCCAAGCGGCTGTTCCTGCCGATGCGCACCGGCCGCGGCTCGATTGGCGTGATCGGCATCGACGACGACCGCAGCGGGCCGCTGCTGACTCCGGACCAGCGCCGCCTGCTCGATGCGCTGGTCGACCAGGGCGCGCTCGCGATCGAGCGCGTGCTGCTGGTGGAGGACATGGACCAGGTCAAGCGCACCGTGGAATCGGAGCGGTTGCGCTCCGCGCTGCTCACCTCGATCTCGCACGACCTGAAGACGCCGCTGGCTTCCGTACTCGGCGCGGCCTCGACCATGCGCGATCTCGCCAGCAATCTGTCGGACACCGAGAAGCGTGACCTGCTCGGCACCGTGATCGACGAATCCGAACGGCTCAACCGCTTCATCGCCAACCTGCTCGACATGACCAAGCTCGAATCCGGCGCCATCGTGCCCATCACCGCGCTGCACGATGTCGGCGAGATCGTCGGCAGCGCGCTCCGGCGCGCCGGCAAGATTCTGGCGCGTCACAAGGTGTCGCTGGAGCTTGCCGCCGATCTGCCGATGCTGGAGCTCGATGCCGTGCTGTTCGAGCAGGTGCTGTTCAACCTGTTCGACAACGCCGCGAAATACTCTTCGGCCGACACGACGATCTCGATCCGGAGTTTTCGCGAGCGGGATTTCGTCTCGCTGCAGGTCGCCGACGAAGGCGAGGGCATCCCGCCGACCGAGCTGGAAAGCGTGTTCGACAAGTTCTACCGCGCGCAGAAGGGCGATCATGTCCGTCCCGGCACGGGACTGGGCCTTGCGATCTCGCGCGGCTTTGTCGAGGCCATGAATGGCCGGATCACGGCTGCCAACCGCACCGACCGCAGCGGCGCGGTGCTGACCATCCGCCTGACGATCCCGACAGGCTCCCGCGCTCTGGATACCGCCGCATGAACGCCAACCCGATCAAGGTGCTTGTCATCGACGACGAGCCGCCGATCCGCAAATTGCTGCGGATGGGACTGAGCACGCAAGGTTATGAGATCCTGGAGGCGCCGAACGGCAAAACCGCGCTGGAGCTGCTCGCGCAAAATCCGGCGCTGATCATCCTCGACCTCGGCCTGCCTGATATCCAGGGCCACGACCTGCTCCGCACCATCCGCGGCCGCAACGAGGGGGTGCCGATCGTGGTGCTGTCGAGCCGCGGCGACGAGGCCGGCAAGGTGCAGGCGCTCGATCTCGGTGCCGACGATTATCTGACCAAGCCGTTTGGCATGGACGAGTTGCTGGCCCGCCTGCGCGCGGCGCTGCGGCACCAGCTGCAGGTTCATGGCGAGCGGCCGGTGTTTCGCTCCGGCGATCTCTCGGTCGACCTGGTCCGCCGCATCGTCAAGGTCGGCGAACGCGACATAAAGCTCTCGCCGAAGGAATATGAGCTCCTGCGCGTCCTGGTGCAGCATGCCGGCAAGGTGCTGACCCACCGCTTTCTCCTGAAGGAGCTGTGGGACGAGCTGACCGATGCGCAATATCTGCGGGTCTATGTGCGCCAGCTCCGGCAGAAGATCGAGGCCGATCCCGAGCGCCCGCATTTCGTGCTGACCGAGACCGGCATCGGCTATCGCCTGCGCGCCGCGGACTAGGCTGACCGAGGAACTTCCGGCGCGATTTGTGGGTTCTGGTTCCGGCGGCGCGTGCTAGGCTGAAGCGCCCCTGAGCAGCATGGGATCGATCGTGCCGTCGCGGAAATTATCCACCTATCGAAAGAAGCGCGATTTCGAAAAGACCGCCGAGCCCTCGGGCGAAGCGAAAGCGGCGCCGTCCAAGCGCCGGCGCTTTGTGATCCAGAAACACGCCGCGACACGGCTGCATTATGATTTCCGGCTGGAATGGGATGGCGTGTTCAAGTCCTGGGCGGTGACGCGTGGGCCCTCGCTCGATCCCCATGACAAGCGGCTGGCGGTGGAAGTCGAAGACCACCCGCTCGACTATGGCGATTTCGAAGGCACCATTCCGAAGGGCCAGTATGGCGGCGGCACCGTGCAGCTCTGGGATCGCGGCTATTGGGATAGTGACGATCCCGACGCCGGCTTCAAGAAGGGTGATCTCAAGTTCACGCTTGATGGCGAGAAGCTGCATGGCAGCTGGGTGCTGGTGCGCATGCGCCACGACCGCAATGGCGGCACCCGCACCAACTGGCTGCTGATCAAGCATCGCGATGAATACGCCAAAGAGGGTGAGGAAAATGACATTCTCGAGGAGGATCGCTCGGTCGCATCCGGGCGGTCGATCGCTGAGATTGCCGCCGGCAAGGGCAAGGCGCCAAAGCCGTTCATGCTGGCGAAGAACGGCGGCGGCAAGGCGGACGCGGTCTGGCACTCCAATCGCGGCGAGGCGGCGGAGGCCCGCGCGAAGCGTAAGTCCGACCCGCCAGCCAAGCGCGTGGAAGCTAAACGGATCGATTCCATTCCCGACTTCGTCGCGCCGCAGCTCTGCGTCGCGGTCGAGCGCCCGCCCGGTGGCGAGGGCTGGGGTCATGAGATCAAGTTCGACGGCTACCGCATGCAGCTGCGCGTCGAAGGCGGCAAGGTTTCCTTGAAGACCCGCAAAGGACTGGACTGGACCGAAAAATTCTCGGCGATCGCCAAAGAGGCGAAGTCGCTGCCGGACGCGCTGATCGACGGCGAGATCGTTGCGCTCGACGACGACGGCGTACCCCATTTCTCCGCCCTGCAGGCGGCGCTTTCCGAAGGCAAGACCGGCAAGCTGATCTTCTTCGCGTTCGATTTGCTGTTCGCGGAGGACATGGATTTGCGTCGCCTGCCGCTGCGCGATCGCAAGGCGCGGTTGAAGGAGTTGCTCGACGGGCATGGCGGCAAGACCATCCGCTATGTCGAGCATTTCGAGGTCGACGGCGAGGCGGTGATGGACTCCGCGCGCGAATTGTCGCTTGAGGGCATCGTCTCCAAGAAGCTCGGCGCGCCCTATCATTCGGGTCGCACGGACAGCTGGACCAAGGCCAAGGCGCGAGCCGGGCAGGAGGTCGTGGTCGGCGGCTGGAAAACCACCAACGGCAAATTCCGCTCGCTGATGGCCGGCGTCTATCGCGACGATCATCTCGCCTTTGTCGGCATGGTCGGCACCGGCTTCGGCCAGGACACGGTGAAGCGCATCATGCCGGCGCTGAAGGCAGCCGGATCCGACGAGAGTCCGTTTGGCGGCAAGAACGCGCCGCGCAAGACGCGCGACGTGCACTGGCTCAAGCCCGAGCTTGTCGCCGAGATCGAGTTCGCGGGGTGGACCAGTGATGGCAACGTCCGGCAAGCCGCGTTCAAGGGTCTGCGACAGGACAAGGATGCGCGCGAGGTGCGGGCGGAAATGCCGACAATGACCGGTGTGGCGCAACCCGCGACAGCAAAGGCCGAGGTCAAATCCAAAAAAGTCACTGCGGCGCGAGAGAGGGGGGCCGACAAGAAAGCCAATGAGGTGATGGGCGTCGTGATCTCTCATCCCGACAAGGCGATGTGGCCGGATGCGGACGATGGCGAGGCCGTCACCAAGCTCGACCTCGCGCATTATTTCGAGGCGGTCGGCGAGTGGATGATCGAGCATCTCAAGGGCCGGCCGTGCTCGATCGTGCGCGCGCCCGACGGCATCAAGGGCCAGCAGTTTTTCCAGCGCCATGGCATGCAGGGCACCTCGAAATTGATGGAGCTCGTCAAGGTCTCCGGCGATCGCAAACCTTATCTGCAGATCGATCGCGTCGAGGGACTTGCAGCAGTGGCGCAACTCGGCGGACTCGAGCTGCATCCCTGGAACTGCGCGCCGGACGAATACGACGTGCCGGGTCGGCTGGTGTTCGATCTCGATCCCGATCCCGATGTGAAATTCGTCGACGTGATAGAAGCCGCCAAGGCGATGCGGGCGCATCTTTCCGATCTCGGCATGGAGAGCTTTTGCAAGACCACCGGCGGCAAGGGCCTGCATGTGGTGGTGCCGTTGCTGCACGGCGCCAGGGACAAGGTGAGCTGGAAGGAAGCCAAGGCGTTTGCCCAAGGCGTCTGCCAGCTGATGGCGAGCGAGGATCCCGACCGCTATCTCCTCAACATGTCGAAAGCCAAGCGCAAGGGAAAGATCTTCCTCGACTACCTGCGCAACGACCGGATGTCGACCGCGGTCGCGGTGCTCTCGCCGCGCGCGCGTAATGGTGCGACTGTCTCGATGCCGCTGACCTGGGCGCAGGTGAAGGGCGATGTCGATCCGAAACAATTCACCGTGCGCACCGTGCCGTCGTTGCTCGCCAAGACCAAGGCGTGGCAGGGCTATGACGACGCGGCTTCGTCGATCAAGGCGGCGATGAAGAAGCTGGAAAAGAAGTAGGAGTGGTGGGCACGGCGCAATTGCGGCTTTGCCCACCCTACTTCGCAGCGACGATTATAACCGACCGAGCAGGAGCAGGATCAACAGGATCACGATGATCAATCCAAGGCCGCCGCCGCCGTAATAGCCCGTGCCATAAAACGGTCCGCCGCCGATGCCGCTGAAGCCGCCGAGCAGCGCGATAATAAGAATAATCAGGATGATGGTGCCGATTGACATTTAACCTCCTCAGCCCCCTCAAGGGCGCTTGTGTTCGTCTGGTCCGCCGGGGAAACCTGCCGGAACCGCTAAAGTTCCCGGCTTTGCGTCGCGATATTCGCTCCGCTCTTTCGCTTTGAATGCCGCGTGCCTAGATGGAGTTGGTCTGGCAGAGGATTTCTCCATGTCCGCACCGCTCGTCGTTTCCATTCCGCATCGCCTCGGCCGCGAGGAAGCTTCGCGCCGCCTCAAGCAAGGACTGTCGCGCGCCGCCGCGAGTGTGCCGATCCTGAAAGTTGACGAGGAACGCTGGGAGGGCGACCACATGTACTTCCGTGTTCGCGCACTGGGACAAGCGGCGTCAGGGCATCTCGATATCGCCGACGATCATGTGCGGGTCGAGGTGATGCTGCCCTGGCTGTTGCAGCGTTTTGCGGAAATGGCGCAGGTCGCGATCCGCGATCGCGGCACGCTGCTGCTCACCAAGCAAAAATGAATTGTCTTCTGCATCGCAGCAACGAAACTTGGCGAAAATCCTGCGCGAGGCGAGCGTTGTCAGCATGCTGGTAACGAATTCGGCGGACCATCATCGCAAGCGCGGAGGAGGGAACCGGCCCCTGAGTCGGCACGACATCCGCCAGGCCGTCCGGCCGTTCGATCCCGGGCGGCCTTCGCGCGTTCAGGCCTGCGCCGACACGCGCTTTCGAGCCGGCTTTTCCGCGCCGACAAATTCCGCTTTGAGCACCGCGGCCGGCATGTCGCGAAACAGCGTCGACAACGAGGGCTGCGCCGCGGCGATTCCTTCAATCGCATATTCCGGCAGATTGACCGCTGCCTCGAACGCTTCGCCGCGCGGCCAGACCCGACCGCCATCAGTGAACGCGGCGAAATGTCTCGCGATTACGACAATCGCGGCGTTGCGGCCATGTCGCCGTGCAAAGGCGACGACATGGTCGCGACGCGGTCCGCTCACCTCAAGCGGCTGATAGTCACCAAGCGTAAACACGTCGGCGAGCTCGGTCCGCAGCTTCAGGAGGTGCGCGGTCCAGGCGAGCTTGAGATGGCCGTTTGCCCAATTCCGCGCAAGCGTGTCCCAATCAGGCTCATGCAACGAAGCAAGTGCGGTCGACCGCGCGGCAAAATCGACTGGTCTGCGGTTGTCGGGATCGACCAGCGACAGGTCCCAGAACTCCGTACCCTGATAGAAATCGGGCACACCGGGCAGCATCGCCTTCAGCGTGAGCTGGCTGATCGAATTGAGCGCGCCGAGCAGCGCAACACGCCGCGCCAGGGCTGCGATCGATCCCAGGAACTCGCCTGACCTCGCGGGATTGAGAATGCGCTCGATGAATGTCTTGAGGCCGGCCTCGTAATCCTCATGCGGATTGAGCCAGCTCGTCTGCACCTTGCCCTCGCGTGCAGCCTTCAGCGCGTAGGCCTGGATTCGCTGCGCGAATGTAGCGTCCGGTCCTTCCAGCGGCCACGCGCCGATCAGCGTCTGGTACAGCATGTATTCTGCGGCGGCCGAAGGCGCGCGCATCTCGCCATCGGTGACCACTTGCGGCGCGTTCAACACCTTCCAGCGGGCCACCGCGCTGGTCCAGTCATGCGGAATTTCCGTCAACGCCATCAGGCGCGCACGAGCGTCCTCGCCGCGCTTGGTGTCGTGGGTCGCGGTCGCGGTCATCCCATGCGGCCATTCCTTCGCCCGCGCCTGCATCATCTCGTGAAAGTCCGAAACGGACACCGCCTTTGCAGCGGGATCGCCGCCGACCTCGTTGAGCGCCAGCAGGCGGTGGAAACGGTAGAACGCGGTGTCCTCCAGCGACTTCGCCATCAACGGCCCGGTGAACTGCTGCAGCTTCAGCGCAAAGCGGCGCACCCGTGGCGCGCTGTGCGGCGGCCGGCCGGGCTTGATCAGGTCGAGCGTCAGCGCATCGCGCAGAAAATCGAAGATGCCCTCGTCGGCGGCGTACCATTCGGCCCGCGCCCGCGCGATGGTGATCTCGATCAGCGCGCGGTCATGAGCGGTCGGGCCCGCGGCCGTCAGATAGGTGCGATAGACCGGGAAATGCAGCACGTAGAGTTCGAGCGCCTGACGCAGACTGTCGGCGGAAAAATCGCGCGTCGAATAATGGCCGCTGGCGATCCGCGCGAGCAGGCGCGTCAGCACGGTGAATTCGCTGGCGAGCAGCGTCTCCAGCACACGATGCTTCGCGGCCTTCAGTACCGGCTCGAGTTTGGGCGCCTGATTACTGATCTGCCGCCATACCTCGTCAAGCGGATCGAGGCCCTTGCCGTCAATCAGGAGCTGCGCGATCGCGTTCATCCATTCATAGCCAGTGGTGCCGTGGACGCCGGCAAAGTCGCGAAGCCTCTCGCCTTCGCCGAGGATCTTTTCGACCACGACATAAAACGGTTTCGCTTCGCCGCCCTGCGCCTCGCGGATCAGGCGACGCAGGCGCTGGAAATATTGTGCGGGATCGCGCAAGCCGTCGATATGATCGAGCCGCAGGCCCTGCAATTTGCCGTCGGCAATCAAGGTCTTCACCAGCCGATGCGCGGCCTCGAAGGTGTTGGTCTCCTCGACCCGCAGGCCCGCCAGCGAGTTGACGTCGAAGAAGCGGCGATAGTTGATGTCGCTTGAGGCGAGCCGCCAATGGCCGAGCTTGTAATGCTGACGTTCGAGCAGATGATGCAGCGTCAGCGTTTGGGCGTTGCGGTCGGCGCCAGCGCGGTATGCTGAAAGTCCACGCGCGATGATGTCGGCGCCGCCGGCAATCTCCTTCAGCTCCTGCTTGAGGCGCGGGGCTTCCTGCCGATTGGGATGGCGCAATCCCTTGTAGCGCGAGGCGAGGGCGAGGATTTGTTTTCCTGTTTCGTTGGCCTCGGCGCCGGCTTCCTTCACCACCATCCGCAGCACCTCGCCATAGCGCTCCGGCGCGATCGGCAGGCGATGCTCGAAATACCAGCAGGAGAAGCTGCCTTCGCCAGCCTCATAGCGCAGTTCGATATCGCCGCGCTCGAGCGCCTCGCCATAGGACGAACCCAGGATCGGCAGCAACACGCCGCCGCGCTTGCGATACGGTAGTTGCTCCCAGTCGATGTCGAACGCACTCGCATGCGGCGAGGCCGGTCCCCACTCCAGCATGTCGAGCCACCAGGGATTGTCGGCAAAGTGCACGCCGACATGGTTGGGAACGAAGTCGAGGATCAGGCCGAGATCATGCGCGCGTAGCGCCTCCGCGAGTTTTGCAAAACCGGCCTCGCCGCCAAGCTCCGGATTGAGCTGCGTGTGATCGACCACGTCGTAGCCGTGGGAAGAGCCTTTGCGCGCCTTCATGAAGGGCGAGGCGTAGAGATGCGTGATGCCAAGCGCCCTGAGATAGGGCACGATTTCAGTGGCCTTCTCAAAATTGAAATCGGCGGTCAGCTGCAGGCGATAGGTCGCGGTCGGAATTGAGGGAGGCATGTCATCCTCCGAGGCGCCAATATACAGACCAGGGCGGCAATCGGTCGCCGGGATCGCCGCCCCATATCGGCGCGCCGGCCGCGAGCTGTGATGCGTTGCCGATCTCCTGCGATGACAGGTTGGCGATCAGCCGCAGCGTCGCCCCATCGACGCCCAGGCGCCAGTCGGCTGTGAGCAGGCCGTTGTCTGCCGCATGGGCCTTGCCAAAGCGCGCACCGGCCAATCGTGGCGCGATCTCGCGCCGGCGGATGGTGAGCAGCTCCCGCACCAGCGCCAAACGCCTGGCACCGGCCGGCCCCGCTCTCGACTGCCAGTCGAGTTTTGCGGATTCGAATGTCGATGGCGCGAGCGGATCCGGTACCTCATCGCCATATTTGTCGTAGGCCCATTTGTATTCCTGCTTTCGACCCTGGCGCACGGCATCGGCGAGATCGCCCTCGAAATCGCAGAAGAACGGGAAGGGCGCTTTCGAGCCCCATTCCTCGCCCATGAACAACATCGGAATCATCGGCGCCAGCAAGGTGACCGCGAGCGCGGCTTCAATTTGCTCTGGCAGGGCCAGGCTCTCGAGCCGGTCGCCAAGCGCGCGATTGCCGATCTGGTCGTGGTTCTGCAGGAAGCTCACGAATGTCGCCGGCGGCAGTGCTCCGCTCGGCTCGCCGCGCGGCTTGTTGCCCCAGAAGGCCGAAGTTTCGCCCTGGTAGACAAAACCCGAGGCCAGCGCGCGGGCGAGGTCGCTCCGCGGCGAACGCTTGTAGTCGGCGTAATAGCCGTTGCTTTCGCCGGTGAAGAGCACATGCCAGGCATGATGATAATCGTCGTTCCATTGCGCGCGGTATTTGCCGCGCGGCGGCTCCTGGGCGGCATCGAGCAGGCTGGCGCGGTTGTCGCCATTCTCCAGCACGAGATGAATGTGCCGGCCTGTCGCCGTGCCCAGCCGGCCCGCTGCGATGCTGAGGTCATGCAGCATCGACGGCATGCCGGGCTCCGAGAAGATATGGTTGGCGGCATCGAGCCGCAGCCCGTCGAAGCGATAATCGCGCAGCCAATACAGCGCGTTCTCGATCGCGAACGCGCGCACTTCCGGCACGCGATAATCGATCGCGCTGCCCCAGGGCGTGTGCGCCTCGGTGAAGAATTTGGGCGCATAGCGGCCGAGGAAATTGCCCTCCGGGCCGAAATGATTGTAGACGACGTCCAGAAACACCATCAGCCCGCGCAGATGCGCTTCGTCGATCAGCGTTTTCAATTCCTCGGGGCGACCATAGGCGCTGTCGGGCGCATACCAGAGCACGCCGTCATAGCCCCAGCCGCGGCAGCCTGCGAAATCCGCAAGCGGCATCAGCTCCAGAGCGGTGATCCCGGTGCTTGCGAGATGATCGAGTTTTTCGACCATCGCGCGATAGGTGCCGCCCTCGGCGAAGGTGCCGACATGGGTTTCGATCAGCACGGTTTCGGCCCAGGGCCGTCCGCGCCACTCTCGCGCGCGCCACTGAAAACTCGCGTGATCGATCACCTCGCTCGGACCGAACACGTCCTCGGGCTGGAAGCTGGAGGCGGGATCTGGCACGTCGATCTCGTCATCAATGCGGAATTTGTAACGCGCGCCGGCGCCCGTTCCGGGGACATCAAGGCCAAACCAGCCGCCACTCTCGCGCCGCATCGCTTGCGGCTTTTTCTCCAGCACGAGATCGACGCGCCTGGCCGCCGGCGCCCACAGGCGGAACGACGTGCCGTCCCTGGCTGGCTTCGCGCCAAACTGCGCGTCGCTCATGCCGCGCCCGCAAAGGCCAGCACCGAGCGGGGCGGGGCCTTGGTGTCGGCGCCGGAAGCAAACGCGGCGCTCTCCTGCTTGACCTCGGTGGTGTTCAGCACCTGCTGCCAGCTCCTGTATTCCGGCATCGTCGGCAGTTTGAACGCGATCTCTTCGGGCGCAGCGTTCAGGACAATAAAGATCGGCGCCTGTCCTTGTTCCATCGGACCCAGCACATAGGCGAGAAAGCGCCCGTCCGGAAATTTCCAGTCGGCCTCCTGCATCTCTTCGGCCGCCGGTGTCAGCCACAGTACGCCATAGGAGCCGTCCGTGCGTCGTCCGTCGAGCCAGCGCTGGCTCTTGATTTGCGGGAATTTCTCGCGCAAGGCCGTCATGTGGCCGACGAAGTTGGTGAGGTCGTCGCCCTCGCGGCCGAGATTTTCCCAAGAGACCCAGCCGGTCTCGTTGTCCTGGCAATAGGCATTGTTATTGCCGTTCTGGGTGTTGCCGACCTCGTCGCCCGCCAGCATCAGCGGCAGCCCTTGCGCGAGAAACAGGCACGCAAGCTGGTTCTTGCGAAGCTGGCGGCGCAGCGCGACGATGGCGGGATCGTCGGTCGGGCCTTCATGGCCGCAATTGTTGCTGTGGTTGTCGTTGGAGCCGTCGCGATTGTCCTCGCCATTGGCCTCGTTGTGCTTCTGGTTGTAGCTGAACAGATCGGCCAGCGTGAAACCGTCATGGACGGTGATGTGGTTGACGCTGGCGCGCAGCTTGCGGCCGTCATGGTGAAACAGGTCGGAAGAGGCCGTCATGCGGCCCGATACTTCGCCGATCAAGCTGCCTTCGCCGCTCCAGTAGCGCCGCATGGCGCTGCGATAGCGGTCGTTCCATTCCGACCATTGCGAGGGAAATCCGCCGACCTGATAGCCGCCCATGCCGAGATCCCAGGGCTCGGCGACGAGCTTGGCGCTGGCCAGCACCGGGTCCTGCCGGATCGCGGTGAGGAAGGGCGCATTGCGGTCGAAGCCGGTCGGTGTGCGCGCCAGCGTGGTCGCGAGATCGAAGCGGAAGCCGTCGACATGGCAAACTTCCACCCAGTAACGCAACGAGTCCATCACCATCTGCAGCACGCGCGGATGGGTGAGATTGACCGAGGAGCCGCAGCCGGTGAAGTCGTCGTAGTAGCGCTTGTTGTCGGGCTTCAGCCAGTAATAGGAAGCGTTGTCGATGCCGCGGAACGACAGCGTCGGGCCGAGATGATTGCCCTCGGCGGTGTGGTTATAGACCACATCGAGCATCACCTCGATGCCGGCATCGTGCAGCCGCGCCACCGTAGTGCGAAATGCATCCAGCGGATTGTCCTGGGCGTAGCGCGGCTCCGGCGCGAAGAAGGACAGCGTGTTGTAGCCCCAGTAGTTCGCGAGCTTCTTCTCGACCAGGATGCGGTCATCGACAAAGGCATGGATCGGCAGCAATTCGACCGTGGTGACGCCGAGCTTCTTCAGATGCGCGATCATCGCTGGCGAGGCGAGGCCGCCATAGGTGCCGCGCAAATTCGGCGGCACGTCTGTCCGCGTCTGCGTCAGGCCCTTGACGTGGGCCTCATAGATGATGGTGTCTTCCCAGGGGATGCTCGGGCGGATCTCGCGCCGGCCCCAGTTGAAGGTCTCGTCGACCACGACGGCTTTCGGCATACCACGCGCATTGTCGCGGCGGTCGAAGGAAAGATCCTCGCGCGGGCTGCCGGTGCGATAGGCGAAATGCGCGTCGCTCCACACCAGCCGTCCCATCAGCCGCTTGGCATAGGGATCGAGCAGCAGCTTGTTCGGATTGAAACGGTGGCCATGCTCGGGATCGTAGGGACCATGAACGCGATAGCCATAGAGCTGGCCCGGCGAGACGTCGTTGAGATAGCCATGCCAGACGTCTTCGGTGCATTCCGGCAGTTCGACGCGTTCGAGTTCGCGACGGCCCTGATTGTCGAACAGGCACAGCTCGACCTTCTCCGCATTTGCCGAAAACAGCGCAAAATTGGTGCCGCGGCCGTCCCAGCTTGCGCCAAGACGCGAAAAGGTTCCAGCGGTGAGGCGCATGATCAGCCTTCAGGTACAAGGAAGATGGCGGCCAGCGGCGGGATGGTGAGATTGAGTTCTGGCGCGTTGCTGTCCCAGGCGTGGACCCCGCCGAAATTGCCGACATTGGTGCCGCCATATAAGGCGGAGTTGGAATTGAAGGCCTCGCGCCAGTGCCCTGCGAAGGGAACGCGGACGCGGTAGTTGTAATAGACATTCGGCGAAAAATTCACGATCACCACGCAGCGCGCGCGTTCATCATGGCCCTTGCGGATCCAGGCGAATACGTTGTGGCTGGCATCCTCGGTGATGATCCATTCAAAGCCCGCAGCCTCGCAATCGAGTTCATGCAGCGCAGGAACGCTGCGATAGAGCTGGTTGAGATCGCGGATCAGGGTCTGGATGCCCTGATATTTCTTTTGCTCCAGCAGATGCCAATCCAGCGAATGGTCGTGATTCCATTCCCTCTCCTGGGCGAGTTCGCAGCCCATGAACAGGAGCTTCTTGCCGGGATGGCCGAACATGAAGCTGTAATAGGCGCGCAAGTTCGCGAAGCGCTGCCAATCGTCGCCGGGCATGCGCCCCAGGATCGAGCGTTTGCCGTGCACGACCTCGTCATGCGACAGCGGCAGGATGAAGTTTTCCGAGAACGCGTAGTGCAGGCCGAACAGGATATCGCCATGGTGATGTTTACGGTGGATGGGGTCCTTGCCGATATATTTCAGCGTGTCATGCATCCAGCCCATGTTCCACTTGTAGCCAAAGCCAAGCCCGCCATGATCGACCGGGCGCGACACCTGCGGCCAGGCCGTTGATTCCTCGGCGGCTGTGGTCGCCTGCGGGAAGCTCGAAAACACCTCGGTGTTGAAGCGGCGCAGGAACTCGATCGCTTCGAGATTTTCTCTCCCGCCATGCTTGTTCGGAATCCAGCCGCCATAGGGCCGGCTGTAATCGAGATAGAGCATGGAGGCGACCGCGTCGACGCGCAGGCCGTCGATGGCGTAGCGCTCCAGCCAGAACAGCGCGTTCGACACCAGGAAGTTGGTGATTTCGGTGCGGCCGTAATTGTAGATCAGCGTGCCCCAGTCGAGATGGCGACCCTGCATCGGGTTGGCATGTTCATAGAGCGCGGTGCCGTCGAAATGGCCGAGGCCGTGCGGATCGTCGGGGAAATGTCCGGGCACCCAGTCGAGGATGACGCCGATGCCTTGCGCATGGCAGGCGTCGACCAGAGCGCAAAAATCCTCCGGCGAGCCAAACCGGCTTGTGGGGGCAAACAGCCCAGTCGGCTGATAGCCCCAGGAACCGTCGAACGGATGTTCGCTGATGGGCAGGAACTCGACATGCGTGAAGCCGAGCTCGCGCACATAGGCCGGCAGCTGCTCGGCCAACTCGCGATAGCTGAGCCATTCATTGTCGTCCTTGCGCCGCCACGAACCGAGATGGACCTCGTAGATCGAGATCGGCGCGCTGCGTGAATTGATGCCATCCGGCGCCGAGCGCGGACGCGGCAGTTTTGTCTCGTCGAGCACGATGGAGGCGGTCTTCGGGCGCACTTCCGCGGCAAAGGCCAGCGGATCGGCCTTCAGCGGCAGATGCTGGCCATGCTGGCCGATCATGTCGAACTTGTAGTGATCGCCGGCCTTGGCCTGCGGGACGAACAATTCCCAATAGCCCTGACCGCGCGAGCGCATCGGATGCCGCCGCGCGTCCCAGAAATTGAAATCGCCGACCACACTGACCCGCCGCGCATTCGGCGCCAGCACCACAAAGGCGACGCCCTCGACGCCATCCATCACCCTGGGATGCGCGCCGAGCTTGTCATAGAGCCGCTGATCGGTGCCTTCGCCGAGCAGATAGAGGTCGTACTCGCTGAGAACAGGCGGAAAGCGGTAGGGGTCGTCGAGCTGCACGACATTGTCGCCGAACTGCGCGCGGAGCTGATAGCGTTTCGAGTCGCCCGGCATCGTCCCGGTGAACAGGCCGGCATCGTGGATACGCGACAGCTTGGCTGTCTCGCCATGCTCGCCGACGGCTTCGACGGTGGACGCCTCGGGCAGGAAGGCGCGCACCACCGTTTTGTCGCCCTCGGTGTGAACGCCGAGATAGCGGAAGGGATCGGCGTGGCGCCCTTCGACGATCGCATAGGCCTCGGCGGACAGTTTATTCATTGGGACTCACCTGAAAGCTCGGAAAGCATACGCAACAGGCCGGCCACCGGCAGGCGCAGCCATTCTACCCGGTGAGCCAGCTCATATTCGATCTCGTGAATGGCCTTTTCCAACAAAAAGAAATTAACCATTGCATCTGCTGCATGCGGATCGGCAGGCCAGAGTCGCGTGTTTGTCATGCTCTCGCGATAGGCGGCCAGGAACGCCGCCGCGGCACGATCGCGCCATTCGCGAAGCGCGGCCGCGAGCTTGCCCTGTTCGTCCGGCGCGACCTTCAGCGCGCGGTCGAAAGCGGCGATGACGGAGTAATCGATCGATCGGATCAGGCCCACGACGTCGCGCGCCGGCGGTGCCTTGCGCCTCCGCTCGGCGAGCGGCAGGTCGGCATCGCCCTCGAAGCCGATGATGAAGATGTCGTCCTTCACGATCAGCATCTGCTCGAGCCGGAAATCGCCGTGAATGCGGATGGAGCGCCCATCGATGTCGGGCGGCAGCAACGTACTCAGCCGCTTATGCATGGCGTCGCGCTGCGCCAGCAGTTTATCGACCAGTGGCCGGTCGGCCTCGCGCACGGCGTCGCGCTGGCTCAAGACATCGAACAGGCGATCGGCGCGGGCGATGACTTCACCGGTCCAGCGCCGTACGTCCTCCGATATGATCTCCTCCGGCGCGAAGTCAGCGAGCTCGGGATGGCCGGCGAGCGCCCGATGAAACTCGGCCATGCGCCTTCCTGCTTGGCACATGATGCGCAAATACGGGATCTGCTCCTCGTTCTTTCCGCTGTGACCGTTGGCGGCCAGCATGCGCTCGTCGTCGACAAAACGGTCGAGATAGGCCGATGTCACCGTCCAGCCGTCACCCTGATGGGCCACCTGCGCATGGACGGTGGCGATCGTGCTTCGCTGCTGGCCCTCCAGGAATTCGACGGTGCCGAGCAGGGCCGGCGCATTGGCAAAATGCGCAACGTCGGTCAGGAAGCGGCCGACCTCGATGACGGGATTGATTCCGGCCTCCGTCGTCCGGTACACCTTGACGCAATAGTCGCCGTCCACCAGCGCCGTGCTGTTGGATTTGCCGGTTTCGACCGTGCGAATGCTCTCGGGCTGCCGCACCTGCTTGTCGGAGAATTGGCTGGTCGGCCGAAATTCCAGTTGCAGGTTGTTTTCGGTGACCGTCAGCGATTCCCGCAAGTTGCGCAGCAGGAGCCCGATGAAGATCGAATCGGTCGCAACATCGAGCAGCGTGCCTTCGCGCGCGCCCTGGCGCACGGCGGCAAAGGCGCGCGGATTGTAACGCTCGCGATCGAAGCGCACCCATTCGATCTGCATCGGCAGCAGATAGCGCGCGCTCTTGTTGTTCCGTGTCGATTCGAAGAAAGCCAGCCACGGCCGGTTGTCGCCGATGTCGCAGAATGGAATCGCGGTGACGAGGGCGGGACGGATTTTTTCGGGCGAACGCTCCGGATACCAGCGCGTCCGTGCCAGGTGTCCCGGCAGCACGTCGCGCTCGAACACGCCGCGCGCGCGGGCGAGCGAGACCCAGGTCGAGTTCAGCGGCACCACCAGCGTTTCGAATTCCGGCACCGCGCGCGGCGTCACCGGCTCCGACTTGTCGCGTTCCTGCAGCTGGAACCAGTAGAAGCCATAAGGCGCGAGCATGATCATGTAGGGCAATTCGCCGATCGCGGGAAAACGCGTGCGGCCGAGCATCTCCAGCGGAATGCGATCCTTCCACCCTGACAAATCAAGCTCGGTCGCCTGCGCCGAGCGTGACAGGTTGGCGACGCAGAGGATGACTTCGCCCTTGTACTCCCTGACATAGGCGAGCACGGCGCGGTTGGCGGGGCGGATAAAGGTCATCGAGCCACGGCCGAAGGCGAGCGTCGACTTGCGCACGGCGATGAGCCGCCTGGTTGCGGAAAGCAGCGACGACAGGCTGCGCGACTGCGCCTCCACATTGACGGCTTCGTAGCCGTAGACGGGATCCATGATCATCGGCGCATAGAGTTTGGCCGGATCGGCGCGCGAGAAGCCGCCATTGCGGTCCGGCGTCCATTGCATCGGCGTGCGCACGCCGTTGCGGTCGCCGAGATAGATGTTGTCGCCCATGCCGATCTCGTCGCCGTAATAGATGATCGGCGTGCCCGGGAACGACAGCAGGAGCGAGTTCATCAGCTCGATCTTGCGCCGGTCGTTGTCCATCAACGGCGCGAGCCGGCGGCGGATGCCGACATTGATGCGGGCGCGCGGATCGTTGGCATAGGTCGACCACAGATAGTCGCGCTCGACGTCGGTCACCATTTCCAGCGTCAGCTCGTCATGGTTGCGCAGGAACAGCGCCCATTGGCAATCGCTGGGGATGTCCGGCGTCTGCCGCAATATGTCGGTGATCGGGAAACGGTCTTCCTGCGCGATCGCCATGTAGATGCGCGGCATCAGCGGGAAGTGATAGGCCATGTGGCATTCGTCGCTCTGGCCGAAATATTCCTGCACGTCCTCGGGCCATTGATTGGCCTCGGCGAGCAGCACCTTGTTCTTGGCGTAGGCGTCGAGCTCCTGACGCAGCTTCTTGATGATGGCGTGCGTCTCCGGCAGGTTCTCGTTGTTGGTGCCGTCGCGCTCGCAGAGATAGGGGATCGCATCGAGGCGGAAGCCATCGACGCCGGTATCGAGCCAGCGCTTCATCACCTGGATGATCGCGCTCACCACGCGCGGATTGTCGAAATTCAGGTCCGGCTGGTGCGAGAAGAAGCGGTGCCAGTAGAATTGGCCGGCCTCGCGGTCCCAGGTCCAGTTCGACTTTTCGGTATCCGTGAAAATGATTCGCGTGCCCTGATATTTCTGGTCGGTATCGCTCCAGACATACCAGTTGCGCGCGCTGGAGCCCGGATGGCTGCGGCGGGCGCGCTTGAACCAGTCATGCTGGTCGGAGGTGTGGTTGACGACCAGCTCGGTGATGACCTTGAGGCCGCGCTTCTTCGCCTCCTGGATGAAGCGCTTGAAATCCTTCATGGTCCCGAAATCGGGATTGATCGCGCCGTAATCGGCGATGTCGTAGCCGTCGTCGCGGCCGGGCGAGGGATAGAACGGCAGCAGCCACAGCGCGGTGACGCCGAGATCCTGGAGATAGGGAAGCTTCTCGCAGAGCCCGGCGAAATCGCCGATGCCGTCATTGTTGCTGTCGGCGAAGGCCTTGACGTGCAACTGGTAGATGATGGCGTCCTTGTACCAGAGCGCGTCGCCGTCGAAATCGGTGACCGGCAGTTCAGCCGTGTCGATGGAGGACATCAGGTTCATCGCGCCGCCCCTTTATGCCCGGCCGCGATCCCGCCCGCTTCGGGCGCAATAAGGAAGCTGGCGCCGGTCCCGGCGCTTCCGACAGTTCGAGCTGATCTGATCACGGTGATGCCATTGACATGGAACTGACGTCCCGTTTCGTTAAGCGGGAAAGGAGACGTTGTACCTCAATAGAAAGCCGCTCGCTTGCCATTGGTTCCATTTGGAACTGCCCTGTGGGCGACGGCGTTGGAAATGTCTATCCTATTCTCCTATCTGGACAATTTCGCGACATTGTCTCCCCCCGTCGTGTGCAAACTGCGTGCCGAATGGATCTTTTCAGCCAAGCTCAAAGTCTCGGAATCCTGACCGAATTCACCGACGGCCAGGGCCAGCGCCATGTCACCGACGAAACTGCCCTGAAAATCATCGTTGGGGCCTTCCCGGCGCTGGCTCCGCGCCGGTTCATCGACGGGCCGGTGGTGATCCGCACCTCGCTGCCGGCGCGGACCGAACTGCACGAGGCTGTGAAATTGCCCGTGCACTGGAAGATCGAGGCGACCGGAGGGGTGGTCGCGGAGGGCGCGACGGATGATCGCAGCCTGATCTGGCCCGAAAGCCTGCCCGAGGGCGCCTATCGGCTGCGGCTCAGCGACGCCGCCGGCAAAACCGAGGAGGCGCCGCTGATCGTGGCGCCGGAGCGGGCTTTTGCCGGCGATTTCGATCGCGGCTGGCTGATCGCCGTGCAGCTCTACGGCGTCCGCTCCGCGCGCAACTGGGGTATGGGCGATTTCAGCGATCTCGAGCAGCTGATCCGGCGGGCGAGCAGCCTTGGCGCCGACGGTATCGGCCTCAATCCGCTGCATGCGCTGTTCGACGACCGCCCCGGCGATTGCAGCCCCTATGCGCCGAACAGCCGGCTGTTTTTGAACGCGCTCTATATCGATGCGGAGAAAGCCCCGGGCTACCGGGGCGGCGTGGATGACGCGGCCGTCGCAAAATTGCAGCAGACGACCGTTGTCGACTACCCCGCCGTCGCCGCCCTGAAATGGCCGGCGCTGCGTTCGGCTTTCGAAAGGTTCAGCGCCAATCCGGATCCGGTATCGCACGCGGACTTCGAGGCCTTCCGTGTCGAGCGCGGCACGCTGCTGTTGCGCTTTGCCTGTTTCGAAGTACTGCGCCATCGCTTCGACAAGCCGTGGTGGGAGTGGCCGAAAGAGTGGCGGGAGCCGGATGCGGCGAAATGCGCCGAGCTGCGTGTCGGTCCCGACAGAAGCAAGGTCGAGTTCGTCGAATATGTGCAGTGGGTCGCCGACCGTCAGCTGGGCGCCTGCAAGAAGCTTTCGGAAAGCCTTGGCATGAAGGTCGGGCTCTATCTCGACGTGGCCGTCGGCGTGCAGTCCGATGGCTTCGACGCCTGGAACGAGCAGGTGGCGATCTCGCGCCATCTCGCCGTCGGCGCGCCGCCCGATCCGCTCAACACGCTCGGCCAGAACTGGGGCCTCGCCGGCTTCAACGCCGCAGGCCTCGAGATGAAATCCTTCGAGCCGTTCCGCGAGATGCTACGGGCCTCGATGCGCCATGCCGGTGCGATCCGCCTCGATCACGTGCTGGGATTGAAGCGGCTCTATCTCGTGCCGCACGGCTTTCCTGCCCGCCAGGGCGCCTATGTGCAGATGCCACTGGAAGCGCTGTTCGCCGCCACCGCACTCGAAAGCGTCGCGCAAGGCTGCGTCGTGATCGGCGAGGACCTCGGCACCGTGCCGGAAGGTTTTCGCGAGCAGATGGCCGATTGGGGCATCTGGTCATATCTGGTCGTCATGTTCGAGCGTAACGATGACGGACAATTCCGCGGCATCGACCGCTACCAGCCCAACGCGCTTGTCACCTTCAACACCCACGATCTCTCGACCTATGCCGGCTGGCGCTCCTTCGGCGACCTGAAGATAAAGCGCTCGATCGGGCTCGATCCCGGTGAAACCGACGAGGCGCGCTGGCACGCGCTCGGCATGTTCGACGAGGTGCTGCGCCAGAATGGCATCCAGCAGAATGACCTCTATTCGGTCGTCCAATTCCTGGCGCGGACCAAGTCGCGCCTGATGGCGATCTCGCTGGAGGATATGCTGGGCGTCACCGATCAGCCCAACATTCCCGGCACCGTGAACGAGCATCCGAACTGGCGGCAGCGTCTGCCGGTCGCGGTCGACGACATCGGCGCGACCATCGACGCGGACGCGCTCAGGGACGCGACCCATGAGCGGATGCGCATCGCGGGTTGACTTTCGGCGGGTGAGACGAGTTGCCACTAGCGATCGAAGATTATGGCCTGATCGGCGACTGTGAGACCGCGGCCCTCGTTGGCCGTGATGGATCGATCGACTGGCTGTGCTGGCCGGCCTTCGATTCCGACGCCTGTTTTGCGGCCATCCTGGGCACCAACAGGCACGGCCGCTGGCTGATCGCGCCGAAGGCGGAGATCAAAAAAACTTCGCGCCGTTATTGGGACCGGACGCTGATCCTGGAGACGCGGTTCGAAACCGCGGATGGCATCGTCGCGCTGATCGATTTCATGCCGCCGCGCGGCAAGGCTTCAGATGTCGTCCGCCTGGTGCGCGGCGTCAAAGGCCGGGTGAAGATGCGGATGCAACTCGTGATCCGCTTCGGCTTCGGCGTCGATATCCCCTGGGTGAAGCGCACCGAGGACCGCTCGGCGCTGCTGGCGATCGCAGGGCAGGACATGACGGTGCTGCGCACGCCGGTCGAAACCCGCGGCGAGGACATGACCACGGTCGCCGATTTCGAGATTGGCGAAGGCGAGACCATTCCCTTCGTGCTCACCTATGGTCCCTCGCATCTCGACCTGCCCGAGCCGATCGATCCCGAAATCGCGCTGCGGGAGACCGAGGCGTTCTGGAAGGAATGGTGCGGTCGTTGCTGCTATGAGGGCGAGCATCGCGCTCTCGTGCTGCGTTCGCTGGTCACGCTGAAGGCGCTGACTTTTGCGCCGACCGGTGGCATCGTGGCGGCGCCGACCACCTCATTGCCGGAAAAGCTCGGCGGCGCGCGAAACTGGGACTACCGCTTCTGCTGGCTGCGCGACGCCACCTTTACGCTGCTGGCGCTGATGAACTCCGGCTACACCGAGGAGGCCTCGGCCTGGCACAACTGGCTCTTGCGCGCAGCCGCCGGTGCGCCCGACAACATGCAGATCATGTACGGCATCTGGGGCCAGCGGCGCCTGCTGGAATGGGAAGCCGACTGGCTGCCGGGCTACGAAGGGGCGCAGCCGGTCCGGGTCGGAAATGCCGCGCATGCGCAATTGCAGCTCGACGTCTATGGCGAGCTGATCGACGCCTTCCACCAGGCGCGCATGGCGAAGCTGAAGCTCGACGACGGCAGCTGGGATCTGGAATGCGCGGTGCTGAGCCATCTCGCCGAGGTCTGGGATCATCCCGATCACGGCATCTGGGAGCGGCGTGGCGAGCCCAGACATTACGTCTTCTCCAAGGTCATGACCTGGGTCGCCTTCGACCGTGCCATCAAGAGCGTGGAAAAATTCGGCTTCAAGGCGCCGCTGGAGGAGTGGCGTGCGCTGCGCGACACCATTCACCGCAACGTATGCGCCATGGGTTTTGATGCGGGACTCAATTCCTTTGTCGAATCCTATGGTTCGAAATTGCTCGATGCCAGCATCCTGCTGTTGCCGGCGGTCGGTTTTCTGCCCGCGACCGACACGCGGATTCGCGGGACGCTGGCAGCGATCGAAAAACACATGATGCGCGATGGCTTCGTGCTGCGGCACGACCCGCGCGAAGTGCTCTCGGACGAGAAGCAGCCGATCGAGGGCGCGTTCCTGGCCTGCAGCCTCTGGCTCGCCGATGCCTATGTGCTGGCGGGCGAACTCGCGAAGGCGCAAGCGCTGTTCGATCGCGTGGTCGCCATTGCCAACGACCTTGGCCTGCTCGCGGAGGAATATGACTCGATCGCGCGGCGCCAGACCGGCAATTTCCCGCAGGCGCTGACTCACATCGCGCTGATCAACACCGCGCATAACCTCGACGAAGCGACGAAGGCGAGCGCGAAGCCGGCGATGCAAAGGTCGAAATAGCGACCGCCGCGTCTGGTGGGAAAGCAGCCTGTTCGGAAATGTTCTTCTTTTGTTCCATTGGAGTGCATTCGACGCATACATTGCGGAGGAAATTCTTGCCTTCGCGGTGAATATGGGCATATTCTCCGCACGAGGCGCGGAGAATGGCCAGACATATCCATGAACTTAAGGATTGGCCCCATTTCAAATGGGATTACGCCAAGCTGGCCCAAAAGCTGGCGGCCGTCCGCAACCGGCAAGGGCGTCTCACCGGCCGTATGGAAGAACTTGGCTTCAGGCTGCGGAGCGAAGCCAATCTCGAAGCCCTGACCGAGGAAGTCACCAAATCGAGTGAAATCGAAGGCGAGATGCTCAACCGGGAACAAGTGCGCTCGTCGATTGCGCGCCGCCTCGGCGTCGATATCGGTGCCCTGAACTCCTTCCGAACGCGACATTGAAGGCGTTGTCGAAATGCAGCTCGACGCCACAGGAAAGTTCAGCGCGCCTCTTACCTTCGAACGGTTGTTCGGTTGGCATGCCGCTCTGTTTCCGACGGGACGCAGCGGCATGGCCAAAATCACGGTTGGCTCCTGGCGCACCGATGGGACCGGGCCGATGCAAGTCGTCTCAGGCCCAATCGGACACGAGCGCGTTCACTACGAAGCCCCCAGGGCGGCTGCGCTTTCCAACGAAATGAAAGCCTTTATCGATTGGTTCAATAGCAGCCAGGATATTGATCCCGTGCTCAAGGCGGCTGTCGCCCATCTTTGGTTTGTGACCATCCATCCCTTTGATGATGGCAATGGACGCATCGCCCGTGCGATTGCCGATATGGCGCTTGCGCGCTCGGAAGCCAACTCGCAGCGCTTCTACAGCATGTCCGCTCAAATACGACAGGAGCGCAACACCTATTACGACATCCTCGAAGCCACGCAGAAAAGCGATCTCGACATTACCGCGTGGCTGGAATGGTTTCTGGACTGTCTCGATCGCGCTTTCGACCGTGACCAGACAATACTTGCATCGGTTCTCAGGAAAGCGCAGTTCTGGAAAAAGCACGCCGGCGAGGCGTTCAATGAGCGGCAGCGGGCGATGATCGATCGTCTATTCAACGGCTTCGAAGGCAAGCTCACGTCGTCAAAATGGGCGCAGACTGCAAAATGCTCGCAGGACACCGCCCTGCGAGATATCGACGATCTTGTTGCGAAGGGTGTCCTGGCCAAGGATCCAGCGGGCGGTCGCAGCACGAGTTATTCGCTCGTTGACAACGACACCGGGGCGGGACGTTAGCTTTTCCCGTTCTCCTTCAAAACCACCTCCATCGCCTTGGCAAATCCATCCTCTTCATTCGAGGCTGTGACGCGCTTGGCGTGCTGCTTGACGTCGTCGTTGGCATTGCCCATCGCAAACGACAGTCCGCTGACTTCGAACATCGCGACATCATTGTGCATGTCGCCGATGGTGGCGACTTCATCCGTCGAAATCCCGAGCCGCCGCGCCATCGCCTGCACGAAGGTGCCCTTGTTCTGGCCGGGCGGGGTGATGTCGAGATAATAGTCCTGTGAGCGCACGGCTGTCGCCTGCGTGCCGAGCGCCTTCTGCATCGCTTTCTCGCAACGGGCGAGCAGCGCGAAATCCGTACGACGAACCGACCACCTTGCAGGCGCGGGAGACGTAGGGCGTGAAATCGTCAACGATGGTCGGGTCGGCCCTGATCGCGCGCTTCTCGTTCGGGACATATTCGCCGTCGGGATGTTTCGTGAGCCACTGCTCGTTGGTGAACAGCCAGATGTCCACGCCGTATTCGTTGAGCAGGTCGAGGCTCTTCTGCACGGCGGAGGCGGGGATCAGATGCTGCTCGACCGGATTCATCTGCGGATCCACGATCGAGCTGCCGTTGAAGGGGCCGACGGGAAGCGTGATTCCGAGTGGCTCGACCAGAAAGCGCATGCCGATGGCGGGCCGGCTGGAGGTGATGGTGAAGCCGATGCCGGCCTGGTGCAGCCGCCGCACGGCGGCCATGGCGGCATCGGTCAGGCGTTTGTCCTTGGTCAGCAGCGTGCCGTCGACGTCGGACACCACGAGTGCGATGCGGGTCATGATGTGGCTCGATTTCAATTGGCGCAGGACATCGTCGACGATCACCTCGACCGGCGCATCGATCGACACCGTCAGCGGATGTTCATCCGGCGTCGGCGGCTCCAGCGCGTCGAACTGGCTGTTGAGCAATCCCGGCGGCATGAAATGTCCCTTTCGGTGGCCGAGCCGGTCCGCGATCAAGCCTTGCGTGCCGTCAAGATAGACCAGACGGACGTCGGTCCGACCATGCACCAGGATGTCGCGATAGACGCGCTTCAGCGCGGAGCAGCCGATCACGATATGCTCGCCGGCTTCGCAGACCCGGTCGATCTCGGCGGCGATCGCCTTCAGCCAGGGCCAGCGGTCCTCGTCGGTCAGGGGATGGCCGGCGCTCATCTTGGCGACATTGCTTTTGGGATGGAATTTGTCGGCGTCCTCGTAGGGCCAGCCGAGCCGCTCCGCCAGAGGCTCTCGCCGATCGTGCTTTTGCCCGAGCCGGACACGCCCATCACGATCAGCGCGCATGGCGATCGCGTCAGCTGCCACGAAATCCCTCCGGAAGCGCGGCCTTGTCCACCAGCCAGACCGTCTCGCCGTTCGATCGCGCACGAGCGGCCGGCAGGTTCTCGCCGGAAAGCACGCGCGTCAAGATCGCGCGCTTGCCGGCGCCTGCAGCCTCGAACAGCATTTCGTGGCAGGAGGCGAGCGCGGGCAGCGTGAGCGATACCCGCGGCACGAAAGGCTCGACATTGGCCTGGGGCACGCCGACCACCCAGCGCGTCGTTTCTTCCACGGCCGGATAGCCCGGAAACAGCGAGGCGGTATGGCCGTCGGGGCCTGCGCCCATCAGCACGAGATCGAACAAGGGCCGAGCGCCATCAAGCGCGTCCGCGCCGTAAAACGATTTCAGCTCGCGCTCGTAGCGCGCGGCGGCTTCATCCGGATTTGCGATATCGGTCGGGATCGGATGAATATGGGACGCGGGCGCGAGGCGATCGAGAAAAATGCCGCGCGCCATCGCCATGTTGTTCCTGGCGTCGCTCACCGGCACGAAGCGCTCATCGCCGATGAACCAGTGCACGCGGTCCCACGGAATCTTGCCTTGATAGGCCTCGGTCGCGAGCAGCTCATAGAGCTGCTTCGGGCTCGATCCGCCGGTGAGGCAAATCGCGATCCGCCCGCTGTTCTCGGCGATCCGCGCCAGCAGCGCTCGGCGGCCGTCTTGGCAAGCGCCGCCGCGTCAGCGACCGCAATGATCTTGCCTGGATCGGCGGCCGCCATCGTCAGGTCAGCTTGCGCCAGCTGCGGCCGTCGCGGGCGAGCAACTCGTCCGCCTCTTCGGGGCCTTCGGTGCCGGCGTCGTAGATCTTCAGTCCCTTGGCGCCGGCCTTCTTCCAGGCATCGAGGAAGGGCTGCACCGCCTGCCAGCCGGCCTCGACGCTGTCGGCGCGCTGGAACAGGATGTTGTCGCCGATCATGCAGTCATAGATCAGCGTCTCGTAGCCGGTCGACGGCTCGGCCTTGAAGTAATCCTTGTAGCGGAACTTCATCTCGACGCCGTCGATGTCGATCGCGGGCCCCGGCACCTTGGTGTTGAACTGCAGCTCGATGCCCTCGACCGGCTCGGTCGAGATCACCAGAAAGTTCTGCGAGAGCTTGTCCACCGGCGTGTCGCGAAACATCGCGAACGGCGCCTGCTTGAACTTGATCGCGATCTCGGTGCGCTTGACGCCGAGTGCCTTGCCGGTGCGCAGATAGAACGGCACGCCCGCCCAGCGCCAATTGTCGATGGTGAGTTTCAGCGCGGCATAGGTTTCCGTGGTGCTGCCGGGCTTGATGTCCTCGGTCTTGCGATAGTCCTCGATCTCGGTGTCGCCGACCTTGCCGCCGCGATATTGCCCGCGCACGGAATTCTTCAGCGCCTCTTCCTCGCTCTGGAGCTGGATCGACGACAACACCTCGGCCTTTTCCGAGCGCACCGCATGCGCGTCGAACCGCGCCGGCGGCTCCATCGCCACCAGCGAGAGCAGCTGGAACAGATGGTTCGGCACCATGTCGCGCAGCGCGCCGGTGGAATCGTAGAAGCTGCCGCGATGGCCGACGCCGAGCTTCTCGTCGACCGTGATCTGGATATGGTCGATATGGTTGCGGTTCCAGATCGGCTCGAACATGCCGTTGGCAAAGCGCAGCACCAGGATGTTCTGGACCGTTTCCTTGCCGAGATAATGATCGATCCGGTAGATCTGCTGCTCGTCGACGAGCTTCAGCAGTTCGTGGTTCAGGTGCCTGGCGGATTCGAGGTCGGTGCCGAACGGCTTTTCGATGATGAGCCGCCGCCACGCGCCGTTCTCGGCCAGCATGCCGGTGCGGCCGAGCTCTTTGGCGATCGGCAGGAACGCATTCGGCGGCGTCGCGAGATAGAACAGCCGGTTGCCGCCGGTCTTGCGTTCGGCTTCGAGCTTGTCGAGCTGCTTGCTCATCGCATCGAACGAGGCGGGATCCTTCGGATCGGCCTCGATGCAGGTGACGCAGGAGAGCAGCTTTTTCGCCAGCGCGTCGTCGATCTTCCGGGCCGAGAACTGGTGCAGGCCCTTCATCAGGCTTTCGGTCAGCTGTTCGCTCGTCATGCCCTTGCGGGCGATGCCGACCACGCAGAAATTATCGGGCAACAGATTGCCGGCCAGGAGATTGTAGAGCGCCGGCATGACCAGGCGATGGGCGAGGTCGCCGGTGGCGCCGAAAATCACGAAGGAACAGGGTTCGGGCTTGTGACCGTTGGGCATACGATGGGCCTTTAACCGGGCTTCTTCGGCTCGCGATGGCCGCCGAAGCCGGCGCGCATCGCCGAGAGGATTTTTTCAGCGAAGGTGTGTTGCTTGCGCGAGCGGAAGCGCGCAAACAACGCGGCGGTCAAAACTTCGGCCGGCACGGCTTCGTCGACCGCGGCATTGACGGTCCAGCGGCCTTCGCCGGAATCCTCGACAAAGCCGGAGTAGTTGTCGAGCGTGTGGTTCTCCGCAAGCGCCGAGGCCGTGAGGTCGAGCAGCCAGGACGGGATCACGCTGCCGCGCCGCCAGACTTCCGCGATGTCGGCAATGTTGAAGTCGAAGCGATGGTCCGCCGGCAGCGCCTCGATATTGGCGTTCTTGAGGATGTCGAAACCTTCGGCATAGGCCTGCATCAAGCCGTATTCGATGCCGTTATGGATCATCTTGACGAAATGCCCGGCGCCGACGGGGCCGGCGTGGATATAGCCTTGCTCGACGCGCGGATCGCGTGCCTTCGCGATGCGGCGTGGGCGGAATATCGCCGGCGCCCGGGCGCCAGCGCCTTGAAGATCGGATCGAGCCGGTCGACCACCGCCTTGTCGCCGCCGATCATCATGCAATAACCGCGCTCGATGCCCCAGATGCCGCCGGAGGTGCCGACATCGAGATAATGGATGCCGCGCTCCTTCAGCTTCTTGCCGCGGCGGACATCGTCCTGCCAGAAGGTGTTGCCGCCATCGATGATGACGTCGCCGGCTTCCATCAGCTTCGCAAGCGCCTCGATCGTCTCTTCGGTGATCCTGCCCGCCGGCAGCATCACCCAGGCGGTGCGCGGCTTTTCGAGCTTCCTACGAAATCCTCCAGCGCCTTGGCGCCGGCTGCGCCGTCGGCCGCGAGGCCCGCGACCGCCTTTTCGTCCTTGTCGTACACGACAGTGGTATGGCCATGCTTCATCAACCGGCGGACGATGTTGCCTCCCATCCGCCCCAGGCCAATCATTCCGAGCTGCATCTGATCTATCCCTTCTTAGTTCAACGCTTCGGTGATGGCGGCATCCAGCATCTTCAGGCCGGATGCCAGATCGCCTTTCAGATGCACCCGTAGCGCGCGCCGGCCGCGCTCGGTCAGTACGTCGAAATCGCCGCGGGCCTGCGCCGCCTTGATCACGCCGAAGCTCGCCTTCTGGCCGGGCACCGGCAGGTCCTTGGCGTCATCGGCCGTGATCTGCAGGAACACGCCGCTGTCAGGCCCGCCCTTGTAGGCCTGTCCGGTCGAGTGCAGGAAGCGCGGGCCGAATTCGGCGCAAGTCGCGACGTGACGCCGTTCGCCCACTTTCAGTCGCATGTCCTGCAGCATGTCGATGTGGTCGGCATCGCGCTCGATATAGGCGAGTAGCGCGACGTAATCGTCGGCATGGATGCGGGAGAGATGCGCCTTCAGCCATGAACCGAGCGTGCCGTCGGCGCCGAGCCCGCGCAGGGTTTCGACGTTGGCTTCGTCGGTGTAGAGATCGGCTTCGCTTGACGACATCGCCGGCTTCTCGGGCGGCAGCTTGCCGGTCTTCTCGAAGGCGGCGGTCAGCTCGCGAGTCTTGATCTTGGCGGACTCGACGTCCGGCTGGTTGAACGGGTTGATGCCGAGGATCGAGCCGGCCACTGCGGTCGCCATCTCGAAGCGGAAAAACTCCTGGCCGAGATAGTCGGTCGACTTCATGACGATGCGGACGACGGGATGGCCGGCATGCTCCAGCGCGGACGAGCTTCTCGTCATGCGCGGCATCGTCTTCGCCTTCGGTGCGGATGTCGATGAAGAAGCGGTCGTTGCCGTAAAGCGAGACATCGCCAAGCGGCTCGCCGTCGATCGGAATCAGGCCCTTGCCTTCCTTGCCCGTGGACTCCGCGATCAGCTGCTCGGCCCAGGCGCCGAAATCGGCGATCTTCGGCGAGGAAAGGATCGTCACCTTGTCGCGGCCTTCGAGGCCGGCGGCACCCATCGCGAGCCCGAGCTGCACGCCGGGATTTTCATGCGGCGGCACGTCCGCGCCGCAGGAGCGCACCATCGCCAGCGTATGGCTGATCAGGCTCCTCACGTCGATGCCGGCGGCCGCCGCCGGCACCAGGCCGAACGGCGACAGCACCGAATAGCGTCCGCCGATCGTCGGCTCGCCGTGGAAGGTGCGGGCAAAGCCCTGCCTGGCCGCGACCTTCTCCAGCGACGAGCCGGGATCGGTCACCGCGATGAAGCGGTGGCCGGCCGCTTCGGCGCCGATCGCCTTGGAGACGCGCTCGAAGAAATAGTCCTTCATTGCGTTCGGCTCGGTGGTGCCGCCGGATTTGCTGGAGACGATGAACAGCGCCTTCTTGATGTCGATCTTCTTTTCCATCGCGCGGACCTGCGCCGGATCGGTGGAGTCGAGCACATGAAGCTTCGGGAAGCCGTTCTTCTTCGGGAAGGTTTCGGCCAGCACTTCGGGCCCGAGGCTCGAGCCGCCCATGCCGAGCACGACGGCGTCGGAAAAATTCTGGCCCTTGACGCGCTGTGCGAAATCTTCGTAGTCGGCGACATCGGCGTCCTCGGCGCTGGTGAGCCAACCGAGCCACTTGTTCTCATCGTCGCCGGTCCAGACCGACTTGTCCTTCGCCCAGAGCCTGCGGATCTTGGCCGATGCGCGCCATTCCTCGGTGCTCTTCTCGACCGCCTTCTCAAGGCCGGCGCCGAGCGTAAGCTTCTGGGGATCGATCCCTTCGCTCGAGCACGGCCGCGCGCTTATTCGCGACGGCGCCGTAGAGCTTGTCGGCGGCATCGGCGAACTGCTTGACGCCGTCCTTGACCAGCTCCGTGGTGATCGCGTCGAGCGAGATGCCGGATCTCTCAAGCTCGCTCCAGCACATGCCGGGCTTCCTCGATATTCTCCTCGAGGCTGTCGCGGACCTTGCCGTGATCGCGGAAGGCATCGAGGGTGGCCGGCGGCACCGTATTGACAGTGTTCGGGCCGATCAGCTCCTCGACATAGAGTACGTCGCTGTAGTCCTTGTTCTTGGTGCCGGTGGAGGCCCAGAGCAGCCGCTGCGGCTTGGCGCCCTTGGCGGCCAGCTTCTCCCAGCGATCACCGGCGAACAGGTGCTTGTAATCCTGGTAGGCCATCTTGGCGTTGGCGATCGCGACCTTGCCCTTCAGCGCGGCGAGCCGCTCCTTCTCGCTGGGATCATTGGCCTTGGCGATCTTCTCGTCGAGCTGCTTGTCGACCATGCTGTCGATGCGGCTGACGAAGAAGCTTGCGACGCTGGCGACATGCGAGGGATCGCCGCCCTTGGCGACATATTTCTCCAGCCCCTTCAGATAGGCCTCGACGACCTCGCGATAGACGGCTTGTGAGAACAACAGCGTGATGTTGACGCTGATGCCTTCGCCGATCAGACGCTCGATCGCGGGCAGGCCCTGCGGCGTCGCCGGCACCTTGATCATCAGGTTCTTGCGATGGACGTGCCTTCCAGAGCCGCTTGGCTTCCGCGATCGTGCCTTTGGTATCCATGGCCAGATAGGGCGATACTTCCAGGCTGACAAAACCGTCATTGCCGTCGAACTGGTCGTAGACCGGGCGCAGCACGTCGGCGGCATGCTGGATGTCCTCGACGGCGAGTTGTTCGAACAGATCGGCGACCGGGCGGTCACCGCCCTTCAGTGCCTTGCCGATCGGGCTGTCATATTCGTCGGAGGAGCCGATCGCCTTCTCGAAGATCGAGGGGTTGGAGGTGACGCCTTTGACGCCATCGGTATCGATCAGCTTCTTCAGGTCGCCCTTGGCGACGAAGCCGCGGGCCAGAAAGTCGAGCCAGACGGCCTGACCATGGTTTTCGAGTGCTTTGACGGGGTTCATGGTGCCTGTCTTCCGTTCGAATGCGCCTGTTCCGGTTCCACCGACAGTTCTGGCGGGAGCCCGGCTTTTGTCAACAATCCCTCAGGTGAGCTTGGTGCCCGGATTATGCGCACGTCCCCGAGGGATAACGCCAGTCACATCCTATCGATCCGCTATGTCGGGCAGATATCGGGGGTGTTTGGTCCAATTGCCAATGGCGGATGTCTTGAAATTGCTCGAAATTTGCCGCGAATCACCTAATTTGGGCGGAGCCGCTGCTTGGTTGGGGTGAATGCGGAGCGCTCGCAACATCCTTCGGCCCGCCGAGGTTGGCAATGATTCCTGAACTGCCTGACGATGTCGAGATCGGCTATTCCCGATTCCGATTGCTACCCCTGATCGTCATGGGGGTGGCGATGACACTGCTCTGTGCGAGCATCACCTTTCAGTGGTTTCCCTATCACGGCTACTATCACCTGGTTGCAGGCTATGCGGGCATGCTCTTCTTCGGCCTGGCCACGGCGAAATTCGTCTGGGCGATATTCGCTGTGAAGGGGCCGGTGGTGTTCGTCAGCCGCTACGGCATTCGCGATCTGCGCGTCGCGAACGAGTTCATCCTCTGGGATTCCATCCTGAACGTGTCGGCCTGCGAAAGCCGCAAGCAGAAATTTGTGGTGCTGGAGCTTTCGCCCGCACTTGAGAAGCGGCTGTTCGCCACAAGGAACGGGCAGGCAATGCTGGCGGCGAACCGCGCGCTGGGCTTGGGCGGCATCGCCATCAGCGCAAGCGGCCTCGCCACGGAATTCGATGCGCTGCTGCGGAGCTGCACGGCCCACCATAACGCGGCACTGTATCCCTGCCGATCGAGGCCGAAGGACGAAGGCGTCACCGCGTCGCGGCTGGTCGCGGGATTTGCGTAGTTGAAAGCGTTTCAGCGCCGCAGATAGAGATAGCCCTGCGACTGCAACTCGGCGATGTGCACCACGCCGCCCTTCTCCGCGATGACGAAGCCGTCGCGACCAGAGCGGAGGCCGTTCAAAGGCTTGGGATTGGTTCCCACTTTGAATTTTCAGGTGATCACCGGATCCGGATCACGTCAAACCGTCGTTTGCCGGTAGACAAAGTCTGACGACGAGAATGAGCGTGAGGCACTTCACGTGATTGACGAGCGCGTTCTCAAAGAAGTTTGAGAACCATTGCCATGCCTTTGTGCTGTAGTTGTTTTTCTACAACTTCTTCCGCGTTCGAAAGACGCTTGGCGCTACCCCGGCAGTGGCCGCTGGTGTTGTTGATCGCATCCTGGAGATGGAAGATTGCTTTTCCGTTATCGACGCCAGGCAACAGCAAAACCGCGCGGTCCTCGCAGGAAGCGAGAAGCCGTTGAGATTTCAAACTGACGTCGCCGCTCTTCGCATTCGCGTCACCGGCTGCATGGGAGCGGCCCGTGCCCGCCAGACTCAGCGCAAGGACGCGTTGATCTTTTCCAGCGCTGATGTGCCGGGACAGAGGTCACCGGCGTCGAGCCCGTTCAGCGGGGCTTCTACCGTGTTGAGATGGGAGTGCAGGTCTTCCGACTCCGGATCGACATAGAGCAGGCCGGTGACGATCTGGCCCTTTGCCGCGTGCTTCTGCAGGAAGGCCTGCGCGCCGACCCGGTCATGGGCGTCGTAATCGGCGTCGAGCTTGCGCAGCGCCAGCCGCGTGCCGTCATGCTGCTCCACGATCTGCACCGAGCCCGGCGCGTAGTCGACGGTGATCGGTTCGCGGCCGGTGATGACGTCGAGACGGTTGACCGCGTCATTGTGCTCGCGGACGTAATCGAAACTCTTGGTCGAGCCGGCGTGGTTGTTGAAGGCAACGCAGGGGCTGATGACGTCGATGAAGGCCGCGCCCTTGTGCTGGATCGCGCCTGCGATCAGCGGCACGAGCTGGCTCTTGTCGCCGGAGAAGCTGCGCGCCACATAGGTCGCCCCCAGCTGCAGCGCGATCGCGACGAGGTCGATGGCGTTGTCGGTGTTGAGCACGCCCTTCTTGGACTTCGAGCCGCGATCGGCGGTCGCCGAGAACTGGCCCTTGGTCAGGCCGTAGACGCCGTTGTTCTCGACGATATAGGTCATGTTGACGCCGCGCCGGATCGAATGCGCGAACTGGCCGAAGCCGATGGAGGCGGAATTGCCGTCGCCGGAGACGCCGAGATAGATCAGATCGCGGTTGGCGAGGTTGGCGCCGGTGAGCACCGATGGCATGCGGCCATGCACGGAATTGAAACCGTGTGAATTGCCGAGGAAATAGTCCGGCGTCTTCGACGAGCAGCCGATGCCGGAGATTTTTGCCACCCGGTGCGGCTCGATCGAGAGCTCGTAGCAGGCCTCGATGATGGAGGCCGTGATCGAGTCATGGCCGCAGCCGGCGCACAGCGTCGAGATCTTGCCCTCGTAGTCGCGGTGGGTGAAACCGAGCTCATTCTTCTTGAGGGCCGGATGATGGAATTTCGGTTTCGCGATATAGGTCATTTCGGATCGACTTACCGGGCTGGTTGCGACAGTTCTTATTACCTGATCAGTCGCCAAATGCATACAGCCAAGCGTCTTTTGTGTGCGTCTGCTCAGCAATTTCAGGTAGATATTCGTTGTTTCGCAACGTCTGCTGCCTCGATTAAGGGCCCATCATGCCGATCAACCTGCAAAAATTCACCGAACTTTACGATCAATTTCTCAAGATCGATTTCACTGGAACGACCAGCGGTATTCGTCCTCCCTTGAAGAGCGAAAAGGACGTCCGGGCGGCGACCGCGAAGGGGGCGCCGTTCCTGCCGCTGATCTATCAGCAGAACTTTCATGCGCCGATGGATGCTGCGCTGCCGCAGCTGATATTGAAGTTGAAGCACGACGTGCAAACCGGTGAGAAGACCGCGGAAGAGGCCACGACACGGCTGGAGCAGTTTTACGCGCCGATCTACCAGCACGGCCCGAAAGTAGCTTCGGTCAATGCCGGTCCGCAGTTGAAGCGCTTTCTGGCGGTGGTCTCCAACCTGTTCCGATCCTTCACCGACAGGGACAAGCGGGCGTCGGCCGGGATCGATCTCGTCACCACGACGCCGCCACTGGCGTTCTTCCAGGCGGCGTCGGAGCAGGGGCCGTACACCATCGAGTCCGACCTGATGCGGCAGCATTTTGCGACATCGATCGGCATTGTCAGCCTGCCCGCGACCTACCGCGACCATCCGGTGGTCTGGAGCGTGTTGAGCCACGAGGTCTGTGGTCACGATGTCGTGCACGCCGATGACGGACTTTTGCAGGAGATGACCGAGGCTGTGCAGGCGCTGCTGGCGCCGGACTTCTCGCCGCGCAAGCGGCTCGATACCGCTGATGTGAACGCGCTGATCTGGTCGTACTGGATGGATGAGGCGGCTGCGGACGTCTATGGCGTGCTCAATATGGGGCCTGCCTTCGGCCCAAGTCTCGCCGCCTTCCTCGCCGCCTTCCGGGCGCGCATCCTGATGGATATCCAGGGCGAGAAACGGCTGCAAAAACCCGCCGTCTCGACCGGTGCCCTGCAGCGTGGCGCGGATGGCGGCAACGCCGTGATCGAGGATCATCCAGTCGATATCTTGCGGCTTTATCTTGTGATCGGCGCCATCGAGGCGATGGCCAGGCTCGATGACAAGAAGCGCGCCGCCTATGTCGCCGAAATCGAGGAGGTCGCGCGGCTGGTGGCCGGCGGCGCGAGCTCAATTCAGCTCGACGGCATCGTCAATCTCGTCCCCGGCACACGGGTGCCGGTCAAGGCCAACATCCCGATGCCGGCGGCGGCCGATGCCGCCCGCAAGGTCGGCCACATGATCGCCACCCGAAAATTCAAGGCGCTCAACGATCACAGCATCCAGGACATCGAGACCTGGGACGATGACGACGAAGCGGCAGCCGAGGCGATCGCGGCGCGCGTGCTGCAGCGGCAGGCGATCACGGGCCACGGCGATGACGCGCAGCTGCTCGCCGGCGTGACGCTGGCGCTATTGCAGGATCCCGCGCTTTACAATGACGCGCAATCGCTGCTCAACGACGCACTGGACGATAGCTATCGCACCGACCCGATCTGGCGCGATCCTCTGGCCGGCCACGCCTTCGCGCGCCATGGGTTCGAGCGGCCGGCGGGAAAGAAGTCACCGAAAAAGGGGTAGGATGGGCAAGGCGCGCCAGCGCCGTGCCCACCAACCAAAGCTTCTTCGCAATAGCCGCAGTTCGCCTTACGACACCGCCTTGCGCAGCGGGGTGACCTTCAGGTGATCCTGGTGGTCGCCGATGGCCTTGGCGATGAAGCGCGCGGTGATCGGTGTACCATCATAATGAACAATAGGAATCAACCGCACCGGATCGATGCCGTTCTCGTTGACGATGAGCTGGCGGAGCTGGCCGTCGCGGTTCTGTTCGACCACATAGACGAAGTCATGATCGGCGATGAAGCTTGCGACGCTGGAGTGGAACGGGAAGGCGCGGATGCGCAGGCGGTCGAGCTGATGCCCGCGCGCTTCCAATAGGCCGATCGCTTCGTCCATCGCGGGCGAGGTCGAGCCGAAATAGATCACGCCATATTTGGTGGGCTTGGCCGCATTGGCCTGCAGCGGCCGCGGCACCATGTCCTGCGCGGTCTCGAACTTGCGCACCAGGCGCTGCATGTTGTCGGCGTAAACCGGGCCTTCTTCCGAGTAGCGCGCATAACGGTCGCGCGAGGTGCCGCGGGTGAAATAGGAGCCCTTGGTCGGATGCGTGCCGGGATAGGTGCGGAACGGGATGCCGTCGCCGTCGACATCGAGATAGCGGCCGAAGTCGCGGCCTTCCTCGAGCATTTCCGCGGTCATGATCTTGCCGCGGTCATATTGCCGCGCGTCGTCCCATTTCAGCGGACGGCAGAGGCGGTGGTTCATGCCGATGTCGAGATCGAGCATCACGAAGATCGTGGTCTGCAGCCGCTCGGCGAGGTCGAAGGCGGCGGCCGCGAATTCGAAGGCCTCCGCCGGGTCCTCGGGGAACAGCAGCACATGCTTGGTGTCGCCATGCGAGGCATAGGCGCAGGCGATGATGTCGCATTGCTGGGTGCGGGTCGGCATGCCGGTCGAGGGGCCGGCGCGCTGCACGTTCATGATCACGGCCGGGATTTCGGCGAAGTAGGAGAGGCCGATGAACTCGGTCATCAGGGAGATGCCGGGGCCGGAGGTCGCGGTGAAGGCGCGGGCGCCGTTCCAGGACGCGCCGATGACAATGCCGATGGAGGCGAGCTCGTCCTCGCCCTGCACGATGGCGTATTTGGCTTTTTTGGTCTTGGGATCGTGGCGCAGCTTTTTGCAATGGCTGGCAAAGGCGTCCGCGAGCGAGGACGACGGCGTGATCGGATACCAGGCGCAGACGGTGGCGCCGCCATAGACCGCGCCGAGCGCGGCGGCGCTGTTGCCCTCGATGAAGATGCGGTCGCCGACCTTGTCGGCCTTCTTCACGCGCAGCCCGATCGGGCATTTCAGGTTCTGCAGCGCCCAGTCGCGGCCGAGATGCAGCGCATGGACGTTGGAGGACAAGAGCTTCTCCTTGCCCTTGTACTGCTCGCCGATCAGCTGCTCGATCAGCTTCGGGTCCATGTCGAGCAACGCGGACAGCGCGCCGAGATAGATGATGTTCTTGAACAGCTGGCGCTGGCGCGGATCGGTGTAGGTCGAATTGGTGATCGCGGTCAGCGGCACGCCGATGATGTTGATGTCGGGCCGGAATTTCGACGACGGCATCGGCTTGGTGGAATCGTAGAATAGATAGCCGCCGGGCTCGATGGAGGCGACGTCCTTGTCCCAGGTCTGCGGATTCATCGCGACCATCATGTCGACGCTGCCGCGCGCGCCGAGATGGCCGGCTTCGGTCACCCGCACCTCATACCAGGTCGGCAGGCCCTGGATGTTGGAGGGGAAGATGTTGCGCGGTGAGACCGGCACGCCGTGGCGCAGGATCGCGCGGGCGAACAGCTCGTTGGCGGAGGCCGAGCCCGAGCCGTTGACGTTGGCGAAGCGGACGACGAAGTCGTTTACGCTGCTGATCGTTTTTTGCTCGGGCATGATGAACCTGCGTGAGTCATATCGATGAGGTATTTCTGCATGTCCCAGGCGCCGGTCGGGCAGCGCTCGGCGCACAGGCCGCAATGCAGGCAGACGTCTTCGTCCTTCACCATCACCCGGCCGGTCTTGAGATCGCTTGACACATAAAGATCCTGGTCGGGATGCACCGATGGCGCCTTCAGGCGCGCCCGCAGATCGGCCTCCTCGCCATTCTCGGTGAAGGTGATGCAGTCCATCGGGCAGATATCGACGCAGGCGTCGCATTCGATGCAGAGCGAAGTCGTGAACACCGTCTGCACGTCGCAGTTCAGGCAGCGTTCGGCTTCGCCGAGCGCGAGCTTGACGTCATAGCCCAGCTCGACCTCGGCGCGGATGTCCTTCAGCGCGATCACCTTGTCGCGATGCGGCACCTTGAAACGCTTGTCGATGGAGATGTCGTTGTCATAGCTCCACTCGTGGATGCCCATCTTCTGCGAGCTGACATCCACCTCGGGCAGCGGGCGCTCCTGGATGTCCTCGCCGGAGATCATCTTGTGGATCGAGAGTGCGGCATCATGGCCGTGCGCGACCGCCCAGATGATGTTCTTCGGGCCGAACGCGGCATCGCCGCCGAAGAAGACCTTCGCGTTGGTCGACGCAAGCGTCTTCGGATCGACCTTCGGCATGTTCCATTTGTCGAACTCGATGCCGATGTCGCGCTCGATCCAGGGAAAGGCGTTCTCCTGGCCGACCGCGACCAGCACATCGTCGCAGGCAATGGTCTGGTCCGGCTCGCCTGATGGCACCAGGCTGCGGCGGCCCTTGGCGTCGTATTCGGCCTTCACCTTCTGGAAGGTGACGCCGGTGAGCTTGCCCTTGTTGTGCACGAAAGCGACGGGCACCATGAAATTGAGGATCGGAATATCCTCATGCATGGCGTCTTCTTTTTCCCAGGGCGAGGCTTTCATCTCCTCGAAGCCGGAGCGCACGACCACCCTGACGTCCTCGCCGCCGAGGCGGCGCGCGGTACGGCAGCAATCCATCGCGGTGTTGCCGCCGCCGAGCACGATCACGCGCTTGCCGATCTTGTCGGTATGGCCAAAGGAGACGCTGGAGAGCCAGTCGATGCCGATATGGACGTTCGCCGCAGCCTCTTTCCGGCCGGGAATGTCGAGCTCGCGGCCGCGCGGCGCACCGCTTCCGACAAAGATCGCATCGTAATTGCCGGCGAGCAGCTTCTTCATGCTCTCGATGCGCGTGCCACCCTTGAACTCGATGCCGAGGTTGAGGATGTAGTCGGTCTCCTCGTCGATCACGGAGTTGGGCAGGCGGAATTTTGGAATCTGCGACCGCATCATGCCGCCGGCCTTGGGATCGCCGTCGAACACCGTGCAGTGATAGCCGAGCGGCGCCAGGTCACGCGCGACCGCGAGCGATGCCGGACCACCACCGACCAGCGCGATGCGCTTGCCGTTCTTCGGCGAGGGCTTCGGCAGGCGATGCCTGATGTCGTCCTTGAAGTCGGCGGCGACGCGCTTGAGGCGGCAGATCGCGACCGGAGTTTCCTCGACGCGGCCGCGGCGGCAGGCGGGCTCGCAGGGACGGTCGCAGGTGCGTCCGAGGATCCCCGGAAACACGTTCGACCTCCAATTGATCATGTAGGCGTCGCTGTAGCGGCCTTCGGCGATCAAGCGGATGTATTCCGGAACTGGCGTATGCGCGGGGCACGCCCACTGGCAATCGACCACTTTGTGGAAGTAGTCGGGGGCCGAAATATCAGTCGGTCTCATTCCCACCTTCCGCGCCGGCTTCAAGGGCCGTGCGGCCTTTTCGCGTTTAGAACGCTCGGATATTAGACTACCTGGATGGCGTTCTTGTCGTTTTTGAATTGGATCATAGGCTTGCTTTATTAGAGCCATTCAAGATCGCGCACAAAGGCAAATTTGCCTCATCGACGGTTTTCATCGTCGCAGTGCCGTAAAGTTTAACCTTCGTGAACCGCTTATGCGGCACTGCAGCAAACAAGATACGTGAAATCGCGCATTGCGGAGAGCATACGAATGTGAAGATTGCTATGGCGCGCTTATGTCGGCGTCCCGGTCGCTGCGAGCCGCCAGATAGATGAATGCCGCCGACGCGGCGAGCATGCCTGATAGGGCGCCGACGCCAAGCGCCCAGCGCGCACCAAATGTATCGGCAATCCATCCGACGATCGGCGCGCCGATGGGGGTTCCCCCAAGCGCGATCGCCAGCAGGATGGCGGTCACGCGTCCGCGCATCCCGGGCTCGATCGATGTCTGCACAAAGCTGTTGGTCGAAGTTGTCACCGTCTGCGCGGCCGTGCCAACCACCATCAGCGCAACGCCGAACAGCGCGTAGTTGGGCATCGCGGCAGCGGTTGCGCAACCAAGGCCGAAGATCAGTGCGCCGATCAGCAGCACGCGAATGCCGGGTTTCGGGCGCGCGGCTGCCATCAGCGCGCCGAGCACGCTTCCCGCGGCCATCATCGACGTCAGCAAGCCATAGGCGCCGGCGCCGGCATGAAACACGCTGACGGACATGGTCGAGATGAAGATCGGGAAATTCAGTCCGAATGTGCCGATCAGGAACAGCATCAACAGCACCGTCTTCAGATCGTCCCGTCGGAGCACATAGTGAAAGCCTTCGAGAAGACTACCGCGCGCATGCGGCGGGCGTTCGCGTGACGGCAGCGTGCGCAGCGCGGTCAGCGAAACCAGCACGGCCACGAACGACAACGCGTTGAGCAGGAATACCCATCCGGTGCCCACCGCCGCGATGAGGCTGCCGGCGACCGCAGGCCCAATCATCCGCGCGGCGTTGAACGAGGTCGAGTTGAGGCCCAGCGCGTTCGGCAGAAGCTCCTCATCGACCAATTACGCAACGAAGGTCTGACGCGCCGGCGAGTCGACCGCCGCCGCGCAACCGAGCAGGAACGCAAAGACGTAGACATGCCACAGCCGTACCCAGCCGGCGACGACAAGGAGCCCGAGCGCCAGCGCGAGCAGACCCATCGTGGCCTGGGTGCAGAACAGGAGCTTGCGCCGGTTCAAATGATCGGTCGCGTAGCCGGTGAGCGGCAACAGCAGGATTTGCGGGCCGAACTGCAGGCCCATCACGACGCCGACGGCGGTCGCGCTGTGATCGGTCAGCTCGACCAGGACGATCCAGTCCTGTGCGGTCCGCTGCATCCAGGAGCCGATATTGGAGATCAGCGCGCCGATCGCCCAGATCCGGTAGTTCGGGCTTTGCAGCGACCGGAATGTGCCTCTCACGCTGCGCGGCTGCCTTGCAGCAAGTCGATGATCTCTCGCGAAGTGCCGGTCTCGCCGAGCCGAGGAAAGATCAGCTTGAGGCTGCGCTCGTGCGCTTCCGTGCTGAGGTCCGTCATCGCATCGGTGGCGAGCGTGACGTTGAAGCCGAGTTCATGGGCGTATCGCGCAGTGGATTCGACGCCGCTTGAGGTGGCGACACCGGCGATCACGACCTGCGTGACGCCGCGCTGATTCAAATACTGATCGAGGTCGGTGTTGGTGAACGCGCCCCAGGTGCGCTTGGTGACGAGGTGATCGCTGGCCTGCTGGTTGAGTTCAGGTACGACGTCGGTCCAGCCGGCGGGCATTTCGCCGCTCCGGCGCGCCTGTTCGGTGCGGCCCGGCGCGCCGCCGGCGACATTGATCAGCACGACCGGCAGGCCGCGGCTCCGAAAACTGTCGGTCAGTTTGGCGGCGTTCGTCAGCACGCCTGCGATCGGATGCGCGGTCGGCAGGCCGACAATGCCTTTCTGGAGGTCGACCACGAGCAGGGCGGTCTTTTCGTCGAGCGTGCTGATTGTCATGCGCGTACTCCTTGGTTTTGAACGAACAGTCGATCGGTGAGCGGCTTAGGGATCGACGAGGCGGTTGAGAAGCTTGATAGCTGCCGCGAGCTGGTTCTGCTCCTGCCGCGTCAGCTTCTGCTGGATGTTCCTGAGCAGCCAATCTGTGCGCGCGGCGCGGCCGTTCTTGATCAGCGCCATGCAGGCGGGCGTCAGCGACAGGATGGTTTGCCGGCCGTCGTTCGGGTCTGGCGATCCCTTCACCAGCCCTACGGCCTCCAGCGTCGCGACGGTCGCGCCCATGGATTGCGAGCGCACGCCTTCGAGCCGCGCCAGTGCGGTTACCGTGGTCGCCCCCCGACGATCGAGATGCCCCAGCACCGCAGTCTGCGACGGCGTCAAATCATCAGCCGACGCCTGTTCCCGCAGTCGGCGCTTCAGCTTGCCGCTCAGCGTGTGAATTTCCGTCGCGAGCGCCATCGCGGCTTTGGCGTCGGCGGGTTCCCTGCTCATGACGGGCAATTAGCAGATAGGAAGGCAAACTACAAAGGTAAACTTCATACTTTTTCGTGAGCATCCGCCCGCGTGAACGGGGAACAGGTGGCTTAAGGGGAAGGCAGGTCGCTCTTCGCGACATCCCAGAGCAGGTCGTAGATGCCTGAGGAGATCAACTGCGCGCCTGCGGGCGCCGCGGTGCCGGTGAAGCGCGCGGCCAGCGTCGAGGTGATCGCGCTGACATCCGTGCCGTCGATCAGCACGAACCAGTCGGCGAAGCCGCTGCCGGCCGCCGGAATTTCCGCCGTGGGTCCGGAGAGTTTTGCATCGCTTTCGAGCAGATGCATCGAGATGATGCCGTCGGCATTCGGCTCGAGCTTTGCTTTCAACTCGGCGCGCAACGCGACTTCCTTGCCCGCTTCGGGGCGCAGCCGGACGATGCCGAGCTTTGCCCCGCGGCCGACGCCGCGGCTGACCGTGATGCGCGCGACCGCGCGGATCATGTGCTTGAACCGCGCCATGTTCGCCTTCGACCATTCGGTCGGATTGGAGAGCCGCGCGCGATAGGCGGGACTGTCGAGCACGTCGATCGTTTTCGTCGAGTACAGGAACAAGTTTTTGGGGCTGCCGGTATGGGCGCGATAGCGCCGCGCCTCGAGAAAGCCCTCAATCGCAACGCGCTCTTCCAGATGCTCGCGGTCGTACCAGCGATTGAACTCTTCTGCATGCGCCGGATCGATGTCCATCGATGTCAGCAACATGCCCTTTCCCGCGAGCGGCATTTCCAATTCCCTATTTGCTTATCTTCGACGCGATATCCGCAATGGCCTTCATCACGGCATTGCGGACGCCGGGATCATATAGCGTATGTCCGGCGCCTTCGACGATGCGGATCTCCGAATCCGGCCAGCGCGCGGCGAGTGCTTGCGAGGTAGCCGGCGGGCAGAGCAGATCATAGCGGCCCTGCACGATGATGCCGGGAATGCCGGCCAGCTTCTCGGCCTCTTCGATGATCTGGTTCGGTCGCATGAAACAGTCATTCACGAAATAATGCGCTTCCATGAACGGCGTCGCGGGCAGGGTGCCGCTGGATTTCACCGCGGCGAGATCAAGCCGCGTGCGAGAGGGCGTGTGCTCGGACAGAATGCGTTCGGCGTCGTGCCAGGCACGTGCGGCCGGCGCATGTACGGCAGGATCGGCATCGAGGATGCGCCGCCAATAGGCATCGAGCGGGCGGCTGCGCTCCTCCTCCGGCAACAGGCCGAGAAAATCCTCCGACAGGCCCGGATAGAAGCACGGCAGCCGCTGGCAAAAGCCTTGCTCGATCTCGTCATACGTGCCGAGAAAGGTCGCACGCAGCACGATGCCGGAGACGCGCGCAGGATGGGCTTGCGCATAAGCCAGCGCCAGGGTCGCGCCCCAGGAGCCGCCGACCAGCATCCAGCGCTCGAAGCCGAATTTTTCGCGGATCAGCTCCATGTCCGCGATCAGATGCGGCAGCGTGTTGGCCTCGCGCGAGCCCTTGGGCCGGCTGCGGCCGCAGCCGCGCTGGTCGTAGAGCACCGCATGAAAGCGTTCGGGATCGAACAGCCGGCGGTGATCGGGCTGGCAGCCGCTGCCGGGCCCGCCATGCAAATACACGGCAGGAATACGGCCGGCGCGGCCGACGCTCTCGACATAGAGGTCGTGGCCGTCGCCGACGATCAATTGTTCTGAGGTGATCGGCGCAAACGGATCGGCGCGCCCGGAGCCGGCGTCAGGCGCCATGGTCGCCTGCTTCCGGCGTCCCACCGGCGAAATTGCGATAGAGGAAGCGGTTCTGCTCGCCGGCCGCCTCGCGCTCGGCCTCTTTGAAGATCGTCTCATGCAGCGGCGACAGCGTGCAGGCGGGATCGGTATTGGCGGCGTCGCCGGTGAGCGCAAAGGCCTGGCAGCGGCAGCCGCCGAAATCGATCTCGCGAAACTCGCAGGACTTGCACGGCTCCTTCATCCAGCCGGTGCCGCGATAGCGGTTGAAGGCGTCCGAGTTCTGCCAGATCCAGGCGATCGAATGATTGGAGCGCACGGATTCGAATTCGAGCCCGGTGATGCTTTCGGCGGCATGGCAGGGCAGCACCCTGCCGGCCGGCGAGATATTGAAGAACTGCCGGCCCCAGCCGCCCATGCATTTCTTCGGCCGCAGCGCGTAGTAATCCGGCACGACATAGTCGATGGCGAGAACGCCCTTCAGCCGCGTTTGGGCTTCCTCGACCAGCTGGCTGGTCTCCTCGATCTGCTGCAGCGTCGGCATCAAGGCCGCGCGGTTCTTCAGCGCCCAGCCGTAATATTGCACGTTGGCGACTTCCAGCCGGTCGGCATCGAGATCGACCGCCATCTGGATGATGTCGGCAAGCTGATGAAGGTTCTGGCGGTGCATCACCGCGTTGACGGTGAGCGGCAGGTCAAGCTCGCGGGTCCATTTTGCGACTTCTAGCTTCTTGCGATGCGAATCCTTCAGTCCTGCGACGCGATCGGCTACAACAGGCTCGTTACCCTGGAAGCTGATCTGCACATGGCAGAGCCCGGCGTCGGCGAGATCGGCAAGCTTCTCGCGCGTCAGCAATACCGCCGAGGTGATGAGATTGGTGTAGAGCCCGGCATCATTGGCGTGCTTGACGAGCTCGACCAGGTCCTTGCGCGCGGTCGGCTCGCCACCGGAGAAATGCACCTGCAGCACGCCGATCTCGGCGAGCTCGCTCAAAACCTTCTTCCATTCCTCCGTGGTGAGTTCGGTCGAGCCACGATCGAGCTCGAGCGGATTGGAGCAATAGGGGCATTGCAGCGGGCAGCGATGGGTCAGCTCCAGCAGCACCGCAACGGGAATGCCGTGGGTTTCCGCGACCGATTTCTGCCGCTCCAGCACGGAGAAGCTGTCGCCTGCATCGGTCGGTTTATGGTCCGCGAGTTCGCTCATGTCGTCTTCTCGCGCGCCTCCGTCAAAAATCCCTTGTCGGCGAGATCCTGCAGCATCGCGATCACGTCGGTCGCGATCGCCTCGCGTGGTGCGGCATATTTGGCCGCCAGCTCATCGACCATGTCCGAGACGCTGCGCACGCCGTCGCAGAGCTGCAGCACTTCCACCGCGATCTCGTCCGGCGCCAGTACGCGCTCGGGCGCCAGGAGCACCCAGACTTTTCGCGTCTCGTCGAATTTCAGCTTGGCATGCCGCGGCAGCACCGGCCGGCTTGTCTCGCTGACATTGATGTGGCGCGGCGTGGCCATGATTTCAACCGGTCCTAGTTCTCTTTGGGCACGAAGGCGCCGGGCGGAATGTGGCCCTCGACATAGGCGTGATAGAGCGCGTCGAGCTGCACCCACAGCACGTTGGTCTTGAAGATCAGCGCATTGCAGACCAGTTCGCGCTGTTCCGGTGTCGTGGCGTGTTCCCTGACATATTCCAGTGCAAAGCCGGCGTCGCGCGGCGCCTGCTGCAGGCGGCGGCTGAAATAGCTCATGATGTCCGGATTGACGAAATCATAGTGCTGCAGCATGCCGGAGATGCGCTCTTCATGCAGGTTCGGCGCGAACAATTCCGTCAGCGACGAGGCGATCGCCTCCAGCGGGCTCTTGTCCCGGCAGAAATGCACATAGGCTTCCACCGCAAAACGCGTGGCGGGGAGGATGCCTTCGGTCGATTCCACATAGGCACTATCGAGGCCGAGGCCCTCGGTCAGCTTCAGCCAGCGCTCGATGCCGCCCTCCGAGCCGGGATCGCCGTCATGATCCTCGATCCGGTGCCGCCATTCCATGCGGATGCCGCGGTCGCGAAAGCGCGAGATCACCACCGCGTCCTTCAGCGGGATCGTGCTCTGGTAATAATAGCGGTTCAGCGCCCAGGCCTGCACCTGGCCCTTGTTCAGCTTGCCGCCATGCAACAGGCGGTGGAACGGATGCAGGCTGTGATAGCGGGTAGCGCCGATATGGCGCAGTGCCGCTTCGAGTTCGGCGGCGTTGTTGAGCGGCACGCCCTTGCCAACCGAGTAGGCCGTCATGTTGGGAACGACGTTCACAGCACGATCTCCGTTCCATCGGCCGGTATCTGCCAGCCTGCGTTCTCAGCGATACTGCGCTCGGCCGAGCCATGCAGCAGCGCCGGATTGGAATTGTTGATATGCAGAAACACCTTCCTGTCGATATCGAGGCCAGCAAGGTTCTTGATCGCGCCGCTATTCCCCGACATCGCGATGTGTCCCATGCTCTGTCCGGTCTTGGTGCCGAGGCCCGCGGCCACCAGCTCGTCGTCGCGCCAGACCGTGCCATCGAAAAACAGGAGCGGCGCGCCGGCAAGGCGCGATTTCAGCTCGTTACTGACATGGGCGCAGGCGGCGATGAAGTAGAAATGCTTGTTCGTGGCCTTGTCGCGAATGCGGAGGCCGAGCGTGTCGCCGGCGCTGTCGGTACCGCCGGGATGGGCCTGGCCTTCGAGATACCAGGCGCCCTTGCCGGGCACGGTGAAGGCTTCGACCTCGATGCCGCTAGGCCGGCCGTCGGGCAAAGCGGGCTCGAACGCCCGGTCGATCTCGATTCCGACGCGGGCCACGTTTTTCTCGCTCAGCACGTTGAAGATGCTGTTCGACTTCAGGATCGCCAGCACCTTTGGGTGGGCGTAGATCGCAAACGGCGAGCCCTCGCGCATGGACAACAGGCCCGCAACCGCATCGATCTCGCCATTGGTCAGGATCACGCCCGCGATCGGTGAGTGGCGCAGCACGCCGTCTTTCGGATGGAGCTGCGGCGTGTTGATCAGTTGCTGGCGCAGGTCGGGAGAGGCGTTGATGAGAAACCAGTGCTCGCCGTCGGCGCTGGTGGCGATCGATGCCTGCGTGCTCTGAAGCTCGGGATATTCGTTTCGCGCGGCCCGGCAGACCGGGCAGCCGCAATTCCATTGTGGTACGCCGCCGCCCGCCGCGGCGCCCAGGACGACGACGCGAAGCATGATCCGTCTCCTGGCAATCCAATACTTGAATGCGCCCAGATACTACGAAGGTGGACTTCGATCCGGCCACGCCCCCTTGTCTATCAGGAGCATGTCACGCCCGAAGGTCCACCTGCGTTGAACGTCGTACGTTCGCGAACCGCTTACTTGCGGGCGGCGCTCACATACATGTTGATTTCCATGCCGCACGGCACTTCGACGATCTTCGGTGCTTTCCAGGCCATTTTGGCTCTCCTTGCAAATGGGACGAACTTCCGCCCTCGCTGTTAAAGTACCCGTTGATGAAAACTTCGCCAGTGAAATCTTTTATAATGAAACCTGCGCGTGCCTTGTTGCAGCGCAGCAGGACCGCCCACCCGGCGCCGGGTGGGCCGGCCAAACCGGAAGGGGATCAAGGGCCTCATTCCTGTTCCCCGCGGGAACGCGGTGGGCGAACGCTGGTATTGGGGGGAGACACCAAATAAAGAACTTGTGAGAGATGCCCCGCTTCCAATTCCGCCCTGCTGCCCCCATTGGATTGGCCCATGCCGAGATATTTTTTCAACACGCGGATCGGCGATGAGCTGATCGACGATCCCGAGGGCGAGGAGTTGCGCGACCCCGATCGGGCCTGGGAAGTCGCGCGCGCCATGATCCTGGAACTGCTGGAGACCGAAGGCGCCGATGGCGTGCTGCTCAAGGCGGTCATCGAGGTGACCGATGCCGAGGGCGAGATCGTGCTCGAGCTCCCGTTTGCGGAAGCCCTGCTCGACCGGCCGGACGCGTCGCTGACCAGGCACTGACACCACCGTTGCAGCCCGCCCGAGACACCGGCAAGGCGCCTCTATTCCAGCGCGAGGGCATCACCAAGCTTTGTCGATGATTCCGATTGCCAGCATCGCGGAAAATTCACAGAGTGTGAAAGCGGGAAGGCACACCCGCGCCGGGATGGGCCCCGGCGCGAGGATGAAGGCCACCGCCTTTAACGGGGAGGACGACATGATCGCAAAAATATCGCCGCGCAGCCTATGGCTTGCCGGCGTTTTCCTTGGTGCATTGACGTTGGGTGCCAACGCGCAGCAGGCCAGCCCGCCGGCAGCGGCGCCGCTGCCGCCCGGTTCGCCGCTGATCGGTCAGCCGGATAACGAAGCCGCGCAAAAACTCAGGCCGCAGGTCGCGCCGCCGCTGGCGGCAGCAGCGGACAAGCTGCCGGTCGCCAAGCTGAAGGTGCCGCAGGGCTTCAACATCGAGGTCTATGCCGCCGGTCTGACCAACGCCCGCGAGATGGCGCTGGGCGACAAGGGCACGGTGTTCGTCGGCTCGCGTCTGGTCGACAAGGTCTATGCCATCGTCAACAAGGACGGCAAACGCGAGGTGAAGGTGCTGGCCTCGGGCCTGTACCGGCCGAACGGCGTCGCCTTCCACAACGGCACGCTCTACATCGCCGAGCTGTCGCAGGTCTCCAAGATCGACAAGGTCGAGGATCACCTCGACGACCCGCCGAAGCCGACGGTCATCTACGACAAGCTGCCGAAGGACGAGGCCCATGGCTGGAAGTTCATCGCGGTCGGGCCCGACAACAAGCTCTATGTGCCGGTCGGCCAGCCCGGCAACAATGTGCTGCATGACGATGCGCACGGCCAGATCCGCCGCATGGACCTCGACGGTTCGAACGCCGAAGTCTATGCGCTCGGCGTCCGCAACTCGGTCGGCTTCGACTGGAATCCCGAGAACAAGCAGATGTACTTCACCGACAACGGCCGCGACTGGCTGTCGGAAGATGTGCCGGAGGACGAACTCAATCACGTCACCAAGCAGGGCCAGGACTTTGGCGCGCCCTATTGCTACCAGGGCAATATCCCGGATCCCGAGTTCGGTTGGGGCCATTCCTGCAGCGAGTTCGTGGCGCCGGCCGGCCTGATGGGACCGCATTCCGCCTCGCTCGGCATGCGCTTCTATACGGGCAGCCAGTTCCCGAAGAGCTACAGGAACGCGATCATCGTCGCCAGGCACGGCTCCTGGAACCGCTCGAAGAAGTTCGGCGGCGACGTCGTCGTCGTGCATCTCGACAAGGACGGCAAGGTCAGGAACATCGAACCCCTCGTTACCGGCTTCCTCGAAGACAACAAATATATCGGCCGGCCGAACGACGTGCTCTTGATGAAGGACGGCTCGATCCTGATCTCCGACGACTGGAACGGCGCCATCTACCGCGTCAGCTATGGAAAGGCGAAGATGGCGGCGCAGTAAGCCAGGAACGGTAGGGTGGGCAAAGCGCAAGCGTGCCCACCGGTCTTGGACAAAAAAGATGGCGGTGGGCACGGCGCGGTGCGCCTTCGCCCACCATGCAACTTTGTGATGTTGAAGCGTTGAGTGAGGCAAATGCAAAAAAGAAAAACATTCGCGGCGTTTGCTCTCGCTTTCCTTGTCTCCTCACTCCACGCCGAAACCATCCAAGAGCGCGCCGTGACCTGCTTTGCCTGCCACGGCGAGCACGGCCAGTCCGAAACCGAGAACACGCCCTCGCTCGGCGGCCAGCAGGCGCCTTATGCGCTGATCCAGCTCTTCATGTTTCGCGAGAAGCTGCGCACCTTCGATCCCATGAACGAGGTGACGAAGTCGTTCACCGACGACGACCTTCGCAACTTTTCCGATTTTCTCGCCAAGCTGCCGAAGCCGCAGCCGCCAACCGACGCGCCCGACCCCGCTCGGATGCAGAAAGCACTGGCGATCATCAATCAGAATCACTGCAATTCCTGCCACACGCAGGATTTCTCCGGTGCCGACAACGTCCCGCGCATCGCCGACCAGCGCGAGGATTATCTCGCGAAGACGCTGCGCGAATACAAGGACAACACCCGCCACGGCTATGACGGCACCATGGCCGATGTGATGGGCTCGGTGACCGCGGAGCAGATTCCCGATCTCGCCTATTATATTTCGCACGTTCGGTGAGACGATGTTGAGCAAGGCGCGGCATGACCGGTGCGCCTCTCCCCTTGTGGGAGAGGCCGGAGCGCATCGAAAGATGTGCTCCGGGTGAGGGGTTTGTCTCCGCAAGCTAATATCTCTCACTCTTCTTTCGGTGGTGTCCGCGGATAGAGACCCCTCATCCGTCGCGGACTGTCGTCCGCGCCACCTTCTCCCACAAGGGGAGAAGGGACAGATCCGCGAGTGGCTGGCTGGTCACGCTGCCCAGCCAGCGCTACAAGTCGGCCGTAACATGGAGTTGCTTATGACCGACCTCTGGCGCCTGTCGGCCGCCGACCTCGTAGCCCTCGTCAAATCCAGGAAAGTTTCCGCCAGGGAGGCTGCGACCTCGGCGCTGGCGCGGCTCGATGCGGTGAACCCCAAAATCAACGCCGTGGTCGATCACAAGCCCGACGATGTGCTGAAGCAGGCGGCATCCGTCGATGCCGCGATCGCGCGGGGCGAGGATCCCGGTGTGCTCGCGGGCGTGCCGGTCACGGTGAAGGTCAATATCGACCAGGAGGGCTTTGCCACCACCAATGGCTTGACGCTGCAGCGCGACGCGATCGCAACCGTCAGCGGCCCGGTCGTCGACAATTTCCGCAAGGCCGGCGCCATCATCCTCGGTCGCACCAACTGCCCGGCCTTTTCCTACCGCTGGTTCACCACCAACCTCATCCACGGCGACACCAGGAATCCGCGCGACTCATCGATCACGCCGGGCGGTTCGTCCGGCGGCGCGGGTGCTGCGGTCGCCGCCGGCATCGGCCATATCGCGCACGGCACCGACATTGCAGGCTCGATCCGCTATCCCGCTTATGCCTGCGGCGTGCATGGCCTGCGTCCGACGGTTGGCCGCATCGCGGCCTTCAACCCATGCCTGCCGGAGCGCACCATCGGCCCGCAGATCAGCGCGGTCTCCGGCCCGCTCGCGCGCACGATCAAGGACCTGCGCATCTCGCTCGCCGCGATGTCGGCGAGAGACGCGCGCGATCCCTGGTGGGTGCCGGCGCCGCTCGAGGGACCTGCGATGGAAAAGCGCGCGGCGCTCTGCCTCAACCCCGACGGTCTCGACCCCGTGTCCGAAGTGAAGGCCGCCGTCGCCGATGCCGGCGAGCGGCTGAAGCGCGCTGGCTGGACAGTGGAGGAAATTCCGAACACGCCGCCACTGCGCGAAGCGGCCGAGTGGCAAACAAAACTCTGGCTCGGTGATCTCTATGAGACGCAGCTTGCGACCGCCGAAAAGGAAGGTGATCCCGGCGCGCTCGCCTGCCTGCGCGGCAACCGTTCCAAGGTGACGCCGTTCGACCAGGCTGATTTCTCCAAGGCGTTGACCCGCCGCGCGACGCTCGCGCGTGAATGGATCATGCTGCTGGAGAAATACGCCGTGCTGGTGATGCCGGTCTCCGGCGAACTGCCATTTCCGGACCATCTCGACCGCAAGGACGATGCGTCCTTTGCGCGGGTCTGGCGCGCGCAGCTCGCGCAAATCGCTATTCCCTTCATGGGCCTGCCTGGGCTAACCGTCTCCACGGGACTGGTCGGCAAGGTTCCCGTCGGCGTGCAGGTCATCTCGGGGCGTTTCCGCGAGGACCTTTGCCTTCTCGCGGGCGAGGCGATCGAGGCGGGCGGCGTGCCGCCGTCGCCGATCGATCCCGTGGGTTAGAGCATGATCCGGAAAAGTGGAAACTGGTTTTCTCTCGCGACAAACGCGGAACGCGTTTGCGCGGAGATCATGCTCAAACAAGAGATATGAGAGAACGATGTCAGGTGTCTACGAGTTCACCGCCAAATCGCTCGCGGGCGATGATGTGCCGCTGAAGCAATTCGAGGGTCAGGTGCTGCTGATCGTCAACACCGCGAGCAAATGCGGCTTTACCCCGCAGTATGAAGGGCTGGAAGCACTGCATCGCGAGCTCAAGCCGCGCGGCTTTGCCGTGCTCGGCTTTCCCTGCAACCAGTTCGGCGGCCAGGAGCCGGGCGATGCCAGGCAAATCGCCGAGTTCTGCGACAGCAGATATGACGTGAGCTTTCCGATGTTCGAAAAGATCGACGTCAACGGCGCCAACGCGCATCCGCTGTACAATTACCTGAAGAACGCAAAGACCGGCTTGCTCGGTTCATCCATCAAATGGAATTTCACCAAATTCCTGGTCGACCGCTCCGGCAAGGTGGTCGCCCGCCACGCGCCGACCGCGACCCCGCTAGGATTGAAGAAAGACATCGAGGCCCTGCTGTGAACGAGAAAAGCGAAGTAGAGAGTGACCAGTTTCCCGACCGTCTGTCGGTCGATCCGCGCAGCCCGTACTATAATGAGCAGGTCCTGGCGCGCGACGTCGGCATCCGCTTCAAGGGCGTCGAGAAGACCAATGTCGAGGAATATTGTATCAGCGAGGGCTGGGTGCGCGTGACCGCAGGCAATGCCAAGGACCGCCACGGCAATCCGCTGACGATCAAGGTGCACGGCCCGGTCGAGCCGTATTTTCGGGACAAGAAATAACCCCAACTGTCATTGCGAGGAGCGCAAGCGACGAAGCAATCCATTCTTCCGCTTGCCGCGCCATGGATTGCTTCGCTTCGCTCGCAATGACGGCAACAACAAGAGCCAGCCACATGTCCGTCCGCATCGTCGACGTCTGCGAAGTCACAAAGCCGATCTCTTCGCCGATCCGCAACGCCTACATCGATTTCACCAAGATGACGACGAGCCTGGTTGCCGTCGTGACCGACGCCAAGCGCGATGGCAAGCGCGTGGTCGGCTACGGCTTCAATTCGAACGGCCGCTACGGGCAGGGCGGGCTAATTCGTGAGCGCTTTGCGCCGCGGCTGATGGAGGCCGATCCCAAGTCGCTGCTCAACGAGGCCGGCGACAATCTCGATCCGGACAAGGTCTGGGCCAGCCTGATGTCGAACGAGAAGCCGGGCGGTCACGGCGAGCGCTCGGTCGCGGTCGGCACCATCGACATGGCGGTGTGGGACGCGGTGGCGAAGATCGCCGGCAAGCCGCTGTTTCGTTTGCTTGCCGAGCGCCACAAGCGCGAAGCCAATCCGCGCGTCTTCGTCTATGCCGCCGGCGGCTACTACTATCCCGGCAAGGATCTCTCGATGCTGCGCAGCGAGATGCGCGGCTATCTCGACCGCGGCTACAATGTCGTGAAGATGAAGATCGGCGGCGCGCCGATCGGCGAAGACCGCGAGCGCATCGAGGCGGTGCTGAAGGAGATCGGCAACGACGCGCAGCTCGCCGTCGACGCCAACGGGCGTTTTGATCTCGAGACTGCAATTGCCTACGCCAAGATGCTGCGCAACTATCCGCTGTTCTGGTACGAGGAGGCCGGCGATCCGCTCGACTATGCGCTGCAGGCCGCGCTCGCGGAGTTCTATCCGGCGCCGATGGCAACCGGCGAAAACCTGTTCAGCCATCAGGATGCGCGAAACCTGATCCGCTATGGCGGCATGCGCCCCGATCGTGACTGGCTGCAATTCGATTGCGCGCTGTCCTACGGCCTCTGCGAATATCAGCGCACGCTCGAAGTGCTGCATACGCACGGCTGGTCGCCGAGCCGCTGCATCCCGCATGGCGGGCATCAGATGTCGCTGAACATCGCGGCGGGTCTCGGGCTCGGCGGCAATGAGAGCTATCCGGACCTGTTCCAGCCCTATGGCGGTTTCCCTGATGGCGTCCGCGTCGAGAACGGCCACATCACCATGCCTGATCTGGCCGGCATCGGCTTTGAAGGCAAGTCCGACCTCTATGCCGAGATGAAGGCACTGGCCGCATGAAAGAAAGCCCGCCAACCGGGCGGGCACAAGTTTCAGGGAGGAAGCGCTCTGTCGATGAAGCGCCGATGCAATCTCCCTGATTTGGGCGCAATTGCGAAGATCGTATAACTACTGTCATCGACGCCATGCGAATGCTCCGGGCGCCGGTGAGTTCGCTAAGCCGGCGTCGTCGGAATGTGCGTGATCAACAGGGGAATGCCATGAGTTTTTCCAGCCTATTTGCGCGCGTGGTCGCGCTTGTCGGGGCCGGCGCGCTGGCGTGGCGCAAGATGCAGGGCGCACAACCCAAGCCCGCCTGGGGCAACGCGCCGGAGATTCCGGTGGCGAAGCCGCAGGGCGCGATCCCGACGTTGAAGATGCCGACGGCGAGGGGGTGGAGCGACGGGCAGAAGCCGCTCGCCGCGCCCGGCCTCAAGGTCAATGCGTTTGCGAGCGGCCTGGAACATCCGCGCTGGATCGACGTGCTGCCCAATGGCGATGTCCTCATTGCCGAGGCGACGCAGGTCGCGGGAACCCCGCGGAGCGTGTTCCAATATGCGATGCAGGCGACGATGCGACGTGCGGATGCGCTCGGCGTCAGCGCCAACCGCATCACGCTGTTGCGCGACAAGGATGGCGATGGCATCGCCGAGACGCGCGGGACCTTCATGGAGGGACTGAGCCAGCCGTTCGGCATGGCGCTCATCGGCGACACCTTCTATGTCGGCAACACCGACGGTGTCGTGGCGTTTCCATACTCCGCGGGCGCGGACCGCATCACCGCGGAAGGGAAAAAACTCGTCACGTTCAAACCGGCCGGGCACTGGACGCGGAGCCTGCTGCCGAGCGCCGATGGCAAGAAGCTTTATGCCGGCGTCGGCTCGCTCACCAATATCGCCGATGACGGCATGGCGGTCGAGGAAGGCCGCGCCTGCATCTATGAGCTCGATCTTGCGAGCGGCACCAGCCGCATCTTTGCGAGCGGCCTGCGCAACGCCGTGGGCCTCGCCTTCGAACCAGAGACCGGCGTGCTCTGGACCGTCGTCAACGAGCGCGACGGCCTCGGCGACGAGACGCCGCCCGATTATCTGACCTCGGTCCGCGACGGCGGCTTCTACGGCTGGCCCTATTGCTACTGGGGCCAGACGGTGGACGATCGCGTGCCGCAGGATCCGGCCATGGTCGCGAAAGCCATTACGCCCGACTATGCGCTCGGCGGACATACCGCCTCGCTCGGCCTGTGCTGGATGCCTTCAGGCACGCTGCCGGGCTTTCCGGACGGCATGGCGATCGGGCAGCACGGCTCCTGGAATCGCTCGACGCTCTCGGGCTACAAGGTCGTGTTCGTGCCGTTCGAGAACGGCCGCCCTTCGGGGCCGGCGCGCGATATCCTCTCGGGCTTCCTTGCGCCCGACGAGCGGGAATCCTACGGGCGGCCTGTCGGGGTGACGCTCGGTCCCGACGGCTCACTGCTGGTGGCCGACGATGTCGGCGATGTCATCTGGCGCGTCACGGGTGCATGACGGGGTTGAGCACAGGCTAGCGAGAGGACAGCATTGTGCGCATGACGCGTGGTCAATGGATGGTTGGTAGCCTCGTTATTCTGGGCGCGATCCTGGGCGGCGCGGTCTCCGCGCCCTGGTCCGCTCGAAAATTTTCACCGCCGGCGCCATCGGCGACGGAATCCGGAAAAGCGGAAGGCGAACACAAACGCACCTGCATCACGCTCGGCGGCAAGCGCTTCGAGTGGAATTTCCCGAACGCGCCGTTCGGCACGCTTAGCTGTTCGGAATGATGCGGGCCGCACGTGTTGCCCGGGTGAGGAAGCGACACCCGGGAATCCCGTAAATGCAGCCCGCATATCGCTGTGTTCATGCGGGCTACGTGCTAAGCTGGTCGGAACCAGAACCGATTGCCAGGGAGGCCGTCATGTCCGCAGCCGAACGCAAGCTTGTGCACTCCGACATCAAGGAAGAAAATCCGCCGGAGCGTGCGGCGCACTATCTCGATGTGCCCAGCATGCCCTGGGAGGCCACGAAGTTTCCGGGCATCCAGATCAAGGTGCTCTATACCGACGACAGCGGCATCACCACGGCGCTGTTCAAGCTCGCGCCCGGCGCCGTCGTGCCGCTGCACGAGCACACCGCGCTCGAACAGACCTACGTGATCGAAGGCTCGCTCGAGGACCACGAGGGCAAATGCGGACCCGGCCAGTTCGTCTGGCGCCCGGCCGGCAACCAGCACGAGGCGGTGGCGCCGAACGGCGCGGTGATCCTCGGCTTCTTCCTCAAGCCCAATCGCTTCGCCTATGGTGAGAAGTTCTTCACCGCGCCCGGCGAGCGATAGCAGGCAATCGATCGAGCACTTCCACTTGCTCCGATCGAAGGTATCGGAGAATGGTCTTGTGCGGCTTAACCGACACATGGATTCGGCCGCGATCCCCTCCGCCTGTTGAAGCCACCTGCCGAAATGCTATCGTCGCATGCGTTGTTCGGTCATGCGGAGAATGTCGGTGAAGACCATCACGGCATCAGCGGCGAAGCAACTGGGCAGATTCTTGACGAAGGACTTTCGCAAGATATTCGGTCCCACCTATGACGAGATAGCCGAACGGCTGGGATCGCTGGCGCGCAGCACCATTGAATGCATTGGGAGGAGCGACGCGCTCTACCACAATCTCGAGCACACCTTTCTCGTGACCCTGGTCGGCCGCGACCTGCTGCAGGGCCTTTCGCTCTCCCATCGCATCGAGCCGGACGAATACAGCCATCTCATCATCGCCTGCCTGTTGCACGACATCGGCTATGTGCGCGGCGTCCTCAGCGGAGATACCGAAACCGAGTTTGTCATCAACGACGAGAACAAGAAGATCCACCTCCCGCGCGGGGCGTCCGATGCCGCGCTGATGCCGTATCACGTCGATCGCTCCAAGATGTTCGCGATCGAACGGCTGGCGAGTTCGCGGCACGTGGATGCAAAACGGATTGCAAACGCAATCGAGATGACCCGTTTTCCTGCGTGCGTCGATCACACGGTCGAAACAGTCGGGCTGGAGCCGAAACTGGTGCAGGCCGCCGACCTGATCGGACAGCTGGGCGATCCGATGTATCCGAAGAAGGCCAATGCGCTGTTCTTTGAATTCGAGGAAACCGGACTGAACCGCCAGCTTGGCTACTCGTCGCCGGCGGATTTGATCGACAGATATCCCTCGTTCTTCTGGAACTCCGTCTCCATGCATATCGGCGACGGCATCAAGCTGTTGAACCTGACGGTCTCGGGCCGGCAGTGGATTGCCAATCTGCATCATCATGTTCTTTGCGCGGAAAATTCCGACCGCATGATGGGACCGCAGCGATAGGCTCTCGCCGCGTCGAGGTGGCGCTACATCCTGATCCCGTCGCGCTCTAAGGCCGCATGAACATGAAATCGGTATCGGGATCGCAATTGTCGGCCACGAAGCGTAGTTCCGACTGAACGTCTGTGACGTCCCTGGTCTTCAGATATTCCGAGACGAGCAGGCCCAGCAGTGCGCGGCAGAGACCGTCGTGATCGAGACCGGCGGCTTCGGCCTCCTTCACGGCGGCAGCAAAATGGCGTTGCGCGATTTCTGATACGGACATTCCCGCTCCCTCCCTTGTCATCTCATCAGATGACGGCCTCGGCGCGGACGCCTTGATCTCCGTCAAATCGGCGAATTGAGCAGGCGTTCGGCGCGGCGGATTTTGTGACCGCTATCGTGCTTGAATCATGCCCGATTGTCATAGTTGTCAGTGGCGTGACAATTGGAATGGCATGCACGCAATACACAGATCGTTTTTTGTAGCTGCCCCTCAAACGCCACCTTCGTGTCAATTCGCCGCAACACGTCGCGAACTAATCTGCCCTCGTCGGCAAATTTGTTTTTTATTTCACCCGCCGAACATGGGGAGAAAACGATGAAGAGATTAAGAGCTTCGTTGAGCGCGCCAATTGACCCGGCGCGCCGCTTGATTGGTAACGCGAATTGCGCGCGTTTCGGTCGCAGCCTGGTCGCATCGGCGCTGCTCGCCGGGGCCGCGCTTGCGATGGCGCCCGGCTCTGCTGAGGCGGCGGCCGCTCGGCTTCAGGCATCCTGCCAACTCCACTCGCCGGGCAACAAGATCAAGCGTGTGGTTTACATCATATTCGACAACGTGCACCTGCGGCGCGACAATCCGAACGTTCCGTCCGACCTCGAACAGATGCCGAACCTCCTGAACTTCCTGCAGGGCAACGGTGTCGTCAGCGGCAATCACTTTACGCCGCTGATCTCCCACACGGCCGACGACATTCTCACGGGCTTGACGGGGGTCTATGGCGATCGTCACGGCAGCCCGGTCTCGAACAGCTTCGGGATCTACAAGGCCGACAACTCCTCCGCCGTTTTCCAGACTTCCTTCGTTTACTGGACCACCACCACGGCGCAGAGCCATCCTGAGGCCGGCGAAAACCTGCCCGTCCTTGTGAACGAGAATGGAAAGAACGCGCCGGCGCCGTGGGTCGCCTATACCCGCGCCGGCTGCGACGTGGGCGCCTTCTCCCTGAATGGGCTGGCAATCGAAAACAAGACGGACATCGCAAACATCTTTGGTTCGTCCGTCGCGAGTACGGCCGCGACCCAGGATTACGAAGGCGTAGCGGTTCACTGCGCGAAGGGCAGCTCGCTGTGCGGCAATTCCTTCGCGAAGCCCGATCTTCTTCCCGACGAGCCCGGCGGCTATAGCGGTTTCTCCGCGCTTTTTGGCAACATCAACGTTCAGCCGGTGATCTCGCCGAGTGGTCCGGTGACGGATCTCGATGGCATCGTGATCACCGATCCCTTCTCGAATAAGCCGGGCTTCCCCACCGACTTCGATCCTTCGGCCACGGCTTCACTGGGCTATGCCGCAAAAATGCTCGAAGCCGGCATTCCGGTCGTCTACACTTATGTTGCCGATGCGCATGATCCGCACCATCTGGACGTTCCGAATGCGGGTGCCGGCAACCCGAACAGCGGCCATGCCTATGGTCCGGGCGAGGCGGGCTATGTCGCGGCGCTCAAGGCTTACGACCAGGCCTTTGGCAATTTCTTCAGCCGTCTCAAAGCGGAAGGCATCGACACGAGCAACACGCTGTTCGTTGTCGTGCCGGACGAGAACGACCATTTTGTCGGCGGCAAGCCGAGCCCGGCCAACTGCAACGGCGTTGTGACGCCTTGCACTTACGCGAATGTCGGCGAGATCGAGGTGGCGCTCGACAAGGTGCTGCTCTCGGAGCGGATGAACAGCACGGCGTTCTCGGTGCACAGCGACGACGCCCCGAACATGTACATTGTCGGCAACCCGGCGCCGACCGCTGCCGCGACCCGCACCATGGAGCACGATCTCGACGCACTGGTCGCCACCAGCCCGATCACCGGCAACAGCGACAAGCTGTCGGTGCTGCTGGCCGACCGGGCCGAAATGAAACTCCTGCACATGGTCACCCATAGCCCGCAGCGCACGCCGACCCTCACCATGTTCGGCGACGACGACTACTTCTTCGAGACGGGCAACAACAACGGCTGCGCGGTCCCGGCCACGCCCGTGTGCGAGGCTCCCGGCTTTGCCTGGAACCACGGCGACTTCCAGCAGCAGATCACCCGTACCTGGGTTGCGATGGTGGGACCCGGCGTGCGGCGGCTTGGCCGCGACGACGCCGTGTTCACCGATCACGCCGACGTGCGGCCGACGGTCATGGCGCTGGTTGGCCTGGTGGACGACTATGTCCACGAAGGTCGTGTCGTCGCCGAATTCATGGGCGACGATGCGCTGCCTTCGGGCATTCGCAACAGCCGCGAAAACTTCGTCGAGCTCGCGACCGTGTTCAAGCAGCTGAACGCGCCGAAGGGCGAGCTCGGCCGCGCCAGCCTCGTCTGGTCGAATCGCTCGGTCACCGCGACCGACAAGGTCTACGCGCGCTATCTGCAACAGATCGGCGATGTCACCGCAAAGCGCGATGAGCTCGCCGGTCGGATCAAGACGGTGCTGAACGACGCCGCCTTCCACAACCACCCGGTCGACGAGCGCACCGAAGACGGCCTTGGCCTTCGTGCAAGGCTGCTGATCGACCTCGTCAAGGACATGGCCGATCACGACCGCGATTTCACGCATTGAGCCTTGTGCTGCCTCGTTGAGGCGAAGCCCGCCGGCATGTTGCCGGCGGGCTTTTTTTCGGATCGGAGATCGCCTCGGCCGCGTTGCCCAATCTGGAGCAGTGCGCGCAAGGAGGTGTCGACCGTTGACGCCGACACCTCCTTCGCCGTAGCGCGCGATCGCGGAAGGGATCAGCCCGGTCCTGCGCCTTGCGTGGCGGTATACACGGCGTAGAGCGACTGGCTCGCGGCCATGAACAGGCGGTTGCGCTTGGGGCCGCCGAAGCAGAGGTTGCCGCACACCTCGGGCAGGCGGATGCGGCCGATAAGCTTGCCGTCCGGCGTCCATACCGTTGCGCCGCTATAGCCCACGTGACGCCCGGCGTTGCTCGAGGCCCAGACATTGCCGTTGACATCGCAGCGCACGCCGTCCGGCCCGCACTTCACGCCGTCGATCATAAGTCGCTGAACAGCTTCTGATTGGTGAGCTTGTTGTCAGCGCCGACGTGTCGGTCGCGAGTGCCGCTTCGATCAACCTGCGGCCGATTGGTGTCAAAGGCGAGGCATTGCGGTATCGCCACTAAATCCGGCGCAGCTCAACGAGCGAAGGTGGAAGCTGACGCGCTCCGGCTCGGCTGCGCCAAAACAGAGCTCCAGCATTTTTTGCGCCTGCGTTGTTGACCGTGTGGCAGGCGGGCAACGTCCACCGCAACGCGTGGCTTTGCAAAAAGCAAATCGTTGCTTTTTTCGTGTGACATGGACTTGCAGCAAACCTGTCATCAAAGCCGCCTAGCCTGCAACCCTTGCTTGCCATCGAAGGCATTCCCCACAACCTTTTCCGACGAGGGCTCCCATGCTCAAACAGCTGACAACACGTCTACGCGATCGCACCGTCGTTACCGCCGCAATTCTCGCGCTGATGAGCTATGACGCTTGCGCGGCCGACTCCGATAGTATGGGCGGATCGCGCGGCAACGATCGAAGGACCGACAGCCCGATCAAGCACTTGATCATCATCATGGGCGAAAACCGCACCTTCGACCACGTGTTCGCGACCTATGTGCCGCGTAACGGCCAATCCGTCGACAATCTGTTGTCGAAGGGCATTGTCAACATCGATGGCACGCCCGGCCCGAACTACGCCAGGGCCGGTCAGTTCGCTGCGGAGGATCTCAACGTCTACTCCAACCATCCCGGCAACAAGACGGCGTACAACCAGCATACCAACAAGCTGCAGACCCCCGGCACGTCTTACGCGCCGCAGGCTTGCTACAGCGATGTCAACACGGCGGCGCTCAACGGCCCGGGCTGCATGGCGACCCTGCAGCTGGCGAGCCAGGCCGATTACGGACTGCGCCCGCAGGATCTGTCGCTGCTCACGGAGGGGGCGACTGGTCTGCCGGGCGGATCGCCCGACACAAGGATCAAGAATAGCGCCAACCTGCCGAACGGTCCCTATCCGCTGATGACCGCGAACGGCCAGAGCCTCTATGACACCTATGGCGGCAGCCCGGTGCATCGCTTCTATCAGATGTGGCAACAGCTGGACTGCGATGCCGCGAAGGTGTCCCAGCGCAATGCCAGCGGATGTCAGGCCGATCTGTTCCCATGGGTCGAGGAGACCGTTTCTTCCGGCAGCAACGGCGCACCACCGCCGTCGACGCCGCCAGTTCCCCTGCTCAAGGAAGGCAACATCGCGATGGGCTTCTACAACGTCGCGAAGGGAGATGCGCCTTATCTTACGAAGCTCGCGCGCGAGTACACTCTCCTCGACAACTATCATCAGCCGGTTATGGGCGGCACCTTCGCCAACCAGATGATGTTTGGCTATGCCGATGCGCTTTGGTACTCCGACACCAATGGCGACCCGGCAACGCCCGACCATGTCCTCAAGCCCGGTTCGAATCCGCAGGTCTTCTTCAACGAAATTGAAAACCCAAATCCTGCGCCGGAAACCAACAACTGGTATTCCAACGACGGCTATAGCGGCGGCAGCTACACCAACTGCTCCGACTCGACCCAGCCGGGTGTGGGAGCGATCGTCTATTACCTGAACGCCGTTCATGTGCCGCCGAATTGCGCGCCCAACCACTACTATCTGTTGAACAACTACGCTCCCGCCTATATCGGCAGCGGCGCCCAGGACCCGATCAACAACGGTCCCTTCACCTTGCCGCCGGTGATCAAGCAGCGCCACATCGGTGACGTGCTCAACGACAAGCAGGTGTCATGGGCCTATTTCGGCGAACGCTGGAACGACTTCAAAACGGCGCCCGGGCTCGGCGCAAATTTCGGGTCGCTCGATCCGGTTGCCTATCTCTATTGCAGCATCTGTAACCCGTTCCTCTACTCGGCGTCGATCATGACCCATCAGGCGCAGCGCGACGCGCATCTGAAGGATACAATGGATCTCTACGATGCGATCGCCGACGGCAAGCTTCCGGCGGTATCCTGGGTGAAGCCTTCGACGTTCAACGACGGTCACCCGGCCTCCTCGAAATTGAGCCTGTTCGAATCCTTCGCCCGTCGGATCATCGAGCAGGTGCAGTCCAAGGAAGAGCTGTGGGAGTCCACCGCAATCCTCGTCACCACCGACGAGGGCGGCGGCTACTACGATTCCGGCTATGTTCAACCGCTCGATTATTTCGGCGACGGTACCCGCATTCCGATGCTGGTGGTCTCGAAGTATTCCGGTGGCGGTCGGGTGTCGCATGAATATACCGATCACGCTTCGATCATCAAATTCATCGAACGGAACTGGGACCTGGCAAAGATTTCCAATCGAAGCCGCGACAATCTGCCTAATCCGATGACGTCGGTGGACAATCCATACGTCCCGAAAAACCGTCCGGCGCTCGGCGACCTCTTTGCCAGCTTCGACTTCGACCACCGCGATCACTAGCCGGGTCATTACGCCGCCGGCGCCTTGGGGCTGTTTCGGTCCCGAGGCGCCTTGCTTGTGACCCTCCGGCGACATCAGGAGCCTGTCTGATGAACACGGCAAACCCGCATCGGCGTCCGCTGCCGACAATCGAGGCCGCGAAACGAGCATTTGGCGGTGGGGATCTTGCCGCAACGGAGTTGATCTGTGCTCAAATCCTTGCGCGAGATGCCGACGATTGGACAGCCTGGTCATTGCTGGCCGAAACTGCACTGCAGCGCGGCCGTCCAGACGCTGCTATCGTCTGCGCCGAACGCGCGACCGTGCTTTCGAACGGCAGGCCCATTCCGCTCATCCTTCGCGCCAAATGCCTGTTCCTGACGGGCAATGTCCGTCGAGGCGCTTGAAGCTGCCGAGCTTGCCGAGGCTGGTGTCGGCACGGCTCCAGAGGAGATTGACGCCCTTGGCGCGATCCTGGGTCTGCTTGGGTTTCACGATCGGGCCAGGGGCCTTTTTCTCCGCGCCGTCGCAAGCCGGGCCGACACGCCGCAATATCTGTTCAACCTCGCCGCGACGGAGCGCATGACCGGCGCGCTCGCGGAGGCGGAAGCGCATTGCGACGCAGCTCTCGACATCGACCGGCGCTATGGCCTTGCCCATTACGTCCGCTCGGATTTGCGTATCCAGACCGCCGACCGCAATCACGTCGCCGAGATGGAGGCCGTCATTTCGGAAGGAAAACTCTCCCCGCAAGGCGAGGTCATGATTTGCTTCGCGCTCGGCAAAGAGTGCGATGATCTCGAACTCCATGAGCGCGCCTTCGACCATGTCGACGCGGGATGCAGGTTGCAGCGGCAGCTGATTGGTGAAAGCCGCGAAGGCACTGCCGAGATCGAACAGATCATCCGATCCCATACAAGGAACTGGATCGGTGCGGCTCCAGCGGGCAACTTCTCCACGGCGCCAGTGTTTGTGACCGGGCTTCCGCGTACTGGAACAACGCTGGTCGAGCGCATCCTCGCCAGCCACCCCGCGATGAGCTCGGTGGGCGAAACCGGTGCTTTCACAGCCGAGCTCCGCCGCGCCACTGTCAACGGTGACACACGCTGCGACCCGGCCAGGCTTGGACAGAGTTATCTGCAGGCCGCGACGGCGTTGTGCCCGCCGCCGCAGGCGCGATTCGTCGACAAGACCCTGGAAAATTATCTCCATTGTGGCCTCATTCATGCGGCGTTGCCGGCCGCGAAAATAATTCTGGTCCAGCGGCGCCCGATGGACGCTTGCTGGGCCATGTACAAGGCCCTCTTCCACAACAAGTTTGCCTTCTCCTACGACCAGATCGAAGTCGCCGAATATTACCTGGCATTCCACCGCCTGTCCGAGCACTGGAGGGCCGTTTTGCCGAAAGACGCGCTGCTCGAGATCAACTACGAGGACATCGTGAACGATCAGGCGGCGGCGAGTCGCAAGATGATTGATTTTGTCGGACTGGCCTGGGATGACGGTGTACTGCGGTTTAATGAAAGCTCGGTGCCCTCGGCCACGGCAAGCGCCGTTCAAGTGCGGCGTCCCATCTACGCATCCTCCGTGGGCAAATGGCGAAGCTATGCCGAACGCCTGACGGCTATGCGAAATCGGCTATTGCGGGACATCCCGGAAGCCGAGCTCACATGAGAGAAGGCGCGGCGACTTCCGCCTCGGCGTCAGACTTCCGCGGACATTCTCAGGATCTGTCGGCACTTCGCATTTGTACCAAATTCCGACATTTCGCCTGATCGCTCAAGCGTTTGAATCCGGAGAGTTAACCCTGCGGCGTCATTCGACCCTCATGGTGAGCAGGCGCGTCAGCGCGGTACTCGAACCTTGAGGCCCCGGCGCCCACTTCGCGGGCCTCGTCTTCGAGACGCTTGCTGGCGCAAGCTCCTCCGGATGAGGGGATAGAGTCCGTTGAGGTATCTCAGCTCGCTCGCCTCAATCCTCGGGTTTCGACGGTCTTCTTCCCCGAATCTTCCTCAGATTCCACGAAAAAAGGACCAAGTTCCGGACCAAAACGACGGAATGAGAAAAGCTCCTTACACTTCAGGGATCGGCGTCGGGGTTGCACTGGCGTTGTCCGGACTCGCCGTCGCGACGTTTGCCTCGCACGCCGCCCCCCAACCGATCGTGGTCAGCTCCTACAGCTCCATGGCGGCCGCAAATTGCTGGACCGAGGGTTCTCCTGTCCGGGTTGAGGATAGCCCCACCCGCGTCTGTCGCGGCAAGGCGACGCTCGTGGTTCTCGTCAGCAAGGACGATAAGCACGAAACCGTCTCGGTAGGTCACAATCGCGTCGAGGCGGCAAAAGAGCCGGCCGCGCAAATCTTCTTCGGGCCGTTCAACTCGGCGCTGCCTGCGATCGAATGGCGGATCGCGGGAAACGATCCGTTTGCCATGATCCAGCGGTGGCGGATCGCGGACGTTGTCGATCAAACCATAAGCAACGGTGGCGGTCCGGATGCCAAGCCGTTGCTGGTCGTGTCAAGGCTACCGCCAGGCGGGGTTTGTCCCGTCGCCTATGTAGACGCGGAGGCCAACCCCAACGCGGACGAACTGGCCCGCCAGGCAGCCGACCAGATCGCGCGCGATTTCAAGTGCGGCACGGACCAAGCCAAGGTGCTTGGCACGCCTGGCCGCGCCGCGGAACTCGCGACGCAGCGCTAGAGCGAGTGCTCATAAATCGAACTTGATCGGTGTGGCTTGATCGATGTCCGCCACGCCCCGAAAGCGACCGAACTGCGAACATCGCCTCATGTCTCAAGCGTGCCAGATGCGGACACTGCCGTTCTTAGTAATACCTACAAGCGAGATCGTAGCGTCGTAAGTTAGGACTGGGCTCCATCACAGCAACCCGCGCTAGATCGCCGACCTTCCCCACGAAGCGACCGCAGGGCCGAACGACAATTTCGATAACGCTTGGCACCTTGTGCGCTACAGGCGAAGCCCAAACGTCGCGAAAGGTGCCTCTAATGTGCCCGCGATCGTTGCTTCATCGCGGCATTTTCCAAGATCGTCGTGCCCTCCTGCCCATGGAGAAATTCGCCGACAAAGGCCCGACCGATATCGTCCTGATCAATCGTCCCAAACGATCCTGGAACGAAACGCCCCAGCAAAGCCAGAAACCCTGGGGTGTGCGCATTACCCGCAATAATGCCGGGGCGAAAAATTGCCAAACGTTTAAATCCGAGGCTCCGCACCGCATCTTCTTTTTCGCCCATGATGCGGGCATAACGAATCCAGCTCCCAGCGCTACTCCCGGCTGCCGAAAGAAGTCCGAATCGTTCGATTCCCGCCGCCAGGCAGCCACGCGCAAACGCGCCGACCACGCCAATTTCCAGCTTCTTGATGTCCTCTTCGCTCCATCGCTGACTCCCTTTACCGATGCCGATACATGATGCCGCATATAACGGTTCACCCTGCGCGCTGCAGGTCCTGGCAAGTTCGGCGATCTCACTGGCAAAATTTGCCGCACTGGTATCCATGATCACCTGGCGCAAACGCGCATCGGCAGCAAGAGGAATCGTCCGGCGATTGACCATCACCACTTCCGTGCACGAGCTAGCAGCGAGCAAGGCCCGCACCAGTCCCGACCCAACTTGCCCGGTGCCACCGACGACCAAAACGCGAAAACCCATGCTCTGCCTTTCTTCGAGTAATATCGCTGGCGGTATTTTCAAGCGCAATTCTGTTGCCGCATACTATCCCGATCGATCGCAATCAAAAGACCGAGGCAAACGCAGATCGTCACCATCGACGAGCCACCATAGGAGAAAAATGGCAGCGGCATGCCGACCAGAGGGAGAGATCCCGAGCACCATGGCAACGTTGAATTCGACAAAAATCAGCGAACCGATTCCGATCGCCAACATGGAACTGAAATTATCCCGCGCTGTGCGGGCATGCATCATCGTATCGGCGCGAAGTTGGGCCCACGGCAAGTGGTCAGTGCGACTTGGGGGCTGTCTTTCCCAAGGTGATTTCTGGCCTGCGGAGACCCATCGCGATCCAGGCGGCGATAAGCCTCAACATGAACTTGCCGGAGTGACCATCATAATTCGGTAAGTCATCGGCAAGCGCGACGCCGTCTCGCCGGTCTTGTGTCATGACCCGCATTTCAAGGGGCGGCGCACCTGCCGGAAAGCGGTTCCGGTACATCGTCAGCCAATGTCCCTTGGTAAAGTCGAGGAACATTCCCGAATTGCAACATGTGGCAATGACCCGCCGGGTCGGAGAATCGGGCTTGAGCCGGTGCTCTTCAAGATACTCCTGCCCCGTCACACATTGCACTCGATCCTTTCGATATAGGACGTAGTCTGTTCCACCGTCGGGATTGAGGACAGGTGGCGCGGAAGGCAGTTGCTCGAAGCGACTTCCGGCTTCTTGGCAACTCGCGCAATAGCAGCAGGCGGTCAGAATCGGCCAGCCGACTGCCTCCAATTTCACCTTGCCGCATCGGCATATCTCGGAGAGGTGTTTTTGCTGTTTCTGATTCACTGCGACCGCCCGTTCGTGGGTCCTGTCCATGAAGTTATTTTTGCGTTAGTGAGCAATGTCGGCAACGGTCAAAGGCGGCGTTTTGACCGTCTGCCGCTCACTTCCGGTCTACTGCCGTAAACAGACATGCTCAGAGCCGGCTGGCATGTCTCAAAGGTGCCCAACAACCGACATAGAGCAACCGCCGTCGCGTGGACGGCACCGTCCTCGTCAACCCAGCCGCATGTCCAGGAGCCTGCGGCCCTCGGTCTTCAACAGCTTCTTCACCGCGCTCGAAGCCACGACCTCGCCGTCATTGGCATAGATCTCGTGGTTCTTCTCGATGTCTTCGAGGCGGTAGAGGTAGTTCACCATGATGCCGGCGGACTCGCGCAGACCCTTGAGCGAGAGGTCGCCGAGCCAGTTGATGCGCTCCAGGCGTGCGCCATTGCCGAGATGGAAGCGCGCGACGGAATCGATGACGCGTCCCTTCAGCGTGCGGGCTTTGAGAAAGTAATGCGCGGCGAGCGGCTCGATCACGGCGCGCAGTTGCGAGGTCGCCTCCTCGTTCTCGAACCATTTCGGTTCGTCAAGGCGTTTCAGCAGTTCGCGTTCCTCGTTCGACACCGGCACGTCGTCGGCCTGCTGCAGCCATTGCATGAAGCCGGGCACCGGCGACAGCGTGACGAAGGTATCGAGCTTCGGCAATTCGCGGCGCAATTCCTCGACCACCTGCTTGATCAGGAAATTGCCGAAGGAGATGCCGCCCAGCCCGCGCTGGGTGTTGGAGATCGAGTAGAACACCGCGGTGCGCGCGCGTTCGGTCGGGACCGGCTGGCGGTTCACCGCAAGCAGCGGCGCGATCGCGCCGGGGATCGTCTCGGTCAGCGCCACCTCGACAAAGATCAAGGGTGCGTCGGCAAGCGCGGGATGGAAGAAGGCATAGCAGCGGCGGTCGACGGGATCGATGCGGCGGCGCAAATCGTCCCAGTCGCGGATCTCGTGCACGGCTTCATAGCGGATGATCTGCTCGAGGATGTTAGCCGGTGTCGACCAGTCTATCCTGCGCAGCACGAGAAACCCCCTGTTGAACCACGAGCCGAGCAGGTGGACGACGTCACGGTCGAGAGCGGCGAGGTCCTTGCGGCCATCCATCTGAGTGAGCAGGTCGGAACGCATGGCCACCAGGTCGGCGGTGCCGCCCGGCGCCCGGTTCAGCCGGCGGATCAGCTCCTGCCGTCGCGGTTCCGATGCAAAGTGCAGATTGCTGCCATTGCCGTCGCCCGGCATCTCCTGCCAGGCCTTGATCGCCTCGGCGAGCTTTTCCCGGTCCGGCCCGAAATTGCGCGCCAAGCCCTCGAAGAAGCCGCGCCGGCCGTCGTCGTCGAGGTCATGATAGCGGTCGAGCACCTCGCGCGCCATCGCGGTGCCCGAGGCTTCGCCACGGCCCGACAGCAGCGCCTCGCAGAGTTCGACCAGGTCGGACGCGTCCTCCTTGCCGTCGGCCGGATCGCCGCGGCGCAGCAGGCTGCGGCCGCGCTCGGAGATCGTCGCAAGCAGGTCGGAGAAGAAGGCGTTGGCCATGGGAACGTAGTCTAATCCGAAAGACGGCGAATCCTGACATAGGATTTAAGGCGAAGTCAGGCCGGGTCAAGCTGCCGCCCACGCAGTCATGCCCCGCGGAAGCGGGGCATCCAGTACCCTGACGCCTATCGGTTAGTCACGAACGCCTGTGGTCACTGGATTACCCCCTTTCGCGGGTAATGACAGTTTCCAGGCAGGCCTATTTCGTTTCCACAAATTCCGTCGGTGTCTTGCCGGTGACCTGCCGGAACGCATGGGAAAACGCCGGCACGCTGGAATAGCCGAAATCGGCGGCAAGCTGCTTGACCGAAATCCGTGCGTCGGTCGACAGTTTCTCGATGGCCGCCGCGATACGCGCGCGCTGGCACCAGGTCTTGAAGCTCAACTGCGTCTCCGCGGCAAACAGCCGCGACAGCGTCCGCGCCGAGGTGCCGACCTTGTGGGCGAGCGTGTCGATCTCGTGCGCGGCAGCGGGTGCAGCCAGCACGATCTCGGCGGCGCGGCGGCAGCGCGGCTCGTGCGGCAGCGGAATGAATGTCGCGGGATCCTCGGCCTGGTGCAGTTCGAGCATCACGAGCCTGATCAGCAGCGCCATGCGCTCGGCCCTGTTGCGCTCGTCGAACAAAGCGAGGATCGCCTGGTGCAGGAGCGGGGAGACCCGCACCACGAATTCGGATTTGAGGCTCGGGCTGCGGCGTTCGCGCTTCAGCCAGGCGAGGTCGAAATAAAGCGTGCGCATCTCGATATCGGCGAGCACGTCGATGGCATGCACCAGCCGCGCCGGCACCCACACCGCGCGGTCCGGCGGCACCAGCCAGCGGCCCTTCGGCGTCGTCACCTGCATGGTGCCGCTTGCCGCATAGACCAGCTGCGCCTCGCGATGCATGTGCGGGTCGAGCCGCAGGCCCTTGCGATAGCTGCGCGACACCAGGTGCAGGCCATCGCCGGTCGAGCGCTGGCCGCGCAGAATGGCAATCAGTGGCGGTTCGGCGACAGTCATTGGCTGCATCCCGTCAGGCCAACTTCGTATAACCTATTTCCGCAAAACCGGGAATCGCCAGAGAAGCAAAATGAACAGCCCCAGCCGGGTCATCGCCTTCGTCAACGCCGCGCATTTCATCGACCATTATGCGATGCTGATCTTCGCCGCCGCCGTCATCATCATGGGGCCGGCACTCGGCATGGCCTATTCGGAACTGCTGCCTTGTGCGACGCCGGGTTTCATCGCCTTTGGCGCGGGCTCGCTGATCACCGGCTGGCTCGGCGACCGCTGGAGCCGGCGCCACATGATGCTGATCTTCTTTGTCGGCATCGGCTTCGCGATGATCTCGGTCGGCTTTGTGCAGACACCGTTGCAATTGGGCGCGGCGCTGCTTGCGATCGGCATCTTCGCCTCGATCTATCACCCCGTCGGCACCGCGATGATCGTGTCCTACGCCGACAAGCTCGGCCGCGAGATGGGGCTGAACGGGGTCTGGGGCAATCTCGGTGTTGCGTCGTCGGCGCTGGTCACCGGCGTGATCGGCCAATATCTCGGCTGGCGCTGGGCCTTCGTCGTTCCCGGCGCCGTCACGGTCTTGATCGGCGTCGCCTTTGCGATGCTGGTGGTGCATGAGGACCGCAAGGGCTCCAAACAGGCGGCGGCGCAGGCCCGCGTCGCCAAGCGGGACATGTGGCGGGTGATCGTTGCACTGCTGATCGTGGTGATCGCGATCTCCACCACCTTCAATGCGGTGACGGTGGCGCTGCCAAAACTGTTCGCCGAGCGTCTCGACTTCACCAAGAGCCCGGCGCTGCTGGGAGTGATCGCCGCCTGCGTCTATGTGTTCGGCGCGATGACGCAATATACCATCGGCAAGCTGCTGGACCGGCATTCGCTGAAGACGGTGGCGCTGCCGCTGTCCTTCCTGCTGGCGCCGTTCCTCTATCTCGCGGCGACGCTTTCGAACCTGCCGCTGATCCTGGTCTCGATCGGCATCGTGATGGGCGCGTTCGGCCAGGTCACCGTCAACGACGCCATGGTCGGCAAATACACCAGCGAGGAATGGCGCTCGCGCGCCTATGCCGTGCGCTATTTCGTCGGCTTCACCGCGGCCGGCGCCTCGGTCGGCCTGGTAGCATGGCTCTACGAGCAGGGCGGCTTTGTCACGATGCTGCATGCCTTCGGCGCGCTGTGCCTGCTCGCCATCGTCGCCGCGCTGATCCTGCCGCGCGAGATCACGCTGCCGGCGGCTAGCCAGGCCTCCCGGGCGGCGTAGCCTCGTTGCCCGGGTGAGCGAAGCGACAGCCGGCAAAGTCCCGCATATCGCTGCGCTCATGCGGGCTACGATAGAGCTCCGGCTCGGCTTCATGCAGACGCCGGATATTCCGCTGCCCTGATCAACCGCAACAAGCTCGGCTTCGACGCCGATCTCGACCACAAGAACTACTATCTCGCGCATGAGACCATTGTCCGCCGCGAGACGGGATCGGCGATGGACCCCTTCACCTTTGCGGTGTTCTCGTTCCTCACCAGCATTGCGAGCCGCGCGCCGGATTTTTCAAGATCCCGCATGACGCGGTGATCGAGGTCGGATTCCGCGTGGAGGTCTGAACCGCGACGAATTCAGCCTGAGTTGGAACCGCGGCGCTCGGTCTGCTCCCTCGCCCCGCTCTCCCCGGGGAAACGTATGTCGCCTGAATCCCCCCATGACGGAGCGGTCGCAATCAAGTTATGTTTTCACGATAGAAATCATGGCGTCGCGGCGCATGCAGAGATCGCAGTCGGCATGAACAAGAAGGTCGTTATACGTTCCGAACCGGCCGCAGCGGGGGGCGATCCAGCCGCGCCGGAGCAGCGGGACCGTGTAATTCTGCTGCGGAAGTCGGATTTGATCGGCGGGCTGATCGCCGAAGGTCGCCTTGACGAAGCCGGGCAGGCCAGATTCAAGCAGTTGGCCCGCATGCTTGGCGCCATTTTTCACTACCAGTATTTTGAAGAACTCGATCGGCTGCGCGATTTGTATTTTCAGTTCGATCCGGAGATCGATCCGCAGGCTAGCGGCCCCGCGAGAGATTTCGAGGCGGCCTACCGCGGCCTGAGCGAAGAGTTCGTCCGTGTAGTGACGGACGCCAACTTCGTCGAGATCGCGCACGATGAGATCACACGCGCCTTTGCCGAGCGCGCCCGGGTGCGGGTGAAGATCAAGGCGCCGATCGAGGACTATCGCGATGTCCGCATGTTCCGTCGCGGGCATCATACCGAGACCATTGAGTTTCCCATCTGGTTTGGCCTGCGCCGTCGTCAGCTCCAGGTCGTGGTCTATGACGACGTGGTGTTGATGGTCGCGACCAGGCCCGATGGGCTGACACCGGCCGATGCCGGCAAGGCATTGGCGAGCGGCCGGCACGGCGGACAGAAAATCCGCGGCGGCGCGGTGCTGTTCAAGTATTTCCGCCGCATTGCCCGCGCTGATCTGAAGGCGCTGTTTCCCAATGTGCGCGTGGTCATGAGCCTGTTCGATCAGCTTGCACTAGGCGTGCCGGCGTTGGTCGGCGGCGTGCCGATCCTTGTCAAGCTCGCCTCGACCATGACCGTGCTGTTTGTCGTCGCCGGCTTCTATCTCGGGGTCACCGGCACGATCCGCGATAACGACGCCGAGCAGGCGCTGGCTGCGCTCAGCGGCTTGTTTGCGCTCGGCGCCTTCCTGCTGCGACAGTGGGGAAATTTCCACCGGCAGTCGCTGATCCATCAGAAGCAACTGACCGACAATATCTACTACCGTAATGTCAACAATAATTCCGGCATATTCACCTACATCGTCGGCGAGGCAGAGGACCAGGATTGGAAAGAGGCACTGCTTGCCTACTATTGCCTGCTGACGGCGCAAGCGCCCTTGACGCGCGAGGCGCTCGACGCGCGTGTCGAGGCGCTCCTCACGCATGCGTTCCGCGTCTCGACCGACTTCGAGATCGACGAGGCGTTGGCGCGGCTGAAACGTCTTGACCTGCTGACTGAGACTGACGGCCGTTTCTCAGTGCCGCCGCTCGACGACGCGCTGGCGCGGCTGGAGAAGGAATGGAAAAAATTTTTTGGGCAACAGCGGAGAGCGGATAGCAGGTCCAATTGTGGACAAAGCCCACCCAATCTGTGCCGCCCTTGATCTCATCACTCGTTATGAACTGGCCTGCGCCACCGCCTTCGTCGCCTTTTTCTCCGCGCGCCAGTTCTCGAAGCCTTGCACCACCACAAAGAACGCCGGCACGAACAGCACGGCAAGGCAGGTCGAGGCCAGCATGCCGGAGAACACCGTGACGCCGATCGATTTGCGCGCGCTGGCGCCGGCGCCGGTCGCAAGCACCAGCGGCAGGACGCCGAGGATGAACGCGAACGACGTCATCAGGATCGGGCGGAAACGCGCCTTCGCGGCTCCGATCGCCGATTTAACGATCGACTTGCCCTCATCGTGCAATTCGAGCGCGACCTCGACGATCAGGATCGCGTTCTTGGCCGACAGCGCGATCAGGAGGATCAGGCCGATCTGGACATAGAGGTTGTTGTCGATTCCCAATCCCTGCAGCACGGCCATCGGGCCCAGCAACGACAGCGGCACCGCGAGAATGACCGAGATCGGCGCGTACCAGCTCTCATATTGTCCGGCGAGCACGAGATAGACCAGCAGCATCGCGAGCCCGAACACGTAGTAGATCTGGCCCGAAACCGCCTTCTCCTGGTACGACATCGCCGTCCATTCGTATCCGGTGCCGGGCGGCAGCGTCTTGTCGGCGATCTGCTCCATCAGGTTCAGCGACTGGCCGGAGCTGTAGCCCTGTGCCGGCAGGCCGACGATGGTCGCGGACGGGTAGAGGTTGTAGAGGCTGATCAGCGACGGGCCGACCGTCGGCGTGATCTTGGCGACCGTGCCGATCGGGACCATGTCGCCGTTCTGGTTGCGCACCATCATGTTGGCGATGTCGCGCAAGGTCAGGCGGTATTGGGAATCCGCCTGAGCATAGACCTGGAACACATGGCCGAACTTGTCGAACTGGTTGACGAAGGAGGAGCCGAGATACGAGGCCAGCGTCGAGAACACCTGGTCCGTCGTCACATGCAGGGTCTGGGTCTTGATGCGGTCGACCTCGACATTGAATTGCGGCACCGTGGCGCGGAACGGCGACTGCACGCGCTGCAGCGCGCTCTGGCTCTGCGCGCTCCTCACCATCTCGCCGGTGATCGCCTGCAGCTTGCCGTAATCGCTGTTGCCGTCGCGCAACTCGACCTGCATGGCAAAGCCGGCCGCGTTGCCGATGCCCTGAATGGGCGGCGGCGGCAGCACCAGCGTGCGCGCCTCGAGGATGGTAGAAACCTTGTCGTTCAGGCCGTAGACCAGTGAGCGCAGATCCTCGCCCGGGCCCCGCGCGTCCCAGTCCTTCAGGATGATGTAGGCGACGCCGGCATTGGCAAGGCTCGCGCTGTTATCGAGCGCGGAGATGCCGGCAATGGTGATGACCTGCGCCACGCCGGGAGTTCTTGCCGACGATATCGCTGACCCTGTCGAGCACCTTCTGGGTCCGGTCGAGCGCGGCGCCATCGGGCAATTGCACCGCGGCGATCAGGTAGCCCTGATCCTCGATCGGCAGGAAGCCGGTCGGCACCTTTGAGAGACCATAGCCGCCGATCGCGATCAGGATCAGCGCCACGACGACCGAAATGATGGCGTGGTTGGCGAGCGAGCCGATCAGCCGCACATAGCCGCGTTCCAGGCGGTTATAGACATTGTTGAAGCCGCGGTAGAAGAAGTTGCGCTGTTCGGGCGGCACCGGCCGGCGCAGCCACAGCGCACATTGAGTCGGCTTCAACGTCGCGGCATTGATGGCCGAGAGCAGCGCGGTCGCCGCGATCACAAGCGCGAACTGGGCATAGATGCGCCCGGTCAGCCCCGGCAGGAACGACGCAGGCAGGAACACCGAGATCAGCACCAGCGTGATGCCGACGATCGGCGCGAACAGCGCATCCATCGCCTTGATCGCGGCATCATGGCTGGACATGCCCTGCTCGATGTTGTGCGCCGCGCCCTCGACCACGACGATGGCGTCGTCGACCACGATGCCGATCGCGAGCACGATCGCAAACAGCGTCGACAGGTTGATGGTGAAGCCGAGCGCGGCCATCGCCGCGAACGCGCCGATGATGGTGACCGGCACGGTGGTCGCGGGTACCAGCATCGCGCGCCAGTCCTGCAGGAACACCAGGATCACGACCAGCACCAGCAGGCCCGCCTCGATCAGGGTCTTGTAGACCTCGTTGATCGAGGCGTTGACGAATTTGGTGGTGTCGAACGGGGTGTCGTATCTGATGCCTTGCGGGAAGTTGTGCGACAGCTCCGCCATCTTCTTTTCGACGGCATGCTCGACCTCGAGCGCGTTGGCGCCCGGCGACTGGAATACGCCGATGCCGGTGGCGGGCTGGTTGTTGAGCGAGAATATCTGGCTGTAGGTCTGCGCGCCCAGCTCGACCGAGCCGATGTCGCGCACTCGCGTCACGTCGCCATTGTTGCCGGTCTTGACGATGATGTCCTCGAACTGGCTCGCGTCGTCGAGACGGCCGTTGACGTTGAGGGTGACCTGGAAGGCCTGTCCGGGCGGCGCCGGCGGGGTTCCGACCTGGCCCGCGGTGACCTGCTGGCTCTGCTGCTGGATCGCCTGGATGATGTCCTGCGGCATCAGCCCGCGCACCTGCAGCTTGTTCGGATCAAGCCAGATGCGCATGGAATACTGGCCGGCGCCAAACACCGTGACGTTGCCGACGCCCGGCACGCGCGACAGCTCGTCCCTGATATTGATGGTGGCGTAGTTGCTCAGATAGAGGCTGTCGTATCTGGAGTCGGGCGAGGTCAGCGTGACGAACAGCAGGATCGAGGTCGACTTCTTCTGGACCGTGACACCCTGGTTCTGCACTGCCTGCGGCAGTTGCGACAACGCGCTCGAGACGCGGTTCTGCACCAGCACCTGCGCGAAGTTGAGATCGGTGCCGATCTTGAACGTCACGGTCAGCGTGTAGGTGCCGTCGGAGGCGCTGTAGGACTGCATGTAGAGCATGTCCTCGACGCCGTTGACCTGCTGCTCGATCGGCAGCGCTACGGTATCGACCAGGGTCTTGGCGCTGGCGCCGGGATAGCGCGTCGTCACCTGCACGGTCGGCGGCACCACGTCGGGATATTGCGCGACCGCGAGCTCGAACAGCGAGACGCCGCCGATCAGGATCATCAGCAATGCGATGACGTTGGAAAGAACCGGCCGCTCGATGAAGAATTTGGAGATCATGGCCCGGCCCTATTTAGTGGATGCGGCAGACGCATCGGTCTTCTGCAGCTGTGGGTCGACCTTCTGGCCGGGGATGGCGCGCAACAGGCCGGCAACCACGACGCGGTCTTCCGCCTTCAAGCCATCCTCGATCACGCGCAAGCCGTTGTCTTCGAGCGGGCCGATCTGGACGTGACGCTGCTCGACCACGTTGTCGCCGTTGACCACCAGCAGATAGCGGCCGCCCTGGTCGCTGCCGAGCGAGGTGTCGGGGACCAGCAGGGCGTCGCCCAGCTGGTCATAGGGAACGCGCACCCGCACGAAATAGCCGGGCAGCATCTTCCGGTTGGGATTGGGCACGATGCCGCGGACCGCAAGCGTGCCGGTTGTCTGGTTGATGGTCGGCGCGACGTAGTCGAGCTTGCCCTCGTGCGGATAGCCCTGCTCGATTTGCAGTCCGACCTGGACCGCAAGCTGGCGCAGTTCGGCCACAGTGACGCCGCGACGGGACGCCTCGGAGCGAATCCGCAGCACGTCCTGCTCGTTGACATTGAAGTTCACATAGATCGGGTCGAGCGCCACGATGGAGGCGAGCTGTGTCGGCGACGCCGCGCCGACCAGTTCGCCGACAGAGACGAGATGCGCCGACACGAAGCCGTCGAACGGCGCCGTCACCTTGGTGTAGCCGTAATTGACTTCGGCGATCCTGGTGTTGGCCTGCGCCTGCGCCAGGTTGGCCTGCGCGTTGTCGCGGTTGGAGGTCGAGGTATCGAGCGTTGCCTGCGCCACCGCCTGGCGCGCGACCAGGTCGGTCTGCCGCCTGAAATCGAATTCAGCCTGCTTCAGCGACGCCTCGGCGCCGGCCTGCGCCGCTTGCGCCTGGTCGAGCTTCAGCTTGTAGGTCTCGGGCTCGATCGTGAACAGGGTGGTGCCCTCCTTCACGAAGTCGCCGTCCTTGTAGTCGATCGACGCGAGGAAACCCTGCACCCGCGCCACCAGATCGACCGACTTGATGGCAGCCGTGTTGCCGGTCGCCTCCAGATAGCGCGTGACCGCGCGCTTTAGCGGCACGGCGACATCGACCTTGGGCGGTGGCGGCGGCACGTAGGTGTTTTGATCGCAGCCGACGAGCACGACACAGCCGAGCGCGGCGATCGCGGCCCGCGCCCAATAACGCTTGACGTCAATCAGCCCGGGACAAAACGGACGTACAAGCTTCATGGCATGGCCCCAATTTTTCAACGCCTGCAAGCAGGCCTTCCGCCGGCTTGAATAGCACATTCTGCTCGCGGTGGAACCGGCCAGCCGCTGACCTATGGCGCGACACGTTGCGGCGCGGAATACCATAAACATGGTGTGACAATTTTATCGGTTGACCGGGAATTTGCGCTTCCAACGCCTGTTCCGATCGAAGACAATAAGATGAAAAGGCGCGGGAAGATCGCGAGATCAGCCTGTCCAACAAAACAAAAAAAGGGAGAGAAATGAAATGTCGTATCGAGCTTTGCCGTGGCTTGCCGGTCTTGTGTTGGGCGCCGTAGTAGTGGCGATGCCTGCAAAGGCTGAAGACCTGAAAGGCGAGGTCGCACCGACCGGCAAGCTGCGTGTGGCGATCGCGATCAGCTCCGCCGGTGGTGCGTTCTGGAGCACCAGGACCGAGACGGGATACACAGGAGTCCCAGTCACTCTTGGCAAGGAAATGGCAGCGCAACTCGGCGTGGGCGTTGAATACGTCCCGTTCCAGAATTCCGGACAGATCACCGACATTGCCGCGAAGGGCATTTGGGACGTCACGTTCCTGCCGCAGGACGCCGTGCGGGCAACGAAGATGACGTTCGGCCCGATCTATGAGGTCACCGACGCGACCTACATCGTCAAAGCCGGATCGACGATCACTGATTTCGCGACCCTCGATCAGCCTGGCGTCGTGGTCGCCGCGGAATACAACACAACCACGATGCGTGGCGCCGTGGCACACCTGAAGAAGGCGAAAGTGGTGGAGTACCAGGATGTCGATGAGATCATGACGGTCTTGAGGAACGGCGAGGTCGACGCATTCGCGTTGTCGCGCGATCGGCTCGATGACATGGCGAAGAAGATCCCGGGCACAAAAGTGCTGGACGAGACCTTCAAGAAAACCATCACCGCGGTTGCGGTGCCGTTGAACCATCCACAGTCGCTGGCGTTCGTGACAAAATTCATGACAGACGCGATCGCAAACGGGACGCTGCGCAAGGCGTTCGACGACAACGGGCTCAAGGACAAGCCGATCAGGACGCAGTGAGTTCGTCTTCTCCCTCTCCCCGTTCTTACGGGGAGAGGGTTGGGGTTGAGGGGCTGTCTCCACGCAGGCGGTGAGAGCTGGACTCGTGGAGAGTCCCCTTCACCCGCATCGCATCTTTCGATGCGACATGGCCGAAGCTTTGCTTCTGCGTTTTCTTAGAGGACGGCCGCCGAAGGCGGCCTATGCTCTCCCCGCAAGCGGGGCCAGGCGATTCTCAATGCGTGGCGGCCACCGCGATCGGATCCATCCCGCTTTTGACGATCTCGTCGCGCGCGGCGGGCGAGGAGAGAAACTTGATCAGCGCCTTGCCGGCTTCGGGCTCTTTCGAGCCTGTGGCGATCCCGGCCGAGAAGATGGTGATCTGCTGCAGGTCGTCGGGCAGGGGACCGATGATGTCGATGCCTGATACAGGTTTCAACTCGCTGATCTGCTGGAAGCCGAGCTCGGCTTCGCCCTTGGCGACGATCTCGCCGACGGGGGTGGCGGGAATCTTCCTGGCCTTGCCCTCCATCTCCTTCGCGATGCCGAGCTTCCCAAACATTTCGGTCGAGACGTAGACGCCGCTGGCGCTGTCGGAATAGGCGATGGTCTTGGCCGCGAGCAGCGCGCGCTTGACCGCATCGGCCGAGCTGATGTCGGGTTTTGGCGCGCCTGCCTTGACCGCAACCCCGATCGGCGACTTGACCAGCTCGACCTCGCTGCCGGGCACGACCTTGCCCTTCTTCGAAAGGTCATCCAGCGCATAGCCGACCATGATCAGCACGTCCGCGGGCTCGCCGCGTTCGAGCCGGACGGGAATGGCGTTGATGGTCGTGCCCATCGACGGACCGCGGGCAACCAGCACCTTGTTGCCGGTCTCCTTCTCGAACACCGGCACCAGCGCGGTGAAGGCGGCCGACAGCCCGCCCGAGATCATCACCCGGACTTCGGCGGCATTGGCGGTGGCAGTGAACAGCAACGCGCCGGCAAATCCGATCGCCAGCGTGCGAAAATGAGCGCGAAATTTCATGATTGTTCCTCCCGTGGCCACCGTCTTGCCTTGTCGTCCTGCGAAAGCAACCCTATCGCGCAGAACCGCGCCCGGGATAGTCGGAGGTCAGGCGCACGCCTTTGTACGCCGGCGCCGAGGCCAGGAACTCGCCATAGGCGTCCGCGTCGGGCGGCGTGAACATCTCCTTCAGCCAGCGGCTTCGCGGTTTCTGGTGGCGCCGATGTCGGCCAGCAACTCGTCGAAATGCTTGTAATGATAGGGAGCGACGCACAGGCCGCCATAGACGCCGGCGGCCGGGCGCTCGACGCGCTTGAAGTGCAGCATCATCTCGATGTTGTCGCGCATCTGCTTTCGCTCGGCTGATGCTTGCAAGCTTGCCGTCGGCATAGCGCACCAGCCAGTGCGCGGCCATGTCGGCGCAAAGCACGGTGCAGAAGCTGGAATTGAATCCGACAAAGCCGAGATCCGGCAGGTCGGGATTGGCGATCAGGCGGTACAGGCGATATTGCCCGTCTGCTTCGACGAGCTTGTCGCGATATGCCTCGGGCAGGAAAGGCACGCCGAGCTTGTAGCCGATTGCGAGCACCGCGATGTCGGCCTCCACGCGCTCGCCATTGCTCATCACGATGGTCTTGCCGTCGTAGCGATCGAAGGTGCCGCGGATCGCCTTGATGCGGCCGTCCGCCACCATCGGATAGAAGTCGGGAGTTGCGATCGGCACTGAACAATTGACGCCGTCCTCGATCCGCGTCCGCGGCACCATGTTGCATTTGCCGAGCTTGAGCTGTGCCTTCAACAGGCTCTCGAGCCCGCGCCAGTTCGCCCAAACCATCGGCTTGGCGATGGCGTGCGCAAGCCGCGCCACTGGCGCCGATGCCCCAGCTCGCAAACATCTGCTCCTGCGCGCGGATGTAGAGGATGCGTTTGAAATTGACGAGGCCGCCGATGAAATAGGGGATGCGCCAAACCGGCTCGCGATAGACGATGGTGACCTCGCCGGCGCCGGACTTGACCGCGTTCACCGCGATGTCGGTCGCCGATTTCGCGCCGCCGAGCACCACGACCTTGCGTCCCTTGGCGAGCGCGGCGTCGTTGTAGTTCGAGGAGTGCAGGATTTTTCCACCTTGCGCCTTAAAGCCATCCTCGCCCGGAACACCAAGCGTCTGCGGCTCGCTGAACTGGCCGGTGCAGATGGCAACGAAATCAAAATCCTCGCTGGTCGTGCCGGTCGCCGTCGTCAGCTCCAGCGTCCAGCCCGGCTTGCCGTCGGCGCGCCGGCCATCGCGCTCACGCTGGTCCCAAAGCGCATCAGGCGGTCGAGCCCATGGTCGTGCGCATAGTCGGCAAGATAGGCGTGGACCTGCGGCCCTTTCGGCCATTCCGGATAGGAGTCCGGCATGGCCTTGTCGGTGTAGCGATAGAGGTCCTTTGGACTTTGCGTCTGCACATCCGGATAGGAACGCGCCGGATCCCAGACGCCGCCGAGACTGCCTGCCTTCTCCACGATGGCGACCTTGTGTCCATGCCCCGCGAATGCCTTTGCCGCTGCGAGCCCGGACACGCCGGCGCCGATCACGCAAACCTGCTTTGGGCTGACCATGCGATTTTCCTCTCCATGTCGCAGGCAGCCGTCATCGATCGCGCTTCGCGCGTCAGGCGACTGTCGGAAAATGCCTCGCGCGGTGGGCTTAGTCGTTCGCCTCTGGCGGCAGAAAGTCCACTTCATGCGCGGCCGAAATGCGCACGACCTCGACCGGATCGGTCAGGTTATGAAGCTTGTCGAACAACGCCTCGAGCTTCTGCATCGGTGAAACCCAGAACAGCGCGCGCGTCGGCTTGTCGGATTTGTTGAAATATCCATGCGGGATGCCGCGCGGCATGCGCACGAGATCGCCGGCCTTGGCCTTGACCCAAACGCCGTCAAGCTTCAGGTCGAGCACGCCTTCCTGCACCAGGATGAACTCGTCCTGGGTCGGATGCACATGCACCGGCACGAACTGTCCGGGATCGCTGTTGGTTTCGAAGGCGAAGGTGGAGTCGGTCACCGCCTTCGGAAAATAAATCTGCCCCAGGATGTTCCAGGTCTTGCCGCGATAGCCTTCGCCGTTCGGCGTAATGCCCTTCTCCAATGCCGCCATGATGTCCTCCTCCTGCCGGATCGTGACGCGAGCATCCGACGGCCGGGGCCCGCTGTCTATCCGTTAAACGAATCCGTTGCGCCTTCGCCGCGCCACCCGCGTCGCGAGACGCCGTCGGCGACGCTGCGCCGGCTGCAGTAGCGCGCGATGAATTTCAGGAATAAACTGTTGCCGGCAGGCTCACAGGAGCTTCGCCAGCACCGCGACCAGTTCAGCCTGCCGATGCACGCCAGTCTTGGTAAAGATACTCCTGAGGTGGGCCCGCGCGGTATCCTTCTTGATCCCAAATTGATCGGCGATCTTTTCCAGGGGCTCGCCCAAAGCCAGTTGGGGCCGCGAGTCTGGCTTCCGCCTCGGTCAGTCGAAATGCCGATCGCAGGGTCATTTCAGGCGTGCGAGGTCTGATATCGGGATCGATAATGAGGACCATGGCCTGGCAATCAGCCAGCGCATTGGCGTTCGCGTTTGAAAGTCTCGCCGGATATGCCAGCAGAGGCCGGCGGCCTGCGCGAGGCAGCGCGACCGGAGCGGAAAGGCCACCTGCCGGGCGCCATAGCAAATCCTGAATGGCCCGATTCAAGCTTGCCGTTGCCTGCGTGTCCTTTGCGACCAGTTTGCCTTTTACAATCCTTACATCGTCGACGAGCAGCAGCTCCGCAGACCGGTTCGCCTTGAAGACGTTGCCATAACGGTTGATCAGCACCACCGCGGTGCCACTCATTTCGAAAGCTTCCAATGCGCCGGCGGCGGCGGAAGCGCCCAGTGCACGAGCGATTGCTGCGCTGGTCGAAAGCCGGCTCGATAATCGCACCAACTGCTCCTTCTCCGCTGCCGAGAACGGCCCCTGATCGATCGTTCGCTGGATGGCTACCGCCCACATATCGTCGCCGCAGGCGACCTTGACGCCGGCGAACCATCGCAGGCGGTGCCGCGCGAGGAACTCCTGGTAGAACGGATGCTTGGCTATCGTATCGGTGCTCAAGCCGTCGAGATCATCCGCAACCCCGCGCCGCGTCATGATCGGAATGGTACGGAACCGCACATCCTGCAGGTGCCATCCGTCGCGAAAATACGATTCGATCGCGCCGGACATCCGCTCGGTATATGGAACATTCGGGATAACGCCGCCCGAAATCGGAAGCAGGATCGCGCCGTAGCTTCCCGTCGCGGACGACACGGCATCCAGCGCCTTTACCATCCGTCGCGCCGGCTCGAGGCCCGCATCGGCGAATTGCTGCTCGACTGGCTCCACGTTCCAGGCTGGCACCGGTTCTCCCGTTACGACAGGGACTTCTCCTCGACGAAACTAGCCGGGAACCCCCGAAACGGCAATTTAGCGGCCCAAAAATAACGGCCGCCTCCCTAGTCCAAACGGGTGAAGACGAGACCATGCCGCGGGGGGGTGACCGTCCACGCCGAACGGTCCAACTGATTTGCCCGTCGGGTGATCGATTTTGGCGAAATCATCGCTCGGCCAGGTCCTGAAACGTCTCGAAATCGCGTGCGCCGAAAACTAAATTCGTGAGGCAATTCAAGCCGATTTGGCGATCCGCCCCCGAGAGCAAAAATATTCTATTTACGAAAATCAGAAACCGTGCATTCTTGTCGTGTCCTGCTCCCAAGGAGGGGCGCTACGCGATCGTCACGAACGTCGGGGCAGGATGCGGTGGACGTGAAGGTCTTCAACGCGGGGGAAGCCCCGCGTGGACGAAGAGACCTCTGCGGACGGCCAAGCCGTGTGGTCCTGGCACCCCGACGCTGGTGTCAAGTTCTGCGGGACGTTTCGCAGAGCGATGGTGGCTAACAAGCCCGGTACACCAGGGAGAGCGCGGAGCAGCCGTTAAAACCATTGTGCAGGGAATGTCCGGATTGTTTCGGCGGACCTGTGGTTTCTAACTCGTGTGCTTTCTACTTTGCACACGAGGCCGCGGGTGCGCAAAACACCCGGCATTCCCTGCGCCCTCTGTTTTCCGAGGGACATTGTCTTGCACAACTCGGGCAAATCATGCCGCGGGAATGCTGTTGCTCGTCACGGGAATTGTAGGGTGGGTAAAGCGTAGCGTGCCCACCATTCAAGATCCGCTTTGCCAAATGGTGGGCACGGCGCAAGCGCGCCTTTGCCCACCCTACAGACTTCGCTCGCAATGACGGGCGCAGAAACAAGCTCACGAGTTCACATGAATGAAATCGCGCAGCAGCGGATAGATCTCGTTGTTCCATTTCCTGCCGCTGAAGACGCCATAATGCCCGACGCCGGCCTGCATGTGGTGCACGCGGCGATAGGCGCGCACGCTGGTGCAGAGCTCCTGCGCGGCAAGCGTCTGGCCGATCGAGCAGATGTCGTCCTTCTCGCCTTCGACCGTCATCAAGCCCATGCGCCGCACTGCGGCGGGGTTCACGGGCCGGCCGCGGAAGGTCAGTTTGCCCTGCGGCAGCAGATGCTCCTGAAACACGTCGCGGACGGTCTCGATATAAAAATCCGCAGGCAGGTCCATGACCGCGAAATATTCGTCGTAGAAGGTCTTGATGGTTTCGGCCTTGTCCTTCTCGCCTTTGATGAGATGATTGTGCAGGTCCATGTGCTGCTTGATGTGCCGCTCGAGATTCATCGAGACGAAGGCGGTCAGCTGCACGAAGCCCGGATAGACCTTCCGGAACGCACCCTTGCACTGGAACGGCACGAAGTTGATCAGATTGTCCTCGAACCAGTCGATCGGCTTGCTCTTGGCGAATTCGTTGACCTTGGTCGGCTGGATCCGGGTGTCGATCGGCCCCGCCATCAATGTCAGCGTCGCCGGCCGCGCGGGATGATCGTCCTCGCACATGATCGCGGTAGCCGCGAGCGCCGACACCGAGGGCTGGCAGATCGCCACCATGTGCGAGCGTGGTCCCATCTGGCCAAGGAAGTCGATGAGATGGCCGGTGTAGTCGTCCAGTCCAAAACGGCCGGCGTTGACGGGAATGTCGCGCGGGTTGTGCCAGTCGGTGATGTGGACGTCGTGGTCCTGCAGCAGCGTCTTCACCGTGCCGCGGAGCAGCGTCGCGAAATGCCCGGACATCGGCGCGACCAGAAGCAGCTTTGGCTGCTCGGGCGCGTCCAGCTTCCTGAAGCGCAGCAGCGAGCCGAACGGCGTGGAGTAGACGACCTCTTCCTTCACCTCGACTTCGCGATTGCCGACCTGCACCGCCTCGATGCCGTAGGCCGGGCGCGCATAGGTCAGCGACGACCGCGAGATCAGCTCGAGCGCTGCGGAAAGCCGGGTGAACAGCCGATCGGAGACACCCTGCGGGACAAGATTGAGATAGCGGAGCGCGGAAGCGGCCCCGGACCGCCATGGCTCGGTCAGGTCCATGTGGTTCTGATAGGCCTGGTATAGCATTGACATCATTCACATCCGCCCCTGCCCCCATTGCCATGCAATATCGGAGCCAAAGCGGGGGCAGTGCGCCGCCAAAATTGGCACGTCACTTGCTGCTTATTATGCGAAAACGCATAGGGATTGGGCACAAGCCCGGGGTGTCCATGGTCCCTGGATCGCGTTTGAAGAGTTGAGGGAAGGGCCCTATGGCGAAGGCGACACTGACCATCTCGAGCAAGAACTATTCATCCTGGTCGCTGCGCGGCTGGCTGATGACCAAATTTTCCGGACTGCCGTTCGAGGAGATCGGCGTCGCGCCCGACGATGCTTCGGCGCGCGCCGAAATCCTGCTGATCTCGCCGACCATTTTGGTGCCATGCCTGCGGCACGACGGCGCCACGATCTGGGACACCCTGGCGATCGGCGAATATCTCAACGAGGCCATGCCGGACTCGGGCCTGTTGCCGGCCGACCGCATCGAGCGCGCACATTGCCGCTCGATCTGCGGCGAAATCCACTCCGGCTTCACCACACTGCGCGCTTCGTTGCCGGTCAACCTGAAGGGACATTTCCCGGGCTTCAAGATCTGGACCCGCGCGCAGGCCGACATCGATCGGGTCTGCACCATCTGGCGCGACTGTCTCGCCAGGTCCGGCGGGCCGTTTTTGTTCGGCGAGCGCACCATGGCGGATGCGATGTACGCGCCGGTGGTGACGCGCTTTGTGACCTATGACGTGAAGATCGAGTCGCGGCTGAAGGCCTATGCCGACATGATCATGGCGATGCCCGAGATGGTCGAATGGGTCGAGGCGGCCCAGGCCGAGCCGGAGGAGATCGAGGAGCTCGAGGTCGAATATTAGGCAGGCCGCGCCCGTTTGAGGGGCTTAAATCGCGCCGGTGCCGGGCCAAGCGCCGGCCGGCGTCCGGGTGCTTCCGCCGTGTCCCGCGTGGCTTACGCCAAATCGCCGCAGCGCAGCGCGGCTGGCGCGATTTTCGCATAGCAACATGCAGCGCGAACGCGACGATGCGACGCTGCCGAAAATTTGGACGCCTCGTGACGATCGCGGCTCGCACCCTTGAACAGGTGGAGGCCGTCATGAATCAGCACGCTGTCCTGAAAGCATTCTCCCACGTCAAACCTGGCGATACCGACTACAAGGGAGGAGGCCTGCGCGACTTCTTCCTGTATCGCGATCTCGGTATTGCGGCTGCGACCGGCGGGCAGGTGATCTGCCATCTGGTCAAGGCCAATCCGGACATGCCGCCCGAAGACGGCACCGGCTGGCATCGCCACGATTGCGAATTCCAGATCGTGATCATGATGAAGGGATGGGCGCGCTTCATGTATGAGGACAAGCCGACGCTGGTGCAGGCCGGCGACGTCGTGCATCAGCGGCCGGGCATCGTGCATTACCTGTTCGATTACTCGCCGGACATGGAGTATCTCGAAATCGTCAGCCCCGCCGACTTCAAGACCGTCGACGTGCCGCCGGCCACCGACAAGGTGCCGCCGGTGACGCCCTGGAAGTGACGCGATGTCATCCCCGGAGGAGTTAACTTTTGTCGTCGGCCGCTGGCTGCGCCCGATCGTACTCGTTCTGGATGTGGTGCGCCGCCTGAAGGCGGCGCCGACATCTAGCCGTGAACAAGTGAGTACGGCGCCGCCCAGCTGATTCGGGCGCGCTTCGTTCGTCCCGCGTTCCGAAATCTTAAAGTTCGGCGTCGGCTCGTCGCATTTTGATACAGCGCGCCCTTCTCTTTAATGGCGAGGTAGCCGCCATCCCACGACGGTCGCCTCGACCATGCCGCCGGATTCGTGATTGTGCCACCTGCCTTCGCTGTAGTGGCAGGTGAAGGGCAATTGATAAGTCCCGCTGTGATCCTCACATAAAACCTGAACCGGCAGGCCCTGCGGCGGCACTCCCGAGCCATCGAATTCGGCCAGTCGTCGTTCGCGTGTTGCCATCTGCTATATTCCCCTAATACGCGGCGCGCCCACGCCGCATTCCAAAAAATCCCCCCGCCCGCCTTGGTGTCCCAACTTCCGAAATCACAACGCCTGAATGAGGTAGTAATGTGATATCTGTCAGGCCATGCGCTTACTCAATTTGGTGTGAGGCGCGTCCCCGGCGCGAGAATTTGATGAGACCCAGGATTTTTTTTTGGATTTTTGTTGCAGCGCTTTCGCTCGCACTCCCGACCGCGATACCGGCGGAACTTTTTGCGCAGGACATTCCCGGCATCGAAATCTGCACGGCCGAGAAGGCGATGGACCGCCGCACCTCCTGCCTGCAGAGCAATGTCGACTTCCTGCAGAAGACGATCACCAAGCTTTCGGCAGATCACCAGCAAAAGCTGGATGCCGCCAGCCGGCAGATCGAGGCGCTGAAGGCGACGGTCGCGTCCTTGCAGAAAACCATCGTGGATTTGCAGGCCGCGCAGAAGCAGATGGCGGACGACATGAAGAAGTCGGAGCCGGCGAAAGGCGCGAGCGCGCCCGCGAAAGAAGGCGCCAAATGACGGCTTCGCTCACGACACCCGGTATTGCTGCATGACATCAGGGTCCGGTTCATAGCCGAGCCCGGGCCCTTGCGGCACGGCGACATCGCCATTGGCGTCGGCATCGATGCGACCGCGCCACAGGCAGGCGGCGCGCTTCATGTAGAAGACCTCGATGTAGCCTTCGCCGCGCACCGACATCAGCTGCAAGGTCGCGAGGAAGCCGGGCCCGAAATAGGGCGAGTGCGGAATGATCTTCACGCCGAACTCATCGCCGAGGGCTGCGACTTTCAAAAATTCGGTGACGCCGCCGACCTTGATCACCGAAGGCTGCGCGTGGCTGACGGCGCCGGCCTGCATCATTTCGCGGAATTGATACGCGGTGCAGGCATTCTCGCCGGCCGCGATGTCGAGCCCGCCTTGCTTGCGCACCTCGGCCAGCGTCGCGAAATCCTCGGGCGGCCAGACCGGTTCTTCCAGAAACATCGGCGCGGCCGCCTTGCAGGCCTGCGCAAAGGCGATCGCCTCCGTGCCGCTGAGCGGACAGTTCATGTCGACCATCAGCGGCACGCCGGGCCCGATCGCCTCGCGCGCGGCGAGCACGGCCGGCGCCGTGGTCTCATGCAGCTTGATCGCGGAATAACCGCGCTGCCGCGCGGTCTGGCACTCGCTTGCGATACTTTCCGGCTTGCCGATACGCAGCAGGCTCGCGTAGCCGGGAATCTTCGTGCGCTTGGCGCCGCCGATCAGTTGATGCAGCGGCACGCCCTTGATCCTGGCGGCGAGATCCCACAGCGCGATGTCGAGGCCCGAGATCGCAAACATGGTGATGCCGTAGCGGCCGAAGAGATGCAGGTTGCGCTGGATCTGCTCCATGAAGGCCGGAATCTGCTCCGCGCCGGGCACTTCCTGTCCGCGCGCCTGCGGTGCGATCATCTCCTCGACCGCGGTACGGGTGGTGCGTGGGCTGACATAGGCGAAAGCATCGCCCCAGCCGGTGAGGCCGTTATCGGTCGTGACCTCGACCACGACCATGTCGAGCGCGGAGATCGCCGAACCGCCCTGGCGGAAGCTTGCGGGACCCGCGTCGTAGGGAATGCGGAGGTGATGCGCGCGGACGTTGGCGATTTGCATGGTTGGATTCTCTTGTTCTGGTGCATTCGCGCGGGAGAAAAAGCTGGGTGGGCAAAGGCGCCTTGGCGCGGTGCCCACCACTGCGATCAACAGGGTAGTTGGTGGGCACGCTATCGCCTTTCCCGCCCTACGACGGCCCTTGAACCCTTACGAGTTCTTCTCGCCCGACATGATCGGCCCGAAGAGCTCCCAGGTCTCGCCTTTGAAGCGCTGCATCTGCAGCTGTTCGAGCGGCGCAAAATCGGTCGGGCTGGTCCTGATCTTGGTGCCTGGCAGATAGATGCCGATCTCGAAGTTCAAATTCGCGGCCTGCTTCATGACGTTTTCGCGGGTCAGATCATCGCCGCACTGGCGCAGTACCTGCTCCAATCCCTTGGCGACGCCATAAGCGAACACGGTGGAGGCGTCCGCCTGGTCGCCCTCCGGGTACCACTTGGTCATGAACGCCCGCCACTCGTTCATGGCCGGATCGTTCTTCCACTTGGGGTCGTTCGGGTCTTTCAGATAGGCGGTCGAGAGAATGTCCTGGTCATTTTCATAGCCGGCCGGCTTCATCACGCTGCCGATCGAGCCCGACACGTTGGTGAGGAAGTGCACCGGGTGCCAGTTCAGCTCCGCGATCTTCTTGATCGCCTGGGCCGCGAATTTCGGTGTCGCGATGTTGATGAAAATATCGGGATTGGCCCCCTTGATCTGCACCACCTGCAAGTCGACCGTTGGCGCCGAGGTCTCATAGGAGGATTCGATCAGGATCAGCTTGTTCGCCTGATCGCCGAGGCCCTCGCGAAGCCCGGTCACATAGTCCTTGCCGAAATCGTCGTTCTGGTAGAGCACGCCGATGGTCTTGCCCGGATGGTTCTTGAGGATATAGGCCGCATAGATGCGGGCCTCGGTCGGGTAGTTCGGCTGCCAGCCCATGGTCCACGGGAAATTCTTCGGGTCGTTCCATTTCGCCGCGCCCGTCGAGACGAATAGCTGCGGCACCTTCTTGGCGTTCATGTATTTGTGGATCGCGCTGTTGGAGGGCGTGCCGAGCGGGTTGAAGATCAACAGCACCTCGTCGCTCTCGACCAATTTGCGCGCCTGCTCGACCGCCTTCGGCGGGCTGTAGGCGTCATCATAGGAGATGAAGTTGATCTTGCGGCCGTTGATGCCACCTTCGGAATTGAGCTTGTTGAAATAGGCGGCCTCGGTCTTGCCGATGGTGGCGTAGGCCGACGCCGGGCCCGAATAGGGCATGATGTTGCCGATCTTGATCTCGGTGTCGGTCGCGCCGGGGTCGTATTTCTTTTGCGCCTGCGCGGTTCCGGCAAGTGCCGTTGCGAGTAATACGGCCAATGCGAGTTTCGTTGCAGTCTTCTCTACGTTTTTCTTGGCGTCCTCAAAGACACGGCTGTGCATTTATCGTCCTCCCTGACGTGCTTGGCCGATGGCTCGTGCAGTCTTTTTTGGCGGGCAGCTGATGAGCCGTCGGATCGAATGCACCTCCAGTATGCACGATTGGGAATCTGTTACCAGCGAGCGATTTGCCTGTTATTTTCCGCAAGGCGGATTTATTAGCGGTGCGTGAGGTCAGAGAGCAAGGACTGTCAAACGCGGCGCCCGCCATGCGCGCATGATGCGCGTGCTTCGAAGGAAAGCCTTGATCCATGAATCCTGCGCAAAAGGCGCTCTGGTACATTGAAAGCCACCTCGCCGGCCCAATGACGCTCGACGACATCTCCGATGTCGCGGGTATCTCGCGCTTCCATATGGTGCGGGCATTTGCCGCTGCGACCGGGCTTTTCGGTGATGCGCTACGTGCGTGCCCGCCGTCTCTCCGAGGCGGCGCGCGCGCTCGCGGCCGGCGCCCCCGATATCCTGCACGTTGCGCTGGATGCGGATTACGGCTCCCACGAAGCATTCACCCGCGCGTTCCGCGACCATTTCGGCATCACGCCCGAAATGGTCCGCGCCACGACGTGCCTCGACAAGCTCAAGCTTCAGGAGCCGATCCTCATGGATTCCACCGCATTCGACAAGATCGCGCCGCCCCGCTTTGAAACCGGAAAAGCCATGATGGTCGCCGGCGTCGGCGAGCGCTTCAGCACCGATAACAATGCGGGCATTCCCGCCCTGTGGCATCGCTTCCATCAATACGTCCAGAGTTTTCCGGGCCGGATCGGGCCGGTGGCCTACGGCGTCTGCTGCAACGGCGATGATGCCGGCAATTTCGACTACATCGCCGGCGTCGAAGTCGCCGACTTCTCCGATCTGCCGCGCGAGTTCAGCCGCGTCCGCATCCCCGAGCAGCGCTATGCGGTGTTCACCCACACCGACCATATCTCGAGCATCCGGCGCATCGTCAACACGATCTGGAATCACTGGCTGCCCGCCTCGGGCCACAAGCTGGCGGATGCCCCGAATTTCGAGCGCTATGACGAAAAGTTCGATCCGGCCACCGGCGATGGCGGCCTCGAAATCTGGATACCGATCAAAAGCTGAACGCACCGCAACGCAGCCTTGCGGCCATCCGTGATTGCTTGGCAAGCCCGCGCCACTTTGCCATAACGGCAGGCAACATCGTTGTTGCGTGCGCGGGGCTCTTCTCAAATCCGCCTGCAGCCAAGAAGAAGCGGGAGGATTTCCATGGCCGATATTCGTGTGCTGGCCACCGGTCTCGAATTTCCGGAAGGACCGGTCGTCATGCCGGACGGATCGGTGGTGCTGGTCGAAATCCGCGGCCAGCGGCTGACGCGGGTTTATCCCGACGGCCGCAAGGAAGTGGTAGCGCAAATGCCCGGTGGCCCGAACGGCGCCGCGCTCGGCCCCGACGGCAAGATGTATGTCTGCAACAATGGCGGCTTCTCCTGGATTCCGACGCGCAACATGATCATGCCGGGGCCGCAGCCGGACGATTATCGCGGCGGCTCGATCCAGCGCGTCGATCTGCAAAGCGGCAAGGTCGAAACTGTGGTCGACAAATGCGGCGAGCATGGCTTGCGCGGGCCGAACGACCTCGTGTTCGACAAGCATGGTGGTCTGTGGTTCACCGATCTCGGCAAGCGGCGCCATCGCGAAATGGATGTCGGCGCGGTCTACTATCTCAAGCCGGGCATGAAGGAGATCGTCGAGGTGGTGTTCGGCGTGCTGCCCGCCAACGGCATCGGGCTGTCGCCGGACGAAAACACCTTCTATGTAGCGGAGACGCCGACCGCGCGACTGTGGGCCTATGAAATCTCCGAGCCCGGCATGCTCAAGCCGCGCGACGTGATCTATCGCGGCGAGCGGGGAAAGCCGATCGTGGGTCTTGGAGGCTATCAGATGTTCGACTCGCTCGCCGTCGAAGCGAACGGCAATGTCTGCGTCGCGACACTGATCTCGGGCTGCATCTCCGTGATCGCGCCGGATGGGGCGCTGGTCGAACAGGTGCCGACCGGCGACCGCGTCACCACCAACATCGCTTTCGGCGGACCGGAGCTGAAGACGGCGTATATCACGCTCTCCGGCAAGGGCGAACTGATCGCGATGGACTGGTCGCGGCCGGGGCTGCCCTTGAACTTTCTGAATAAGTGAGATGCGGACGTCATTGCGGAGGAGCGAAGCGGACGAAGCAATCCATCCCTCGGCAAGCCGAAAGATGGATTGCTTCGCTTCGCTCGCGACGAAAAGGAGACCCTGATGCCCTGGCCTGATCCCGTTACCCTGCGCGGCGAGCATGCGCGGCTCGAGCCGCTGTCGCACGACCATCACGCAGGCCTGGTCGAGGCCGTGAAAGACGGCGAGCTGTGGAAGCTCTGGTACACTTTCGTGCCGAAGCCCGAAGACATGACCAGGGAGATCGATCGCAGGCTCGGCTTGCAGAAGGCGGGCTCGATGTTGCCGTTCACGGTATTCGATGCCGCCGGCAAAGTCGCGGGCATGACTACCTACATGAATGTCGATGCGGCGAACCGCCGGGTCGAGATCGGCTCGACCTGGTATGCCAAGCGCGTCCAGCGCAGCCCGCTCAACACGCAGTGCAAACTGCTGCTGCTGCAACATGCCTTCGAGGCGATCGACTGTATCGCGGTAGAGTTCCGCACGCATTTCTTCAATCATCAGAGCCGGCGCGCGATCGAGCGCCTCGGCGCCAGGCAGGATGGCATTTTGCGCAATCACCAGATTGCGCCGAACGGCACGCTGCGCGACACTGCGGTCTTCAGCATTATCGCGACCGAATGGCCGACGGTGAAGGCGCATTTGACGTATCAACTCAACGACAAGCCGCGGGAATAGCCGCGCAGCAAGCAAAAACGACAGGGCATATGGAAACGTTCGATTATGTGATCATCGGCTCCGGCTCCGCCGGCAGCGTGCTCGCCAACCGCCTCAGCGAAGACGTGGGCACCAGCATCTGCGTGCTCGAAGCAGGTCCGCGCGACTGGCATCCCTACATCCATCTGCCGGCGGGTTTCATCAAGACCTTCCACATGAAGAGCATCAACTGGGCCTATCAGCAGGAGCCCGGTCCCTATACCGGCGGCCGCAGCATCTACGCGCCGCGCGGCAAGACGCTCGGCGGCTCGTCCTCGATCAATGGCCACATCTATAATCGCGGCCAGCGCCAGGATTTCGATACCTGGGCGCAGCTGGGCAATCGCGGCTGGGGCTATGCCGACGTGCTGCCTTACTTCAAGCGGCTGGAGCGGCGGGTCGGCGAGGGCGAGGACACGTTCCGGGGCCGTGACGGCAACCTCACCGTGACCACCATGGACTGGCGCGATCCACTGTGCGAGGCGTTCATGGCCGGCGCGATGAGCCTCGGTATCCCGCGCAATCCCGATTACAACGGCAAGATCCAGGAGGGCGTTTCCTACGCCCAGCGCACCATCCAGAAGGGGCTGCGCGTCAGCGCCGCCACCGCGTTCCTGCATCCGGCGCGCAAGCGGCCGAACGTGCATGTGCGAACACATGCGCATGCGACCAACATCATCTTCGAGGGCAAGCGCGCCGTCGGCGTGCGCTACCTCAAGGGCGGGCGCGGCGGCACGCCGGTCGAGCTGCGCGCCAGCAAGGAAGTGATCCTGAGTGGCGGCACCTATAATTCACCGCAGCTTCTGCAATTGTCGGGCGTCGGCTCGCCGGAGCTGTTGAAGTCGCACGGCATCGAGGTGCGCCATGCACTGCCGGGTGTCGGCGAAGGCCTGCAGGATCACTACGCGCCGCGCTCGGTCGCGCGGGTGAAGAACATCAAGACCATCAACGAGCTTCGGCAGGGCTGGCATCTCTGGGTCGAGGCGCTGAAATGGGCGACGACGCGGCGCGGCCTGCTCTCGCTGTCGCCGACCATGGTCTATTGCTTCTGGCATTCCGGCGAGACCACGGAGAGCTCCGACCTGCAGCTCACCTTCACGCCGGCGAGCTACAAGGAAGGCGTGCAGGGCCAGCTTGAGGACCGGCCCGGCATGACGGTCGCATCCTGGCAGCAGCGCCCGGAGAGCCGCGGCTATGTGCGGATCCGCTCGGCCGATCCCTTTGCGCCGCCGATCATCCAGACCAACTATCTCACCGCCGAGCTCGACCGCCGCGTCGTCGTCGCCGGCATGAAGCTGGCGCGCCGTCTGCTCAAGTCAGACCCGCTCGCGCCCTATTACGATTACGAGGATTTCCCCGGGCCAAAGGTGCAGAGCAACGAAGAGCTTCTGGCCGCCGCCACCCAGCGCGGCACCACCACCTTCCACCCCGGCTGCACCTGCCGCATGGGTCCGGCCGACAGCAGCTGGGCGGTGGTCGACGATCAGCTTCGCGTCCATGGCCTGCAGGGGCTGCGCGTGATCGACGCCTCGATCATGCCGCGCATGATCTCGGCCAATCTCAATGCGTCGACCATGATGATCGCGGACAAAGCGAGCGATCTGGTCCGCGGCAAGGTGGCGCCGGAAGCGGTAAGGCTCGCGGGCTAACAGGAATCGCAGACAGGGCGGGCGTGACATTCGGCTGGATTTTTCTGATCTCCTTTGTTGCGCTGGTGATCGGCATCGCGGCCGGGTGGGCGATCTCAGCCAGCCCTTTGTCGGGTTGATGCAAGTCCCGAAAGAGTAACTCCGCAACACGCTGGCGCCGCTGAACTGAAGACGGTACCTATTGCCGCTGGCGCTTATGCAGCATCGCTTCGTATTGATCTCTCACATCTGGCTCGGTGCTTTCGCCCAAAACTTCGTTGGCCTGGGCCTCTGCGCTGCCGTCGAGTCCTGGCGCGGCCGTGACCCGCGCGGCGAGCTGATCGTATTCGATGGCCCTGCCCATGAATGGTTTGAGGTAGGCGTCGAGAATCCGCTTTCCCGGCTTTTCGATCTCTCGCGTCAGCGCATCAAGATAGGCAAATTTATCCGTCGCCGACCACTCGATACTAAAGCCCGCGCGTTGCGCCATGACCGCATGAAACGTCATGATCGTGCGACCGTTGCCATCCAGAAAAGGATGTCCATAAGCAAGATAGCCCATCACCTCGCCCGATCGTTCGACCATGGAGATCTCTGACTTGGCCGAGATGCAGAGCGTATTCGACCGCGCGACGTATGTCGGGAGGATTGGCAAAGATGACATCGCCCTTCCTGACGGTTAGCCGCGGTGCGGTTTGCGTCCGATCTTGCCCAGCCCATGGATAGACCGAGCTGAACAGGATTTTGTGCGTTTGCAGAATATCCTCGTAGCTGAGCTCCGTGCGCCCGGCCAGCGTGGCAAACGCCTCGTCGATACCCGTCATGAAGGCGGCGTGCTCGAGCCTCTTGACGATCTCGAGGTCTTTTTCATTTGCAACGTTGCGTAGATAACCCCGCGTTTCAAAATCGCCGAAGGGATCGAACGTCACGATTTAATTTCACGCAGATAGCGGGCCTGCAGACGGGTGAGTTCATCGCGGGTGATGTGGCCAGCGCGTTGCAGGGCGATCAATAGGTACTCGATTTCGTCGAGATTGACGGTATCGCCGGAAAGCCGCGTGATCTCGTCGGCCAACTGGTCCGATCGCGTGGGCGCGTAGTGCACTTGGTGTTGCTCTGCCATCTCTCTGATCAGAGCGGCGGTGGACGTCGCAGCCAAGGTTTCAGCGGGCGGGGGCATGGTCTCTCCTGCGCCCGAATATAGCGTCTCCAGGCTGAAAATCCATTAATCTCAGTCGGGAAGCTTGCCCAAAAGCTTAATAATCCCAGTGATTTGCTGAAACGCCGAACGCTAGACCTCGCGCCGGCTCAAAAACGCCAGCCGCTCGAACAAATGCACGTCCTGCTCGTTCTTGAGCAGCGCGCCGTGCAGCGGCGGGATCAGCTTGCGCGGATCGCGTTCGCGCAGCATTTCCGGCGAGATGTCCTCGTTGAGCAAGAGCTTCAGCCAGTCGAGCAATTCCGAGGTTGAAGGCTTCTTCTTCAACCCAGGCACCTCGCGCACCTCGAAGAAGATGCGCAGTGCCTCTTCGACCAGGCGTTTCTTGATGTTCGGGAAATGCACGTCGACGATCCGGCTCATGGTGTCGGCGTCTGGGAACTTGATGTAGTGGAAGAAGCAGCGGCGCAGGAAGGCGTCCGGCAATTCCTTCTCGTTGTTGGAGGTGATCATCACGATCGGGCGCAGCTTCGCCTTGATGTTCTCGCCGGTCTCGTAGACGAAGAACTCCATGCGATCGAGCTCGAGCAGCAGATCGTTCGGGAATTCGATGTCGGCCTTGTCGATCTCGTCGATCAGGAGCACCGGGCGCTTTTCGGAGGTGAAGGCATCCCACAGCTTGCCGCGCTTGATGTAGTTCGAGATGTCGGATACCCGCTCATCGCCGAGCTGGCTGTCGCGCAGGCGCGAGACCGCGTCGTATTCGTAGAGGCCCTGCTGCGCCTTGGTGGTCGACTTGATGTGCCAGGTCATAAGCGGCGCGTTGATCGCCTTTGCCACTTCCTCGGCCAGCACCGTCTTGCCGGTGCCGGGCTCGCCCTTGATGAGCAGCGGACGCTCGAGCACGATCGAGGCATTGACGGCGATCTTGAGGTCGTCGGTCGCGACATAGTCCTTGGTGCCGGTAAATTTCATCTATTCTTGCCTCGTTGGGGCTCTCGGGCGCAGCGGTTCTGCTCCGCCTTTAGCAGGAAAAATCGGCCAAAACAGCCTTCGTTGCGGGAATGGGGCGATGCGTCAGGCGCGCCGGACCAGGGATAGGATGACGAGGATAATCACACCGCCGATGGTGGCGTCCAGGATCGAGCCCAGCGTGCCGGCGGCGAGCACGACGCCGAGCTGCGGCAATATCCAGCTGGCGACCAGCGCCCCCAGAATACCGATCACGATGTTGCCGATCAGCCCGAAACCGGCGCCGCGCACGATCAGCCCGGCGAGCCAGCCGGCGATCGCACCGATCACGAGTGCCGCGATGATGCCCATGGAAGATGCCCCCTGCCAAAACGCTCTGTTGGCGCAATTCTAGATGAAAAAGCCTGCCGGTCTAGTGCCGCCGATTTGAAGTCCCTGCGCTGCAAGCGGCGAAATGGACCAGGGACTTCAAATCGAAAAGCGGTACTAGAATCATAAGTTTGCTAGTGCCCATAGCTTTCCGAAGTTCGTAAAAGGTGGTTGCTGCAATGGTGTACGAACTTCGGAAAGTGGGCACTAGGTCTCCAGCCACAGCTTCCGCCCTTGACGTTGTCCGTGCGACGGGCAATCTAAAGCACATGTTCCTGCAATTCTTCACCTCGCTGCGCGACGCCCAGGTCCCCGTGACCTTGCGTGAATATCTGACGCTGATGGAGGCGCTCGACGCCGACCTCGCCGAACAGACGGTGGAGAATTTCTATTACCTGTCGCGCGCCGCGCTGGTGAAGGACGAGCGCAATCTCGACAAGTTCGACCGCGTCTTCGGCACCGTGTTCAAGGGCCTCGAGAACCTGCTCGAAGCCATGGACAAGGCGGAGATCCCCGAGGAGTGGCTGAAGAAGCTCGCCGAGAAATATCTCACCGAGGAAGAGAAAAAGCAGATCGAGGCCATGGGCTGGGACAAGCTCATGGAGACGCTGCGCAAGCGTCTCGAGGAGCAGAAGGGCCGGCACCAGGGCGGCAGCAAATGGATCGGCACTGCGGGCACCTCACCCTTCGGCGCGCATGGTTACAATCCCGAAGGCGTGCGCATTGGCCAGGAGAAGAACCGCAACAACCGCGCGGTGAAGGTATGGGACCGCCGCGAGTTCAGGGATCTCGACGGCAATGTCGAGCTTGGCATCCGCAACATCAAGATCGCGCTGCGCCGCCTGCGCAGGTTCGCCCGCACCGGCGCGCCGGACGAGCTCGACCTCGACTCCACGATCAAGGAGACCGCGAACCACGGCTATCTCGATGTGATCATGCGCCCCGAGCGGCGCAACGCGGTCAAGGTATTGGTCTTCTTCGACATCGGCGGGTCCATGGATTCCCATGTCGAGCAGGTCGAGGAATTGTTTTCCGCGGCCAAGACCGAATTCAAGCACATGGAATATTTCTACTTCCACAACTGCCTTTACGAGGGCGTGTGGAAGCAGAACAGGCGGCGCTTCACCGACCGCACGCCGACCTGGGATGTGCTGCACAAATATCCGCACGACTACAAGGTCGTGTTCGTCGGGGATGCTTCGATGTCGCCTTACGAGGTCATGGTGCCCGGCGGCTCCGTTGAGCACGTCAACGAGGAGGCCGGCTCGGTCTGGCTCGACCGCATCGTGCGCACCTATCCGCATGCGGTCTGGCTCAATCCGGTGGCGCAGAAGCACTGGGATTATTCGGAATCGACCACCATTATCCGGCGGATCTTCTCGCAGCGCATGTATCCGATCACGATCGAGGGCCTCGAAGGCGCGATGAAGGAACTGGTGCGGTAACACGCGCGCCTCGCGCGCCGCCATGGCGCGCCAACAACTCGCGCGCCGCCATGGCGCGCCAACAAGAAGCAAGGGAGAGCCCATGTCCCAGACCATTCACCGCGGCATCAAGGCGCTGATCGACGAGGCCAACGCCGAGATCGAAACCATCAGCGCCGCCGACGCCATCAAGCTCGCTTCCGACGATGTCATCGTGATCGTCGATATCCGCGATCCCCGCGAGATCGAGCGCGACGGAAAAATTCCCGGAGCCTTCGCCTGCACCCGCGGGATGCTGGAGTTCTGGATCGATCCGGCGAGTCCTTACGCCAAGCCGATCTTCCAGGAGGACAAGAAGTTCATTTTCCATTGTGCCGGCGGCATGCGCTCGGCGCTCGCGGCCAAGACCGCACAAGATATGGGCCTGAAGCCGGTCGCCCATATGGGCGGCGGTTTTGCCGCCTGGCGCGATGCCGGCGGGCCTACCGAGAAATGGGAGCCGAAGAAGAAGAGCCTGAAAAACATGACCAACGACCCCCTCGTTTCCACCGAATGGCTCGCCGCGCACATCAACGATGCCAACGTGAAAGTCGTGGACGCCAGCTTCAAGCTGCCGGGCGTGCTGCCGCTGCCGAAGGACGATTATCTCGCGGCCCATCTTCCGGGCGCGGTGTTCTTCGACGTCGACGCGGTGTCGGACCACTCCAACCCGCTGCCGCACATGTTTCCAAGCGCCGAGCAGTTCGGCCGCGACGCAGGTCAGCTCGGCATCAGCAATGCCGACACCGTCGTCGTCTATGATTCCGGCGGCTGGGTCGCAGCACCTCGTGCGTGGTGGATGTTCCTTTCCTACGGCCACGACAATATCCGCGTGCTCGACGGCGGCCTGAAGAAGTGGCGCGCCGAGGGTCGTCCGGTCGAGAGCGGCGAGTTCAAGGCCAAGCCCGCGACCTTCAAGGCGACGTACGATGCGAAGCGCGTGCGCAGCGTGCAGGAAATGATCGCCAATGTCGGAAGCAAGACCGAGCAGGTGATCGATGCCCGCGCCGCCGATCGTTTCGAGGGCCGCGCGCCGGAGCCCCGGCCGGGCATTCGCTCGGGCCACATTCCCGGCGCCCGCAACGTGCCCTACAACCAATTGTTCGACGCGGCGACCGGCGCGATGAAGCCGCTCGACGATCTGCGCAAGGCCTTCACCGGGGCTGGCGTCAAGCTCGACGCGCCGATCGTGACGAGCTGTGGCTCCGGCGTCTCGGCGGGCGTGCTGACGCTCGCGCTCTACCGGCTCGGCGTCACCGACACGGCGCTCTACGACGGCTCATGGTCGGAGTGGGGGCAGGCGGGCGGGCCGCCGATCGCGACGGGACCTGCCTGATCGAAGCAATCTATGGCGTACGCGCAGGCGGCGGCCCCGACGGCTGCCCGAACAGGCCGAGCGGCTGCAGCTGAGCCGCAGCCAGCTGCTGCCTGGCCAGTCGCGCCCGCGCCGCCAGCCTGCGGCGTGCGCGGGCACGTGCCTGCGCCCGCAGCCGCGCCTTCTCGACGCTTGGCTCGGCCTTCGCGCCCGCGTCCTTCTTCGGCGCGGCGACTTCATTCGCCACCGGAGGACCGCCCAATGTCGCGACCTTGGTTATCGCGGGATCGGCGGCCGGCATGGAAGGCGCGACCGCAAACTCGGGTTTTGCGGGCTCGGCCTTTGCGATGTCGGCATCAGCCGGTTCGGATTTGGCGGCTTCCGGCGCAACAGGTGAGGCGTCGCTTGCCGACGGCTTTGCTTCTTCTGTTGTTGCGACCTTCATTGCTTCGGCGGGCGCAGGCGCCGGATCGCTCGCCACCGGCACTTCAGCAGGCGCAGCGTTGGTTTTGGCCGCCTCGGTGGAGGGCAAAGCGTCCGGTGTGCTGAGCGCAGCGACTTTCACGGCGTCTGGCGCTGGAGAAACCACCGCCTCCGGTTCGGCCGGAGCTGCCAACGCGGCTGACTCAGTGGCTGGCAGGCTTGTCGGAACCTCCGCGGGTCGCGGATCGGCCGCCTTTTGCGCGGATGGTTGCGGCTCGACCCGCAACACGGCCAGCACCGGCTGCGATGGCTCGTTCTGCTGCGCGAACCTCGGCTCAGGCGCCGCACGCCAGGTTGGATTCGAGGCAAATTCCTCATGGGCGGCCCGCAACAAGGCGGCCGCGCCGAGACCGAAGATGAGAATGGAGACGGACAACGCGATCGCGGCAAACAGGAAACGGAAACCGGGGAGCATTTCGGGTGCGATTCCGCCGCCGCAGGCGTGCTGCGGGGGCCCTGGAGCCAAATGGGAACGCGGTGACTTACAAGGGAGATGGATAGGCCTTCGTTCGCTGCCCGCGAATCAGGCTCGATTCGAGGATACCGCAAGCGCTGTTCAGCGTTTGTTAAAATTCGTTGCCGCAGATGGTGTAATAAGATTGAAAAGCGCTTTTCCGGGATAGCGCGGCTTTGCTGCCACGGCCTTGAAGGAACATCACAAATTCCGGAAATTGGGCTCAAGGCGGCCGGAATTGTCTTGAATGCGCCGCGATCTTCCGTCATGTGCCATTAACGGTCCGGTGTCGGCTTGGGGACTATAAAGAACACCATGATGATCATGAGATTTCTGGCGATTTCTGCAGCCGTGATGGCTGGCGCGGCAATGTTTTCGGCTGCGCAGGCCCAGCAGGGCTATCCGGTACCGCAAGGCGCCTATTCGCCGGCGCCGCAGCCCTATCCGCCCGGCTATGGCGGCGACTATCGCCGGGGCCCCAATGCGCCCGATTTCGACCAGCTGGAGGACGATGAGGCTAATCCGGCCGCCTTGCCGCCGCCCGGTCCGACCGGTCCAATTCTTTCGCCGAACGACCCACGGTATGCCAACGCGGTTCCGAGCGGCCCCGTGATGTCGCCGGATGACCCGCGCTACGGCCGCCCGGCCGGTCCGCCGGCGGTGATCTATGCCGACCGTCCGCCCGGTGCTCCGCCGGCCTATTATCCCGATCGCGGCTATCCCGATCGTGCCTATGCCGACCCCAACGCGCCGCGCCCGCCGGAAGCGGTCGGTGGCGCGCCCGGACCCGCGGGTCCGCCTTCGGGTGTTACCGGCTCGGTGCCGCCGGCCGCAGGCCCCGATGGCCGTCCGGTGACGATTGCCTCGCTGCCGCCGGAAGAGCAGCCCGACGCCGCGCCGGCGCAATTGCCGCCGAACCTGCGCCGGCAGGAGGTTTCCTTCGTCACCAAGGAGCCGGCCGGCACCATCGTCGTCGATACGCCGCACACCTACCTCTATTACGTGCTCGGCAATGGCCGCGCGGTCCGCTACGGCGTCCGTGTCGGCCGTGAAGGTTTCACCTGGACCGGCGTGCAGAAGATCACGAAGAAGACGGAGTGGCCGGACTGGTTCCCGCCGACCGAGATGATCGAGCGCCAGCCCTATCTGCCGCGCTTCATGGCCGGCGGTCCCGGCAATCCGCTCGGCGCGCGCGCGATGTATCTCGGCTCGACCGTGTACCGCATCCACGGTACCAACCAGCCCTCGACCATCGGCAAGTTCGTCTCCTCGGGCTGCATCGGCATGCTGAACGAGGACGTATCCGATCTCTTCGATCGCACCAAGGTCGGCACCCGCGTGGTCGTGATGCCGGGCAATCCACCGTCGGGAGCCGCGACCGCCTCGGCCCAGCCGATGCCCGGCCCCGCCGGTGCTCCGCCGGCACAGGCTTCGGCAGCTCCGCCCTACGGCTCGCAGCCGACCGTGGTCCCGCCGCTCCCCGCACCGGTGACGGTGCGCTGATCGTCGATCTGAACGCTTAAGGAATCCAATCGCCCTTCTCGAAAGAGGAGGGCGATTTTCGTTACGCCAGCCTTCTGAGCGGCTCGCCCTTGAACCAGGAGTCGATGCCTTCGACCATCTGGATGTAGTGGCCGCGGAACACCTCTTCGGTGGCGTAACCGAGATGCGGCGTGATCACCATGTTGTCGAGCTTACGGAAGGGATGGTCGACCGGCAGCGGCTCGACCGAGAAGACGTCGATGCCGGCGCCCGCGATCTTCTTCTGCTGCAGCACCTCGAGCAGCGCCTGCTCGTCGATGATCGGCCCGCGCGCGGTGTTGACGATATAGGCGGTCGGCTTCATCCGTAGCAGATCGTCCTTGCCGACGAGGCCGCGCGAGCGCGGGCCCAGCACCACATGGATGGTGATGACGTCGGCGGTCTTGAACAGTTCCTCCTTGGAGGCGTAGCTGACGCCGGCTTCCTTGCATTTCTCCGGCGTCAAATTCGGGCTCCAGGCGATCACGTTCATGCCGAACGCCTGCGCGAGTTTTGAAACCTTGGTGCCGAGCTTGCCGAGGCCGATGACACCGAGCGTGCGTCCCTCGATCTCGATGCCCAGATGCGCCTGCCAGGGCTCGCCCGCATGCATGCGCGCGCTCTCGCGGCCGATGTTGCGGGTCAATTCCAGGATCAGGCCCATGGCGAGCGGCGCGGTCGGGTCGCGCGCAAAATTGGTGCCGCACAGCACGACGTTGTGGTCCTTGGCCGCCTCGAAGTCGATCGCGGCGTTGCGCATGCCCGAGGTGATCATCAGCTTGAGGTTGGGCAGCGCCGCAAACAGCGAGCGCGGAAATGCCGTACGCTCGCGCATCGCGAGGATGATCGGAAAATCCTTCAATGCCGAGGCGGCCTCGCCTTCGGACTTGAATGGCTTTTCGAAAACGGTCAGGTCGACCCGGCCGGTGACCTTGGACCAGTCGGCTGAGGTGAGCGAAAGTTTGAAATAGTCGTCAAGGATTGCACAGCGCAGCCGCGTCATGGGAAGGTCCGTTCATGGCGAAAAACACGGCGGGAGGATCGCCGTCCGGAGAGGTCGCCATGGTTGCGCGCCGTGCTCTCGCGCGCAAGCGGTCCGCGGCTTCAAAAACGCCGTGGCAGGTCTGTCAGATGTCGCCGGACTTCAGCCGGAACGAGGCTTCCGCGCCGTACTTGGCGTGCCAGGCCGGACCGGGGCCGCGCATATAATGCAGTTCCGGGCGGTAGGGGTCGAACGCCTTGGCGACGAACTGGCGCCAGAAGGCCTTGAAGCCGGTGGAGCTGGCCTGTCCGTTCCGGCCGATCGCCGGTGCGGAGAGGGTGGTTGCAATCATCGTTGCCATGACGCTGGCCCATTGTTTTCGAATGCGGCTTTTGCCGCTTGGATGCGCTTTTGTGCGCCGAAAACGAGCTTTGGCTCGATTTATTAAAAGTTGGTTTCAATTGTCGTGACCTGCCGCACACATGGTATCGGACCCGTATTCATGCGTGGTGAACGGATGGAAAACGGCTTCCCGCGGTTGCCCTTTGAGGCCTGCGCGGCTACATGAGCGCCAGCAAAATTTCCTTAAATCCTCCGTTTCGAAGGACCGCGATGGCTCGCCAGTTCGTCTATTTCATGCAGGGTCTGACCAAGAGCTATCCGACCCGAAAAGTGCTCGATAACATCCACTTGAGCTTCTACCCGGACGCCAAGATCGGCGTGCTCGGCGTCAACGGTTCGGGCAAATCGACCCTGCTCAAGATCATGGCCGGGCTCGACAAGGAATATACCGGCGAGGCCTGGGTCGCCGAGGGCGCCCGCGTCGGCTATCTCGAGCAGGAACCCCAGCTCGACCCCAAGCTTTCCGTTCGCGAGAACGTCATGCAGGGCGTGGCCAAGCAGAAGGCGATCCTCGACCGCTACAACGAGCTCGCCACCAACTATTCGGATGAGACCGCGGACGAGATGACCAAGCTGCAGGACGAGATCGAGGCCCAGGGCCTGTGGGATCTCGACAGCAAGGTCGACCAGGCGATGGACGCGCTGCGCTGTCCTCCCGACGATTCCGATGTGACGAAACTCTCCGGCGGCGAGCGCCGCCGCGTCGCCTTGTGTCGGCTCCTGCTCGACCAGCCCGAACTCCTCCTGCTGGACGAACCAACCAACCACCTCGACGCGGAATCCGTGTCCTGGCTCGAGGGGCATTTGCGCAACTATCCTGGCGCGATCCTGATCGTCACCCACGACCGCTACTTCCTCGACAATGTCACGAGCTGGATCCTCGAGCTCGACCGCGGCCGCGGCATTCCCTATGAGGGCAATTACTCCGCCTGGCTGGTGCAGAAGCAGAAGCGGCTGGAGCAGGAAGGCCGCGAGGACGCTGCGCATCAGAAGACGCTAGCCCGCGAGCAGGAGTGGATCGCGTCCTCACCCAAGGCGCGCCAGGCCAAATCCAAGGCGCGCTACCAGCGCTATGAAGACTTGCTGAAGCAGGCCAGCGAAAAGCAGACCCAGACCGCGCAAATCACAATTCCCGTCGCCGAGCGGCTCGGCCAGAACGTCGTCGACTTCGAAGGCTTGAGCAAGGGTTTCGGCGACAACGTGCTGATCGACGAGCTCACCTTCAAGCTGCCGCCGGGCGGCATCGTCGGCGTGATCGGTCCCAACGGCGCCGGCAAGACGACGCTGTTCCGGATGATCACCAAGCAGGAAGCCCCGGACAAGGGTGACATCACCGTCGGCGAGAGCGTGCATCTCGGTTATGTCGACCAGTCGCGCGACGCGCTCGACGGCAAGAAGACGGTGTGGGAGGAGATTTCCGGCGGCAACGAGCTGATCCTGCTCGGCAAGCGCGAGGTCAATTCGCGCGGCTATTGCTCCTCGTTCAATTTCAAGGGCGCCGACCAGCAGAAGAAGGTGGGAGCACTGTCGGGCGGCGAACGCAACCGCGTGCATCTGGCCAAGATGCTGAAGTCCGGCGCCAACGTGCTGCTGCTCGACGAGCCCACCAACGATCTCGATGTCGATACGCTGCGCGCGCTGGAAGAAGCGCTGGAGGATTTCGCCGGCTGCGCCGTCATCATCAGCCATGATCGCTGGTTCCTCGACCGCATCGCCACCCACATCCTCGCCTTCGAGGGCGAAAGCCATGTCGAATGGTTCGAAGGGAACTTCCAGGATTATGAAAAGGACAAGATGCGCCGGCTCGGTCAGGACTCGATCATCCCGCATCGGGTGAAGTATAAGAAGCTGACGCGCTAAAGCGCGATGATTTCAGGATGAATCATCACCGCGCTTTAGCTTATTGTTTGCGCATGGTCTTTTCGGAAAACCGCTGCACACTTTTCCGGATCATGCGATAGAGCGACAGCAGAAAATGGCGGACTGGAGCGCGCAGCAATATCTCAAATTCGAGGACGAGCGCACGCGCCCGTCGCGCGATCTGCTCGCGCAAATCCCGCTTCTGGAGCCGCGCAAGATCGTCGACATCGGCTGTGGGCCGGGCAATTCGACCGAGCTCCTGGTGAAGCGCTGGCCCGACGCCACCGTGATCGGCATCGACACTTCCGCCGATATGCTGCGCCAGGCGCGCGAGCGCCTGCCGAAACAGACCTTCGTCGAAGCCAATATCGCGCATTGGGTGCCGCCCGATGGCACCGACCTCCTGTTCGCCAATGCGATCTTTCAGTGGGTGCCGGGGCACCTGAAGCAGTTGCAGCGGCTCCTGGTAAAACTTCCGCCGGGCGGCGCGCTGGCGGTGCAAATCCCCGACAGTCTTGAAGAGCCCGCCCATGTTCTGATGCGTGAGGTCGCGCGGGAGGGGCCGTGGAGCAAGCAGCTTGGCGAGAAAGCGCGTGTCCGCGACGAACTTCCGCGGCCGGGCGGCTATTACGACGCGCTCAGCCCGCTCTGCAAGCGCATCGAAATCTGGCACACGATCTATAACCACGTCCTCGACGACACAGCGGCGATCGTCGAGTGGGTGAAGGGCACAGGCTTGCGGCCGTTCCTGGAATTGCTGGAGACGCCCGAGCGCAAGCAATATCTCGCCGAATATACCGCGCGCGTCGCAAGCGCCTATCTGCCGCAGGCCGACGGCAAGGTACTGTTCCGCTTTCCGCGGATTTTTATTGTGGCGGTGAAATGAGAGCCGTGCTTGCCGTTCTCTTAGCGGCAATTGCGGGGTGCATTTCCCCCGCCCGCGCCGCCGACGCCTCCTTCACGCAATTCATCGCTTCGCTCCGGGCGGACGCAGAGGCTGCCGGTGTCTCGCGCGCGACATTCGATGCGGAGACACGCGGGCTCGAGCCCGATTACAAGCTGCCCGACCTGATCTTGCCCGGACGGCCCGCGACCGGCGCGCCGTCGCAGGCCGAGTTCGTGCAGGTGCCGGCCGACTACATCAAGGAAGCGAGCATCGCGCGGCTGGCCGAGCAGGGGCAAAAGCTGATGCAGCAATATCGCCCCTCGCTCGATGCGATCGAATCCCGCTTCGGCGTGCCCGCCGTCATCGTGCTTGCGATCTGGGGGCGCGAGACCGATTACGGCCGCTACACGCTGCCCTATGACCTGATCCGCGTGCTGGCGACGCAGGCCTATGTCGGTCGGCGCAAGGAGCAGTATCGGAACGAGTTCATCCTGGGCCTGAAGATGCTGAGCGACGGCGTGGTGGCGCGCAAGGACATGCGCTCGTCCTGGGCCGGCGCCACCGGGCTCACGCAATTCCTGCCGTCGGAGTTCTACAAGCACGGCGTCGATTTCGACGGCGACGGCAAGGTCGACATCTGGCATTCGGTGCCGGACGCGCTCGCCTCCGCCGCGCAGCAACTTGTCAACAAGGGTTGGCAGTCAGGCGTGCGCTGGGCCTATGAGGTGAAGGCGCCGGCGAACGTCGACTGCACCATGGGCGTGCCCGAAGTGACCAGACCGATCGGCGAGTGGCTGGGCGCAGGCTTCGTGCCGGTGCGCGGAGAAAAGCTCAACGCGACGGAGCAGGCGCAGAGCGCGTCATTGTTGCAGCCCGAGGGCATCCATGGTCCGGCATTCCTCACGACCAGGAATTACTTCGTCATCAAGGAATATAATTTTTCCGATCTCTACGTGCTGTTCGTCGGCCATCTCTCCGACCGCATGAAGAGCCCGCTGCCGTTCGCGACGCCGTGGTCGGCCTCCACGCAGCTGCGTACGACCGATGTCGAGGCGATGCAGAAGGGGCTGACGCGGCTCGGGATCTACAAGGACAAGATCGACGGCAAGGCCGGCATGCTGACGCGCGCCGCGCTCGGCGCCTATCAGAAATCGGCCGGCCTGAAGGTCGATTGCTGGCCGAGCGCAGCCGTGCTGCAGTCGATCAACGCGGCGCGCTGAGCAAAAGAAAAAGCCCGGCCGAAAATTTGGCCGGGCTTTGCTCGCTTCCATCCGCCGATCTCTAAAGCGCGAAGATCATCGCTTCGGTCTTTTGTTTGCGCATGATCTCCGCGCAAACGCTACGCGTTTGTCGCGAGGGAAAACCGCTACACACTTTTCCGGATCATGCGCCAGGCTCAGTAGCACACGCGAACCGGATGGACGTTCCAGGCGTAGCCGTCCCAATAGCGCTGCTGCTGCCAGTAGCAGCCCGGCGGTACCGGGGGCGGCGCCGCTTCGTAATAGGCCGGTCCGCCATAGGGGTAGGGATATGGGCGGCTGGCGGCGATAGCGCCGCCGACGATCGCGCCACCGATCAGGCCGGCTGCCACGCCGGCGGCAACGCCGCGTTGCGCTTGCGCGGGCGCTACGGTGAGCGAGCCGGCGATCGAGGCGACCGCGAGGAACGCAGCAAGGGTCTTCTTCATGTTCGGGATCTCTCCTGGAGATGGCGCCGTGGCGCCGGGCTTTCGGGAAATTCTGGACGCTCGTTTCGAATTGGCCTTGGCGTCAGGAAACGCCAAAACGGTCAACCGCTGGTAAACCGCCACGAGCTCGTCATCTGAAAAAGCGGTGCTCTTCAGGCGTCTGAGATTAACGGCGTCCCGGAGAACCGCATTCCCCGGGACGTCATGCGAGATTTAATGTAGCTGAACGACTACTCGCAAACCCGCACGTTGCGGGCCTGCCAGCCATAGCCGTCCCAGAAGCGCTGACGCTGCCAGTAGCAGGGGCCGTAGGGACCGCCGGCATAGCCCGGGCCGCCATAATAGCCGTAGCCCGGCCCGTAATAACCGGGTCCGTAGTAGGGGCTGGAGGCGATCGCGCCGCCGACAATGGCGCCGCCGAGCAGGCCGAACGCCAGACCCGGACCCCAGCCGCCGCGCCAGGCATAGGCAGGCGAAGCCATCGACACGGCGAGCGCTGCAATGGCCACAAGCGCCAACAATGATTTCTTCATGAGTGTCCCCTTGTTACGAAGCCAACTCAGGCTCAACAGAAAAGCCGTCTGTCCGGCGGAAAGTTCCATATTGGCCTTGAACGATCAATGAACGGTGCCGCCACATTGCGCGACGAATTGTGGCGGCGCGTCCCCAGGCCGCGCACAAACCTGTGAGGAAAGCGTGAGCGCTCCCTGGATCCCTTTTCTGATTGCGATCGGTGTCGTCTCGGTCATCTGGTACCGGCTGCAGAACCGCCGTCCCGGGCGGCGCTGGTCCTCCGACACGGGCGGCGGTGACGTCAGCTACTCCGCCGATAGCGGCAGCTCGGGCTGGAGCTTTGGCGACTGGTTCAGTTCGCCCTCTTCGTCCGACAGTTCCGGCAATTCCGCCGATACCACCGGCAGCTGGGATAGCGGCGGCAGCGACAGCGGTGGCGGGGGCGATAGCGGGGGAGGCGGTAGCGGCGATTAACACCGTTCGCGCGCGCAAAAAGCCGTGCTTTTCTTGATGCGCCGCAATGACGGCTGCTTAGATGAATTCCAAATTCCCGGGAATTTGCGGAGCCAATTTGGAATCACTTAAAAATGCGGCTTTTCCCTTTGCATCCGGCCGCCGCAATTAATATCGATTAGCCAGCGTCACGGAAGGTTGCCTGCCCTAATGATTGTCTGTTCCTGCAATGTGTTGAGCGATCACGACGTCCGCCACGCCGTGAATTCCGCAGACGACCTTCCGCGTAACGCCAAGCAGATCTACGGCTGCCTCGGCTGCAGCGCCGAATGCGGTCGCTGCGCGCGCACCATCAAGGGCATCATCGACGAAGCGCTCGGCGCCTGCGCGCTGGCCTGCCAGGCCGGCTGCCCGCACAGCCACGCGGCGGCCGACAACCAGGTCGAAACCCGATTCGCCCTCGCGGCTTCCTGAAATTCTCTCTTTGGATTTGCAGGCGTTTCGCCCCTGCCGCATTGCCGCAGGGGCTTGCTCGATCCTTCAATCTTTCTTAGAAGCGTTCTAAATTGGATTTAGGGCCGGAGTCGGCCCCAACCATTGGAGTGCACCATGCAGGGCGACCCGAAAGTTATCGATTACCTCAACAAGGGTCTGCGTCACGAGCTCACCGCGATCAACCAGTACTGGCTGCATTACCGGCTCCTCGACAATTGGGGCCTCTTGGAAATGGCCAAGACCTGGCGCAAGGAATTGATCGAGGAGATGCACCACGCCGATCGTTTCACCGATCGCATCCTGTTCCTCGACGGCTTTCCCAACATGCAGGTGCTCGATCCCTTGCGAATCGGCCAGAACGTCAAGGAGATCATCGAGTGCGATCTCGCCGCCGAGCACAGCGCGCGCAACCTCTATCAGGAGGCGGCGACCTATTGCCACGGCGCGAAGGACTACGTCTCGCGCGATCTGTTCGAGGGCCTGATGAAGGACGAGGAAGAGCATATCGACTTCCTCGAAACGCAACTCGACCTCATCAAGCGCGTCGGGCTGGAACTCTACACCCAGAAACACATCGGTGGGCTGGAGAAGGAAGACTGAGCTTCACTTGGTAGGGTGGGCAAAGGCGCGTTTGCGCCATGCCCACCGCCCGTCGACGCAAATGTTCGAGTTGGTGGGCATGCATCGCTTTGACCCCCTACGATTGATCACGACGTCGCTACAGCTGGGTCTTGTAGCGGGCTTCAATCACGGCCTGCGGCTCGGGCTCGCCGAGCGAGGTCTGATCGTGGATCACTTCGGCAATGCTAGGGAAGCTGTCGCGTTTCACCTGCGTGGCCGACCACAGCCTTGAGCGCATCAGCGCCTTGCCGCAGTGGAAATAAGCTTCGCTCACCTCGATGCGGAGCACCGCGCGCGGCAGCTTGCCGAACTCTTCCATCGCAGCCAATAGCTTTGAGTCGGCGGTGAGCGTGCCCCTGCCGCCGACGCGCAGCGTCTCGTCGATGCCGGGCACGAAGAAGATCAGCTGCAGCAGGCCCGATCCCTCGACGATGTTCTTGAAACTGTCGATGCGATTGTTGCCGGAACGGTCCGGCATCAGGAGCTGGTTCGGCCCTTCGACATGGACGAAGCCGGGATTGCCGCCACGCGGCGAGGCATCGACGCTGCCGTCGGAGCCGGAGGTGGCGAGCACGCAGAACGGCGACATTTCGATGAATTTCTTCGCATGCGCGTCGATCGAGGGCCGAGCCTTGGCGATGACGCGCGGCGTCGGCGCGGGATAGATCGTGGCGAGGTCGCTTGCGGCAATGTCGGTCACGGTGGTTCTCCGGATGTGGTTCTGAAGAGGCTATCACCCGCAACATCGGGCGTCATCCCGCTCAGGAGCAATTGTAGCTCTCCGTCATTGCACAAATCCTAAACCGCGTCCGCCGGCACGAAGCAGCTGATGATGATGCTGCCGCGGTGATGCACGTACCACACCACGGCTTGCCCGACTGGATTGCCGGCGTCGCGGACGATGGCGCGCTCGGGCACGAGCATCCACTCGCCCTCGATCGGCACCCAATAGGCGCCGTCGCGCACATCATATTCGGTGCGGTGGCCGTCGGAAATATCGCAGCAGGGTACGCCGTTCGGTGCCATCACGCTCCTGAACCAGGCGCGGATGTCGGCCGGCACGTCGTCATATTGTCCGTTGTCGAAAGCGAGCGCCGCACTGGTCAGCGCCGCCATGCACGCCAGCAACAAAACTTGCGTGAGCCTTCGCATGCGATCCTCCTCTACGTCGCCATCGTCGTCGCACGCTCGTTGGTCGGCGCGGCGCTTCGAACGATGTGATCGCAATTAAGCCCGAGCGGATGCGTCGATGCACGCTCAAAGTTTGAGCGTTGATGTGCTGCGAAAATCAACCTTTGGTGTTCGCGCCGCTACCCGGCGGCGCTCACATCGTCTTCTGCGGCGCGCTCTGCAGCAGCTCCTTGAGCCGCTCGACATAGAACCTCGCGTTCCCGGTGGTGAGATGGCCCCGGGTGTCGGTGCTCGCCGGGATCAGATAGATCTTGCCGTTTTTGATGCGCCTGACCGCGTCGGCGGTGACGCCGGTCTCCGACGGATTGCGCTCGTCATCGGCGGCATTGATCGCCAGCAGCGTGGCCTCGATCTTCTCCATGCCGGCGGACGGATCGTAATCGTGCGAGGCGTCCCATTGGTAGATGTAGTCGTTGGCATCGGCCGTGACGGGCAGTGCCAGCTGCTCGTCGACCATCTTGTCGGCCTGCGCCGATGTCGGCGCCAGCGTCTGGTAGCCCAGCGTGCCGCCGGCGCTGGCGAAGCGGTAGGCGGCGATCGCATATTTCATCATCCGCGGCTGGCTGGTGTAATTGCCGCCGTTGTAGTCGGGATCGTTGCGGATGGTCTCGATCATGGTCCGCCGCAGGATCCAGTTGCGCGCCGCCATCGCGGTCGGCTGCGAGGCCATCGGCACGGCCGCGTCCATCATCTGGGGGTAGCGCACGGCCCAGATCCAGGTGTGCATGCCGCCCATGGAATTGCCGATCACAACCCGCAGATGCTTGACGCCGAGCCCTTCGGTGACCAGGCGATGTTGCGCGTCGACCATGTCATTGTAGTCGTAATGCGGAAACGCGGTCTTCATCCCGTCCGAAGGTTTCAGCGACTTGCCGTGGCCGATGCCGTCGGGGATGATGATGTAATATTTGGCCGCATCGAGCGGCTGGCCCGGGCCGAACAATTCGCCGGCGAAGGTTGGCGTCAGCATGCTCGCGGCCGAGCCGCCGGAGCCGTGCAGCACCAGCACCGGTTGGCCGGTTGGTTCACCCACCGTGGTGTAGTGCAATTTCAGCTCCGGCATGATCTCGCCAGTGTGGAACTTGAAATCCTTCGCGACCCAGTCGCCTTCCTTCGGCGCGGGATAGTCAGTCGCCATTGCACCAACCGATACCAGAGTGAAGGCGGCGACGAGCGCCGCGCAAAAACCCTTCATGTTTCTCTCCCCGCCTTACGGTCTGCGCCGTTCAGACGCAAGCCTAGCACGCTGGCGGAAACAGGGGAGGGGTATGCGCGGCGCTGGCGCTTATCCTTGTTGATGACCGTCCCGCAGCACATTGAGGGCATACCAGCCCCAATAGACGCGATGGCGTTTGATCAGGCCGTTCTCGATCTCCATGATTTCCACGAGATCCATCTGCTCGCCATCCGGCGAGGAGCGCGGATATTCCCAGGTCAGCACGCGGCCGTCGGTGAAGAAGCCCTGCTTGAACCGCTTGCGCTGCGGCGGGTTGGTCTCGAACACGCGGGCGATGAATTTGCGTAAGGCGCTCTTGCCCTGCACCACGCCCTCGCGCGTTTTGAGCAGGCGCTGGACCAGCGGGCTCTCGATCGAGGCGTCCTCGGCATAGAGCGCGAGCGAAGCCTCGAGGTCCCGCTTGCCGAGCGCCTCATCCCAGAGCCTGTAGATGCGTTCGATGTCCTGCCGCGGTGTGTTGCTGGTCATGGCTATTCTCCTCAACTTCGTTGCAGGCCCAGTTTCCCAGATGCGTACGGCAGGATGTTTCATCGAATTCTGAAATGACGCGGGCGCGGAACCCGCTATGATCGGGGCCGGAGCACAAGAATGAGGCCATCGGTACAATCCGGCTTTTCCCGTGTCGCGGAGGCGCTGAGCGATCCCGCGCGTGAGGCGATTGTCAGCGCGCTGGCCGACGGCAAGGCGATGCCGGCGGGCGAACTCGCTTCCGTCGCCGGCATCTCGCCGCAAAGTGCGAGCGCGCATTTGCAGAAGCTGGTGGATGCCAAAGTGCTGTCGGTCTGGGCGCAGGGCCGATTCCGCTACTACCGGATCAGCGACGATGATGTCGCAGCCCTGATCGAGAATCTGGTCAACCTCGCGGCGAAGGCCGAAGCGCAGGGTCGCAGGCGCACGACGGTGGCCGAAGAGCTGCGCCAGTCGCGCACATGCTATTGCCATCTCGCCGGGCGGCTCGGCGTGTTGCTGTCGGAAGCGCTCATCCGCCGCAAATTCGTGATGGTCGGCGGCCGGGAAGGGCAGGTCACCGACAAAGGATTGGAGTGGTGCCGCGCCGAGCAGATCGATTTTGTGCCATCGCGCGCGCCGCATTTTCGCCTCTGCAACGACTGGACCGAGCGCGTGCCGCATTTCTCGGGCGCGTTTCCCAACGCGATTCTCAAGCGCCTGACGGAGACCCGCGGCGTCGAGCCTGGAAAGATCCCGCGCGCGCTGCGGCTCACGCGCAAGGGCCGCGCCTTCTTCGAGCGGCTGGGCGTCGAGGTCCCGTTTCTAGGGCGCGTCCTCGACGTCAGTTTCCGGGCGGTCACTCCCGGACGCCGTCTCGGTGAGCCATTTGCCGTCTGCGTTCTCGTACTGGATCACCTCGGTGCGACCCGGCGTGCGCTGCTCGGCCGCGGCGCGCCTGGCTGCCGCAAGCGCGGTGGCGTGGCTCGGGAAGCTCTCGGAAAAGACGCCGTTGACGGTATAGGCCCAGCCGCCATCGTGCTGGACGATCTTGTAGGTGATGTGGCTCATCGGGAACTCGACCTCGGCGATGGAGAGAGTGACCCCGGGCGCCACTCTAGGACAAAATAGCCTCGCGATGTAGGATTTTGACTTGATCGGTCGTCCTTGGAAGAGGAGGGCGTTGGCGCGCCCGAGGAGAGAGTTAAAATGTGCCGCAACATCAAGACGCTGTTCAATTTCGATCCGCCCGCGACCGAAGAGGAAATCCGAGCCTCGGCGCTGCAATTCGTGCGAAAACTGTCCGGATTCAGCCGGCCGTCGCAGGCCAACGAGGCCGCATTCAACCACGCGGTCATGGAAGTCTCGGACGCGGCGCGGCGGCTGCTGACCACGCTGCATACCCATGCGCCGGCGCGCGATCGCGAAATCGAGGCGGAAAAGGCGCGCGAGCGCTCGCGGCAGCGCTTTGGGTAACATTTCACGAAGTGTGATCCAGTTCACGGATTATCGGTATCGCGTTGCTCATGGTGGCGTGGGGGCCAAGCTACTGGAGCTTCGCTATGAAGGGAAATCAGACCGCCTCGCTCAAATGGAGCGCACTCGGTTTTGGAGTGCTGTGGAGCGGCTGGATGCTGTGGTGGAACGGATCGCTCGAACTCGCCAACATCGTCATACTCGCGATCTGCGGCGGCGTGGTCGGCACGTGCTGGTTTGTGGCAATGCGCTTCATCTTCCAGGGCACAGGCCTGTTGCCGCGCGACGGCTGCGCAACTGCAGCCGTGGCGCCGCGTGCGAAACTCTTTCCCTGGATGGTCTGGACGGTGCTGATGTCGCTGAGCGGCATTGCGACCGCCTGCCTGCTCGATCTCGTCGGCCCGCTCATGCCCCCGGGCGACTCGCACTGGCTGATCTCGTCGCTGTTCGTGGTGACGGTCTGGCCCGCGCTGATGTGGTCGCTGCGCCCGGTCATGAAGCGCCATCTGCCGGCGTGACGCGGAGCGCTGCCATGATCGCTTTTCTCGGACTGCTCGACTGGATATTCAGGCTCGTGCTGACGGCGGTCGCCGTCATCTGGCTGCGCTTCGCCATCGAGCCCTATCTGCCGGTGGGCGAATGGCACGCCATGCTCACCGGTCTCTTCCTCTGCGTGCTGTGGCCGCTGTCGGTGTGGTCGCTGCGGTCGGTGCGGCTGATCGAGGCGTCGGACCTCTATACGCTCTGGTGGTGGTAGCGCCGCCGCTGATGGCGATGACGCTGGCCGCCATCGCTGCTAGGCTCCTTCGACGTGAGCGAATGGAGCCGACGATGTTCTGGTATTCCTATGTCGCCTGGTTCTTTGCCGGCGCGTTTCTGGTCAACAGCGTCCCGCACGTCGTGCAGGGCATTTCAGGCAACAAATTCCAGACGCCGTTCGCCACGCCGCGGGGCGTCGGCGAGTTCCTCCGCCATCGTCAATGTAATCTGGGGCTTTGCCAATCTGGTGATCGGCAGCGTGCTTGTGCACCTCACCTGGCCCGCGCTATCGCCGCCGTGGCAGCTCTGCCTCACGGCGCTTGTCGGTGCGCGCTGGCGCTCGCGCTGCATCTTGCGCGGCATTTTTCCAGCGTACGCAGCGGGCCGCCGCACCCCTAAAGTCTCGAGCGATCGCGCGAGGAAAAGGCCGCTCAATCCTCGTCTTCGTACCTGTCCTTCTCGCGATCCTTGTGCTTGTCCTTCTTGTGCTTCTTCTTTTTCTTCTTGTGATCGCCGTCGTCCTCTCGTCCTCGTCGTCCGACGCCTCCTCATGCACGGCGGCTTCGAACGCGGCCTGCTCGGCCGCAACGCGCTCGGCCGCCTCCTGCGCTTCGCGCTCGCGCATCTTCTTGTAGTCTTCATAGGCATCGAAGATCAGGTGCAGCCAGGGCATCACCTGCTCGATCGACGGCAATTGGCCGGGCGGACCGGGCTCGCCGCGCGGACCTTGCGGGCCCTGCGGTCCGGGTTTGCCCTGCGGTCCCGCTTCACCGCGCTTGCCTTGCGGTCCGGCCTTGCCGTCCGGCCCGGGCTTGCCGCGCGCGCCTTCCGGCCCTTGCCGTCCGGGATGGCCTTGCGGTCCCGGAGGTCCCTGTCGTCCCTGACGCATCGGTTCTTTCGCCACTTGTACGCTCCTCTGATTGCGGGGCGCTTCTTAGCAGACGTTTCGTGACCGCTTCAATTGCGCCGACGCCGTCGATGCCTTGATCAACATCAATCACTGCTCGCGCCGGCTGTGTCATGAATGAGCTGCGGATGAAACATGAGGTGCCGGCGATGAGCGCAGGCTGGAAGGTATTTCTGGGCGAGTATCGCTGCTCTTGCCCTCGCCTTTGGTCTGGCGAGAATGCTCGGTACCGGACGTTGTGCCGGTCGGATATAGCGAAGAGGCCGCAAGCGTCCTGGGCGGTGTTGACCGCCTTTGCGCTGCGGTCGATCGAGTTGACGGCCGCGTGGGTGGCCGTGATCTCGCTTTACCCTGATGGCCATGACATGGGTGATCGTACGGCTGCGCCGGCTAATCGTCCCACGCAACCGGCAGGTTGAGCAACCCGCGAAACGCCCAGCCGCCGATTCTGACCGGCTCCGACGGATCGAGCCGCAACCCCTTCAGCCGCGCGAACAGCGAGGGCAGGGCGACGTCGGCGACCATCGCGCGCGAGGCGAAGGCGCCGGCGCAATAATGCGGCCCGGCGCCGAAGGCGATGCTCTTCGAAGTGTCGCGCGTGATGTCGAAACGATCAGGATCGGCAAAGCAGGCTTCGTCGCGGTTGGCCGAGCCGAACATCAGGAACACGCGATCCTCCGGCTCGAAATCGACGCCGCCATAAGTACATTTCTTCGCCACCCGCCGCGGCGACATGCCGATCGGCGCGATCCAGCGCGTATATTCCTCGAACACGTCGATCCATTTCGCCTTGCCCTCGCGCACCAGCGCGAGTTGCTCCGGATGCGTCAGCAGCGCCCACACCGTGCCGGAGATCGCATCGCGCGGCTCGTTCTGCCCGCCGGAGATCGCAAGCTTGACGTTGGCGCGGATGCTCTCCATCGGCTGGCCGGCCGCGAGCAGCACGCTGAGGATCGAGCCGTTCGGGATGTTTCGACACGACCGGGATCATGTCGTCGATCGCGGCATCGATGCCGGCGGTGGCGGCGTTGCAGCGCGCCTCCACTTCCTTGTTGCCGGTATAGTTGGCGATGCCGTCGATCATCGCCTGCGACCACGCATCCATGTCCTGGTAGCGCATGTTGGTGAGCCCGGTGATGTCCTTCAGGCATTCCGCCGATAGCGGCAGCGCGAACGCTTTGGTGAGATCGGCGCGGCCCCGCGGCGCAAGCTCTTCGAGGATGCGGTCGGCATGGGCCTGGAATTTCTTCAGCCAGGTCGCCTTCACCGCGCGCGGCGACACCGCCGGAAACATCTGCGGCGCGCTCGGACATGTGCGCATCGCCGTCCTTGCGCATCATGTTGTGGCCCATCAGCACGTTCATCAGCCCGCCCGGCTGGTGCGAGGAAAACAAGTCGATGCGCTTTTCCTGGGTGTAGATGTCGTCGCGGCGGGTGAAGACGGTCGAGCCGAGCTGCGGCACGAAGGCGATCGGCGCTTCCTTCCGCATCCGCGCCAGATCGGGATAGGGATCGGCCCAGAACGCCGGGACGTCGATGTTGTAATGCGGGGCGTTGGACATTGTTGATCTCCGCGCGCCTCAGATCGACCGGTAGCCGCCGTCCGCCATCACGATCGAACCGGTGACATAGGCCGACGATGTCGGAGGCGAGGAAGATCGCGGGACCGACGATGTCCTCCGGCTTGCCGGCGCGGCCGAGCGGGGTGTGATCCATGAAGATCTTCACCAGTTCCGGATTGTTGGCGCGCACCTGCGCGTTCAGCGGCGTCTCGATCAATCCCGGCCCGATCGCGTTCACCCGCACGCCATGCTTGCCGAGCTCGGCGGCGAGCGCCTTGGTGAAGCCGAGCACGCCGTGCTTGGAGGTGGTGTAGGCCGGCGAGTTCGGCGTGCGCACATGCACGAAGGACTGGATCGAGCCGATATTGACGATGCGGCCTTTGCGTCGCCACAGCGGCTCGAGAAAGGCATGCGTGACGTTGAACACGCCGTTGAGATTGATCGCCATGATGTCCTGCCAATCCTTCAGCACGGCGTCGGGATCGGCGGTGAAGGCGTTGCGGCGGTTGATGCCGGCATTGTTGCAGAGGATCGAGACCTGCCCGACCTTGTCGGCGATCTCTTTCGCCGACCGCAACGCATGCCTCGCGCTTGGTGACGTCGAGCCCGAAACTCGTCGCCTTGCCGCCGCCGTCGCGGATTTCCTTGGCGGCCTCGGCTGCCGCCTGCTCGTTGACATCGAGCAGTACGACGCGCGCGCCCTCGCGCGCGATAGCCCGCCGCAATCGCGCGGCCGATGCCGGAGGCCGCGCCGGTGACGACGGCGATGTGGTCTTGCAGAAGAGCCATGGCGTTTCCCTTGTTTTGATTTTGTAGATTGCATCGATTGTAGCGCGTAGGGTGGGCAAAGCGAAGCGTGCCCACCGATCTGGCGATCATGCAAATGATGGTGGGCACGGCGCGATGCGCCTTTGCCCACCCTACGAAACTCATGCTGACGGCCTCGTGGATGGCGCGGCAATGCCGCACCAGATTGTCATGCGCGACCACGAACCGCTTCAGCGGCGTGTCGATGTCGTAGAAATAGATGTTGGCGATGAAGCCGTAGATGCCGGCATCGATCGCGGTCGGCTTGTCGCCATGGACGAAGCCGTTGCTCGGGATCAGGCTCGCTATGCGCGGCGAGATCGGCGAGCCCGCGCGCCATCGCCGCGTCCGGCTCGTAGCGGCCGATGCCCTGGTAATGATAGCGCTGGGCGTTGAACTCCTTCGCCTTCAACAGCCCTTCGTCGGTGAGCGCCGGATGCTCGCGCTTGAGCGCGTCGCGGAAGACATGCCAGTAGCGCTCGTCCTTCCAGCGCGAATAGGACATCACCCAATAGAGGTCGTCGAGCATGCGGGTGACCAGCAGGTCGGTGGTGCGCTGCGCCGGCGTCAGCGCGGCATCGAGCGTCACGCGGTATTTCTCGGTGACATAGGCCAGGATGGTCTCGCTGTCGCCGACGGTGTCATCGCCGTCCACGATGTAGGGCAATTGCGCCGCGCGGCGCCTTCGACGCATCGAAGATGTGCTCGTGGCGAAACGGCACGCCGGCGAGCTTCAGGAAGGCGAAGACCTTCAGCCCGTAGCCGTTGTTGTCGGCGACGCCGAACAGTCTTGGATAGGAATACAGCGTGAGCATGATGGGCGGATCAATGAAAAAGGCCGATGAAGCTTTGCTTATCGGCCTTCGTCGACGCAAGTGTGAAATTGCACCGGAAGCGGTCGGGCGACATTTCGGAGCGAAGCGCGCGGCTCAGAACGAGCAGGCGCCGGTCGCCAGCATGTTGCTCTTGATCGTCAGCGCATCGAGGAAGGTCGGCATGGTCGCGCTGACCACCATGTAATTGCCGGGCCACGGCGCGGTCGGGATGCCCTCATCCCAGATCTGGCAGAAGCCGGTGTCCGACCAGCGGATCAGGTGAAACGGATCGGCCTTGGCCGGCGTGGACGCGGAAAGCGCGGTGACGGCAAGCGCGGCAGCAGCCGAGAGCAGGGAAATGCGACGCATGAAAATCGCTCCTGAAGGGCAAGGTTGATGATGTCCTCCGCGAAAAAGCGGAGGCGTGGGCTAGCCGCCCCCGATATCGATTAAGTATGGAATGGGGAACGGCAGGTTCAACGCGGCGCGCGATTCACCGCCCCGCGAGCTGCGCCACGCCTTCGATCTCGATCAGCATCTTCGGATCGGGCAGCGCCACCACCACGCAGGTGGTGCGGGCCGGGTAGGGCGCGGGGCCGAACGCCTCGGCATAGAGCCTGTTCATGGTGGCGACATCGGCGGCGCGGGTGAGCAGCACGTTGAGCTTGACGAGATCGCGGAAGGTCGCGCCGGCCTCATCGAGCACGCGCTTGATGTTGGTGACGACATTCCCGAACTGCGCCTCAAAGCCGTCGGGCAAGCCGCCCTTCTCGTCGAAGCCGGGAATGCCGGAGATGTAGAGCAGGTCGCCTGTGCGGGCGGCAAAGGAGAGCGGCGGGGCTTTGACGCCCGGAGGCGGAGGAAAATGTTTTATCGGCATGGGTCTTTCGGGGGCGCGAGGGATCAGGACATGAGCAGAGCGTCGGGTCGGGAGATCGGCATATGGGCGAATACCTTACCTATTTCAACGAAAGATTGCATGGCCAGTGACCCTGGATTATTCTTTTGGGCATTGTGATCCCGCGCATATGCCGCGGCATTTATCCTGATTTCTATGGAGTGGCGAAATTCCTGCAAGTGTTTGTGTGGAGTATCGATATGCCCAATATATCATCTGTTGCAACGATTGATCTGCCAAACGTCACCAGCGCGCACGCCCCTGATGAAACGATCTCGATCTTCATCAGCTATCCGACCGAAAATCAGAAAATCGCCCAAGCCATCGAACGCGCGCTTCTCGAATTCGTTCATGGCAAGTTCGACGTGTTTCTGGACAGCTCGAGGATTGAGGACGGCAGCGAGCTGACCCAGGCCATCGAACGGGCGCTGGAGCGGGCGGACTATTTCATCGGCATCGGCCCGGAGGCCAATCGCACCAACTTCTCCTGGTGCGGATTCGAGCTCGGCTATTTCCTGGCGACGAACAAGGGAAAGGCCCGCAACGTGCTGGCGATCTACAACAACGAGATTCCCACCCAGTTTCGCGCCTTCAAGAACGTCCACGTGGTGTCGCTCGATGATGCGCATCGTTCCGAGCTTGGCCCCAAGATCTACAAGGTCGAGGACTGCGAGCTCTATTCCTTCTTCCGCCGGCTGAGCGAGGAGCTGGAACGGCGCATCCCGTCGTCGATGCCCGCCAAGTATTTCCAGGACGCTCTGCGCTGGGCCGAGAGGAGCGCCAGGGACGTCACCGACAGCTATTTCAACACGCTGCAGGAATGGGTCAAATCCACCTGGTTTCCGCAGAAGCGGATCGAGGTCAGGACGGGAAGCGCCGCCTTCTGGGAGAAGGAGCTGCCGACGATTCCCGACCAGGCCACGGTGATCCTGGAGGCCACGACCTGCGGCGTGCTCGACTACGGCGTTCCCAAGGAACTGTCGAATGTCACCATGCCCTGGAAGGAGTTCGAGGCGGTCGTTCGCAAGAAGACGGGCGGGCTGAGTTTCACCAGCATGATCGCGGACGTGATCATCTCGGCGTTGCCCTACAGCGCAGAGGCGCTCAACGACCATTTCTTCCTGGCGCCCGACGAGAAGAGCTACCGGATCCTGCTGGTCATGCACCGCCTCTACGGCAACGGCAACCGCGAGTTCGTCATCAACCTGGTCGAGACGCTGCGGCCGATCTCCGGCGAGGGGGACAAGGAAACCTCCATCATCACCGCGGCCATCATGCTCGCGTCGAAATACCGCTTCCTCTTCCTCGAGCAGGATTCGAGATATGGGCTGAACCGTATCGCCCAGCTGACGAGGGGAAACAGCACCATCGCGGTGCGTCAAATGCTCAAGGACATGGATCGCGTGCACAACGAGGGCTCCAGGGAGGGGCTGGGAGACGAGTCCGCGCTGATCAGGCTGTTCGGGCCGGCGGAGGAGTTCGAGGTGCGCGCGCTGTTCCAGGAATTCTGGCCGCCGCTGCTGGCCATGAAGGAGGCGGCGGGGGCGTTCCTAGAAGCGCCCGGCGACGCCGCACGCGAAGTCTTTACGCAGAAGCACAAGGCCTTTGTCGAGAGAACCCAGGAGATCAACCAGCGCTTCATTTCGCTTTGTCTCGCCAGATACCAGACCATTATCGACAGCCAGCCCAGCAGGGACCGCAAGGCGGCGGGGCCGGAAGGACACTGAATTGGCTGCCTGCTGTAGCAGCCGGCGCGCGCAAGGCGGAGGCATTCGCCGTTGCCTGGCATGCCTAAGGGGAATACAGCTCTCTCGACGGCTTCGCGCCGGCGTCGCGAACACGTTTTGCCCGTTCGCGCCATCGGTTAGATTACGCCCGCGATTCGAGCGGCGCCCTGCCATGCCTGCCGCAAAACCCCGAGGGAGTTGCCCCATGAGATTGTCATCCGCCGCTCGCGCCGCGCTGCTCGCGCTGGCGCTGTTTGCCGGCTCGTCCGCCGCCCGGGCCGACGAGGGGCTCGTGACGCTCATCATCTTCAAGGCGGGCTGGTTCGTCGGCGGTTCTGCCGGCAGCGGCGTCCTGACCTTCCACGACCAGACCTACGCGCTCTCGGCCGGCGGGCTGGATGGTGGCCTGGTCTTCGGCGGGTCCCAGACCACGTTGCAGGGCCGGGTCAGGAACATCCGCCAGGCGTCGGACATCGCCGGCGTCTATGCCGCGGCGGGCGCGGGCGTTACGTTCGGCGCCGGCGTGCGCGGCATCCTGCTGACCAACCCGAACGGCGCGATCCTGGAATTGAGCGGCAAGCAGCTCGGGCTGATGGCGAATGTGGACCTCAGCGGGCTTGCGATTACGTTGAAGCAGTGATGTGTCCCGCACGATCCGAACCGCCCAAAATTCACGGAGTTGATCCATGAAGAGGTCTTCCGTCGTCCGCGCCGCGCTGGTCGCGCTGATCGCTTTCGCCGGCCTGTCGTCGGCGCGCGCGGACGAAGGCACGGTGTCGCTCGTGATCTACAAGGGCGGCTGGATCATCGGCGGCTCGGGCGGCTCTGGCGTGCTGCATTTCCGCGGCCGCTCCTACGGGCTCTCGACCGGCGGCATCGACTACGGCCTGGTGTTCGGCGGCTCCAAGACCATCCTGCGCGGCCGGGTCAGCAATATCTACAGCCCCTCCGACGTCGCCGGCGTCTACGGCGCAGCCGGCGCGGGTCTCGCGCTCGGCCACGGCGCCCGCGCCATCGTGCTCACCAACCAGAAGGGCGCGGTGCTGGAGCTCTCCGGCTATCAGACCGGGCTGATGGCGAATGCGGATTTGAGCGGGCTCGCGATTACGTTGCGGTAGTTGGTGTAGGGTGGGCAAAGGCGCGTAAGCGCCGTGCCCACCATTTTCGTCGGGGATGACGGATGCACCACGAGTTCGAATGGCCAAAGCCCGAGAACAATGGCGAAGAGGCTACTCTCCGGCACATCCGCGAGCACGGATGCTCGATCATTTCCATCCCGTGGGGAGAGAAAGAGCCTCCTTTCTCATTTTCGGTCGGCCTGTTCGCCAATTATAACCACCCCGAACTCATCCTGTTCGGCATGCGCGGCGAAAACGCGAGCGCGATTATCAACGAGATCGGCGACCACGTGGCGGCCGGTCGGAAATTCGCCGACGGCGATATCTCGGACGACATCCTGGTGGATGATTACAAGGTCTGCTTCTGGAAAGTGCCCTTGATGGCCTATCCCGAATATTTGGGCAGGGCGCTCTGGTTCTACGACAAATGTCCGACCGTGTTTCCCTGCCTCCAGGTCATCTGGCAGGACGTCAACCGGCGATTTCCGTGGGAAGCGGAATGCCAGCCGGACGTGATAGAGGACCAGCCGCTGTTGAAGAATGCGGTTTCCTGAGGATGGTAGCCCGCATGAGCGCAGCGACATGCGGGGCAACGATCCCGGATATCGCTTCGCTCATCCGGGCTACGCTTGCTGAAAGCAATTTTTAGAGCGTACAGTGGCGCTGGTCCCGCATCTTGATCTGGATAGCCGACGCCTCGGCGAAGGTCGGGACCGGCCTGCTCACGACCTTGTAATGGGACGGCCATTCCAGCGGCCTGAAGCTCAGGTCCTCGTTCCAGATCTGGCAGATGCCGGTGTTGTCCCAGCGGATCACATAATAACCGGCGGCCTGCGCCGGCGTGGCGACGGCAAGAGCCGAGGTTGCGATGCCGATCGCAGCACCGAGGGCAGTAAAGCGACGCATGATGAACCTCCTCGGGGAAGAATATTGGACCAGCCTTCGCGGCACGACATTGTGGAGCCGGTGTCGTTCGCGAACGCGCGCGCGATTGGTGCGGTGGAAAAATGACGATTTCAAGCCGAAGGATTGCGCCCGCGGCTCACCCGTCGCCCGCCCGACGTGAAAGAGGACCAGCCGCTGTTGAAGAAGACGAATTCCTGAGGCAGGAGCCGCCGGCTCGGGGATGTCCGCGATTCACATTTCAAACAGCGATGAAGATGCACGTCAGCATCCTCGCGGCACGACGTGCCCGAGCTTTGCTTTGCTCTCGCCCTCTCATGAAGCAGAGGGCGCAGGGAAAGCCGGGTGCCGATTGCACCCATGGGCCCCGTGCAACAAAAAAAGCACGGGGGTAGGACCACAGGTGAACCGGAGCAACGCCGGCTTTCCCTGCGCAGTGGTTTACGGCTTACTTCGTGCTCTCCCCGGTGACCGGGCTCTTTTGCCACCGTCACCCCTGAGAAGCCTGCTTCTCACGAGCTTGACACCAGCGTCGGGGCGTCAGGACCACACGACTTCGCCGTCCGCGAGTTCAGGCGTTCGTCGCCCGCCGTCATCGCGTCCACCGCATCCCACCGCAACGTTCGTGACGATCGCGAGCCGCCCCTCTTATCGGGTGAGACGGGGCGAACTGGTAGCTCTGATTTGCCCGACGCCTTAAGCGGAATATTTTTGCGCGAAGGGATGGACAGACTTTTGCTGATTTGCCCGTCGGGTTAGTTTGTCGCAGCCGTTGCATCCGAATTTGACTTGCGGGCGAAGCGAAGCAGCGCGCAAAAGCGATTGCGCGCGCTTCGATCCTGAACACGGTTGCAGCAAGACTGATCGACTGGGAGCCTTGCGATGCCCCTCAACACCGACAAAATCGACGACACGGCGCTGGCGCTGCTCTATCTGACCCTGCACGACGGTCACAGGGCATGGAAAGGCCTTGACTGGGACGTGCTTGGCCGCTTGCACGACAAGGGGATGATCCACGACCCCGTCGGCAAGGTGAAATCAGTGGTCTTCACGCAAGAGGGGCTGGATCGGGCGAAGCAATTGTTCGAGACGATGTTCAAGACGTAAGGCCGGTCGGCAGCGGGGCTTTCCGACGAGGCCGGGTATCCCCAGCCTCGAACATAATCCATCGTCATTTTCCGTGCGCGGAAAACGGCGGATGACGCTTTCCTAATCAGGCCGCAAGGGGGGATCCTCTGGGTCGATAACCGGCGGGTAAGGGAGGCGTTTGGAACTGGCGCGGCGGAACGAGGTCCTGAGGGGGGAATCGTCTCCCGCTCGGAGATCAGGAAGCCGTAGGCCGCGATGCACATCGTGGCGTGGTGATGGAAGCCGCGCCAGCCGCGCCCCTCGAAGTGGCCGAGGCCGACCTCCTGCTTGAGTTCCTGATAGTCCCGCTCGATGCGCCAGCGCAGCTTGGCAAAATCGACGAGTTCGCGTGAAGCCGATGTTCGCCGGCAGGGTCGCGAGCCAATATCTGGTCGGCTCGGCTTCGCCCTCGGGCCACTCGATCAGCAGCGTTTCCTGGTGACAGCATTCTCGGGGAACAGATAGTTGTGCGCGGCGCGAACCCGCACCCGCGCGAAGCGCGAAGATAGCCAATCGGCCGAGCCTTCCCGCCACGGCATGCGTACGCCAAGCCTGCTTCGGCAGGCCAAGCGCCAGTTTCTTGACCGAGATCAGATCAGGTTCGTCGCGCCGCCCGGTGTTGTTGAGCGGCCTGCCGTGCCGCCGCGGGCCGGTGCCGGGGGGCCACACCAGGCTGTTCGACTGAATGCCGGCGACGTAGCTCAGTCCCAATTCCGTCATGCCGGTGCGCAGCCGCGCATCATTGCCATAGGCGGCGTCCATCAAGCCCGACCCCGCGCGGAAGCCCGGCTTCGCAGGCCCAGCGGACCTGCTCGAGCGCAATCTCCGGCTTGGTCTTGAACTCGATCGCCTTCGGGACGCCTGCCTTCTTCCGCCGCGCCCGGTCCGTGGTCCAATCCTTCGGCAGATACAGCCGATACGCCACTGGCAGGCTGCCATGGTGATTGGCCAGCGACAGCGACACCGCAACCTGGCAGTTCGCCTGCTTGCCCAGTTGCCCGCAATATTGATGGTGCACTCCCACCGAGTGCCGCCCCTGCTTGGGGAACGCCGTATCGTCGATGATCCAGGCTTCGATCGGTCCATGCTGCGCGATCGCCGGCAGCACCATCTCGCGCACCTTGCCCAGCACCCGCTCGTCCGACCATTCCGCAACGCCGATAAAATGCAGCAACGACTGGTGCTGCGCCGCCGTCCGCCCCGGCGCCGTCCTTGCCGCCATCGGCTCGACGCTCTTGCGTTCGCCCAGGCAGACATCAGGCCGGTGCAATAATCCCGCAACGGCCCGATCCGATCCGCATGACCGATCACGCTCGCAAGCCCATCCACATAGGCCGCAAACCGCGTTTCGCTATCTCCACCCTGATCGAGATTCATCTCAGCCCTCCTCGCGCTAAGAGTGAATCTCCCTCAATTACTTGATTCTCAACCTGGATGACTGCGACCTTCTGAACTCAGTACTGACTAATCCGCCCTACGGGCTGAAGGTAATTTAGAGCGTGCAGTGGCGCTGGTCACGCATCTTGAGCTGGATAGCCGACGCCTCGGCGAAGGTCGGGACCGGCCTGCTCACGACCTTGTAATGGGACGGCCATTCCAGCGGCTTGAAGCTCATGTCCTCGTTCCAGATCTGGCAGATGCCGGTGTTGTCCCAGCGGATCACATAATAACCGGCGGCCTGCGCCGGCGTGGCGACGGCAAGAGCCGAGGTTGCGATGCCGATCGCGGCACCGAGGGCGGTAAAGCGGCGCATGATGAACTCCTCGGGGAAGAATATTGGACCAGCCTTCGCGGCACGACATTGTAGAGCCGGTGTCGTTCGCGAACGCGCGTGTATTTGGTACGATGGAAACATGACGGTTTCAAGCCGAAGGGTTGCGCTTGCGGATGACGGAAGTCGAAGCGGGCGCGGGACAGCGCGTCGTCGCGTAGCTGCGCGGCGGGGTGGCCCTTGGCGAGATCGGCGGCATGGGCCGCGATCTGTAGGTGATGACGCCCGCCTTGACGTCATTGCGGTCGGGCAGGCCGAGATGCTTCTTCGGCATTGGCGCCGGCGCCCGGAAAAGCGTCCGTGCGCCGCCGAGTGAGCAGTGTTGTCACTCAGCCTTGCCGGCCGTGGTCTCTTGCCCACGGCCCGACCGCCAGACCGGATCTGGGCGAGACCACAGCGCCGTGTCGCGGATGGCTTCTGCCAACGCCTCTGCCTGCACTGCAAGGAAACGCGCGCCCTTTTCGGCCGTGGCGGTCCGCGGGTCTCCCCACGTGCCTGTGATCGGCGCGCGTTCGGAGAATGAGTAAAACCGGGAGAAGCCCGCCGGCGCCTGGACTGCGGCGGGAGCCTGCTGCATCGCCTCGTCCAACTTATGCTCCTTCACAATATCCTTCGCGATTGCCATCATGACCGAGGTTTCGCCCTCGCAAGCATGTTTCGGTGCGGTGTCGGACTCGAAGATCGCCGCGATCTTTGCGGGCGCCAGGAACCACGGCGTCGTGGCTACGATTGGAAAATCGTATGCCACCGATAGTTCGCGCGATGCCACGGCAAGAGGATCGATATTGCCGCCGTGGCCGTTTACGATCAGCAGGCGGGCAAATCCCAATGCGCGAAGCGATCGCACGATGCTCTCAAGGATCGCGCGATAAGCGGCATAGTCAACGCTGATGGTGCCGCCAAAAGGCAAATGATGCTCGCTCAAACCCAACCATAGGCCGGGCAGCACAGCGACCGGCACCGGATTTGGATCCCCGGCCACCAACCGAGCGGCCGCAATCGAGGCAGCGCTGGCGCTGGCGGTATCGGTGATGACTGGCAGATGCGGGCCGTGCTGCTCCAGCGAGCCAGCGGGCAGGATCGCCAGAGCCCCTTTGCGTCCGGCTATCTCGCGCAGATCCGGCGCGGTCATGCGTGCCCATTCGACTTCAATGCTCATAACGGTCTCCCGAAAGGACTGGATGGAGAGGATGTGTGGTCCGAAGAGAAATGATGGAGAGCTTCTAGGTCGGGGGCGGCCATATCAGCGCCACGGTTTGCCGGAAGCCGGTTTGGAGAAAGCCGGCTTAAGGATGGTGATCCCCGGTGAGGCCGTGTACCCGATGCACTGCCGCCGCATTACGCCGGTATACCTCCAGCAGACCGCGAATCGTCAGGTCGGGATCGAAGTGGTCGATCGCCTTGGTGGCGTCGTGGAACAACGATGCGACACCGCCGGTGGCGACGACCGTCATTGCTTCGTTCCGCTCGGCCTTGATGCGAGCGATCATTCCTTCGATAAGCGCAACGTGACCCCAGAAAATGCCGGACTGCATGGCACTGACCGTGTCGTCGCCTACCACCCGTCGCGGCTTTTGCAGCGCAATCCTGGGAAGCTTCGCGGCGGCCGCATGCAGGGCCTCCATCGACAGGTGGACGCCTGGCGCGATCACGCCTCCCTCGAAGCCGCCATCACTCCCGATCACGTCCAGCGTGATGGCGGTCCCGCTGTCGACAATGATCAGAGGCCCGGAATAGATCTTGAGCGCGCCGAGCGCGTTGACCAGACGGTCCGATCCGACCTCCGAGGGCTTGCTGGTCCGAACCTGGATGCCCAGCTCGGTATTCTCGCCGATGATCAACGGCTCGACGTGCAGGTGACGACGCGACAGGTTTCGCAGGTTGAAGATTGACTGCGGCACTACACTCGATATCACACAGGCATTCAACAGGCTGAGCTCAAGTTTGTGCATCGCCATCAGCTGCGACAGCCACACGACGTATTCATCGGCTGTACGGCTGGGCTCGGTAGCCGAGCGCCATTGGGCGATCCAATGGTCGCCGTCGTGAATCGCGAACAGGCTGTTGGTGTTTCCCTGCTCAATTGCCAGAAGCATCGATCAAGTCCTGCGTTGCTGCTTCACACCATTGAAGGCATTGCTTCGGCAGACCGTGAAGCGCGAAGCGAATGATTTGAATTCTGCGACGCTTAACGCGCCGGCGCCTTGGTCCGTTCTTCGGTTGCGATCGATTGGGCAGGCCTGGTCGAGCGGACCATCAGAAATGTTCCGGAGAGCGCAGTGCCTGGCAGCCTCCAGCGCCCGTCGATTTCCGTCGCTTCAGCATTGACCGAGCCCTCATAAGAGACCGTGCCATAGCCGTAGCCAGGTGGCTCGTAACGCTTGACGAACGAGACCGCGCTGCCGGATCGATGACCCGCAATCGAAGCGTTGTGGGTGCTCAGGGGACAGCCGGGTATCATGCAGGGTTCGGTCACGTTTCCGCCGAGCGCGCCACCGGACTCGATGAGCGTCGCCAGAAACGTGACCATTCCAACTTGCGGCTGAACAAAGGTGCCGTCCCAGACACCGGTCAGATTGTCGGTCATTGCGGTCCAGGTAAGTGCGCAGCGCTCACAACACCCGATTGCTCGCCTTCACCTTCTCCGCATCGAGATACACGCTGCTCCCCATCTCCTTGAACTTCGCGCTCATCTGCGCCATCCCATCCTCGATGGTGCCGCTCATCGACATCCCCACCGCCGCCGGATCGTTCAGCGTCGCCGCGTAATCCCGCACGTCCTGCGTGATCTTCATCGAGCAGAACTTTGGGCCGCACATCGAGCAGAAATGCGCGACCTTGTGGGCTTCCTTCGGCAAGGTCTCGTCGTGGAAGTTCTTCGCGGTGTCGGGATCGAGGCCGAGGTTGAACTGGTCCTCCCAGCGGAAGTCGAAGCGGGCGCGGGAGAGCGCGTCGTCGCGAAGCTGCGCCGCCGGGTGGCCCTTGGCGAGATCGGAGGCATGCGCCGCGATCTTGTAGGTGATGACGCCCACCTTGACGTCGTTGCGGTCGGGCAGGCCGAGATGCTCCTTCGGCGTGACGTAGCAGAGCATGGCGCAGCCGAACCAGCCGATCATCGCCGCACCAATGCCTGAGGTGATGTGGTCATAGCCCGGCGCGATATCGGTCGTCAGCGGGCCCAACGTGTAGAACGGCGCCTCGCCGCACTCCTTGAGCTGCTTGTCCATGTTGATCTTGATCTTGTGCATCGGCACATGGCCGGGGCCCTCGATCATGACCTGGCAGCCCTTGTCCCACGCGATTTTTGTCAATTCGCCGAGCGTCTCCAGTTCGGCGAACTGCGCGCGGTCGTTGGCGTCAGCGATCGAGCCCGGGCGCAGGCCGTCGCCGAGCGAGAACGACACGTCGTACTTCCGCATGAGATCGCAGATCTCGTCGAAATGCGTGTAGAGGAAGCTCTCCTTGTGATGCGCCAGGCACCACTTCGCCATGATCGAGCCGCCGCGCTGAGACGATGCCGGTGACGCGGTTGGCGGTGAGGTGGATGTAGGGCAGGCGCACGCCGGCGTGGATGGTGAAGTAGTCGACGCCCTGTTCGCACTGCTCGATCAGCGTATCCTTGTACAATTCCCAGGTCAGCTTGACGGGATCGCCATCGCACTTCTCCAGCGCCTGGTAGATCGGCACCGTGCCGATCGGCACCGGCGAGTTGCGCAAAATCCATTCGCGGGTGGTGTGGATGTTGCGGCCGGTGGAGAGGTCCATCACGGTGTCGGCGCCCCAGCGGATCGCCCACACCATCTTGTCGACTTCCTCCTCGACCGACGAGGTCACCGCCGAGTTGCCGATATTGGCGTTGATCTTGGTCAGGAAGTTGCGGCCGATGATCATCGGCTCGAGTTCGGCATGGTTGATGTTGGAGGGGATGATGGCGCGGCCGCGCGCGATCTCGCTGCGCACGAACTCCGGCGTGATGAAGGCGGGGACCTCAGCGCCAAAGCTTTCGCCGTCGGCTAGCGCCGCTTCGGCGCGCTCGAGCTGCTGCTTGCGGCCGAGATTCTCGCGCTCGGCGACGTAGATCATCTCCTTGGTGATGATGCCGGCGCGCGCAAATTCGAGCTGCGTGATCTTGTGGCCGTCGAGGCCGCGCAGCGGCTTGTGATGCGCGGTGAAAGCCTTCGCTGCGTGCGATGCGCCGACATTGCCGTTGTCTTCCGGCTTGATGCCGCGGCCCTCATATTCCTCGACGCCGCCGCGCTCCTTCACCCAGGCCAGCCGATTGCGCGGCAGGCCCGCATTGACGTCGATGGTGACGGTCGGATCGGTGTAGGGACCGGAGGTGTCGTAGACGTGCAGGTTCGGCTCGCCCGCGCCTTCGGACAGCATGATCTCGCGGAGCGGCACCTTCAGGTCGGGCGCGGCGTCGGGGCTCGCAAAAATCTTGCGCGAGGAGGGCAGCGGGCCGGTGGTGACGGCGGGAAGGGTCGTGTCCGGATTGGAGCGAATGTTCATAACGTGTCCTCCGTTTGAATTCTGTCGATTCGTTGTCGTCATTGCGAGGAGCGAAGCGCACGAAGCAATCCACTGCCACGCATTCTTGCGGTGCCAGATGGATTGCTTCGCGCTTCGCTCCGCAATGACGGTGGTGGGAGTTGTGCTCATTTCATGCAGCCTTCGCGCTCGCGCCAAGCCATTGTCCGACCCGTGCATCGGGGTCGGCGTTCTGGGTGACGTCGGAAACCACGGCAATGGAATCGGCGCCGGCGGCGAAAATCTCGGCTGCGTGCGCTAACTTGATGCCGCCGATCGCAACAAGGGGAATGGTGCCGACCCGCTTCTTCCATTCGGTGATCTTCGGCATGCCCTGCGGCGCGAAGCGCATCGACTTCAGCGTGGTGAAGAAGATCGGGCCGAGCGCGACATAGTCGGGCTTGGCGGCAAGCGCCGTCGCAAGCTCCTCATCGTCATGGGTGGAAATGCCGAGCGTCAGGCCAGCCTCGCGGATCGCGCCGAGATCGGCGTCAGCGAGGTCCTCCTGGCCGAGATGAAGATGCTGCGCCCCGGCCATGATCGCCGCGCGCCAATAATCGTTCACGACCAGCTTGGTGTTCGTGCCCTTGATGACTTCGAGCGCGTCGGTGACGATCTGCAGCGCATCGCCGTCGTTGAGGTCCTTGGCGCGCAATTGAATGGTGCCGACGCCGAGCAGCGCGAGCCGCGCAACCCAGGCGACGCTATCGACGACGGGATAGAAGCGATCAGGATACGGCATGCCAGAACGGGGTCCCAACGACTGGAGTAGACGGCGAGGCAAAATCGCGGGCTTCCATCAGCCCGGCTTCGTAAGCCATACGGCCGGCCTCGACGCCGAGGCGGAAGGCGTTGGCCATGGCGACGGGATCGGCGGCTTTCGCGATCGCGGTGTTGAGCAGCACGGCGTCGTAGCCGAGCTCGAGCGCCTCAGCCGCATGCGAGGGCGCGCCGATGCCGGCATCGACCACCAGCGTGATGTCGGGCAGGCGGTCGCGCAGCAGTTTTAGCGCATCGCGGTTGATGATGCCTTTTGCACTTCCGATCGGCGCCGCCCACGGCATCACCACCTTGCAGCCGGCGTCGACGAGGCGCGTGGCGACGGAGAGATCCTCGGTGCAATAGGGGAACACCTCAAAGCCGTCCTTGATCAGAATGGTCGCGGCTTCGACGAGCCCAACCACATCGGGCTGCAGCGTGTCGTTGTCGGCTATCACTTCCAGCTTGATCCAGGATGTAGCGAACAGCTCGCGCGCGAGCTTTGCCGTCGTCACCGCCTCGCGCACAGTACGGCAGCCGGCTGTATTCGGCAGCACCGTGACATCAAGCTCGCGGATCAAATTCCAGAACGCATCGCCGGTCTTGCCGCCTGCCGCCTCGCGCCGCAGCGATACGGTGACGATGCCCGCACCGGACGCGCGGATGGCGGCCTGCATGATCGCGGGCGAGGGATAGAGCGCACTGCCGATCAGCAGGCGGGAGTTGAAGGATTTGCCGTAGAAATTCACCATGCCGACGGTGTCTCCTCAAATTCGGCTGTCATCCCCGCGAAAGCGGGGATCCAGTATTCCAGAGGCTTCTCAGTAGAATGGAGAAGCCGCGGCGTACTGGATCGCCCGGTGTTTGGCTCGAAGACGCGCTTCGCGCTTTTGCAGGGCGATGACAGCGGAGTGCGCGAAGCTTTCATCTCACCCTCCCTGCCGCGGCGTGATGATCTCGATCTCGTCGCCGGCCTTAAGTCTCGTCTCGGCCCAGCGGCTCTTCGGCACCACGTCGAAATTCAGCGCGATCGCGAAATGCGTGCCCTCATAGTCCAGCTCGCCGAGCAGCGCGTCGACGCTGGCGGACGAAATCTCGCGGCTCTCGCCGTTGACGGTCACGCGCATCGCATCACCGCGTTGTCGATCACGCCGCGCGCGACATAGGCGAGCGTCAATTCCGCCAGCGCAGGCGCCAGCAGAAAACCGTGGCGATAGAGCCCGTTCACCGAGATCCTTTCCTGGTCGATCGAAATCCGCGGCAGATTGTCAGGGAAGGCCGGGCGCAGCCCCGAGCCGAATTCGACAATGCGCGCCTCGGCAAAAGCCGGGTGCACGGCATAGGCCGCGCCCAGCAGCTCCAGCGCCGAACGCACGCTGACGCCGGTATCCTCGCTTTCAATCGAGGTTGCGCCCAGCATGAAGCGGCCATCGCCGCGCGGGATCACATAAAGCGGAAAGCGCGGATGGATCAGCCGCACCGGGCGCGCGAGCTCGACCTCGTCTGTCTCGACCACGATCATCTCGCCCTTGACACCGCGCAGCTCGCTTTGCGCATCGCGCGCAGATAATCCGCGGCAGTCGATCACGATGCCGTCGAGATTATCGGCCTTCGCATCGCTGCCAAATTCGATCCTGCCGCCGGCCTTCGCGATCGCCGCATGCAGCGCTGGCAGCACGCGACGCGGCTCGACATGGCCCTCGTCGGGATAGAACAGCCCCTCGCGGAAACGTCCCTCCAGCGCCGGCTCCAGCTCATGCAGCGCCTGCGCATCGAGCCGCCGGCGATTGGTGGTGAGTTTCGCGAAGCGTTCGAAATCGGCGCGGTCGCGCGCATGCGCCACCACCAGCGATCCCTTGAACGGGGTCTGCGGAAAATGCTGCCGCCACAGATCGAGCGAGCGGATGCCGAGCCTGGAAATCACAGGCTCGGAGGTCTCGGCCTCGCACCAGGGCGCGAGCATGCCGCCGGCCCAATGGCTGGTGGATTCCGTCATCGAAGCGTCACTGCGCTCATGCACAGTGACGGCGTGGCCTCCTAGCGCGAACAGCAGCGCGTGCCAGCTACCTGCTATGCCTGCGCCGATGATGGAAACGGCGGATTCCCCGCGCGGACTCTTGTTTTGGTACATCCCTGTCCCTTCGCCGGCATGACCCGGATCAGGTTCAAAGGGTCACCGCGGTCTCGGGCTTATTCCCCAAGCTTGCGGTATCTCAGCTCCTCCTCGGAGCTCCCCTCGGAACTCCGCTAATGTAAGCCGATGATTTTGGCTGTCAACGCGCCTGAGCCGCCTTTGCGCCGGCGGGGATGATCGACAGCGGCGGTGGAACCCTGGTGCGCGCCACCACTGCAGCCTTTTCGTGCAGCTTTCGCGGCGCATCACCGGAAAGCGGCGGTTGCGGGCTGCCGTCCGCCTCCAGCCGCTTGCCTCCGGCGAGCTCGAGCCTCAGATGCTTTGCGGCTTCGTAATACCCGGCCGCATAAAAATGCATGGTTCGCTCATGATCGCCGTCGGCGGCACGATAGGCGCCGGCGAGGTATTTCACGCCATAGGTGAGATTGGTGTTGGGATCGCGCAGGCCTTCGGCGTCGCCGGCGTAGCCAAGTCCTTTCGCGGTCGCGAGCTTGATCTGCATCAGTCCGATGGTGCCGCCACGGCCGATGAGCTGCGGCTGGTATTTGCTCTCACGCTGGATCACGCGATGCACCAGCGCTTCCGGCACGTGATTGGCCCTGGCGTGGGTGGCGACCATGGCGTCGTAATCGCTCTTGCCGGCATCGGCATCGCGCGCAAAGGCGAGCGCTGCCAAGGCAGCGGCGCAAGCGATCGTGAGCCATTGCTTCATCGGATGAGACCCCGCCCCGGGGCGCATTAACTCTTGCGCACCTGCAATTATCGATCAACGTCGCGGATGTGGCCAAAATCGGGCGCAACGCGTCCGGTCTGAGGAAACCGGAAAACCGTTCCGGCCTGCTCGGCGCATGCCAGATCGAGTGGACCTTGCTGCACACCCAGAGTGCGACGACAAACTTGTTCGCTCGCATCGACGGCTGAGCAAAGATTTATTCTGACGACATCGCGACCATTCACTTGTGCGACGCGGTGCGATGCACACGCGTGAGCCCTCGGTCGACGCGACGCAAAAACGTTAAATCATTAAAATTTGAGACGATGGGGGCTGCGACAACGATCGTCGTGGCAAAAGACTCAAAGCGGGTCTATGATCCCTCTCCGGAATGCGACAACATTCCTGACTGATCCGTTGGCGTTCAAGCCAGCGTTCAAATCAACCAAGCAAAAAAACAAACAACCCAAGCAAAACAAAAAATAGGGAGTGCGCCATGGCCCGAACCGGTCTGAACTATCTGCCCCGGCAAAATCCCTGTGCACAGTGCGGCAAGCCGATCGCGATGCCGGAATGGATCGAGTCGAGTGGAGGCCGCGCCTGCTATCTCTGGCACTGCTGGGCCTGCGACTATCGCTTCGAGGCGATCGCTTTCTTCGATGAGGCAGCGGAGCCGCAACCGATCGCCGCCTGACTTCACGCCGCCGAGCGCTGGTCGCGCTGCTTGCGCGGCAGTGTAACACAGACGCATAATCCATGTGGCTTGCGGTCGTGCAGCGACAGCTTGCCGCCATGCGCCAGCACAATCGCATTTGCAATCGACAGGCCGAGTCCGAAGCCCGCAGCCTCGTCCATGTTGCGCGCGCTGTCGCCCCGCACAAAGGGCTGCAGCATATTGTCCTTGCGCGCATCCGAAATGCCGGGGCCGTCATCCTCGATCTCGATCGCGGTGTCCTCGGCCCACATGGCCAGGCGGATCGTCGTCTCCGTGCCGAACCGCACTGCGTTCTCCACGAGGTTGGTGATGCAGCGATGCAGATCGTCCGGTCGCGCCATCGCCATGGCGTGATCGGGGCCAGCATAGGTCACCTTGTGCCCCATGTCGGAAAACTGATCGGCGACGAGCTGCAGCGAGCTCGCGACATCGGTCAGTGTCATCGATTCCGGCCGGCGGTTGTTCTGCAGGAAGGACAGCACGGCTTCCAGCATCGACCGCATCTGGTCGAGATCGGCCAGCATGCGGACGCGATTGGCCTCGTCCTCGATAAATTCGGAGCGCAGGCGCAGCCGCGTGATCGGCGTACGCAGATCATGGCTGATCGCAGCGAGCATCCTGGTGCGGTCGTCGATCAGTCCGGTGATGCGCTCGCGCATGCGGTTGAGCGCGCGCGCCACCGCGCGCACTTCTTCGGGGCCGCGCTCGGGAAGCGGGGCCGTTGCGCCGTTCAGACTGAAACTTTCGGCCGCTTTTGCGAACGACGAGAGCGGCGCGGTCAGAGCACGCGCGGCCCACAGGCCGAGCAGGGTGACGCTGATGACGGCAAACAGCAGCGTCATCATCCATGGCCCGCCCCAGAACGGCGGCTGCCGCACCTGCATCGGGATTTTCGCGGAGATCATCGCACCGTCCGGCAGCGCAATGCCGATGCGATGTTCATTCGGCGGCAGCGCGAAGACGCGATAATGATTGCCGAGGTGCCGGATCAATCCGTACAAGGCGGGACGATTGGTTTCCGTCGCAGCCGGCGCGGTTTCCGCTGGCAGGGTTGCGAGCTCGAGCTGCGGATATGCCTGCGTGAGATCGGCGAGCAGCCGCGGCCGCTCCGATGGTGGCACTGCTGCGAGAAGCTGTGCGGCGAGCGCGAGCTGATGCTGTCCACCGACCGCGAACGGGTCGGGCCGGTCGGGCCGGTTGATCAGGAAACTTGCAGTGATGATCAGATGCAGCGCGATGATCGAAGCCACCACCAGTGCTGCGATCTGTCCGCCGATCCCTTTCAGATTGAGAAAGCCGAGCAGCTTCATGGTCAGTTGCTGCCCGACGTCAGCGCGCGGACGATTGGCGTGAACAGATAGCCGCCGGAGCGCACGGTCTTGATCAGCGTTGCTTCCTGCGAATCGGGCTCGATCTTGCGGCGGATGCGGCTGACCAGCACGTCGATCGAGCGTTCGAACGAGCCGGCATCGCGCCCCTGCGTCAGGTCGAGCAGGCTGTCGCGCGACAGCACGCGGCCCGGCCGCTCGCAGAAGGTCTGCAGCAGGTCGAACTCGGCGCTGGTCATCGCAACCCGCGCGCCGTCGGGGTTGCGCAGTTCGCGCAGGCGCAGATCGATCCGCCAGCCCGCGAAGGCGAGCGCGCTCGCGCCCTCGGCGGCGCTCGCGACCCTGCCCGCGGCCTGGCGGCGCAAAACCGCATTGATGCGCGCCAGCAATTCGCGCGGATTGAAGGGTTTGGCGAGATAGTCGTCGGCGCCCATTTCGAGGCCAACGATGCGGTCGACATCCTCGCCGCGCGCGGTGAGCATGATGATCGGCATTTGCGATTGCGCGCGGACCTTGCGGCACAGGCTCAGCCCATCCTCGCCCGGCAGCATGACGTCGAGAATGAGCAGATCGACGCGACGGTCGGTCATGGCGCGAACCATCTCGCGGCCGTCGCTGGCGGTGGTGACGTTGCAGGCGTTGGTGCGCAGATATTTCGCGATCAGGTTGCGCGTTTCGCGGTCGTCCTCGACCACGAGGATGTTGGGCGATGCCTGGGCCATGGGCCCTTTTGTCGGTGATTCGCTCCGCCCGGCGAAGGATTTTTGTTTCTGAATGTTTCTGAGGGGCGCCTTGCAATACCGGGTAACCGGCGCAAAGGCCTCGTTAAGGCCATTAACCATACCGTCGCGCCCGAGTTCAGCACCAAACCCAGCGAATTCGATCGAAGGAAGCCATCATGACCTCAATCTCGGCGCTCTCCGCCAACTCCTACCAGCAGTCGCCGCTGCAGCGGCTGCAAGATGAACTGCAGTCGGAAGTCAGTTCCGGCGCCATCAGCTCGTCCGACCAGTCGGCGCTGTCGTCCGCGCTGACCGACATCGATTCCTCGCTGCAGGCCGACCGCGGCAGCAATCAGTCGAGCGGCACGCAGGCCCTCGCCAGGCGACCTGAAATCGAAGATCGACGATCTCATCCAGAATGAAGTGTCTTCCGGCAATCTCACCAGCGACCAGGCGACCGAATTGCAGGGCGTGTTCAAGGCGACCTTCGCCAATGGTCCGGGCGGCGGCGGTCCTGGCGGGCCCGGTGGTCCGGGCGGCGCCGGTGGTCCGCCTCCCGGCCCCCCGCCGTCGAACGGTTCGTCCTCGAGCGACGGCACGGACAGTTCGTCCAGCGACAATTCGGTTGCAGACCTGCTGCAGCAATTCCTGCAATCGCTGCAGAACTCGCTCTCGTCTTCGAGCTCCTACAATGCGACGGGAACGAGCAGCACGACGGGCAGCAACGGCTCGTCGCTCTCGGCACTTCTCATCGACTACCAGAGCTGATCGGTTCGCGACGCGCACGCTTCTCGCTCGGCGCAACCATCCTTCATCCAGGCGAAGGATGGCTGTTCCGCTTTCTGCTGCAGCGGTTCCGTGTTCCCGCTGCATTGCGAAATCTGAAATTGCTCACGGATGCGGGAACGGCGCGCCAGACAAGATGTTTTCTCCGCATCAGTTTCTGATCAGGAGGAACCCATCATGTTAGCCAAATATCTCGCCGTCGGCGTTGCCGGTTCGATGCTGCTTGCCAGTGCCGCCTTCGCGGCGGAAACCACCACCACGACACCGCCAGCAAGACGCAGGCCGCGCCACCGACATGTCCTACAACGGCAACTGGCGCGCCTCGAAGCTCGTCGGCCTCAACGTCTACAACGACCAGAACGAGAATGTCGGCTCGATCAACGACCTCTTGATCGACAAGAGCGGAAACATCAAGGCGGCGGTGATCAGCGTCGGCGGCTTTCTCGGCATGGGCGCGCGGCTGGTCGCGTTGCCCTTTGAGAAGATGAAGTTCTCCAACGAGCCCGTTGCCTATACCGGTGCCGGCGCGTCGAACGCGGGTGGCGCCAAGCCGCCGATGTCATCGTCGTCGACCACGACCACCGGCTCGACCGCCACTCAGCCGGCAGCGGCCACTCCGTCGAAGCCGAATCCCTGGTATCCCGATCACGCGGTGTTCAATGCGACCAAGGACGAGCTGAAGAACATGCCGGAGTTCAAATATCCGAATAGGCTGGACCATGACGCATGGACAAACGAAACGCGCCCGGGAAACCGGGCGCGTTTTTGTCCTGGTTTTCGCTTCCCGCGAAGGAGCCTGCCGCGTTGCATCCTTTCGGTGCCGCTGCGGCGATGTTAGGTTCGCACCCGGCAGGGGCATCCTGCTGCCTGCCGAGTTCATAGCGAACGGGAGGACGTCATGCCTGAGAGCGTCTACAAGGTGATCGAGCTGATCGGTACCAGCAAGGAATCCTGGGAGAAGGCGGCCGCTACCGCGGTCGAGCAGGCCGCAAAGACGCTCCGCGATCTTCGCGTCGCCGAGGTCGTCCAGCTCGACATGCAACTGGACTCCAAAGGCCAGGTCGAAGCCTACCGCGCGAAACTCAACATCTCGTTCAAGTTCGAAGGCACTTGAGCCGCTTCTTCACCTCTCCCCGCTTGCGGGGAGAGGTCGGATCGCATCGCAGAGAGCTGTAGGGCGGGCAAAGCGACTACGTCCGCCGTAGCCAACGAGCGAAGGCGGAAGCGTGCCCACCATGCATCCGCGAAAAAGAAAGGTGGGCACGGAGCAAGAGCGCCCTTTGCCCACCCTGCGTTCTCGGTTCTACGATCTTAGTTCGTCTTCACCAGCGGGCAGCCGCCCTTGTCGAGCGGACGAAACGCCTCGTCGCCCGGCACGGTCGCGATCAGCTTGTAGAGGTCCCACTCGCCCTTCGACTCCTCGGGCTTCTTGACCTCGAACAAATACATGTCGTGCACCATGCGGCCGTCGATGCGGATCTTGCCGCCCTTGGCAAAGAAGTCGTTGATCGGCGTGGCGCGCATCTGCTCCATCACCTTCGGCGCCTCGTCGGTGCCAACAGCCTCGATCGCCTTCAGATAATGCATGGTTGCCGAATAGAGGCCGGCCTGGATCATGGTCGGCATGTGGCCGACCTTCTCGTTGAAGCGCTTCGAGAAGGCGCGGGTCTCGTCGTTCATGTCCCAGTAGAACGCGTCGGTGACGATCAGGCCCTGCGTTGCCTT